>JBAQDF010000001.1:0-63138 GCA_049286265.1 Sideroxyarcus sp.
GCTCTGGTGCGCAAGCGCACCCTACAACTGCTTGAAATCCCCCCGAATGCCCCTCGCTTCCCCGGCTAGCGCTGTTTTCTTTGCAGACGTTGCATTCTCCGCTGCCTGACATTTTCACGTTGCTCAGGGGTCATGTTGCGTACCCGTTCGCGGATCTTGTCGCGTTGTTCCGGCGAAAGTTTTTGCCAGCGTTCGCGCAGTGCCTGGCGTTGTTCCGGCGGAAGTTCGCGGAATTCGCGAATGCGCTGCTTCACAAATTCCTTTTCCTCCGGCGTGAGTTTTTTGAAACGTTCCATGCGCTCACGCGCCTGGGCGCGTTGTTCCGGACTCATGCTCGCCCACTTTGCCGCACCTTTGCTCAAACGTTCCTGCCTCTCCGGCGGCAGGGTGCTCCAGCGGTCTTTTACCGAAGACAATACCTGTTGCTGCTGCGGATTCAGGTCGCTCCAGGCTATGCCCGCGGCAAACGCGCTCGTTGAAACAAATCCGGCAACCAGCGCCAGTATCAGGGCCATCGCGCCTCGGCGCAGACTGGTTTGCACTTTATTCATCATCTTTCACCTCCTGGGGGTGAGTCTCTTTCTCGTTCACTTTTACCTCGACTTCCGCCATGGCGATTTCGAGTTCGGCTTCCACCTGATCCGTTTCGCCCAGCATTTCGATCAATTCCAGCGGTGGATCGCTTTCTTCCGCATGGACATTCGGAAGGGCGAGCAGCAAGGCCATTGCCATCCAGTATCTAGCTCGCGTCACTTGGCGCCTCCTCATCCAGTAGCGCTACGTCCAGCCACACATAAAAATCCGGATCGCCGGATACGTCATCATTGGTGAGCAGCTCCAGCACAATTTCCGTATCCGCCGCCGCGAGCAGTTCGGGGCCCTGCTGCGCAGGCCTGATCATCATGGCCACAACCAGCACGGCGACTGCGGCAAACGCGGTTGCCGGAACCCAGTGCCCGAAGCCCGCCCAGCGCGAAAGGAACGGCTTGCGCTCGAACGCCTCGCGGCGAATGTTGCTCAGCCGTCTGCGTGTATCCATATCCAGGCCGGTGACGCTGTTATCCAGCGTCGCCCGGACTCTCTGCTCGAATGCATCATCGTCGGGTTTCATCGAAGTTCCTCCAGTTGTTCCCGCAGTTTCTGCAACGCGCGTGCATGGTGCGTCTTCACGCTGCTTTCCGAGCATTGCATCGCCTCGGCGGTCTGGGCGATATCCAGCCCTTCCCATACCCGCAGCAGAAATACTTGCTGTTGCCGGTAAGGCAGTGCGCTCAATTCCTGGTCCAGGCGCGTCATGAACTGTTCGCTTTCCAGGCGGGTTGCCGGATCGCTGGAGTCGGCAGCGGGATATTGCTCCAGCGCGTCTTCCTCATCATCTTCATGCCGCACGAACCAGGTCCTGAAACGGTTGCGCACGGATTGCCGCCGGTGCCAGTCGCGAATGCGGGTTTGCAGAATGCTGTAAAACAGGGGATTCCACTCGTCCGCATTTCGTCCCACATAATTTTGCGCCAGCTTGATCATGGCTTCCTGCACCAATTCCAGCGCATCGTCGCGGTTGCCGGTGGCAAACTGAGCGATGCGAAAGGCACGACCTTCGATACCGGCGAGAAAAGCCTGCATGTTCTGGATATCTCGGTCATGCCCCATGGAGATCGGTTATGCGCTTTGGTTTATCGGTTTGTGTTGCGTGAGCGGCGGTCGAGACGGCGGTTGATGCGCTCACCCTTCTTGTCCAGACGGTTATCGATGCGGTCGCCTTTCCTGTCCAGGCGCTGATCGACGCGGTCGCCCTTGCGTTCAAGTCTTTGAGCTTTCTCTTCATTGCCCGCAGCACGCGCCTTGTCGGCACGATTATCCATGCGGTCCTCGATTCTGTCACCACGGTTATCCAGCCTGTTTTCGATGCGGTCGCCGCGATTATCCAAGCGTTGCTCGATGCGGTCCCCGCGATTGTCCAGGCGATTGGCAGCGGGAGAGGGGGCGTCATCCGCATAGGCGGAGGCAGAAAGAGTCAGCAAGGTTCCTGCAATGATCAGTACGCTTTTCATGGTTATGCTCCTTTATGTAGTGTTTGAAGGCGATCACCCGTAAATCGATGGGGCTTACTGCATAGAACGCAGTGGCAATTCATTTGACTACAAGTCTGCAAAATATTTTTTCGGGCATTCTTTAGCCGGAATACCCCTCTGCCCATATCCTCGCCTGTAGCAGAAGGCTTTTGGTTGACACGTTTTGGCAAAACACGGACACTTCACCCCGTGCCGATTTGAATCAGCTTGCGGGGCACGTTAAATATACCAGCTAAAGCGAGTTGGCCCGCTTTAGCCCAAGCTATGCGGGTTTTTTCTTTTGGAGCTTCATTGAACACATCTGCAGGCATCGCCAGCGCCCAACGCGCTTCTTTTGACAAGCCGCTCACTTTCAGGAGCGGTGCGGTGTTGCCGCGCTATGACTTGATGTATGAGACTTACGGCACGCTGAATGCCGACAAATCCAATGCCATCCTGATCTGCCATGCGCTGTCCGGACATCATCATGTCGCCGGTTACTATGCCAATGATGAAAAGAACATCGGCTGGTGGGACAACATGGTCGGACCGGGCAAGCCCATCGATACCAACAAGTTTTTCGTCATCGGGCTGAACAATCTCGGCGGCTGCCACGGCTCAACCGGGCCTTCCAGCATCGACGCTCAAACCGGCAAACCTTACGGCGCAAGTTTTCCGGTGATCACCGTGGAAGACTGGGTTGAATCGCAAGCGCGCCTGGCCGACCTGCTCGGCATCGAGCAATTCGCCGCCGTGCTCGGCGGCAGCCTTGGCGGCATGCAGGCAATGCAGTGGGCGCTGTCCTATCCAGACCGTGTGCGGCATGTGCTGGCCATCGCTTCCGCGCCGCATCTCACCGCGCAGAACATCGCCTTCAATGATGTCGCGCGCAGCGCCATCCTGACCGACCCGGATTTCCATAACGGCGACTTCTACCAGCACGGCGTGGTGCCCACGCGCGGCCTGCGCCTGGCACGCATGCTGGGACATATCACTTATCTTTCCGACGATGCGATGGCGGACAAGTTCGGACGCGAGCTGCGCACGGGCAAGTTGAATTTCAGCTACGACATCGAGTTCCAGATCGAGTCCTACCTGCGCTATCAGGGCGACAAGTTCGCCGCGTATTTCGACGCCAATACGTATCTGCTGATGACCAAGGCGCTGGATTATTTTGACCCGGCGCGCGAACTGGACGGCAATCTGAATCGTGCCTTCGCCGTAGCCAAGGCCAAGTTTCTCGTGGTGTCGTTTACCACCGACTGGCGCTTTGCGCCGGAGCGTTCGCGCGAGATCGTGCATGCGCTGCTGCACAACAAGCGCGACGTGAGTTACGCGGAGATATCTTCGCAGCACGGTCACGATGCGTTCCTGATGGATGACGAGCAGTACTTTGCGGTGATGCGTAATTATCTGGACGGTGTTGCAAGGGAGGTAGCAGCATGAGCAGGAAGCAGGGGCCCCGTTTAACGAGGATGCGACCGTCCGCGAGTGCTTGCGGACACCGACCACACCAAGCGACAGAGTGCCCAGCTACTCTCTCGGAGGTGTCAATATGAACACGTCGATTATAGAAGCCCGCCCCGACTTCGCCGCCATTGCAGCCTGGATACCCCAAGGCTCCTCCGTGCTCGACCTCGGTTGCGGCGACGGCAGCCTGTTGCGCTACCTGCGCGAGACGCGCGAAGTACGCGGCTACGGCGTCGAGATAAACGACCAGAACATCGCCGCCTGCATTGCCAACAACGTCAACGTGATCCAGACCGACCTGGAATCCGGCCTTGCCGATTTCGAGAATGCCTCGTTCGACTACGTCATCCTGTCTCAAACGTTGCAGGCCACGCGTCACACCGAAGCGCTGATGAAAGAGATCGTGCGCGTGGGACGCGAAGGCATCGTCAGCTTCCCCAACTTCGGCTACTGGCGAAACCGTCTGCAAGTCATGTTCGGCAATATGCCAGTGTCGGATGAAATGCCCTATCAGTGGTACGACACGCCCAACGTGCACCTGTGCACGCTGGATGATTTCGAGATCCTTTGCGCGCACCTCGGCATCCGTATTCTGGGAAGGCATGTCATGGCAAATGGCAACGACGTGCTGGTGATGCCGAACCTGCGCGGCAGCACGGCTGTGTATCGCTTCCGCCGCGACGCTTAACCCATGACCGTCTGGGAGCAACTCTTCACCAAACGCATGCTCATCTGCGTTTTCACCGGTTTCACCTCCGGCCTGCCTCTGTTCCTGCTGTTCAACCTGCTGCCAGCCTGGCTGCGCAGCGAGCAGGTTGACCTCAAGACCATCGGCCTGTTCGCGCTGATCCAGTTTCCCTACACCTGGAAGTTTCTGTGGTCGCCCTTCCTCGACCGCTATGTCGTGCCCGTTCTCGGCCGTCGGCGCGGCTGGATGTTACTGACGCAGATCGGCCTGCTGGTCGTCATCGCGTCCATGGGCGGCTTCTCACCGACCAGCGACCTCGTCGCCATCGCATGGATCGCCACCCTGCTCGCGGTGCTGAGCGCTACACAGGACATCGTGCTCGACGCTTATCGCCGCGAGCTGTTGAACGATGTCGAGATGGGATTGGGCAATGCGATCCACGTCAATGCCTACCGCATCGCCGGGCTGGTGCCCGGTTCGCTGTCGCTGATCCTGGCCGACTTCCTACCGTGGAGCACGGTGTTCATCATCACCGCCCTGTTCATGCTGCCCGGCATGGCGATGACGCTGATGGTGAGCGAACCGCACCGCGCTTCGCCCCCCAAGACGCTGCGCGAAGCGGTGGTGGAACCGTTCCACGAGTTCATCACGCGGAAAGGATGGAACAGCGCGCTGCTGGTGCTGGCCTTCCTGCTGTTCTACAAACTCGGCGACAGCATGTGTACTGCGCTGGCCACGCCGTTCTACCTCGACATGGGATTCTCCAAGACCGACATCGGCCTCATCGCCAAGAACGCGGGACTGTGGCCCTCCATCATCGGAGGCATGCTCGGCGGTCTGTGGATGGTGAAGATCGGCATCAACCGCGCGCTGTGGCTGTTCGGTGTGGTGCAACTGCTCGCCATCTTCGGCTTCGCCTGGCTCGCCTCGGTCGGCTACCACAGCGAGATCGGCGCGCTCGAACGCACCCAGCTTGCGCTGGTCATCGGAATGGAAGCGCTCGGCGTCGGCCTCGGCACCGTCGCCTTCGTCGCCTTCATCGCCCGCACCACCCACCCCGCTTACACGGCAACCCAGTTCGCACTGTTCACCAGTTTGATGGCGATACCGCGCACATTCGCCAATGCCGCAACGGGATGGCTGGTGGAATCCATGGGATGGACGATGTTCTTTTTGCTGTGCGCAGTGTTGGCGATACCGGGAATGGTGTTGTTGTTAAAGGTTGCGCCGTGGAGTGAGAAAACTTCCTCACCTCTCAATGAAAAGTTTGAGCGAAATCCACAATTGACAGCATGGCCGAGAGTCCCAAAGTCTATTGGAGAAATTTTCTTTCTATTTGAAGCAGGAATTGTCGTTCTGCCTTCATCTCTCTTTTTGTTACTTTCGGCCCCTTGGTTGTTAGCAGGACCGTCACTAAACGCTTGGGAACCTTCGTTTATTGTTTTGGGTCTATGGATAGGGGGTTTGTTAGGTGTAATTGCACTTTGGCAAATGTTTGCTCGCCTCAACCTAAGGCAAACGACAGAAATTCGTTTTCTATACACGAGGCTATTGGTAGGAATGCTTTCCTCAATCTACCCAATCATTTTTGTATTCAACGCACCTTCTGACGGCGGCAACCGAATTGGTATCCTTCTGCTTCTTTGCCCCGTTGCGGTAGGAATTCATTGGGCGTTGGAGATAAAGGCTGCCGCAGTTCGTAAGCTAAGGAATTCGGAACCGAATTAGCCCGCGTAGGGTGCAATAAGCGCAGCGCATTGCACCGGATGTTTTGATTCTCCCATACGGCGCAATGCCCGTTGGTTATTGCACCCTACCTTGGAGCTGAACGTCCTGCACCTTCCCCAGCAACACCTGCGCAACAATCGCCCCGATCAACGCCATCAACATATCCGACTGCGTATCCCACGCATAACCCTGTGTACCGAGGAAGGCATCCGCGCCCTCTCCCATCATCTCTGCCGCCGCCCATTCGATGAGTTCGTAGCTGGCACTGACGGCAAGGCAACTGGCAACCACCAGCGTGAACAGCAGTTTGCCCTGGCGTAGCCGCGAGCTGCGCAGCAGCAGTTCGCGGAACAGCATGGCGGGGATGAAGCCTTGGGCGAGGTGGCCGATCTTGTCGTAGTTGTTGCGCGCGAAGCCGAACCAGTCTTGCATCCAGTAGCCTAGCGGGACTTCGGCGTAGGTGTAGTGCCCGCCGACCATAAGGATGAGCGCGTGCAGTAACAGCAGGCGATAGAGCAACGGGGTGAGGGTGTAATTCTTGTATGTGGCGACGAGGATGGGGGCGGCGATAAAGATGGGGAGGGTCTCCATCCACCAGGTGAGGTAGTCGTGGGGGTGGATGGCGGTGATGGCGAGGAGGAGGATGCCGGTCAGTAGCAGTATCAAATTTTCGTTGATCGTTTTCATTTGTCTGGTAGCCTCAAAATTACTGCATTCATGCCAAGGTTCTTCATTTCACAGCGACCCTCACCCTAGCCCTCTCCCGCCAGCGGGCGAGAGGACTGGTGCATATATTTTCTTTGTTATTCCGCGTAATCCACCATGAACGGCGCGTGGTCGCTAAAACGCTGTTCCTTGTAGATGCCCGTCGTTACTGCCTTCCCGGCCATATCCGGTGTGGCAAGCTGGTAATCCAGCCGCCAACCCACATCCTTAGCCCAGGCTTGGCCGCGGTTCGACCACCAGGTGTAGGCTTCCAGTTCGGGATGCAGTTTGCGGAACACGTCGACGAAGCCGACTTCGTTGAGAAGCGCAGTAACCCATGCGCGTTCTTCGGGGAGGAACCCTGAATTCTTTTTGTTGCCGCGCCAGTTCCTCAGGTCTTTTTCGGTGTGGGCGATGTTCCAGTCGCCGCAGACGATCAATTCGCGACCGCTTTGTTTGAGCGCCACCAGATGCGGCATGAAGGATTCCATGAACTTGAATTTCACCGCTTGTCTTTCTTCGCCGCTGGTACCTGAAGGCAGGTACAGAGACACGACGCTGAGGTTGCCGAATTGGGCTTCGATGTAGCGCCCTTCGGCATCGAATTCGGGAATATTGAGGCCGATTATCACGTTATCCGGTTTGGTTTTGCAGTAGATGCCGACGCCGCTATAACCCTTCTTCTCGGCATAGTGGAAATAGCCGTGGTAGCCGAGGGGGGCAAGCATTTCCGGTGTCATATCAGCTGCTTGGGCTTTGAGTTCCTGCACGCACAGGATGTCGGCATTCTGTTTGCCGAACCATTCCAGCAGGCCTTTGTTCCAGGCGGAGCGGATGCCGTTGAGGTTGAGGGTGATTATTCGCATGTTTTGTCTCGTTGATGGGTGCGGGCATTATAATAGCGGCACTGTTCAATCCGTTCGCCAAGTCTTTCATGCAATCTTTCCGCCAGGATTTCATCCACTTCGCCGTCGCACAGAATGTGTTGCGCTTTGGCGAGTTTCAGACCAAGGCAGGTCGTCTTTCGCCCTACTTCTTCAACTCCGGCCTGTTTCAGGATGGCGCTGCATTGCGCGAGCTGTGCCGGTTCTATGCGCAGGCCATTCTGGCCTCGGGCGTGGAATTCGATATGCTGTTCGGTCCAGCCTACAAGGGTATTCCGCTGGTAGCGGGCACTTCCATCGCGCTGGCCGAACAGGGACGTAATCTGCCTTATTGCTTCAACCGCAAAGAGGCCAAGGATCACGGCGAGGGTGGCAACACCGTGGGTGCCAAGCTGCAGGGCAGGGTACTCATTATCGACGATGTGATTTCGGCGGGCACTTCGGTGCGCGAGTCCATTGAACTAATCCGCGCGGCGGGTGCCACACCGTGCGGTGTAGTTATTGCGCTGGATCGCATGGAACGCGGGCAAGGCGAGTTGTCCGCAGTGCAGGAGGTCAACCGCGATTATGGTTTGCCCGTTATATCTATTGCCGCACTGGATGATTTGCTCGGTTATTTGCAGGGGCAGGCGGACTTGGTGCAGAATCTGCACGCGGTGCAATCTTATCGTGACCGTTACGGAGTGAAATGATGATCAATTCCAAATTGCTGGTGGGTGCTGTTGCTTTATGTGCGGCGATTTCCTTGAACGCCGAAGCCAAGCTGTTCAAGTGGGTAGACAAGAATGGGCAGACGCATTACGGTGAAGTTATCCCGCCTGAATATGCCGACCGCGACACGCAGCAACTCGACAAAGGCCGTGTTTCCGACCGCAGCGAAACTTTCGACATGAGCAAACAGAATTCGGCAAAAAAGGAAACCGTCGAAGATAAGGAAGCCAAGGAAGCGCGCCGCCGAGATGAAGCCCTGCTGAACAGTTTCACCACCGAAAAAGAAATCGACCTTTCGCGCGACCGCAGCCTGTTGCAGATCGAAGCACGTATCAACAGCTACACTACCCTGATCACATCGGCCAAGACCACGCTGGAAGAACTGCATCAGGAAAGCGATGTCCGCACAAAAAGGGGCTGGGCGATTCCGCAATCTCTGACAGACGATATCACTGCCGCAGAACAGCGCGTAGCAAAGCTGCAAAAGGAACTTGAAAACAGTCAGAAAGAATCTGCCGCAGTGAAGGCGCGCTACGAAGCAGAGAAGCAGCGTTTCCGCGTATTGAAGGGGCTGGAGCCCGCCGCCAAGTAATTACGAAAAAACACGGCCAGTTGCAGCTTGATTTTGCAGCTGACCGTATTCGATGCAGAAATACCACCCCTTCTGTTTAAGTGCGCTTCAACTTGTCCGCACGCGCTGAAAGCCATCCACGAGAATGCACGAATAATGCTCAAGCCCCCGTCAGGAGCCGCTGAGCTTCGCGGTATTTGTCGGCCGTCTTTTGCAGCACGTCTGCGGGAACCTGCGGTGCAGGCGGTTTCTTGTTCCAACCGGAAGATTCCAGCCAATCGCGCACGAACTGTTTGTCGAAACTGGGCGGATTGGTGCCGACCTTGTATTGGTCGGCGGGCCAGAAGCGCGATGAATCGGGCGTCAGCGCTTCGTCGATCAGGTACAGCTTGCCTGCCGCATCAGTGCCAAATTCAAACTTGGTGTCGGCGATGATAATGCCGCGTGTGAGCGCATATTCCGCCGCCTGGGTATAGAGCGCCAGCGTGGCGTTCTTCACTTGTTCGGCCATGTCGGCCCCCAGCAATTTCTTTGATTCCTCAAACGAAATGTTTTCGTCGTGGGCGCCAGCAGGGGCCTTGGTGGAGGGTGTAAATATCGCCTGTGGCAGTTTCTGCGCTTCCTGCATGCCGGCCGGCAACTGGATGCCGCACACGGCGCCGGTCTTCTTGTAGTCCTTCCAGCCCGAACCGGCCAGGTAGCCGCGCACGATGGCTTCGATCGGCAGTGGTTTCAGTTTCTTGGTGACGAAGGCACGGCCGCGCACTTGTGCTTTTTCCGCGTCGGTCTTCACGACAGATTCGGGGTCAATTCCGGAAAGGTGATTGGGAATGATATTGCCCAATTTTTTGAACCAGAAATTCGACACGGCAGTCAGCACCTCGCCCTTGCCTGGGATCGGCGTAGGCAGAATGACGTCGAAAGCGGACAAGCGGTCGGTTTGTACGATCAGCAAGTGATCAGCATCCACTTCATAAAGGTCGCGCACCTTTCCGCGGTGCAGGAATTTAAGGCTGGTCAGGTTGGATTCGTGTAGGGCGGACATGGAGACCTCAAAGCAATTATGTAGGATGGGTTGAGCGCAGCGATACCCATCATCTGTATCTGTTAAAACGATGGGTATCGCTGCGCTCAACCCATCCTACTTGTATTCAACTCAATGCTGGTAAAGTGGTTGCTGCAATTTGTTCGGCTTGTTGTTTACGGTAATCGGCCAGTTTCTGCGCCAGGATTTTATCGTTCAATGCCAGCATGGATACGGCAAACAATCCCGCGTTCGCCGCCCCCGCTTCGCCGATGGCGAAGGTCGCTACAGGAATACCTTTCGGCATCTGCACGATGGACAGCAGCGAGTCCATGCCCTTCAAATATTTGGAAGGAATCGGCACGCCCAGCACTGGAAGCGTGGTCTTGCCGGCGATCACACCAGCCAGATGCGCCGCGCCGCCTGCACCGGCGATGAAGCATTGCACGCCTTGCGCGCTCATATCCTTGATGTAGTCGAACAACAGATCGGGCGAGCGATGCGCAGAGATGACTCGCGAATCGAACGTCACACCAAAATCCTGCAGGGCACGTGCGGCCTGCTGCATGATTTCCCAATCATTTGAACTACCCATAACAATGGCTACGAGCGGCTTGGACATTGCTTACACTCCTTTGTGATAACCCACGACACGTTCTACTTCCTTCTTCGAACCGAGAATAACGGGTACGCGTTGATGCAAACCGGTGGGTTGTACTTCCATGATGCGTTCGCGGCCGGTTGAGCTGGCACCGCCTGCCTGTTCGACAATGAACGACATCGGGTTCGCTTCGTACATCAGGCGCAGTTTGCCAGCCTTGGTCGGGTCCTTGGTGTCGAACGGATACATGAAAATGCCGCCGCGCGTGAGGATGCGGTGTACTTCGGCCACCATGGAGGCAACCCAACGCATGTTGAAATTCTTCTCGCGGCCGCCGTCCTTGCCCTTCATGCACTCGTCGACATAACGCTGCACCGGCTTTTCCCAGTAACGCTGGTTGGACATGTTGATGGCGAACTCGGCGGTATCTTCCGGAATAGTCATGTTGGGGTGGGTCAGGAAGAAGTCGCCCACGTCGCGATCCAGTGTGAAGCCGTTCACGCCCTGGCCGGTGGTGATCACCATCATGGTGTTCGGGCCGTACAGCGCGTAGCCCGCGCAAACCTGTTTGGTACCGGGCTGCATGAAATCGGCCGCTGTCGGGTTGGTCACGCCTTCCGGGCAGCGCAGGATGGAGAAAATGGTGCCGACTGAGATGTTCACGTCGATATTGGAAGAGCCGTCCAGCGGGTCGAACGTGATCAGGTACTTGCCCTTGGGGTACTTGGCCGGGATCGGGTAGATGTCATCCATCTCTTCCGACGCCATCGCGGCAAGGTGACCGCTCCACTCATTGGCCTTGATGAAGACTTCGTTGGTGATGATGTCCAGTTTCTTCTGGGTCTCGCCCTGAATGTTTTCGCTGCCGGCGCTGCCCAGCACACCGATCAATGCGCCCTTGTTCACGTCATGCGCGATCTGCTTGCAAGCGGAAATAACGTCGCTCAACAGGCCGGTAAAATCGCCGCTGGCATTGGGGATGTGACGTTGTTCTTCAATGATGAACTGGATCAAACTCTTACTCATTACTGCTCTCCTCGTGGATGTTGATTTTACAGGCAATACGTTTTGCTCTCTACGGCTATTTGGTCAATGAAATGAACAATTCCGGCAATTTCTGCGGCAATTGCTCGACCTTGTCGATTATGGTGTACTGGCGCCCGAAAATGTCCGCCACATACTCGTCGGCCTTGGGATCGAGGTTGATGCAGTAGCTGTAGATGCCCTGCCGGTCCAGTTCCTTCACCGCCTGGCGCGCATCGGCGATCAGCAGATTGCCATCCTTGGTATCGATGTCAGCGGGCTGGCCATCGGTGAGGATGAGCATCAGCTTTTTGTCCGCAGTCTGTTTTTCCAGATAGTGCGCCGCATGACGCATCGCGGCGCCCATGCGCGTGGAATAGCTTGCTTCCATTGCGGCCAGTCGGCCTTTTACTTCGTCGTTCCAGCGCTCGCTGTAGCCCTTGATGTGCAGATAGCGCACTTCGTGGCGCGTGTTGGAATGAAAGCCGGCGATGGCAAATGGGTCGCCCAGTTTTTCCACCGCCCAGCCCAGTAAAGACACAGCTTCCTGGCTGAGTTCGAGGATGGTCTGTTCGCTACCGGCCGCTTTCTCATTCAGCGATTCGGACAGGTCGAGCAGCACCATCACGGCGATGCTGCGCCTGTCGTTGCGGTGGCTCATGTTGATGCGCGGATCGGGTTGCGCACCGCTCTTGAAGTCGATAAGCGAGCGGATTGCGACATCCAGGTCGAGCTCGCTGCCTTCTTCCTGATAGCGGATGCGTACTTTGTCCTGCGGCTTGAGCAGGTCGAGTATCTTCTTCAAGCGTTTGGCCAGCCCGGCATGTTTTTCCAGCAGACGGTCGATGTCGGCGGCATTGCCCTGCGGATGCAGGCCTTCATATACGCTCACCCAGTCGGGGCGATAGCTCTGGTTGTTGTAGTCCCATTCGGGATAATGACGCGGCGGCAGGGCATTCACTTCTTCGCCCGGCTCGATCTTGCGCGGCTCGTCGAAAGCTTCTTCCTCGTCGCCCTCCTCGATGAACTTCCACATCTGGCGGTTATCGTCGCGGTAGTCGATGACCGTATCGGCAAAGTGCGTGTTGGCGAGGTTGTCGCTTTGCAGGCGCGTTTTGGTGATGAAGGAAACTGCTAAATCGGCGATATCCTGTGTGCCGGTTTTGTCGCCATTCATCAGTTGATGAAAACGCTGCGCAAACTCGACGATGTCGGTATTTTTGTATGGATGGTGCGCATCGAGGATGGCGCGCGACAGCATCGCAAGGCGATGCCGTACTGTGGAGGTTGCTTGCGGATCGCAGGCACCTTCCGCCGGGATGGGATGCAAGGCTTTGAAGATGCGGCGCAGGCCCGGGTATTCGCGCATGGCCAGATATTCCACGCGGCTGTCTTCCAGAAACTCCGCGGCCATGCGCTGGAACGGACTCATGTTGTCGGCGATGATGGCCGTGGTCCACCGGCGGTGGGCGGCGATGTGCGCCAGCGTGGCGCGATAGCGGTCCAGCCCCGTGATGCCTTGTGTATCGTTGTATACGTCGGGCAGACGAATGCCCAGTTTGTCGTAATACGGAATCGGTTTGCGCAACTCGTCGTAGGCACTGCTGTAGGGAATCAGCATGTCGTCGTCATGCCACAATCCGCGCAGGTACAAATTCAATTTGCGTTCGTTATCCACCAGCAGCGTACCGTGGCGTTCGCGCTGCAATACTGCGCGGCTATCCGCAGATTGCAGGCTGAAGTAGTCGACCTGCCGATCCGGATGGTCTTCGTAATAGCGAACGCCGTATTCCACCCAGTTTTTTAATCCGGCCAAGGACAGTTGTCCGAGCAATGCCGAAGCCTGCTTGAACATCTCCGGCAAACCGGGGCTGGGGAAGGTCTGGTGTATGCCGTGGATGGAACCGGTGGTCTGCTCCATCAGCTCGAGTGCAATGGCCAAATAATCGCGCAGCAGTTCGCGTGTCTGCAGACGGCGCGCCGTGACCGGCAGCGACTGCAGGAACGGCACGATTGCAATGCTGTTCGGCGACTTCCACATCTTGCGCACGAATTCCATGATGTCGGGCAAGGCGTCCTCGCCGACCACTTCTGCCACGTGCGGCCACTCTTCCAGGAAGATCAGGATAGGCTCGGCGCCACGCCCCATCTTGCCGAGGAAGCGCGCGTGTTTGATGTAGGCCGCGATGCCTGCATCGGACAACGCAGATTGCGCTGCGCGCATGCAATCCGGAAACACTTCCGCCACGCGCGGAAAGCCGCAGGCAAGCTCGGTCCAATGAGCTTGCAGATCTTCCGGTATGGCGAGCGTCGTCGCGGCCATTACGCTATGCAAACACTGCGTCGATGGCGTGATCGAGAGTGTCGCGGATGTCCGCATCGTCGGTGATGGGACGCACCAGCGCCATGCGGCAGGCGGCTTTGGGTGCAACGCCCCCCTTGATCAACGTTGCAGCGTACACCAGCAGGCGAGTGGAAATGCCTTCATCCAGACCGTGGCCCTTGAGGTTGCGCGCAGCCTGGCCGATTTTCACCAATTGCGTTGCCAGACCATTCTCGATGCCCGCTTCCTTGCCCAGAATCTCGGCCTCAAGTTGTGCTTCCGGATAGTCGAACTCGAACGCGGTGAAGCGTTGTTTGGTCGATTGCTTGAGGTCCTTCATCAGGCTCTGGTAGCCGGGGTTGTACGAGATCACCAGTTGGAAGTCGGGATGCGCTTCGATGAGCTCGCCCTTCTTGTCCAGCGGCAGGGTGCGGCGGTGGTCGGTGAGCGGGTGGATGACCACGGTAGTGTCCTGGCGCGCTTCGACGATTTCATCCAGATAGCAGATCGCACCGATTCGCGCCGCCGTGGTCAGCGGCCCGTCGAGCCAGCGTGTGCCGTTGGCATCGAGCAGGTAGCGGCCAACCAGATCGCTGGCAGTCATGTCTTCGTTACAGGCCACGGTGATCAGCGGCTTGTTCAGCTTCCACGCCATGTATTCGATGAAGCGCGATTTGCCGCAGCCGGTCGGGCCTTTCACCATCACCGGCAGGCGCGCTTTATAGGCGGCTTCGTACAGAGCGACTTCGTCGCCCAGTGCCTGGTAGAACGGTTCTTTGTGGACTTTGTATTGTTCTTTGCTATCCATCGCGATCTCCTTATCTTCCCCCATTTTCAAAGGGGGATGCAGCGCTAGAAAAAACGCCCCCGGCAAGCGGAGGCGTCGAAGCGCACTATGTAGCCTGCAGCTAAGGGCTACAAGCTACCGGCTACCCGCTACAAGCTTACTTATGCACACCCAACTTTTCGCGCCAGCCCGGATACAGCTTGTCTGCATCTTTCGGGAAGGACTCGAACGCGCGGGCGAATTCCTTGTTCTGCTTCGCCCACTGGATCGGGTCGGCACCGGCTTTCCAGCATTCGTAAGCCTGGCGCAGCGACTTCGCACCTGCAGCCGGAGAATCGATGTGGCCGTAGGATCCGCCGCCTGCGGTGTTGATCACGTTGCCGTGGCCGAGGTTCTGGAAGAAGCCGGGCAAGCGCAGCGCGTTCATGCCGCCGGAAATGATCGGGGTGGTGGGCTTCATGCCGTACCACTTCTGGAAGTAGACCGGGCCCTGGCACTCGTCGCGCTCGATCATGTAAGCGATGTTCTTGTCGTCGCCTTCGCCTTCCATCTTGCCGTAGCCCATGGTGCCGACGTGGATGCCGGATGCGCCTTGCAGACGCGACATCTTGGCCAGCACGAACGCGGTGTAGCCGCGCTTGGCAGAAGGCGAAGTGACCATGCCGTGACCGGCGCGGTGGTAGTGCAGATACTGGCCGGGATATTGACGGCGTGCAGTGGTCACCATACCGGGACCGCCCACGAAACCATCCACAAGGAAGGCCAGTTTGTCGGCATCCGTGCCGAACACTTCCAGGCCGTAGTCGGCGCGGGCGCACATCTCGTAGTGGTCGTCGGCGGTGATGTTCATCGAGAAAATCTTGGCCTGACCGGTTTCATCCTGGGCGCGTTTCATTGCGTCATAGACCAGCGGAAGCACCTTCTTCAGCGGGCAGAACACCTGGTTGCCCTGAGGTTCGTCGTTCTTGATGAAGTCACCACCCAGCCAGAACTGGTAGGCCGCCTTGGCGAACGGCTCGGGACGCAAGCCCAGCTTGGGTTTGATGATGGTGCCGGAAATGTAACCGCCATCTTTCATCGGACGGCCGAGGATGCGCCACAGGTTGCTGATGTCCACGGCCGGGCCGTCGAACATCTGGATGCAGCGCTCGGGAACGTAGAAGTCGATCATCTTGGCGTGCTCGATGTCGCCCATGCCCTGGTTATTGCCGATGGCCAAGGTCAGGAAAGACACCAGCATGAAGCGGCCGTCGGTGACGTTGCGGTCGAACAGTTCCAGCGGATACGCGATGCGCATATCTTCGGTGGCCTCGTCGATGTAGTACACCAACGCGTCAACGCCTTTGGTGAAATCATCGGTGGTGGAAACTTCCACGTTGGTGCCGGTAGAAGACTCGGCCGCGAAGTGCGCAGCGGCTTCCAGATAGCCCAAGCCGCCCTTCGGCTTCATCTTGTAAGCAACCAGAATATGCTTGCCGCCCTTGATCAGGTCTGCTTCCTTGAGTTCGAGGTTCGAGTAACGGTTGGACTGATCCATGTGCTTCTCCTTGTTTGTTGAATTCGGTCTGAATGACTACGGAGCGAACTATACGCCCGCCAACTATAAACAACAGTCAAATGTTTTTATGTGAACCATAAGCAACGCTTATGGTATAAATACCGCCATGCTTCCCATTTCAATTCGCCAACTGCAAGTCTTCGAAAGCGTAGCCCGCCATCTTAACCATTCGCGCGCGGCGGCGGAACTGTATCTGTCGCAACCCGCCGTATCGATGCAGATCAAGCAGGCGGAGAGCGCGGTGGGCTTGCCGCTATTCGAGCAAGCCGGAAAGAAGCTGCATCTCACCGCCGCCGGAAGCGAGCTGCTGCACTACGCGCGCTCGATGTTGCAACTGATGCAGGAAATGGAAGCCGTGTTCGACGAGATGAAAGGACTGGAACGCGGCCACCTCAATATCTCGGTAGTCAGCACCGCCAACTATTTCATGCCGCAACTGCTGGCGAAGTTCATTCAGGAACACCCCAAGATACAAGTCAGCCTGTCCGTCGCCAACCGCGATGCCGTTATCAAACAGCTTTCAGAAAACGTCGCCGACCTCGCCATCATGGGCCAGCCGCCGCAAGGTACGGAGATGCGAGCCGAAGCATTCATGGAAAATCCGCTGGTGGTAATTGCTGCACCGTCGCATCCACTGGCACACGCCAAAAAGATACAACCCAAACAATTGGCCAGCGAGACTTTCCTGCTGCGAGAGCAAGGCTCCGGAACGCGCGGTGTGGTGGAGCGCTTCTTCGCCAGCCACAAACTGGCCCTTCCCGCACACATGGAAATGGACACCAACGAAGCCATCAAACAGTCGGTACAGGCAGGCATGGGCATAGGCATCATCTCGCGTCACGGCATCGAACTGGAGCTGGAAACAAAACGGCTCATAGTACTGGACGTCGATCACTTCCCCATCGTGCGCCACTGGTACATCGTGCACCGCAAGGACAAACGGCCTTCGACAGCGGCGCAGGAGTTTGAGCTTTTCCTGCTGGAAGAGTCGCAGAGCATGATGTCGCAAATAGCTTGAAGTCGCTTTTTCCGTAAGCCTCATCTTCCCTGCGTTACTGCCCCAATCCAATATTTCGCGTACAGGCTACTCCCCGATATTCCACCTCATTAATTAGAGTTGCCGCATAAACACACTTCTGTGCTGACCTTGTTTTCTGTGCTGCCAACGAGCGGTCAATCGCCGCTTATCTCCGCTTTTGCCCCTTTTGTCGGCTGGAAGTGGAAACATTAGAATACGCGTCCTACTATCCTCACATCTGAATGGAGATCGCAATGAATATGCAAAAGGGTTTCACACTGATTGAGCTGATGATCGTGATGTTGATCATCGGTCTTTTGTCTGCCATCGCTTTCCCGTCATACAAAAACCATGTAATGCGCGGGCAGATATCGCAGGCTACTGCCGCCCTTTCCGATGCACGGATCAAATTTGAGCAGTTCTACCAGGACAATCGTACATACGCTAACGCAGAATTGGCCTATTGCCCGCAACCTGTGGGGGAGTTCCAGTTTTTCTGTGTCGTCAGCGCGGCTGTGGACACCTATTCGATTACCGCAAACGGCAACACCGACAGCAACCTGGATGGCTTCAGTTACAGCATAAATCAAAATAACGATAAATCCACTCTAATCTCGACTACTGTTCCCGGTTGGGGCACAGGTGGTGCTTGCTGGATCACGAAACAAGGAGGTGGATGTTGAACACTTCTTTCAAAACCCGGCCTTGCGGATTTTCTCTGATCGAAATGTTGATCACTGTTGCCGTCCTGTCAGTCCTGGTATCGATGGCGGTACCCAGTTTGAAGATATGGCTGCTTAATGCAGAAATTCGCAATGCGGCCGAATCTATCCAGGGTGGCTTGCAGCGGGCACGAACGGAAGCCTTGTTGCGCAACATGAACGTCGAGTTTACCTTTTTGGCAGACGGCTCTTCATGGGAAGTCAAGGAAGCAGCTTCTGGCGATTCAATCGAAAAACGCCTCAAAAATGAAGGTTCCAGTGATGTAACACTCACGGTCGTGCCCTCCTCAGCAGCCAAAACTGTCACCTTCAATAATGTTGGAAGCCGAGTCGGCAACAAGGATACTTCTGACGCATTCACGGAAATTACCCTTGATCTTCCTTATACGGTCATGGCAGCGGGAGATACCCGTGAATTGAAGATAATAGTCGGCGTTAGCGGCGTTGGCGGAACCGTCAGGATGTGCGATCCGAGCATTACCAGCGGTCCGCGCGCATGTTATTAAATGGAGATCATGTTATGAGCCCAATTTCTCCCCGCTCCATATCGTCACAGCGTGGCGTCGTGCTGATAGAAGCGCTGGTCGCCATCCTGCTCTTTTCCATTGGTGTTCTCGCTGTTGCCGGCCTGCAAGCTTCCATGATCAGGAACACCAGCGATACGAAATATCGTGCCGATGCCAGTTATATCGCGCAGCAAAAGATTGGTCAGATGTGGACAAGTCCAGACAACTACAATTTGAATCTTGGAGTGCCTACCGACATCCCCGAGGTATTGCCCAATGGGACTGTAACCGTCACCCAGCCAGCTGTTGGTCAGTTCCTGATTACGGTCAACTGGCAACCCCCTGGCGACCCAGTAACCCATAACTATTCCGTATTAACCGGGATTATTCCGGCAGAAATGCCGTAATTTTGAATATCATGACCTCACATATCCAATTTCCTCTGTTACGCCCTGCGCGATCAACCCAGTCCGGTTTCACTCTGGTGGAACTCATGGTCGGGATTGCTATCGGCATGCTCGCCACTTTAGTCGTGATGCAAGTCTTTACCGTTTTTGAGGCGCAGAAGCGTACCACCACAGGAACTGCAGATGCCCAAACCAATGGCAACATCGCCCTCTACAATGTGACGCGCGATATGCAGGCTGCGGGCTATGCGCTAATGCCCACAGGAGACCCTGTTGTTGCAGATTCGGCGCTCGAATGCGCGTCAGTATTCAACGGCGTAACTGCTGCTGCATCGGGAGTAGCCAACCTCTCTCCGGTTAGCATTACCAACAACGGCGGCGGCAACGGCGGCGATAGCATCACCATCCGCTATGGCACTTCGCCCATGGGTGGGCTTCAGACCAAAATTACGGCAGTAGTCACGGCCGGAGTAGTTGATATGCCGGTTGAAAGCACTCTGGGTTGTGCAGTAAGTGATGTTGCGCTGGTCATTAACGGGGCTACCTGTGCCCTGACGAGTGTAACCAGTACCGTGCCGGCAACTAAAATAATTTCTTTCTACGATGACAGAGCGATTACTGCCGGAGCTGCTGCACTGAATGCCAAAGTCTCCTGCCTGGGTACATGGAATACAGTTACCTATACCGTGGATTCTGTCAATGGCAATCTGCTGCGCGACGGAGTACCCATCGTGGCAGGCGTCGTCAACATGCAGGCGCAATACGGGATAGCCGCTGCCTTACCTAGTAACGATCCTGATTTCAATAAGGTTGTTGCATGGGTTGATGCTGCCCCCCCTTGGGATGCGCCTGCGGTTACCGACCGCAACCGGATCAAAGCTGTACGAATTGCAATAATCGCACGCAATGCGACACGTGAGCCGCGTGTAGTGTCTAAAACATGTTCTTCCGTCGTTACGGCCAAACCTGAAGGTGTGTGTGCATGGGATGCCACTTCTGCATCACCCTCTATTACGTCCAACGCCCCAGTGGTTGACTTGAGTATCGGTAACCCCGATTGGGAGCATTATCGTTACAAGGTATTTGAAACCATCATTCCTCTGCGCAATGTGATCTGGGCAAGGAGAACGCTATGAAGCCCCGGCCAAATACGAATGTTGCCAATTCCCTGCGCGTGCTTTTTCCCGCCGACTCCGATATTTCGGCAAAGCCGCCCATCCGAATTGCTCCGACGCACTCTTTGAAACAGCGCGGCGTGGTGTTGTTCTTGACGCTGCTTGCTTTACTGGTCATGTCGCTTGCAGCTGTTGCATTGATACGCTCGGTAGATACCAGCACCCTGATCTCCGGCAACCTGGCGTTCAAGCAGGCAGCCACTGCTGGCGGTGACGCCAGAATTGAAGATGGCATTAACTGGTTAACCGCGACCCAATACGCAAATGGCTCTAAAAATATTTATGCAGATGCCGATCACGCGCTCAATCTGGATTTCCCCGCACTAGGTTATTACTCATTTATTGACCCCAACAAGAGTCTTACTGACGTTAATGCGGCTTCGCATTTCAAATGGGATAACACTGACAGTTCCCCGGAATATGAAGACAGTACCGGCAATAAAAAGCGCTATATCATCCAGCGCGCTTGCCGATTAGATGTAACAGTGGTTCAGAACAACGATTGTCTTTTTGATGGCTCCGCAACGGATGACAATGGCCAGAAGGGGGTCCAGAAGTCTTCAGATGTGTGCAACGGTCCGGGTTGCCCCACAACCCCCGGCCTGACTCCCGTATATCGTATTACAGTCCAAACCATCGGCCTGAAGAACTCAATCAGCTACGTACAAGCATTTGCCTATTAGGAGGTACTCATGAAACGCAATCTGGATAATAGCCTGACCGCCCGTTACATTCTGGGCTTCACCCTGGCTGCAACCCTCGCGCTGCCCTTACCCTCACTGGCGGCTTCGGTCGCACTGGCAACTGAGCCGTTGTCGACAACCTCCGCATCCAACGTGAAACCCAACGTGATGTTCATATTCGACGATTCAGGCTCAATGGAATACGACTTCCTGCCCGATTGGGCTGGCGCTAACCATCCGGTCCTGACCACCAACTACACCGCCATTCCCGAGCTTTTCAAGAACAACGGATTTAACGGCGTTGCCTACAACGCGGCAGTTACCTATTCGCCACCGGTTCATTACAATACTAACGGCTCGCTTAACACAACCACGTATCCCAACTACACCACCTGGACGTCTGTAAAAGACGATGGTTTTGGTATCCTGACTACCGGCACCAGCAATCTGGTCGGCAATGCCCAGTACTATACTTTTATCTCCGGCGAATATTGCTCAAATATAAAAAAGACCAGTTGCGTAACCTCTGCCGCAGCCACTACGGTGGCCGGCGTTGTATATGACAAGGCGGGCGGATTGCGCTGGTGCAATAGCGCAGCGCTCACCAACTGCCGGAGCATCTGGGATTCCACATATAAATTTCCGCGCTATCCCGGCCAAAAATTGCCGGCTCGAGCCACCATCACAGTTACGGTGCGAGGAAGCGTAAACAGCGTTACGGTGAATGGACAGCAGATTCTCTCTGCTGCGACCTCATGGTCGGCATCCGGCACAGCCACTACGGCCGTCAATATCATGAACAGCATTAACGCCTGCACTGCTGCGATTACAGGAAATTGTACGGTTGCCGGTTACAGTGCAACGCGCAACAACAACGTCGTCACGGTCTACGCACCAGCTTCAGCTGGCGCTATCACCTATTTGCCCACTGTCAGTGGCGGCACCGCGTCGACTACCCGTACCGCGTTCGCCGGCTACGTGGGCGTACCAGGTTCCATTGTGTATACCAATGTCGTTTCCAGCACCCCCACTTATGCCTACCCGGGCACGGCCAGCAAAGCGCCGACACGCACCGACTGTTCCGGCACGACTTGTACTTACGCCGAGGAAATGACCAATTACGCCAACTGGTGGGCGTATTACCATAACCGTGTGCAATCAATGAAAACCTCGGTAAGCCGCGCTTTCAAAACGCTTGACCAGAATTACCGTGTGGGCTACAGCACCATTTGCGATAAAACTGCAACGACGGGCACAAGCTTTCTCGATAATGCCATCTTTGAACTGGCGCATAAAAACAAATGGTTCACCACGCTATTCAATACCGGAACCGGTTGCTGGACTCCGCTACGCGGCGCATTGTCCAAAGTGGGGCAATATTATGCACACAAGATCGGGACGGTTGATCCGGTGCAGTATTCCTGCCAGCAGAATTTCGCCATTCTTTCCACGGACGGTTACTGGAACTCGAATGTTGAGACGAGTACCTTCGGCCCCTACGCGTTGGACGGTGCCTTAGTGGGCGACCTGGATTACACTGCACCAACAACGTATCCAAGCGATGGTATGTATCAAGGCCCATCAGCCGCTTCCAATACCCTGGCTGACGTCGCCAAGTACTATTACGAAACTGACTTGCGCTCCAGCGCCCTGGGAAACTGTACAGGCGCCAGCAGTATTGATTACCCCTCGGGTAGCACCGATGTCTGCTTTGATAATGTGTTTACCACTCCGACCGACTCCAACGATAAACAGCACATGACGACTTTTACCATGGGTCTTGGAGCAGACGGCACGCTGAATTTTCAAACCGATTACAACACTGCAATGTCCGGGGACTATTACGATCTCATAAATGCCCTGGGAACACCCACGACGAATTGGTCTAATCCAATAACCAACTCGGCCGAAGCGCGCATCGACGATCTCTGGCACGCTGCGGTAAACGGACGGGGAAGTTATTTCAGCGCCAAGGATCCCGATCAGATCATTGCCGGTTTCAACAAGGCATTGAAAGAAATTGGCACGACTCCCGGCGGCGCTGCCGCTGCCGCGACCAGTACATTAAATCCGGTCGCCGGCAACAACTTGCTCTACCTTGCCACCTACACCACGGTGAAGTGGACAGGCAACCTGCAAGCGCGAAGCATCAACACGGATGACGGCTCGGTTAGCGATTCTGCGACTTGGTGTGCGGAAAGCATTAGCAAGGATGAATGCTTGTCTCCGGCTACTATCGACACTGTTACCAGTGGATCCAGCACTGTTCTCAATTGCGTAGTTCCCAATGCCACTGCCCTGACCTGCACCAATGCCGGAAGTGTGTTCGACGCAGTTGCCGAAACATGTACCACTGAAATAGCCAATGTTTGCACTGGTACGCTGCCCCCCAGAGTTGCTACTTTCACCGACACCAGAACTATTTACACCGCCCCGGCAGGTGGTCTTACACCATTGACCGGACAAAACCTGGTTCTGTTCAATAGCAGCTATGCAACTGCTAATCCGGCCAGCTTCTCACCCAGTACTGCAACCCCCGCCGGCCCCGTTGACGGACTTACACAGTGGTCTACCATTGCCTCTGCACATTCTCCCGTCAAGCTGCTCAGCTTTTTGCGGGGCCAGACTGGGTATGAGATGCGCTCCAGCAATGCAACTGGTGACAAACTGTATCGCGTACGCGAGGCAGTAATGGGTGACGCGCTAGAATCGCAACCTGCCTACATCAGTAACCCGGTATTCAATTACACCTATTCCGGCTACAGCGATTACAAGGTCGCCAAAGCAGGCAGGTTTGGAACCGTATTCGTGGGAAGCAACGATGGCATGCTGCATGCCTTTGTTGCAGCAACTGACACATCCGACCCCGATGAAGTCGGCGGAAGGGAACGCTGGGCTTACGTGCCAAGCATGGTAATTCCCAATCTGTGGAAACTGGCAGACACCAGCTACAATACCAAGCATACAAACTACATCAACGGAAGCGTGAACATCGCTGACATATGCGTAGCGACTGATTGCACTGTTGCGACTGCTGCTGACTGGCGGACTATTCTTGTCGGCGGCCTGAATGGCGGCGGTCGTGGTTATTATGCGCTGGATATCACAGATCCCGAGAAGCCGATTTTGTTGTGGGAATTCACACATACTAAAGCCAATCCTGATGGCGATGCCGATCTCGGCTACAGTTTCGGGAATCCCGTCATTACGAGAAAAACGAATGGCACTTGGGTCATCGTGTTTGCTTCAGGCTACAACAATAGCAGTGGCGGCATCGGCAATGGAAAAGGCTACCTGTATGTCCTGAACGCCGCCACCGGCAAGATTATCAGCAAGATTTCCACCGGTGTCGGTGACACCACCACACCTAGTGGCCTGGCTCAGATTGCAGTCTGGAATGATGCAGAGGGAGGCAACCAGGCGGGGTATACCTATGCGACCGACTTACTGGGAAATATCTGGCGCTTTGATATCAACAGCAGCGTTGCCGCTACAGGAACCGGGTCGATAGGCAATGGAGCATTTATGAAGTTTGCCACGCTGAAGGACTCTGGCGGAGCGGCTCAACCCATTACCACTACCCCGGTGCTCGGTTTGGTTAACACCCATAAAGTTGTCTTCGTGGGTACGGGTAAATATTTGGAGGCTGCCGATAAGTCAACGTCTCAAGTTCAAAGCCTTTATGCGATCAAGGATGTTGGTGCATCGGCAACCTGGTTAGATAACCCGCGTTCGCATACGTTATCCACACCGAAAATGGTACAGCAGGTAATTACAATGAACGGATCCACCCGTTTCGAGGATCCTGACCCAGCGACCAGAAAGCCGGTTGATTTCAGCTCTGATCTGGGCTGGTTTATCGACTTTCCCGATGCTGGAACCGGATCTGAGCGGGTAAATATCGATCCTAAACTCATACTGGGGACTTTGCTGGTTCCAACGATTGTCCCCAAATCTACTGCCTGTACTCCCGGTGGTTATGGATGGTTCAACTATTTTGATTATTCAAATGGCTGGCCAGTAGGTCAAAGCAATGACAATGTTTCCGTCAGATTTGATTCTCCTATCGTCGGTTTCAACGTCATCTATGTACATGGAGATCCCAAAATCCTGATCGAGGATTCATCCGGCGACATCAACTTCCCCGACAAAGATGGCGGGAGCGGTTTCTTTGACGGCAGCCTCAGCGGCGGTGGGCAATTCAAGGCGCAAAGATCTATATGGCGCGAGTTGATACCATAACAATGCAACCTTGTTCTTGAATAGAAAAGCGGCCTTCGGGCCGCTTTTTTTCTGGGGACATTACGCATCCAGGTTTGATTGACAATCACCTGAAGTTTTCACCTAAAAAGTCCAATTACCCGCAGACTACGCAGATTTACACCGATCCTGTTATTCATCTTTTGGGTGATACAGTTACTACGGATAACAGCATGAACATCTGCGTTAATCTGTGTAATCTGCGGGCTGAACTGCGATTTTATGGTTCAACCGGCTTGCATGCATTATTTGCAATGTTCCATTACAAATAATAAGCGGCCCGAAGGCCGCTAAATTTGTTGCCTGTCGCGATGCTTATTTGATAATCGCGTTCAGCTCCCCCTTGGCATAACGTGCTGCCATCGCGTCCAGCGAGATCGGTTTGATCTTGGCGGCTTGGCCTGCGCAACCGAAAGCTTCATAGCGAGACTTGCAGATTTCCTTCATCGCCTTGGTGGTGGCGGCGAGGAATTTGCGCGGGTCGAAGTCCTTGGGGTTTTGCGCCAGGTAGCGGCGGGTGGCGCCGGTGGAGGCCATGCGCAGGTCGGTGTCGATGTTCACTTTGCGCACGCCGTTCTTGATACCCTCGACGATTTCCTCGACTGGCACGCCGTAGGTTTCGCCCATGGCGCCGCCGAATTCGTTGATGACTTTCAGCCATTCCTGCGGCACGCTAGATGAGCCGTGCATGACGAGGTGGGTGTTGGGCAGACGTGCGTGGATTTCGCGGATGCGGTCGATGCGCAACACTGCGCCTGTGGGCGGACGGGTGAATTTGTATGCGCCGTGCGATGTGCCGATGGCAATCGCCAGTGCGTCAACCTGGGTCAGCTTCACGAATTCTGCCGCTTCATTCGGGTCGGTCAACAGTTGATCGTGGCTCAGCTTGCCTTCGGCACCGTGGCCGTCTTCTTTTTCACCGTGGCCGGATTCCAGGGAACCCAGACATCCCAGTTCACCTTCGACGGAAACGCCAACGGCATGCGACATTTCGGCCACACGGCGCGAGATGTTGACGTTGTATTCGAAGGAAGAGGGGGTCTTGCCGTCAGTCATCAGCGAGCCGTCCATCATCACGCTGGAGAAACCGGAACGGATTGCCTGAACGCAAACGGCTTCGGATGCGCCGTGGTCCTGGTGCATGACGACGGGAATATGCGGATAGGCTTCGACTGCAGCTTCGATGAGGTGACGCAGGAACGCTTCGCCCGCGTATTTGCGCGCCCCTGCCGAGCCTTGCATGATCACGGGGCTGTTGGTTTCGTCAGCCGCTTCCATGATCGCCTTGACCTGCTCCAGGTTGTTGACGTTGAACGCGGGCAGGCCGTAGCTGTGCTCTGCCGCGTGATCGAGTAATTGACGCAGGGATACGAGTGCCATTTTACTTTTTTCCTTTTCTAATAAAATTATTTCAGTTGTTAGGCGTTAGACGCTAGTCGTTAGTAAAAACCCGCGTAGCGGACAAAACCAACTAATGACTAATATCTAACGACTAGCGACTAGTTTTTACGGTGGTCGCCCACGCGCACGATCTTCATGGTGTTGGTGTGTCCGGATTTGCCGATAGCTTCGCCCACTGTCATCACGATCAGATCATCGTCTTCCACCAGACCCAGACGATGCAGCTCGTCTTCCGCCTGGCGCAAGGTCTCGGAGTAATCCTTGGATTCAATTTTGAAAGCGATGGGATGCACGCCGCTGAACAACGTGACCTTGCTCAAGGTTGCTTCCACCGGCGTCATCGCATAAATCGGTGTGCCGCCGTTGATACGCGACATCCACAAGGCAGTCGAACCGGATTGGGTCAGCGCAACGATGGCCTTTACCTTGAAGTGCGAGGCGGCATACAGCGCGGACATGGCGATGGATTGGTCGACGCGCGCAAACTTGCTGTGGTCCAGGCGACGATCCAGCTCGCTGTTTTCCGTTTCAATTTCGGCACTGAGACAAATGCGCGCCATGGCTTCGATGGTTTCCACGGGGTAGTCGCCCACCGCAGTTTCTGCCGACAGCATCACCGCATCGGTTCCATCCAGCACTGCGTTCGCCACGTCGGATACTTCCGCACGGGTAGGGATGGGGTTGTTGATCATCGACTCCATCATCTGCGTGGCGGTAATGACCAATTTGTTTTTGGCACGCGCCATCTTGATCATTTTTTTCTGCAGACCGGGAACAGCCGCATCTCCGACTTCCACCGACAGATCACCGCGTGCCACCATGATGGCATCTGAAGCCGTGATGATTTCTGCCAATACCGGAATGGCTTCGGCGCGCTCGATCTTGGCCACGAGCAGACTCTTGCCACCGGCGGCGTGCATCAATTCACGCGCCAGTTTCATATCGTCCGCAGAACGCGGGAAGGACACCGCCAGGAAATCCGCTTTGATCAGCGCGGCGGTCTTGATGTCTTCCTTGTCCTTGTCGGTCAGCGCTGGCGCGGTGAGTCCGCCGCCTTTGCGGTTGATGCCCTTGTTGTTGGACAACACGCCGCCGCGCACGACCACGCAATGCACTTCCGCACCCTTGACGCCGGTGACGTGAAATTCCAGCATGCCGTCGTTGAGCAACAATACCGTACCGACATCCACATCGCCGGGCAATTCCTTGTAATCCAGCCCCACGCGCTGCTGGTTACCCAAGCCATCCAGTGCGGCATCGAGAATGAACGTGTCGCCCTTGTTCAGGGTGATCTTGTCGTTTTCGAATTTGCGTATGCGGATTTTCGGACCCTGCAGGTCGGCCAGAATGCCGATGGTGCGGCCTGCCGCCTTCGCTGCGGCGCGCACCCGCTCGGCACGGCCCATGTGATCCTGCGCCGTGCCATGCGAAAAGTTCATGCGTACTACGTCCACACCCGCGCGGATCATTTGCTCCAGCACCTTTTGGTCGCTGGATGCGGGTCCCAGTGTTGCAACTATTTTTGTTCTGCGTAGCATGTTTAGCCCGTAGCTTGTAGCCCGTAGCTTGTAGCGAAACCGGTATGGCTACCGGCCACGAGCTACAAGCTACAAGCTTTATTTGGCGCGTTGCTCCAGAATTTCAACCGCAGGCAATATCTTGCCTTCGAGGAATTCCAGGAACGCTCCGCCTGCGGTGGAGATGTAAGACACCTTGTCGTAGATGCCGTACTTCTGGATTGCCGCGATGGTGTCGCCGCCGCCGGCCAGGGTGAACGCACTGGTTTCGGCGATCGCCTTGGCGATGGTTTTGGTGCCTTCGCCGAACTGGTCGAATTCGAACACGCCGACCGGGCCGTTCCAGACTACCGTGCCTGCCTTCATGATGATGTCGGCCAGTTCCTGCGCCGACTTCGGACCGATGTCGAAAATCATGTCGTCGTCGGCCACATCGCCTGCATTCTTCAGCACAGCCGGTTCGTTGGCGTCAAATTGTTTGCCAACCACCACGTCCACCGCGATGGGGATGGTAGCGCCGCGTTGTTTCATTTTTTCGATGAGTGCCTGCGCAGTCGGAACCAGGTCGTCTTCGCACAGCGACTTGCCGACGTTGTTGCCCATGGCTTTCAGGAAGGTGTTGGCAATACCGCCACCGACCACCAGTTGTTCACACTTGTCCGCCAGCGACTCCAGCACGGTCAGCTTTGTCGACACTTTGCTGCCGCCAACAATGGCGACCATCGGACGTGCCGGGTGGAGTAGCGCCTTGGTCAAGGCATCCAATTCTCCCATCAACAGAATGCCTGCTGCAGCAACGGGGGCAAACTTCGCCACACCGTGGGTCGAAGCTTCGGCGCGGTGCGCGGTGCCGAATGCATCCATCACGAATACGTCGCACAGCGCGGCGTATTTTCTGGCAAGTTCTTCGTTGCTTTTCTTTTCGCCCTTGTTGAAGCGGCAGTTTTCCAGCAGCACCAGTTCGCCATCGGCGACATTGAATCCGCCATCCACCCAGTCGCGGATCAGGCGCACGGGTTTGTTCAGTTTGTTGGCGATGACATCGGCCACCGGCTTGAGCGAGTTCTCTTCGGAGTACACGCCTTCTTCGGGACGCCCCAGGTGTGAAGTTACCATCACTTTTGCACCAGCCTTCATGGCGTGATTGATGGTGGCCATGGAGGCGGTGATGCGCGCATCGGAAGTAACTTTGCCGTCCTTGACAGGTACGTTGAGGTCGGAACGGATCAGGACGCGTTTGCCCTTGAGATCCAGGTCGGTCATTTTGATAACGGACATGATTTTCCCTTATGTCTGAGATTTGAAACGAAAAGGGCTGGCACTGGCCAGCCCTTCATCGGAGCGAATTACTTGGCGACGTGCTTGACCAAGCGCAACATGTTGCAAGTGTAGCCGTACTCGTTGTCGTACCAGGCCACGACCTTGACGAAGGTGCTGTCAAGCGCGATGCCGGCATCGGCGTCGAAAACCGACGGCGTGGTACAGCCGCGGAAATCGGTGGCAACCACTTTTTCTGCCGTGTAGCCCAGCACGCCTTTCAGAGCGCCTTCCGAAGCAGCCTTCATCGCCTTGCAGATTTCTTCGTAGGTGGCTTCCTTGTTCAGTTCCACGGTCAAGTCAACCACGGAAACATCGGAAGTCGGCACACGGAATGCCATGCCGGTGAGTTTCTTGTTCAGCTCGGGGATGACCTTGCCCACAGCCTTGGCAGCGCCGGTCGAGGACGGGATGATATTTTCCAGAATGCCGCGACCGCCGCGCCAATCCTTGTTGGACGGGCCGTCAACAGTTTTCTGTGTTGCTGTAGCAGCATGCACGGTCGTCATCAGGCCGCGCTTGATACCCCAGTTGTCGTTCAGCACTTTGGCGACGGGCGCCAGGCAGTTGGTGGTGCAGGAAGCGCCGGAAACGATGGTTTCACCGGCATACTTGGCGTGGTTGACGCCGTACACGAACATCGGTGTATCGTCCTTGGAAGGAGCGGATTGAACCACCTTCTTCGCGCCCGCATCGATGTGCTTCTGGCAGGTTTCCTTGGTCAGGAAGAAGCCGGTACATTCGATCACGATGTCGGCGCCCACTTCGTTCCACTTCAGGTTGGCCGGATCTTTTTCGGCGGTCAGGCGAATGGTCTTGCCGTTCACCAGCAGATTGTGACCGCTGACAGAGACGTCGCCATTGAAGCGGCCATGCACGGAATCGTATTTCAGCATGTAAGCCAGATAGTCAGGCTCCAGCAAATCGTTGATGGCGACGACTTCCATCTCAGGGAAATCTTTTGCCACTGCACGGAATACCATGCGACCGATGCGACCAAATCCATTGATGCCAATTTTAATTGCCATTTTTATTCTCCCGATTTAGTAAATGAAATTCTGTCGAGTTACAGCACACCTTTGACTGTCTTCACCACGTTCTCAACCGTGAAACCGAAGTGCTTGAACAACTCAGGCGCAGGTGCGGATTCGCCGAAGCAATCCATGCCGATCACTGCACCTTCCAATCCTACATATTTGTACCAGAGACCCGTCACGCCCGCCTCAACGGCCACGCGCTTGCTGCCCTTGGGCAATACGCTGTCCTTGTAAGCCTGGTCCTGACGGTCGAACACGTTGGTCGACGGCATCGACACCACGCGCACCTTGACGCCTTCGGCTGCCAGTGCAGCCTGTGCCTTCATGGCCAGGTCGACTTCGGAACCGGTGGCGATGATAACTGCCTGCGGTTTGCCGCCTTCAGCTTCGGACAAAACATAGCCGCCCTTGCGGATGTTCTCGACTTGTTTCGCGTCGCGTTTCTGGAAAGCCAGATTCTGACGGCTGAAGATCAGCGAGGACGGGCCAGTCTTGCGCTCGACCGCGCACACCCACGACACCATGGACTCGACGGTGTCGCACGGACGCCATGTGTCCATGTTCGGAATGTAACGCAACGTAGTGGTTTGCTCGACCGGCTGGTGGGTCGGGCCGTCTTCGCCCAGACCGATGGAGTCGTGGGTGAACACATAGATCACGCGCTGTTTCATCAATGCCGACATGCGCAATGCGTTGCGGGCATATTCCGAGAACATCAGGAATGTGCCACCGAACGGCAGCAGGCCGCCGTGCAGTGCCATGCCGTTCATAATGTGCGACATACCAAACTCGCGCACGCCGTAGCTGATGTAGTTGCCGGGCTTCTTGCCGGAGACGTGGTGTGCGCCAGTCCAGTTGGTCAGGTTGGAACCGGTCAGGTCGGCGGAACCGCCGAGGAATTCGGGCAGGGCCGGAACCAGTGCATTGATCGAATTCTGGGAAGCTTTGCGGGTGGCAATGGTCTCGCCCTTCTCGTTCACTGCAGCGATGGCCTTGGCGGCATGCTCGGCCCAGTTGGCAGGCAGGTCGCCCTTGGTGCGGCGTTCGAATTCTGCGGCCTCTTTCGGAAACGCCTTCTTGTATTCGGCGAACTTGTTGTTCCACAACTTCTCCAGGCCTTCGCCCTTGGTGCGGGCATCCCATGCTTCGTAAACGTGAGCGGGGATTTCGAACGGAGGATATTTCCAGCCGATGTGTTCGCGCGTCGCCGCGACTTCGGCATCGCCCAGCGCTGCGCCGTGCACGTCGTGCGTTCCGGCTTTGGCGGGTGAGCCTGCACCGATGATCGTCTTGCAGCAGATCAGCGTGGGCTTGTCGGTGACTTTCTTGGCCTCTTCAATGGCGGCATTGATCTCTTTCGGATCATGGCCTTGCACTTCGCGCACGACGTGCCAACCGTAGGCTTCGAAGCGCTTGGCGGTGTCGTCGGTGTACCAGCCGTCGATATGACCATCGATGGAGATGTTGTTGTCGTCCCAGAAAGCGGTCAGTTTGCCCAGACCCCAGGTACCGGCCAGCGCGCAGGCTTCGTGCGAGATGCCTTCCATCATGCAGCCGTCGCCCATGAATACATAAGTACGGTGATCCACGATCTCGTGGCCGGGCTTGTTGAATTCGTTAGCCAGCAGCTTCTCGGCCATCGCCATGCCCACGGCGTTGGTGATGCCCTGGCCCAGCGGACCGGTGGTGGTTTCGACGCCGACGGTATAGCCGTATTCGGGGTGGCCGGGTGTCTTGGAGTGCATCTGGCGGAAGCGCTTGATTTCTTCCATCGGCAGATCGTAGCCGCTCAGGTGCAGCAATGCGTAAATCAGCATCGAGCCGTGGCCGTTGGATTGCACGAAGCGATCGCGGTCTGCCCACTTCGGATTGGCCGGGTTGTGGCGCAAGTGGTGGTTCCACAGCACCTCGGCAATTTCCGCCATGCCCATCGGCGCACCGGGATGTCCGGAGTTGGCCTTTTGTACTGCATCCACCGCCAGCATGCGAATCGCGCCGGTAATGTCATTGAATTTCGGGGGTGTTACATTACGTGCCGCAGTCATTTTTACTGCCTCCTAAAAATCGTCCCTGAGGGATATCTGATGTGTTTAATGCCGAGGAAAGAGGTCGATTATGCCTTAACGGCTTGCCCTTGAGCAATAAGGGCAAACCCCTAACTACTGTCGGCCTTCTTTTATTGATTGTCCTCAGAGCCTCTTTTGAGGGGTTTTATGCCCAGTTGTTTAAGTTTTCGGTAAAGATGCGTGCGTTCGATTCCAATTTTCTCGGCAATGCGCGCAATGTTCCCGCCTTCTTTTTGCATCTGGTAATTGAAGTACAAACTGTCGAAATGCTCGCGGGCCTCGCGTAGCGGCATATCCAATTTCAAAGAGATCTGAACGCTATTCTTGTTCTCATCTTCCAGTTGCTGTTCCACCGTTGCATGCTTGGCGAGTGTCGGCACCCCGTTCTTGATTGCCTTGGCGACTGCAGCCAGTAATTTTTGCAGCGCAATGGGTTTTTCCAGGAAATCCGTCGCGCCTATGCGCATGGCTTCCATCGCCGTTTCGATCGTGCCGTGCCCGGACATCATCACCACCGGCATGGTCAACTGTTCTTCCGCAACCCAGTTCTTGAGCAGCGTCAGGCCGTCCATATCCGGCATCCAGATATCCAGCAGCACCAGGTCGGGCGTGCGGTGCTCGCGGAAACTGCGCGCCTGCGCCGCATTTTCCGCAAGGTGCACCCGATATCCTTCATCGAACAATATTTCGGAGAGCAGCTCGCGGATGCCCACTTCATCGTCTACTACCAGAATATCTTTTGTCGCCATTACATCACCTCGACTTCCGCCACTGCCACGGGCAGGATCACGCTCACGCATGTTCCGCTCGATAGCTGGCTTTCAACAGTTATCTTTCCGCCGTGTTCTTCCACGATTTTCTTCACGATCGCCAGACCCAGGCCGGTTCCTCTTTGCTTGGTCGTCATGTACGGTTCAAATAGCCTCCCCAACAATTGTTCGGGGATGCCGCAGCCGTTGTCACGCACTGTCAGTTTCAACGCTCCATCCGCCATATTTTCCGTCGTCAGGACAATCTGCGGATTTTTGGTTTGTTGCAAAGCATCGTGAGCGTTGTGCAGCAGATTGTGGATTACCTGGCGCAAACGCGTTGCATCGCCGTTTACCCACGTGCGCTGTGCATCAAGTTGCAGCGTGATCGGGCTGCTGTTTGCTTCGTACAATCCCATCACCTCGCTCAGCAGCTGGTGCATGTCCAGCGGCAACAGGCGTGTCGCCGGGGCACGCGCATAGTTGGCAAATTCCGTGACCATGTTCTTCATCGCAGCGACCTGGCTCACAATGGTCTGGGTAGCGCGTTGCAAAAGTTGTGCATCATGCTCGTCCAGTTTTGACAGCAATTTGTGTTGCAGGCGTTCCGCCGAAAGCTGTATCGGCGTAAGCGGGTTCTTGATTTCGTGCGCCAGGCGCCGCGCCACTTCGCCCCACGCGGCCTGGCGTTCCGCCTGCAGGAGGTGCGTGATATCGTCGAATACCACCACGTAGCCGCTGTCCGCCGTGGTCGAGAGTTGTGTTCCGCGCAGCAACAGCATCTGTTCGCCGCTTTTGCTCATGCGCTCTATCTGTCGCTGCCATTCATGCGGAGAATCCTCACCGAATCCCTGCATCACCGCAATGATAAATGACCGCAATAACGCATGTACTTCCGCGATCTCCAGCAAGGTCTTTCCCGCCATCTCTTGCAACTGCAGCCCCAATATCTGGTTTGCAATGGGATTGGATGAGCGCAGGCAGTGATGTTCGTCCACCACCAGCACCCCGGACGAAAGGTGGGCCAGCACGCTTTCCAGATAGATCTTGGCATTTTCCACTTGCAGTTGCTGCTGCTCGCCGGTGCGCTTGGCATCGGCCAGATAAGTCGTCATCTGGTTGAACAATCCGGTCAGCGCTCCCAGCTCATCGCGGCTCAGCACCGGATAATTGCCGGTGAAATCGCCCTTGGCCACGGCCAGTGTTCCTTCCGCCAGTGCGGCCAGCGGTGCGCTGAGTTGTTCACTCAGATAAAACGCAACCGAGCTGACGCTCAACAACACAATCAGCAGCGACAATGTGAGTGTGACGCCGTACAGTCTTTTCAACCCAAGCCTGGACAGCGATAATTCCTGATAGTCGCGGTACACGGCCTGCACCGTCTCGGCATCGGCTGCAATTTGTCTGGGCACGGGCTGCATGAATTGCAACGTTCTGCGCTCTTCCTTTGAGCGCGCGGATTTCACCGGCATCAATACACGCAAAGCCAATTGATCGTTCGGCAGCACTTCGATCATGCTGTAACCGTCGTTTGTCCATGCCTGGCCCAGCATTTCTGCCGTTGGCAATTCGGTTGGTTTATTGCCCCCTCCGCTGGCGTATGCCAGCAGTTGCCCCTTGCTGCCGAATACGGCCGCTTCCTGCGCTCCGCCTTCTTCGATCAGCCGCGCCAGCGTAATGTTGTGCCGGCTTACATCCTGCTCTGACAGAATCAGTGCAACCAGATGTCCTTTTTTGCCCAGTTCCGCCAGACCGTTCTCGAGTGAACTGCGGCCCAGATTCAAACCGCCTTCCAGCGCTTTTTCCACACGCACGTCGAACCAGGATTCAATGCTCTTGCTGAGGAACTGTACCGATACCGCGTAGACCAGAATACCGGGCATGATCGCGATCACCGAAAAGATCGTGACCAGACGCAGGGTCAGTTTTGCCCCGTACACTTTTTGCTTGAGTTTATTGCGCAGATGCCAGGCCTGCGAGGCAAGCAAAATCGCCAGCCCCAGTGCCAGTAGTCCCGACATCGCCAGCAGCACGTAATAGTTGTGCGAGAACAGATCGGTATTCGCGCTCGCGCTGGACAAAAGATACAGAAGCGAAGCACCGACGAGTCCGCTGATGATGACCAAATATTTCATGGCCGGCCCTCCGTCCCAGGCACGATGACCCAGCGGTAGGGCTCGGATTTCAGGTTCCAGTCCTCATTGGTCAGTGCGTTCACTTGCAGCGGCTTGGGCAACTGGGTCACATCCAGCCGCATTTGCGCAAATGCCGAACAGCAATCGCTGCCTTTTTTCAGCAACCTTGAAAAATACCCGCCGCCTTGTTTATCCAGCAATGCAACAGGAACGGGCGCAGCGGTCTGGTGCCCCAGCACATTCAGCGCATCTTTCAAATCGAGGAAGCTCTGGAACAGGGCGCCGTGCGTAATGCGGTATTGCTGGGTGAGCGCATTGTACGAAAGCTTGGCAGTCTGCTCTTCGCGGGCAACGTCGGTATCCAGCCAATACCAGCGCGAGCGGTTGATGGTGAGTTCGCTGACGAAATACAGCGTGACGCCGCGCTTCAGCGCCGTTTCCACCATCGGAGACAACTGAATGTCGAAGTCGGCTGAAAGCTGGTAGCCCTCGTCTGTCAACCGCGCTTCGGCTTTGCTGATGGAGATGCCATCCGCGACGGCAGCGGAAGCGCACAGCCACAGGCCGGTCAATACAATCGACCGAAGCAGCCTATCAAGCCTGTTTTTGCAGCAATGCATAAAAGAACCCATCATGTTCTTCGTTCGGCAACAACTGACCGTCAGTCATGCCCGATGCAGACAACTCAATTCTGTGCGCGTCGGCGTGCTGTTCAAGGAATGTTGCGATCACTTGCTGGTTTTCGCGCGCAAAGATGGAGCAGGTCGCATAAAGCAATTTACCATCTCCGGCCAGCAGCGGCCACAACGATTCCAGTATCTGGCACTGCTGCACGGCGAAGCTATCGATGTCTTGCGGTCTGCGCAGCCATTTTATATCCGGATGGCGGCGCACCACGCCCGAGGCGGAGCAGGGTACATCGGCCAGAATGCGCTGGAAGGTTTTGCCGTCCCACCAATCTTCGGGGTTTGCGGCGTCGCCGCAGGCTACTTGCGCCTTCAGTTGCAGACGCTGCAGATTTTCACGCACCCGTCCCAGTCGCTGATCATCCTTGTCCAGCGCCACCAGTTCGATGTCCGCCGCTTCCAGCAAATGGGCGGCTTTGCCGCCGGGTGCCGCGCATGCATCCAGTACGCGCATGCCGTTATGCACATCCAGTATTTTCGCCGCGTATTGCGCTCCGGCGTCCTGCACCGACACCCAACCTTCGGCAAATTCCGGAAGCCGGTCTACCGCGAGCGGATGTTCAAGAATCAATGCTTCCGGCTCGACCATCCGCGCGGCGATCTCTTGCGATGCCAGCAGTGCCTGATACTCAGCCGCCGTGGCATGTCTGGCGTTGACGCGCAAAGTCATCGGCGGATGCCGGTTCCCGGATTCCAGAATCGCTGTTGCCTGTTCTCCGTACTGCATTTTGAGCGCATCGATCCACCACTGCTGATAGGCGTAACGGCTTGCTTCCTTGCGGTCGGCCATCTCCTGCAATGCCGGCTGTTTGCGCAAAAAATTTCTCAGTATCGCGTTGACCAGTCCCCCGGCTGAGGGAAAGGCCGTTTTCGCCGCGCGTACCGCCTGGTCGACGACGGCATGTTGTCCGGCTTTGGTGTGCTGCAATTGATAGAGCGCGACCAGCAACAAGCTTTGCAAGGCTGAATCCTGCAGCGGTCGCTCCAGCAGATTATCCAGGAAGCTGACAAGACGCGAGTAATGGCGCAGTGTGCCGTAGCACAAGTCCTGCAAAGCTCCGCGCTCCTGCGCGGAAAAACCTGACTGTCTGCGCAGCGTTTCGCTTAATACCTGCGTGAGATTGCGCCCGCCATGAACGACCCTGTTTACTGTTTTGGCTGCTTCGAGTTGAACGTGCTGCATGGTCAGGCTGTAATGAAGCGGTCGCCCACTTTGATCGGCAGACCTTGCACGAATTGCGCAACGGGCAGCGGCTTGCCGCCGGGTTTCTGCAATACCTCCAGTGCAAGCGTGCCTTTTCCGCAGGCAACAATAATACGTTCCTTGTCCGTCGCAACAACCTGGCCCGGCTCGCCATGTTTACCTTCTGCCAGTTGGGCGCGCAGTATCTTGATCGGCGTTTCGCCGAACAATGTGTTGGCCGTTGGAAAAGGAAAATACCCGCGTACTGCGCGCTCCAGTTGCACCGCATCCTGTTTCCAATCCAGTTGCGCTTCGCTCTTGGTCAGCTTGGCGGCATAGGTGGCCAGCTGCGCATCCTGCTTTTCAGGGACCAGCTTTCCCTGTTCCATTTTCTGCAGTGCCTCGACGATGGCGTGTGCACCCAACTCTGCCATCTTGTCATGCAGGGTCTGCGCATTTTCGTCCGCGGCAATGGCACAGGATTTTTTCAGCAGCATGTCACCGGTATCCAGTCCCTCATCCATTTGCATGATGGTGATACCGGTCTCGGCATCGCCCGCCAGAATGGCGCGCTGAATGGGTGCCGCCCCGCGCCAGCGCGGCAGCAGGGAAGCGTGTATGTTCAGGCAGCCAAGGCGCGGCATTTGCAATACCGCTTTGGGCAGAATCAGGCCGTACGCAGCGACTACCATCAGATCGGCATCGAGTTGCGCAATGGTCTGCTGTGCTTCTTCTGTTTTCAGCGAGGCGGGTTGCAGCACCGGCAAACCGTGCTGCAACGCGAGTTGTTTTACCGGACTCGCTGTAAGTTGCATGCCGCGCCCGGATGGACGATCCGGCTGCGTCAGCACGGCGATGATCTGATGATCTTTGATCAGCGTCGCCAATGCGCTGGCTGCAAACTGCGGTGTTCCTGCAAAAATGATTTTCACGTAGCCGGTCTTAGAGTGTCTCGCGCCGCTGCTTTTTCAGCTTGGCGCGGATTCGGGTTTGTTTGAGGTGCGACAAGTGCTCGACGAACACATGGCCCAACAGATGATCCATCTCGTGCTGGATGCACACTGCCATCAATCCCTCTGCCTTGAGTGTGAAGGTTTTGCCGTTTTCGTCCTGGGCCTTTACGGTAACAAACTCGGCGCGGCTGACTTTCTCGTAGATACCGGGAACCGACAGGCAGCCTTCCTCGTTAACTTTCTCGCCCTGACTTTCCACCAATTCAGGGTTGATGAATACCCTGAGATCGTCATGCGTTTCCGATATGTCGATCACAATCAGGCAAATGTGCTTGTCAACCTGGGTTGCTGCCAAGCCGACGCCCGGAGCAGCATACATGGTTTCCGCCATGTCGCGCGCCAGCTTGCGTATGGACTGGTCTATGTGTTCGACCTTCCTGGCGACCTTGTGAAGCCGCTCGTCCGGGTACTGAAGGATAGGGAGAATTGCCATAAAAGCTTGCCAACTGAAGAGACTAGATGCAGAATTTAAACCGCCGTGCAAACATCACACCGCATTTTCCTTACTTTGCTGGGGTTTTCCATGCGCAAGATTATATCTCTGATTTGTCTCCTGTTGCCCATTGCCGTATTTGCCGACGAACTTCAGTTACAGGAAAACGCGCCTGAAAGTTACGTTGTGGTGAGAGGCGACACTCTTTGGGACATCTCCGCCAAATTCTTCAAGGACCCCTGGAAGTGGCCGCAGATCTGGGGTTACAACAAGGACACGATCAAGGATCCACACTGGATTTATCCGGGTAATGTGGTCTATCTCGATCCCACCACGCATACACTGAAAGTAGGTGAATTCGCTCCTGCGCCTGCTAGCGGAGAAACAACGGGTGAAGTGCCTTCCATGACCGAGGGCAATGTTTCTTCTGCTGAAGGGGCCACCAAGCTCTCCCCCAGGGCGCGTGAAGTCAGGGGCACAGGCGATGCCATTGCGATGATTTCCCTGAAACATATCGGCCCCTACCTTTCCCGTCCTTTGGTATTCGAGGAGGATGAATTGGAAGGTGCTCCCGTACTTGTCGGTACCTACGAACAGCGTCAGCTTCTCGGCACCAACGATGTCGCCTACGCGAGATACATGCCTGACGACAAGGGTGAACGCTGGCAGATATATCGCCCCGGCCAGGTATTCAAGGATCCGGATACCAAAGAGGTATTGGGTACCGAAGTAGTTTATCTGGGCGATGCCACTGTAGAAAAGTTTGACGATGACCTTTCTACTTTAAGGATAACCAATTCTGTTCTTGAGATTCAAAAAGGCGACCGTTTCGCCCAAGCCATGACGGGTTTTTCCACCAATTACTTGCCTCATGCACCAGATCAGGACATCTCTGCCAGAATTATTTCCATTTATGGTGGCGTAGTGCAAGCCGGCCAAAATTCAGTCGTGACACTTAACAAGGGCCGTCGCGATGGCATTGAGAATGGTCATGTGCTCGCGCTGTTTCAGAAGGGTGAAGTTGTGCGCACTTCGAGCCTGTTCCAACGCAATATCGTATTGCCCGACGTGCGCTACGGGCTAGTATTCGTCTTCCGCGTCTTCGACAAGGTTTCCTATGCGCTGGTGATGGAAACCCGCCTGCCGGTGCAAATTCTGGATCGCGCGAGCTCGCCCGAGTAAAACATGCCGCTCGACGCTTCGCTCGCGTCGTGGATTTCCCTGAGCCAGACTCCCGGCTTGGGTAACGAAGGCTTGCGACGACTGTTGCAGGTCTTTGGTTCACCGGAAGCCGTTCTGCAAGCTTCCGTTTCATCACTTTCCAAACATGTCAAACCCGCCGTGGTTCAAGCCATCGCAGCGGGTATTGATGAATCCGTGTTTTCAACTGTCGCCACTTGGCTGGAAGATCCGCTGAATCGCGTACTCACTATAGCCGACGCCGAATTTCCGCAGTTTCTGCTCAACACGCCCGATCCGCCTTTGCTTCTGTACGTCAAAGGCCGTCTGGATTTATTGAATGCAAAATCCCTGGCGGTCGTCGGCAGTCGCAACGCTTCTACCCAGGGACTGCGCAATGCAGAGGCTTTTGCGCATTCAATTTCCGATGCCGGGTTGTGCGTTGTCAGCGGCATGGCGCATGGTATCGATGCTGCCGCACATCTGGGCGGTTTGCTGGGAGCCGGTTCCAGCATTGCCGTGGTCGGCACCGGTCTGGACAAAGTCTATCCCGCTGCCAACCGCGAACTGGCACATCGACTGGCGCAGGAAGGAACCATTATTTCCGAATTTTCGCTGGGCACGCCGCCGCTGGCTGCAAACTTCCCGCGGCGCAATCGCATTATCAGCGGTCTGAGCCAAGGCTGCCTGGTGGTCGAGGCTTCGCTGCAAAGCGGCTCGCTCATCACTGCGCGCATGGCGCTTGAGCAGGGGCGGGAGGTGTTCGCCATTCCCGGTTCAATCCATTCGCCGCAATCCAAAGGCTGCCACGCGCTGATCCAGCAAGGCGCCAAGCTGGTAGAAACCGCGCGCGACATACTGGAAGAGTTGGGTTATCAAACTACTGCAAAGACGGTGGGTATTGCTCCCGAACACCCGCTATTTGCCCATTTGGGCTTCGATCCGCTCGATACAGAGAGCCTTGCGCAACGCAGCGGCTTGACGATAAGCGAGCTATCCGCCATCCTGTTGCAACTGGAACTCGACGGACACATTGCTTCTTTGCCCGGCGGGTTATATCAACGCATCACATAAAAACACTTATTCATGTTCGACATTCTGCTTTTTCTCTTCGAAAGCTACTTCGATATCGGTAGCTATCCTGACCACGACAAACTCTCGGTAAAACTGAGCGCGGCAGGCTTTGAAGAAGACGATATCAATCAGGCGCTGACCTGGTTATCCGGCTTGCAGCAGCTTACGCGCACCGCTTATCCCGAGAGCATTAACCACAGCGGCATCCGTCTTTACACAGACTTCGAGGAGCAGCGCGTCGGCCCCGAGGGATTGCGCTTCCTCTCTTTCTGGGAACACAACAAAGTCATCACCCCGATCGAGCGCGAGATGATCATCGACCGCGTGCTTGCGCTGGGCCGCAAGAGTTTGTCCCTGGATAAACTCAAGCTCATCGTGCTGATGGTGTTGTGGAGCCAACATGAAGACCTCGACCCGATGCTGATTGAAGACCTTCTCACACCCACCGACATAGCCCAGGCACACTAACCTTAAATGGCATCCAACCTGCTTATCGTAGAGTCTCCGGCCAAGGCCAAGACCCTGAAGAAATATTTGGGCAAGGACTTTGAAGTCCTCGCCTCGTACGGCCACGTACGCGACCTTATTCCGAAAACCGGCGCCGTCGATCCCGACGACAACTTCGCCATGAAGTACGAAACCATCGCGCGCAACGCCAAGCACGTCGATGAAATCGCCAAGGCAGCAGCTGCCGCCGATCACATCTACCTGGCGCCTGACCCGGATAGAGAAGGGGAGGCGATTGCCTGGCACATCTCGGAACTGCTGAAAGGCAAGCGCGCACTCAAGGGCAAAACCATGCAGCGCGTGGTGTTCCACGAGATCACCGAATCCGCTGTAAAAGCGGCCGTTGCGAATCCGCGCGAAATTTCCATCCCGCTGGTAAATGCGCAGCAGGCGCGTCGCGCGCTGGATTACCTGGTTGGTTTCAATCTCTCTCCGCTGCTGTGGCGCAAGATTCGCCCCGGCTTGTCGGCGGGCCGCGTGCAAAGTCCCGCGCTGCGTCTGATTGTCGAGCGCGAACTCGAGATCGAGAAGTTCAAGAGCCAGGAATATTGGTCGGTGCATCTGGACAGCCTTAAGAACAGCATCCCGTTCACTGCCAAGCTGTTCCAATTCCAGGGCAAGAAGCTGGAGCAACTCAGCATCGGCAGCCAGGCCGAATACGACGCCATCCACGCCAAACTGAATGACGCCAAGTTGCCGCCAAAAGTGGTGCGCGTCGAGAAGAAGGCCAAGCAACGCAGCCCGACCGCACCGTTCACGACTTCGACCCTGCAACAGGAAGCCGTGCGCAAACTGGGCATGACCTCCGACCGCACCATGCGCACCGCGCAATCGTTGTACGAAGGCGTCGATATTGGTGGGGGAACAATTGGTCTGATCACCTACATGCGTACCGACTCGGTGAATCTGGCGAACGAAGCCGTGGCCGAGATTCGCCAGTACATCGGCGACAACTTCAGCGCCGAGTACCTGCCGGCCAAGCAGCCCGTCTACAAGAGCAAAGCCAAGAACGCGCAGGAAGCGCACGAGGCGATCCGCCCGACTTCGATCCTGCGCACACCAGACAGCCTGCGCGACCATCTCAACATCGACCAGATGCGGCTGTACGAGATGATCTGGAAGCGCACGCTGGCCAGCCAGATGTCGCCCGCGCGTTTCGACACCGTGAGCGTCGACATCCGTTTAAGCAGCGACGACACCCTGTTCCGCGCCTCCGGCCAGACCTTGGTGTTCCCCGGCTTCATCGGCGTGTACATGGAAGACGTGGATGATGCCGAAGAAGAAGACAGCGCCAAGTTGCCGCCGCTGGTCGAAGGCGATGTGCTGCCCATTGAAAAACTGTATGGTGAGCAGCACTTCACGCAACCGCCGCCTCGCTTCTCCGAAGCGAGTCTGGTGAAGGCGCTGGAAGAATACGGCATCGGCCGTCCTTCCACTTACGCCACCATCATCTCCACGCTGCAGGCGCGCGAGTATGCAACGCTCGACAAGAAACGTTTCATGCCGACTGACGTGGGTCGCGTGGTCATCAAGTTCCTCAACGAACACTTCACGCGCTACGTGGATTACGGATTCACCTCGAACCTGGAAGACGAGCTCGACGATATCTCCGAGGGCAAGCGCGACTGGATTCCGGTACTCGAAGAATTCTGGAAAGGCTTTAACAAACTGCTGGGCGAGAAGAAGGACGTCGATCGTCCGGGCACAGAGATTCTCGAGGAGCCCTGCCCGAAATGCGGCAAGCCCCTGTCCAAACGTCTCGGCAAGCGCGGCAGCTTCATCGGTTGCACCGGCTATCCGGAGTGCGATTACACGCGCAGTCTCGGCGGCGAAGAGGACGCGGGCGAATCACGCAAGGAACTGGGCGTGCATCCGGAGACCGGGCAGATCGTGTTGTTGCTGCGCGGACCTTACGGACCTTACGTTCAGCTTGGCGAAGTGGAAGAGGGCGCCAAGACCAAACCCAAACGCGTCTCCTGGCAGAAAGAGATGCCGCTGGAGACAGCCGATCTTGCCTCAGCTCTAAAGCTGCTCTCGCTTCCGCGCGAAGTCGGCACTCACCCCGAGTCGGGCAAGAAGGTCATCGTCAACATCGGCCGCTTCGGTCCCTACATCGGCCATGACGGCAAATTCAAATCCATTCCGCGCACCGACAGTATCTTCGACATCGGCCTGGATCGCGCCGTGGAACTGCTGGCGCAAGCCAAGACCGGCGGCAACACCGTATTGCGTGCGCTGGGCGAACACCCGGCCGACAAGGCCCCAGTCGAAGTCTGTAGCGGTCGCTACGGCCCCTACGTACGCCACGGCAAGGTCAATGCGACCCTGCCCAAGGACGTGACACCGGAAGCAGTCACGCTGGAAGAAGCACTTGAATTGATCGCCGCGAAAGCAGCGAAGGGTGGGACAGGCAAGGCGAAGACAGCGCGGAAACCTGCGGCCAAGAAAGCGACGACCAAGGCAAAGACCGCCAAGGAAAAAGCTGCTCCGAAAGCCAAGACGACGGTGAAGAAAGCAACAGCCAAAACTGCGGCTGAAAAACCGGCGGTCAAGAAAACCACCAAGACGGCGACGACCAAAGCCAAGACAACGACAACGAAAACAGCCACCAAGAAAGTCGCCGCCAAACCTGCTGCGAAAAAACCAGCGGCAAAGAAGACCACCAAGAAATAAGTCAGCCCTTCAAATCCGCTCGTGGCGAGCTTATCGCACCAGGGGCGGATTATTCTACTTGGACCCTACCCCTCACCAGCATCCTGAAAGTCGCTTGTAGCGCGTTTTGAGCGGCCTACGCTGGAAGGCCTGTGGTTATTGGGGTGTAGGTTAGGTGGAGTAAAACGATACCCAATATATTTTGATTCCAGTGCAAGAATTGCTTTGCACAACCCCCCTCTACCGCTCTCATGTTCTTTGGCGCATTGCCAACCTAGAATGGATAGAGAGACATCCCTTTTGACTTTATTGATGTGGCAGAAAATGGAATAATTTTTCCCGATTCCTGGCGAACAAATATTTTTTCCTCCATTGGGTGAATATCCACCAGTAAACCAATTTTTTCACCCTGAGCGTCGTAAACAATATTGTTGATAGCCGCTTCAGTGCCATCTGTGAATACGACCCTCTCATCCTCTGTTTTGAAAAATCTTGATGATTGTCTCAAACCACTTTCTGAAGCTTCAACCCGCTTTTCAAGTGCCGCAATCGCAGAAAGCAGCAATTGAGTATCAGCTGAAACAGTTTGACCCGCAGGAACATCTGCGGCTTTGATTCCTGCCAGTTGGACTACTGAGTTTAGGTTTTCAGCACCTGCTTTTGCAGTTTCAGAAATAGCAGCTGATATTTTTAATATGTCTTTTTGGACTGTATCAATTCGCAAGCTATCGTCATATTCCACATAGCGAAGCCCCTGTATATCAAAAACCTTTTCTGTTCGTCGATCCTTAATCAAGGCTACAGGTTTATTGAATGCATGCCGAACACCGAGTTCGTACATAACATTTGGATTCCTTGCGCTGAAATCGCAAATTACCATTTCAGATTCAACAATTTGTTGAATGATTCCTACAACAATGTAATCAGTCTTCACAGCATCGTCTGCTCTAACCGGTACATAGCCAGCCTGAATAATTGCTGGCTTGAGAATGTGCTCATACACGCGCCCAAAATGGCCGCTTTCATACCCATGAGTATCTGAGATCGGCATGATTACAAAACATGTTGGTAGTTTTGTTTTTTCCTTGTCCATAGCCGGTTTTCTGTGTTTATTTATCAGTTAAACATCCAGATTCTTCACACCCAACGCATTCTTCTCAATAAACGCACGACGCGGCTCAACAACATCCCCCATCAGCGTCGTGAATATCTCGTCCGCTCCCACCGCATCCTCGATACGCACCTTGAGCAGGATGCGGTTCTTCACGTCCATAGTGGTCTCCCACAGTTGCTCGGGGTTCATCTCGCCCAGACCTTTGTAGCGCTGGATGGCGACACCCTTTTTGGCGTCTTCCAGCAGCCACTCGATGGCCTGTTTGAAGCTGGTCACGCCGCGCTTCTGTTCGCCGCGCATGGCGTAAGAGGTGGGGGAGATCAGGCCGTTGAGCGCGTCGGCGGTCTGGCGGATCTGCACGTAGTCGCCGCTTTGCAGGAACTCGCGGTCCAGGTAGCTCAGCGAGTAGTTGCCGTGGAACAGCTTTTCCAAGCGCAGACGCAGTTCGCCGTTGATGTCGGTCTCGACTTCGGCGCGGATGACGCCGCCGCAGACATCTTCCAGCAGCTTGGCGCTTTCCTTTGCCTTGGCTTCGTCGTCCAGCGACAGGGCGGGCAGGATGAGCAGGGCGTGGCTGGCTTCGGGCGCGATGAAGTGCGAGAGGCGGTCGATGACGGCTTCGGCCAGGAAGTATTGCTTGGCGATCTCGCCCAGCGCTTCGCCCTGGATGGGCGTGGCGTCCAGCGCGGGATAGAACGCGGCGTTGTTAAGGGCGGAGCCGAGCATGTAGTTCTTGAGCTCGTGCTCGTCCTTCAGATAGCGTTCGTCGCGGCCCTGCTTGATCTTGTACAGCGGCGGCTGGGCAATGTAGATATGGCCGCGCTCGACCAGTTCCGGCATCTGGCGGTAGAAGAAGGTGAGCAGCAGGGTGCGGATGTGTGCGCCGTCCACGTCCGCGTCGGTCATGATGATGATGCGGTGGTAACGCAGCTTGTCGGCGTTGTATTCCTCTTTGCCTATGCCGGTACCCAGCACAGTGATCAGGGTGGCGATTTCTTGCGAAGAAATCAGCTTCTCGAAGCGGGCGCGCTCGACGTTGAGGATCTTGCCCTTGAGCGGCAGGATAGCCTGGAACTTGCGGTCGCGGCCCTGCTTGGCGGAGCCGCCGGCGGAGTCACCCTCAACCAGATACAGCTCGGACAGGGCGGGATCCTTCTCTTGGCAGTCGGCCAGTTTGCCGGGCAGGCCGATGCCATCCAGGATGCCTTTGCGGCGCGTCAGTTCGCGCGCCTTGCGGGCAGCGTCGCGGGCGCGGGCGGCATCGATGATCTTGCCGCAAATGATCTTGGCGTCGACCGGGTTCTCTAACAGAAAGTCGGCCAGCTTCTGCGATACGACCTCGTTCACGGCTGGCTGCACTTCGCTGGAAACGAGTTTATCTTTGGTCTGGGAGGAGAACTTGGGGTCCGGCACCTTGACCGACAACACACAGGTCAGGCCTTCGCGCATGTCGTCTCCGGTGGTGTCTACCTTGGCTTTCTTCGCCAGCTCGTTGTCCTCGATGTATTTGTTGATCACGCGAGTCATGGCCATGCGCAGGCCGGTCATGTGGGTGCCGCCGTCGCGCTGGGGGATGTTATTGGTGAAGCACTGCACAACCTCGGAATAGCTGTCGTTCCATTGCATGGCGACATCGACGGTGATGTTGTCCTTTTCGCCAGTAGCTTGAAAACACTTGGGGTGCAATACCGCTTTGCTCTTGTTCATGTACTCGACGAAACCGCGCACGCCGCCGGAATAGGCGAAGTTCTCGCTCTTGCCGGTGCGCTGGTCGACCAGTTCGATCTTGACGCCGTTATTCAGGAAGGATAGTTCGCGCAGGCGCTTGGCCAGAATTTCGTAGTGGAACTCTACCAGACCGAATATTTCCTTGTCGGCCAGGAAGTGGACTTCGGTACCGCGCTTGTTGCTTTCGCCCAGTTCACGCACCGGGGAGACTTCGACGCCTTTCTGGTTCTCGATCAGGCGATCCTTGACTGCACCGCGAACAAACTCAAGTCCGAATTTCTTGCCGTCACGGTAGGTCGTCAGCTTGAGCCATTCGGACAGACCGTTGACGCAGGAGACGCCCACGCCGTGCAGACCGCCGGATACTTTGTAGCTGTTCTGGTTGAACTTGCCGCCTGCATGCAGCACGGTCAGCACGATCTCGGCTGCGGACCGTTTGGGTTCGTGCTTATCGTCGAACTTGATACCAATGGGAATGCCGCGGCCGTTGTCGGATACGGAAATTGAGTTGTCGCCATGAATAATGACCTTGATGTCGTCGCAGTGTCCGGCCAGAGACTCGTCGATAGCGTTATCCACCACCTCGAACACCATATGGTGCAGACCGGTGCCATCGGAGGTATCGCCGATATACATGCCGGGACGCTTGCGTACTGCTTCCAGACCTTCGAGTTGTTGAATACTTGATTCGTCGTAGTTATCGCTCATGTGTATTTTTATACTTTCGTTACTGTTTCACGTGGAACAAGTTAGATACGCATCGGCATAACGACATACTTGTAATCTGCTTTTTCCGGGATAGTGATCAACAGGCTGCTGTTTTGATCGCCAAAGGAGAGGGTGACTGTCTGGGTGCTGATGTTATTAATCCCGTCCAGCAGGTAGTTCACGTTGAATCCGATATCCAGAGGTTCGCCCTTGTAGTCGTTTTCAATATCTTCCTGGGCTTCTTCCTGTTCGCTGTTGCTGCTGATGATGCGCAGATTCTTCTCGGTCAGCAGTAAACGTACGCCACGGAACTTCTCGTTCGACAGGATGGCTGCGCGCTGCAAAGCCTGCAGGACTGTCAGACGATCCAGAGTCAGGTGATTGGTATGGGTCGGGATCACACGGTTGTAGTCGGGGAATTTACCGTCGATCACTTTGGACGTCAGCACCACATCGGCAAAAGAGATACGCACTTGTTTCTCTGCCAGTTCCAGTTGAACCTTATCTTCTGTATCGCCCAGCAGCTTCAACAACTCATTCACTGTCTTGCGGGAAAGAATCACTTCCTGCTTCTTGTGGCTTTCCTTCAATTCTTCATTAATGAAGGCCAGTCTGTGTCCGTCCGTGGCAATCAATTTAATGGAAGTGCCCTCAATGACCAGCAACACGCCATTCAGGTAATAGCGGATGTCTTGCTGTGCCATGGCGTATTGCACGGAACTCAGCAGACGGCGTAGCACGCCTTGTTCGATCTCTACCTTGGAAGCACCAACCAATTGCTCTGAAAGCATCGGAAAATCCTGCGCCGGCAATGTCTGCAGGCTAAAGCGGCTCTTGTTTGCCTTGACCAGCAGTTTGCTGTCCTGATCATCCAGGGAAACGATGCTGTTGTCCGGAATGGCTCTCAGTATTTCCTGCAGCTTTTTGGCTGAGATGGTGATCGAACTTTCCGCTCCATCAATGCTTGTCTTGAGCTGGGCTTCGATCTGGATCTCCAGATCGGTGGTGATGAATCTGACTCCGTCCTTGTTCTTTTTCATCAGGACGTTGGAAAGGATAGGCAAGGGCTGCTTTCGTTCCACTATACCGACTACGGCTTGCAATGGTTTCAGGAGTTCGTTTCTATCGATTTGTTTGATGAACATATGTTTCTTTCTTTAAATTCTTAACAATCTTAATAATAGGCAAGAAATTTGTGGACATCCAAATTTCTCAATATATTTTAATTAGTTAACCAATAAATTCCCTGCTGAAAACTCCCCCTGACCCTGGGTACTATTTGTGTATAACTTTTCCCTGCTGTTCAAATTACCACTTCATCTACAAATTATGCACAGGGTATACATGGCTAACCCCGTAACGTCTGGTTCAATAAATTGAAATCTGCATTCAGTGCCGAATCCGAATTTCTTAGGGATTCGATTGTTTTACAGGCGTGCAAAACGGTTGAATGGTCCCTGCCGCCAAAAGCATTGCCAATTTCGGGCAAGCTAAGCTGGGTGAGTTCGCGCGCCAGGCACATCGCGATCTGGCGTGGCCGGGCGATGATGCGGGTGCGTTTTTTGGAAAGCAGGTCGACGATCTTGATGCGGTAGAAATCGGCGACCGTTTTCTGGATATTTTCCATGGAAACTTGTTTGTTCTGCGCTGCCAGCAGGTCTTTAAGCGCTTCCTTGGCCAGCTCGATGGATATCTGGCGTTTGTGGAAACGGGCGTAGGCCTCGATGCGGTTAAGCGCACCTTCCAACTCGCGGATGTTCGAACGGACGTGTTTGGCGATGAAGAAAGCAACGTCTTCGCTGATTGGTGAGCCGCTTGCGGCAGACTTTTGCAGCAAAATGGCTACGCGCATCTCCAGACCCGGCGGTTCAATGGCCACCGTCAGCCCACAAGTGAAGCGGGAAGTCAGGCGCGGCTCGATGCCAGTGATCTCTTTTGGAAACGTATCGCAAGTGATAACAACTTGTTTATTCGTATCAATCAGGGAATTCAGGGTATAGAAAAATTCCTGTTGCGTGCCCGGTTTGTCGGCAATGAACTGGATGTCGTCGATCAGCAACAAATCCAGTGAATTGTAGAATTGTTTGAATTCATCGAAGTTTTTCGTCTGGAATGCGCGTACGACGCCGGAAATGTAGTTGGTGGCGTGGATGTAGCAAACTTTTGCCTGGGGATTCTGCTTGCTGACCAGGTTACCGATGGATTGCAACAAGTGAGTCTTGCCCAGACCTACACCACCATAAATAAACAACGGGTTATAGGCTACACCCGGTGTTTCGGCGACCTGGATGGCTGCCGCATGCGCCAATTGGTTGGCTTTGCCGGTGACGAAAGTATCGAAAATCAGCGCGGGATTAAGCTTGTTTTGATTTTTGGTCGTTTTAGCCGCAGCTGCGACAGGCTTGCTGGGCGCGGGTTCTGCGACAACTCGCTGTTCCTGCTTGGCACCGCGCTTCTCGATACGCAGTTCGATCTGGGGTGGATTAGCGAAGAATGGCAGGGCACGTTTGGAAATTTCCCCCAGAAAGCGCTCCTGTACAATGCGTAGCGTGAAGCTGTTGGGCGCCGTGAGCACAAGTTTGTCTCCGTCGATCTCGAAAATCAACGGTTTAATCCATGAATTGTATTGTTGTAATGGCAGCTGTTCTCTGAAAAAACTCAGGCAGCTACCAGACAAACTCGTGGCAGACATAGGCAGAAAATGTAGTGCAAAGATTGCATCGCATTCTACAAGCTCTGCCAAAAGTTATCCACAGCATAAAAAGACTTGACAGGATTCGCGCTAACGATTGTAATCGCGCGCTTTTCAACAGATAAACCAGTCAGGAGCTAGCATGAAACGTACATACCAACCTTCAGTTACCAAGAGAAAACGCACTCACGGCTTTCTGGTACGCATGAAAACCAAGGGCGGTCGCGCTGTTATTGCAGCCCGTCGCGCGCGCGGCCGTGTCCGTCTTGGCGTGTGAGCCCAGGGAAGTTCTGACTTTACCCCGGCGCTACCGATTATCGCGCCGGGAGGGGTTTACCCGGATACTGCAACAAAGGGCACAAACCAGATCGTGGTTTGCCGTCCATAGCGAAACAAACGCTTCAGGGCATGCGCGGCTGGGCATGTCGGTCAGCAAACGGATCGTCCCGGCTGCGACCCAGAGAAACGTTGCCAAACGATTGATTCGCGAGTGTTTTCGTAAATGTGCACGGCATGGAATAGCGCTGGACGTGGTAATACGGCTGCGCAAACCTTTACCCAAACAAGATCTCGCCGAAGCGAGAACTACCCTGGGTGAAATGCTGAAAACCGTGCTGGCGCCAAAATGAAAAAAATACTGCTGCTTCTGGTTCGGGGATATCAACTTCTGCTTAGCCCCGTACTTCCCCAATCTTGTCGCTTCAGTCCCTCATGTTCGCAGTATTCTCTTGAGGCAATTACCAAATATGGTGCCCTGAAAGGGCTGTGGTTGACGGTCAAGCGGGTAATTCGTTGTAATCCTTGGAATTCGGGCGGGTACGACCCCGTCCCATAACTAAAATACAGGTGGAACGTTGATGGACATGCGGCGGTTGTTCTTATTCATGATTTTCTTTTTCTCACTGTTCTTGCTCTGGAGCGAGTGGGTACGCCAGAATCAACCTGTTGTCCCGGTTGCACAAACGACACCGGCAGATCCTTCCATACCGGTGGCACCGGCCAGACAGGCACAGTCCGCAGCGGATGTGGCCACAGTTACGGCAGCGCCAGCCGAGGCCCAGAAGGTTCCCGCAGGAAAGAAAATCGTTGTAACGACCGACACCTTTGCGGCGGAAATCAATACTGCCGGCGGCAATCTTCAGCATCTGGAGCTGCTGACGCACAAAGACACCGACGATCAAACCAAGCCGTTTACCCTGCTGCAACAGAAGGACGCGCATATTTATGTCGCCCAATCCGGTCTGCTGGGCAAAGGATTGCCGACACATAACGCCAATTACACGGCCGCAAGCGATGAATACCGCCTGGCCGAAGGCAAGGACACTGTTGAAGTACGCCTGACCGCGCTGGATTCGAGTGCGGCTCGTGTTACCAAGGTGTACACCTTCCATCGCGGCAGCTATCTGGTGGATGTGGCCTACGAAATCGAAAACCTGGGCAAGGAGGCATTGTTGCCCTCGGCCTATTACCAGTTCGTTCGCGACTCCGAGCCTGTTGCAGGCTCTTCCAAGTTTGTCCCGACCTTTACGGGCCCGGCGATTTACACCGATCTGGAGAAATTTCAGAAGGTCGAGTTCTCCGACATCGAGAAAAACAAAGTCAAATTGCCCGCCAACCCCGACAACGGCTGGATCGGCATGCTGCAGCACTATTTTGTGGCTGCCTGGCTGCCAGCCAGCAAAGGATCGCGTGAGTTTTACACCAGAAAACTGGATGGCAAAGAGTTCTCGGCCGGGGTAATCCTGCCCGTCGCCAGCATTGAACCGGGACAAACAGGGCGTATCTCCTCCACACTGTATGCCGGTCCGGCGCAAACCAAGCTGGACGAAATTGCGCCCGGACTTGGACTGACCGTGGATTACGGCTGGCTGACGATCTTCTCCACGCCGTTGTTCTGGCTGATGCTGCACATCAACGACTGGGTCAATAACTGGGGCGTTTCCATCATCCTGTTGACCGTGTTGATCAAGCTGGCGTTCTTCCCCCTGTCGGCGACGAGTTACCGCTCCATGGCCAAGATGCGCGTGGTGGCGCCCAAGCTGGAACAAATCAAGAAGCAATACGGAGATGACCGCGAGCGCCTGAACAAGGCCATGATGGAGTTGTACAAAACCGAGAAGATCAATCCGCTGGGCGGCTGCCTGCCCATGCTGATCCAGATTCCGGTGTTCATCGCCCTGTACTGGGCGATCCTGTCCAGCGTTGAGCTGCGTCATGCGCCGTTCTTCGGCTGGATCACCGACTTGTCCGCAACCGATCCGTATTACGTTCTGCCGCTCATCATGGGTATCAGCATGATGGTTCAGACCAAGCTCAATCCGGTGCCGCCGGATCCGATGCAGGCCAAGCTTATGCAAATCATGCCCATCGTGTTTAGCGTCGTGTTTTTCTTCTTCCCGGCCGGGCTGGTGCTGTATTCCGTCGTGAATAACCTGCTTTCCATCGCCCAGCAGTGGTACATCACGCGCGGCACAGAGGCCGCAACCAAAGGTGTTGCCAAAGCCTGACAATATCGCGGCGATCGCCACCGCCCCCGGGCGCGGTGGCATCGGCGTGGTGCGGGTATCCGGGCGGGGGCTGGCAGAAATGGCTTCCGCACTGACCGGACGCCAACTCACTCCCAGACTAGCCACATACACTCCCTTTTTAGCATCTGACGGCACGACCCTGGATCAGGGTATCGCATTGCTCTTTGTTGCACCGCATTCCTACACCGGCGAAGAAGTGCTGGAACTGCAGGGTCACGGTGGTCCTGCCGTGCTGCAATCCGTGCTGCAGCGCTGTCTTGAGCTAGGTGCGCGCTTGGCGCAACCGGGGGAATTCACCCAGCGCGCCTTCCTCAACGACAAGATGGACCTGGCCCAGGCTGAAAGCGTGGCCGATCTTATCGACGCCACCACCGAACAAGCCGCCCGCAGTGCCATGCGCTCCTTGCAGGGCGAGTTCTCCGCAGCCGTAAACAGCGCGGTTGCGCAGCTGATCGACCTGCGCATGCTGGTTGAAGCGACCCTGGATTTTCCCGAAGAAGAGATCGACGCTAGCGACCGCGAGCTATGTGCCAGCAAACTTGATGCGTTGCTTCGGGAAGTGGCGCGCATCGAAGGCCTGGCAAAATTGGGCAGTATCTTGCGCGAAGGCGCGCAGGTGGTGCTGGTGGGCGCTCCCAATGCCGGGAAGTCCAGCCTGCTCAACCGGCTGGCAGGGGAGGAAGTGGCGCTGGTAAGCGAGATACCCGGCACCACCCGCGATGCCATACGTCAGGCGCTTCAGGTGAAGGGCGTGCCATTGCACCTGATCGATACCGCCGGGCTGCGCGAAACGGCAGATGTAGTGGAACAAATGGGCATTGCCCGCACGCAACTGGCGCTGACAAGAGCCGACGTGGTGCTGGTATTGCTGGACGAATCGCAACAACGTACCGAACCGGAAGACCAGGCCATACTGGCACAACTGCCTGCGAGGATTCCCCGCCTGTATCTGCACAACAAGATCGACCTGAGCGGCCATTCTACAGGTGTGGAAATGCGCAACGGGGAATGTCACCTCTATCTCTCGGCCAAGACAGGCGCCGGTATGGAAGCGTTGCAGGAAAAGCTGCTGGAAACCATAGGCTGGCATCAGGAAACCGGCGTGTTCATGGCACGGGCGCGGCATCTGGAAGCGCTTTCCAGCGCAGAGCAGCATCTGCTCGATGCGAAACAACAGCTGGCTCATCCCGAGTTATTCGCCGAAGAATTGCGCGAGGCGCAGGGCGCCCTCAGCAGTATTACGGGTGAATTCAGTGCCGATGACCTGCTCGGAGAGATTTTCAGCCGCTTTTGTATCGGGAAATGACCTTAAGAGTGTTTCACGTGAAACAATTCGCCGCGCAAAGTTAGGGTCGGGAATTATTTTTGAGTTATGATGCGCGTCCTCATTTTTGTGGATGTCGAATGCGCGACCCGAAACAATTCGATGTCATCGTGATCGGTGGCGGTCATGCCGGAACGGAAGCCGCTCTGGCCAGTGCCCGCGCGGGTTGCGCCACACTTCTGCTTACCCATAACATCGAAACGCTGGGCGTGATGTCCTGCAATCCGTCCATCGGCGGAATCGGAAAAGGCCATTTAGTCAAGGAAGTAGACGCGCTGGGTGGCGCCATGGCGGCCGCGACGGACGAAGGTGGGATTCAATTTCGCATCCTGAACGCATCCAAAGGTCCGGCAGTCCGCGCGACGCGCGCGCAAGCTGACCGCGCGCTGTACAAACTGGCAATCCGCAGACGCCTGGAAAACCAGCCCAACCTACTGCTGTTTCAGCAACCTGCTGAAAAACTTCTGATAGAACAAGGACGTGTCGTAGGTGTGCAGACCCAGCTGGGCCTGAGTTACTACGCCAAAACAGTCGTGCTGACGACCGGAACCTTTCTCGCCGGATTGGTGCACGTGGGCTTGACGAATTATCCAGCTGGCCGCGCGGGCGATCCGCCTTCGATAGGGCTCGCGCAGAATTTGCGCGAACTGGGCCTGCCCATCGGGCGCCTGAAAACCGGTACGCCGCCGCGCATCGACGGGCGCAGCATCGATTACTCCGTGATGCAGGAACAACATGGCGATACCCCGGTTCCGGTGTTCTCCTTCTTGGGCCATGCGTCGCAACATCCGAGGCAAATGCCGTGCTGGGTCACCCAGACCAACGAGCGCACGCATGAGATTATTCGCAATGGATTGGACGAGTCGCCTTTGTTTACGGGCGTTATCGAGGGAGTGGGCCCACGCTATTGTCCTTCCATCGAGGACAAGATCACGCGTTTTGCAGGCAAGTCCTCGCACCAGATTTTTCTGGAGCCGGAAGGGCTGACCACGAACGAAATTTATCCCAACGGCATCTCGACCAGCCTTTCCTACAACACCCAACTGGCGTTGGTGCGCTCGATCAAGGGACTGGAGAACGCGCATATCACGCGCCCTGGTTATGCCATCGAATACGACTATTTCGATCCGCGCGGATTGAAGATCTCGCTGGAAAGCAAAACTGTGGGCGGACTGTTCCTGGCCGGACAGATTAACGGAACGACGGGTTACGAAGAAGCCGCCGCGCAGGGCGTGCTGGCCGGCGTGAATGCCGCGCTGCAAGCCCAGGAAAAAGAAGCCTGGTGTCCGCGACGCGACGAGGCCTACCTGGGCGTAATGGTGGATGACCTGATCACGCGCGGCATTTCCGAGCCGTACCGCATGTTCACCAGCCGCGCGGAATACCGCCTGCAATTGCGCGAAGACAATGCCGACATGCGCCTCACCGAAACCGGCCGCAAGCTGGGTCTGGTGGACGACGCGCGCTGGCAAGCCTTTGAGGAAAAGCGCGAAAAAATTGCGCGCGAACTGGAACGCCTGAAAACAACCTGGGTGAATCCGCGCATGCTGGACAAGGCCGATGCCGAGCGCGTGCTGGGCAAGGAGATCGAGCGCGAATATTGCCTCTACGATTTGCTGCGCCGTCCCGAAGTAAGCTACGCAACCTTGATGACCTTGCCCGGCGCGCAAGCGACTGAGGCGTCCGAAGTCGCCGAGCAAGTCGAAATTCTGGCGAAATATCAAGGCTATATCGAGCGCCAACAGGACGAGATCGCGCGCCAGGAAGGCCACGAAACGACGCAATTGCCGGCCAATATGGATTATTCAGTGGTGCGCGGCTTGTCGATTGAAGTCCGGCAGAAACTGAATCAGCATCAGCCGCAGACAGTAGGACAGGCAGGGCGCATCTCGGGCGTAACCCCGGCCGCGATTTCCTTGTTGCTGGTGCATTTGAAGCGGGGCTTCAAACAAGACAAAGCGGCATGAACCTGGCGCAACAATTAACGGCGGGCATCGCCGAAATGGGCGTGGAAGTAACGCCGGAACAACAGAAGAAATTGCTGGATTATCTGGCATTGCTGCATAAATGGAACGGCGTGTACAACCTCACCGCTATACGCCAGGCTGAGCAGATGGTAAGTAACCACTTGCTTGATAGTCTGGCTGTGCTGCCGCATTTGTGGCCGCAACGCTGGCTGGATGTGGGTTGCGGGGCGGGTTTGCCGGGGATTGTTCTAGCGGTGATGCGGCCGGAATGGTCGTTCACGTTGCTGGACAGCAACAGCAAAAAGACCGGTTTCGTGCAACAGGCAGTCATCGAGTTGGGCTTGCGCAACGTGGAAGTCCGTTGCGAACGCGTAGAGCAGTGGCAGGTGGAGGAAAAGTTTGACGGGATCATTTCCCGTGCATTTGCCGAGGCGGCGGATTTTGTAAAGTTGACACGGCATTTGCTGGCGGAGGGCGGTCGCTGGGCTGCCATGAAGGGGGCGCCGGAACAAGAACTGGCGCGGCTTCCCGAGGGAATCAAAGTTGAAAAAGTAGTTACATTGCATGTTCCTAAACTAGAAGCGGCCAGAAGTCTGGTTGTATTGGGGGAAGAAAAATGAGCAAGATATTGGCGATCACAAATCAAAAAGGCGGCGTGGGCAAAACCACGACCACCGTCAATCTGGCGGCCAGTCTGGGCGCGGCGAAACAACGCGTGTTGCTGATCGACCTAGATCCGCAGGGCAATGCCACCATGGGCAGCGGCATCAACAAGGCCGACCTGGAAGCCACCATTTACGACGTGCTGCTGGGTGAAAAAACCATCGCTGAAGCGCGCATCAAATCCGAATCGTGCAAATACGACATATTGCCGGCGAACCGCGAATTGGCCGGTGCCGAAATCGAACTGGTGGATGTGGAAGGGCGCGAAATGCGCCTGAAGGAAGAACTGGCTCCGTACCTGAACGAATACGATTACATCCTGGTCGATTGCCCGCCCGCGCTGAACCTGCTTACGCTGAACGGATTGTGCGCCGCCAAATCGGTGATGATCCCCATGCAGTGCGAATACTACGCGCTGGAAGGCCTGAGCGACCTGGTCAACACCATCCGCAAAGTGCGCGAGAACCTGAATCCGGATCTGGAGATCGAAGGTTTGCTGCGCACCATGTTCGATCCGCGCAATGCACTCGCGCAACAAGTCTCCGACCAACTGCAGCAACACTTCGGCGACAAGGTCTATCGCACCGTCATTCCGCGCAACGTGCGTCTGGCCGAGGCGCCCAGCTTCGGTATTCCGGCGCTGTACCACGACAGCCAATCCAAGGGAACGCTGGCCTATCTGGCGCTGGCGGGCGAAATGCTCAACAACGCGACCGCAGTCGCCGCATAACAAGTTTAAACAAAGGGAAAATCATGGCAAAACCGATCAAGGGATTGGGGCGCGGCCTGGACGCGCTGCTTTCCGGTAGCAGCACTTCAAAACAGAATGATGTATTGCGCGACTTGAAAGTCGAGCAACTCAAGCCCGGCAAATACCAGCCGCGCAGCCGCATGGATGAAGCATCGCTGAACGAACTCGCGGCTTCGATCAGGGTGCAGGGTGTGATGCAGCCGATCCTGGCGCGCGAACTGGCCGAGGGCGGCTACGAAATCATCGCGGGTGAACGCCGCTGGCGCGCGGCGCAACTGGCCGAGTTGAAAATCGTGCCGGTCATTGTGCGCAAGGTGCCGGACAACGCGGCTCTGGCCATGGCGCTGATCGAAAACATTCAGCGCGAAGATTTGAATCCGCTGGAAGAAGCCATCGGTATCCAGCGCCTGATCGACGAATTCCAGATGACGCACCAGGCCGCCGCCGATGCGGTCGGCCGTTCGCGCAGCGCCGCCAGCAACTTGCTGCGTCTGCTCAAGTTGCCGCAAGCCGTGCAGGACATGCTGATGGAAGGGTCTTTGGACATGGGCCACGCGCGCTCACTGCTGTCGCTCGAAGGCGCGCAACAAGTACTGCTGGCGAACAAGATCGTGCTGGAAGGCCTGTCGGTACGCGAAGCCGAAAAGCTGGTGCAGCAGCAAGGCGAGCAGTCACCCGGGAAAGCAGCAAGCCAGAAAACCCCCAAAAAAGAAAATCGGGATACACACCAATTGCAGGAAGAATTGAGTGCCCATCTGGGTGCGCGCGTCGAAATCAAATCCAACAGCAAGGGTGGCGGCAAGCTGGTCATTGAATATTCCAATAATGATCATTTAGAGGAACTGCTCGGTGGACTCCGAAAAGGGCGATAAATCAGGCAGTAGCGACGCTAATTCCGACCGGGAAAGTTTGACACCTCCTCTAAACGCCGCTATCATCCTCGCGCTTTTCAAAGCCGAAGTCCAAGAAAAACAATTGGCACGCAAGGTTGTCGGGCTGCAAGCTTTGACTGTCTTAGCCGCTACGGGCGTCGCATATGGCTGGAAGAGCTCGCCGCAGTATGCGATAGCGGTGTTAGGTGGAGGAGGCGTATCTGTTCTCAACGGTGCTTTGCTGGCGTGGCGGATGTCCCGAGCAGCGATGCATTCTGCCCATGACGCACATCTACAATTACGGCTTATGTATTTCTACGCTGCCGAGCGATTCCTGGCAGTCGTCGCATTGCTGGCACTATGCCTTGCAGTGCTGAAGTTTTCGCCGCTCGCAATTCTGGGTGGCTTTGTATTGGGGCAAACGGCGCTTTTGGCAGGCCGGTTGTTTTTGAAGATCAAGACTGAAGATAGCGACTAAAACATGTCCAGCGAAATGGCACAAGCAACGGGTGAAGTGGCTCATGAAGCAGCGCACACCTCGGCAGAATATATCAAGCACCACCTGCAAAATCTGACCTGGGGTCAGTTGCCGGATGGTACGTGGGGCATCGCCCACAGCGCGGAAGAAGCCAAAGCGATGGGATTCTGGGCGCTGAATCTCGATACTTTCATCATGTCCCTGCTGCTGGGCGCGATCATCATGTTCGTATTCCGCCGCGTGGCAGTAAACGCTGTCAGCGGTACACCGGGCGGACTGCAGAATTTCTGCGAATGGGCAGTCGAATTCATCGACAGCAGCGTGCGCGGATCATTCTCCGGCAAGAACGCCATGGTTGCTCCGCTGGCGTTGACCATCTTCTTCTGGGTGTTCAGCATGAACCTGATGGATTTGATTCCCATCGACTGGGTTCCGTTGCTGATGAAATGGCTGGGCGTTCCCTTCTTTAAAGTCGTTCCTTCCACCGATCCAAACGCGACCTTCGGCATGGCCATCGGCGTGTTTCTGCTGGTGCTGTACTACAGCGTCAAGATGAAGGGCGCGGGCGGTTTCTTCGCCGAACTGGCTTTCCAGCCTTTCCCGAAATTCCTGCTGCCGTTCAACCTGATCCTGGAAGGCGTGAACCTGATCGCCAAACCGATCTCTCTCGCACTGCGACTGTTCGGCAACATGTATGCGGGCGAAATGATTTTCATCCTGATCGCGCTGATGGGCGGCACATGGGCGGGCTTCTCGATGGGCGGCGTCACCTTGTTCGGTTCGCAGATCCTGCTGTCGTTGGGCTGGGCAATATTCCACATCCTGATCGTGACCTTGCAGGCGTTCATTTTCATGACGCTGACCGTGGTTTATCTGGACATGGCGCATCAGGAGCATCACTGATTTACAGTTTCGGTTTTATTAACATCACTTTTATCAAATAGGAGAATCACAAATGGAAATGGCAAACGCACTGCTGTACATCGCTGGCGCATTGATGATGGGTCTGGGCGCTCTCGGCGCAGCCGTCGGTATCGGTATCCTGGGTGGCCGCTTCCTCGAAGGCGCTGCACGTCAGCCCGAACTGATCCCGATGTTGCGTACCCAGTTCTTCATTGTGATGGGTCTGGTCGACGCCGTTCCGATGATCGCTGTTGGTATCGCGATGTACGTTCTGTTCGCTGTGGTGGGTTAATCCTCGCAACACGAAACGCATAACTAAGAAAGGTAGCTTGCATGAATATCAATGCAACTCTTCTCGCCCAGCTGATCATGTTCGTGCTGTTCGTATGGTTCTGCATGAAGTTTGTGTGGACGCCCATCGTGGCAGCGCTGGATGCGCGCAAGAAGCAGATCGCCGATGGATTGGCAGACGCTGAACGCGCCAAGCAGGATCTGGAACTGGCCGCCAAGCGTGCCGCAGAAATCCTGCGCGAAGCCAAGGAAAAGGCCGGCGAGATCGTGTCCAATGGCGAAAAACGCGCCAGCGAGATCGTCGAAGAATCCAAGGCTCAGGCCAAGGTGGAAGGCGAGCGCATCATTACGGGCGCCAAGGCCGAAATCGACCAGGAAGTGTTCCGCGCCAAAGAGCAGTTGCGTACGCAGGTTTCTGCAATCGCACTGGCCGGCGCAGGCAAGATCCTCGGTCGCGAAATCGATGCCAAGGCGCATAACGACCTGCTCGACAAACTCGTCGCGGAAATCTGAACGCCATGTCCGAAGCCATAACCACAGCACGTCCCTATGCCCAGGCGGCATTTGATGAGGCGCAACAACTGAAAGCGCTGCAGGCGTGGTCGGAGATGTTGCTGTCTCTGGCCGAGGCGATCAAGCATCCGGAAATGATCGCTGTCGTTACCAATCCGCGCGTTGCCAAGAAACAGGTCGAAGGCCTGATGGAAGCGTTGCTCGGTAAAGGCGCCAGCAAGCAGCAGCAAAACTTTGTGCGCATCCTGGCCGACAATCAGCGTTTGCTGCTGTTGCCCGAAATCGCCGGGTTGTTCGAAGCACTCAAGGCGGAAGCGGAAAAAACGGTCAACGTGGTTGTGGACTCCGCATTCGAGTTGTCCGCTGCACAAAAAGACAAGATCGTCAGCTCGCTCAAGAAGAGCCTGGGCCGCGAGATCAAACTGAGTTGCCAGGTCAATAAAGAATTGCTGGGTGGCGTTGTGATTCGTGCCGGAGACAAAGTGATCGACGGTTCTGCACGCACCCGACTCGGTGAAATGGCGAACGCGCTAGCCTGATAAAGAATTTTCAAGAATGAGGAAATCCAGATGAAGCTCAACCCTTCCGAAATTAGCAATTTGATCCGCAGTCGCATCGATAACTTCGAAGCACTGACCCAGGCGCGCACCGAAGGTACGGTGGTCAGCGTGACCGACGGTATCGTTCGCGTGCACGGCTTGTCCGATGTGATGCAGGGCGAAATGCTGGAATTCCCCGGCAACACTTTCGGTCTGGCGCTGAACCTCGAGCGCGACTCCGTCGGCGCCGTTATTCTGGGTGAATACGAACACATTACCGAAGGCGACACGGTCAAGTGTACCGGCCGCATTCTGGAAGTGCCCGTCGGCCCCGAGCTGTGCGGCCGTGTGGTAAACGCACTGGGCCAGCCGATCGACGGCAAGGGTCCAGTCAACGCCAAGATGACCGACAAGATCGAAAAGGTCGCCCCGGGCGTGATCGCACGTAAGTCTGTTGACCAACCGGTACAAACCGGTTTGAAGTCCATTGACTCCATGGTGCCGATCGGCCGCGGCCAGCGCGAACTGATCATTGGCGACCGCCAGACCGGCAAGACCGCCGTCGCCGTCGACGCGATCATCAACCAGAAGGGTCAGAACATGACCTGTATCTACGTTGCGATCGGCCAGAAGGCTTCGACCGTTGCCAACGTAGTGCGCAAACTGGAAGAGCACGGCGCGATGGGATACACCATCGTGGTTGCCGCTACCGCTTCCGACTCCGCCGCGATGCAATTCCTGGCACCGTATGCCGGTTGCACCATGGGCGAATATTTCCGCGATCGCGGCCAAGACGCATTGATCGTTTACGACGACTTGACCAAGCAAGCCTGGGCGTATCGTCAGATCTCCCTGCTGCTGCGCCGTCCGCCGGGCCGCGAAGCCTACCCCGGCGACGTGTTCTACCTGCACTCCCGTCTGCTCGAGCGCGCAGCGCGCGTCAACGCCGAGTACGTGGAAAAATTCACCAACGGCGCAGTCAAAGGCAAGACCGGTTCGTTGACCGCGTTGCCCGTGATTGAAACGCAAGCCGGCGACGTATCCGCATTCGTTCCGACCAACGTGATTTCCATTACCGACGGCCAGATCTTCCTGGAGTCCGACCTGTTCAACGCCGGTATCCGTCCCGCGATCAACGCCGGTATCTCGGTGTCGCGCGTGGGTGGTTCCGCTCAGACCAAGGTCATCAAGAAGCTGGGTGGCGGTGTGCGTCTGGCATTGGCGCAGTATCGCGAGTTGGCTGCGTTCGCGCAGTTCGCTTCCGACCTGGACGAAGCAACCCGCAAACAGCTGGAGCGCGGCCGTCTGGTGACCGAACTGATGAAGCAACTGCAATACGCACCGCTTTCTGTTCCGAAGATGGCTGCAACACTGTTCGCAGTGAACAAGGGTTATTTCGACGACGTCGCCATTCCCAAGGTATTGGCTTTCGAAGCCGGTCTGCATGCGCATCTGGGTTCGAAGAACAAGGCCCTGATGGATGCAATCGAATCCACCAAGGATCTGTCCGCCGACAACGAGAAGCTGTTGGTTGCGGCCATTGAGGCATTCAAGGCAACTGCAGTCTACTAAAAGCGGGAGCTAAATCATGGCAGGCAGCAAAGAGATTCGCACGAAGATCAAGAGCGTAGAAAATACGCGCAAGATCACGCGCGCGATGGAAATGGTAGCCGCGGCGAAAATGCGCAAAGCGCAGGAACGCATGCGGTCCGCCCGCCCCTATGCGGAAAAAATCCGCAACGTCGCGGCGCACTTGTCGCGCGCCAACCCGGAATATAAGCACCCGTTCCTGGTCAAGCGCGACAGCATCAATAATGTCGGCCTCATCGTCGTCACATCCGACAAGGGACTGTGCGGCGGCCTCAATACCAACCTGCTGCGTCTTGCGGTCACCCGCATGAAAAGCTGGGAAGGCGAGGGCAAAGGCTTGCAGGTTTGCGCGATCGGTAACAAGGGCTTGGGCTTCATGAACCGCGTCGGCGCCAAGGTCAAGTCGAACCTGACCGGCCTGGGCGACACACCGCACATCGAGAAACTGATCGGCGCCGTGAAGATCATGCTGGACGCTTACGTTGCCGGCGAGATCGATGCCATCTACCTGAGCTACAACCACTTCATCAACACGATGAAACAGGAGCCGCGCGTCGAACAACTGTTGCCGCTCAGCGGCGAACAGATCGGCACGGCCTCGGGCAGCTGGGACTACATCTACGAACCGGATGC
>JBAQDF010000002.1:0-168292 GCA_049286265.1 Sideroxyarcus sp.
AAGCCGACGAGGACGTCGGCGCTCCCGAAAACCTTGATTCCTGCACTTATTGAGTTCGAATAGCCGTTGCCATGCGATGGGCGACGGTTATTCGAAATGATTTGCTAAAATCGCACCCCGTTTGCAACCGGTGCGCACACCATGAATCCAACTTTAGTTTTCGACATCGAAACCATCCCCGACATCGCGGGGCTGCGCCTGCTGTATGAGCTGGACAGCGCGGTGAGCGATGCCGAAGTGGCGGAGATGGCTTTCCAGATGCGCCGCCAGAAGACCGGCAGCGATTTCCTGCCGCACCATTTGCAGCGCGTCGCCGCGATTTCCTGTGTGCTGCGCGAGGGCGACAATTTCAAGGTATGGACACTGGGTGAGCTGGATGAGGATGAAGGCAGCATCATCAAGCGCTTCTTCGACGGCATCGAAAAATACACTCCGCAAATCATTTCCTGGAACGGTGGTGGTTTCGACCTGCCCGTGCTGCATTATCGCGGCCTGATTCACGGCATCCAGGCCCCGCGCTACTGGGACATGGGCGAGGACGACAAGGATTTCAAGTGGAACAACTACATCAGCCGCTACCACTCGCGCCATCTGGACCTGATGGACTTGCTGGCGATGTACACCGGCCGCGCCAACGCGCCGCTGGATGAACTAGCCAAGCTCATTGGCTTCCCCGGCAAGCTGGGCATGGACGGCAGCAAGGTGTGGGATGCGTACCAACAGGGCAAGCTGGCCGAGATTCGCAACTACTGCGAGACCGATGTGGTGAATACCTGGCTGGTATTTGCGCGATTCCAGTTGATGCGCGGCCAATTCACCAAGGCACGTTACGAAAAAGAACTTGAACTGGTGCGCAGCACACTTGCCAAATCCAGCGAGCCGCACTGGGCGGAGTACCTTGCTGCCTGGAACAGGGGTTAGTCGATGAAGTACATTATTGCGCTGGCGTTGCTTGTGGCGCTCATTTTGCTGTACCGTAAATGGATACGTGCATCGCGCCAACGTTTTCTCGATCAGTTTGAAATGCCTGCCGCAGTCGTGGAGCGCGCTTTTGCCAAGCATCCGGAGTTGACGCCGGAACAGATTCGTCTGGTGCGGCAGGGATTGCAACAGTACTTTCGCATTTGCGTGGCGGCCGGCGGCCGGTTTGTTTCCATGCCTTCGCAAGTGGTCGATGATCTGTGGCACGCATTCATCCTGTTTACCCGTCAATACGAACAATTCTGCCGGCGCGCCTTCGGCGGATATTTGCACCATACCCCGGTCGAGGCGATGCCCGCGCGCGATACCGCAACCGAGGGCATACGCCGCACATGGCGTCTGGCTTGCCAGATGGAAGGGATTGATCCCAAACATCCGCAGCGCTTGCCCTTGCTGTTTGCGCTGGACGCGCAACTGGGTATCGCCGGTGGTTTTATTTACACATTGAATTGCAAAGATGCGGCAACTTCATCCAGCGGGACTTTTTGCGCTTCGGATATTGGCAGCTGTGGCGGGGATAGCGGGGGTGGGGATTCGGGCGGCAGCGACGGCGGAAGCTGTTGCGGCAGCGGGTGTGGCGGTGGGGGAGATTAGTAGTGAGCAATAGCAGTGTGAAAAATGGCAGTGTGGTTATCGAGTCGCTGGACCACGAAGGACGCGGCATTGCGCATGCGGACGGCAAGGTGATTTTCATCGAAGGCGCGCTGACCGGCGAGCGCGTGACCTATTCCTCGTATCGCAAGAAGAACAATTACGAGCAGGCGAAGGTGGAGCAGATCCTGAAACAATCCTTCATGCGCGTGCAGCCCAAGTGTCCGGTCTTTGGCGTGTGCGGCGGCTGTTCCATGCAACATCTGGAGGCGCGCGCGCAGGTCGCCGTCAAGCAGCGCGTGCTGGAAGACAACCTGCAACGCATCGGCAAGGTCAAGCCCGAAGTCATGCTGCCGCCGATCTACGGTATGCCCTGGGCCTATCGCCAGCGTGCGCGCCTGTCGGTGCGCCATGTGCTGAAGAAGAACAAGACGCTGGTCGGCTTTCGCGAGCAGAACGGCAAATATGTGGCCGACATGCAGCATTGCGAAATCCTCACCCCCAAAATCGCCGCGTTGTTGCCGCTGCTGGGCGAGATGAACGAGAAATTCACCGTGCGCGACATCATTCCGCAGATCGAAGTGGCGGTAGGTGAGCATGTGGACGTGCTGGTGCTGCGCATCCTGGCCGCGCTCACGCCGTCGGATGAAGCATTGATCAGGGAATTCGCCGACAAGCACCAGGTGCAGTTCTGGACGCAGACCAAAGGGCCGGAAACTGTCATCCCGTTCTACCCGTTGGACGCACCACACTTGAGCTACAGCCTGCCGGAATTCGGCATCACCATGCCGTTTGCGCCGACCGAATTTACCCAGGTGAATAGCGACATGAACCGCCTGATGGTTAGCCGCGCCATGCGCCTGCTTGATCCGCAACCAAACGAACGCATCGCCGATTTCTTTTGCGGGCTGGGCAATTTCACTTTACCCATTGCGCGCAGCGGGGCGCAGGTGCTGGGCATCGAAGGCAGCGACGCGCTGGTGCGGCGGGCCAAGCAGAATGCCGAATACAACGGCCTGTCCGGCAATACCTCATTTCAAATGATGAACTTGTTCGAGATGGATGAAGTCACCCTGGCCAAGGCCGGTCGCTTCGATAAATGGCTGGTCGACCCACCGCGCGACGGCGCAATCGAACTGATGAAATCCATCAGCGACGCATCCGCGCCCGGGCGCATTGTCTATGTCTCCTGTAGTCCGTCCACGCTGGCGCGCGATGCCGAAGTGCTGGTGCATGCGAAAGGCTATGCGCTGAAAGCGGCAGGCGTGATGAACATGTTCCCGCAGACTTCGCATGTGGAGTCAATCGCGGTGTTCGAGAAGACTTGAAACGAAAGGCGGGCATGGAAATCAATCCGGTTGGAATCATTCATACGCCCTTTGCCACCAAGGAATCGTGCCCGATTCAGCCCCTGTATGCGTCCGGCGCTGTTGGTCGCGTGGAAGTCTTTGAGGAATTTGCTGCGGGCTTGAAAGATGTCGAGATGTTCTCGCATATCTATCTGCTGTACTTGCTGGACAGGGCAGGCAGGATAGAATTGGTGCGTGGCACTTTTCTCGACGATACGCCGCACGGCATCTATGCCTCCAGGCATCCATGCCGCCCGAACGGCATCGGCATGTCCATCGTGAAATTGATTAAACGCGAAAACAACGAGCTCACAGTTGAAGGAATCGATGTGCTGGACCAGACGCCGTTGCTGGATATCAAGCCCTACGTTCCGCGATTCGACAGTTTCGAATCGGCGTCGGAAGGATGGATTGCCGGAAAACAGTGGCGGCCCAAACCCGGCGGCAAAGAATAAGACAGAAGTTGAAACCAAAGAGGAATAACCCCGAATGAAACGCTATGACGACCTGGTTGCCGAAGCACTCACCCGCGTGAAAGAGATCATGCCGTGGGATTTGAGCCGGGCGCTTGCTGCGGGCAGCAAACCCATCCTGCTCGATGTGCGCGAACCGGCGGAGTTCGACCTGCTGCGCATTCCCGGCTCGATCAACGTGCCGCGCGGAATTCTGGAGCAATCCTGCGAGTGGGATTATGACGAAACCGTGCCCGAACTGGCGGCCAGTCGCGAGCAGGAGATTGTGGTCATTTGCCGTTCCGGCAAGCGTTCGGTGCTGGCTGCCGATATGCTGCTGAAGATGGGCTTCAGCAACGTGGTCTCGCTCAAGACCGGCGTGCGCGGCTGGAGCGATTACGAACAACCCATGACGAATGCGAAAGGTGATGAACTGGATGCGGATGACGGGGATGTGCTGCTGGCGCCTCGCGTGCGGACGGAGCAGCGCAAACCAAAATAAGGGTGCCTCTAAAAATCCAAATTTCGTCGCAATACTTCGTTACTCACAAAAAATTACTCCTTACATATCACATATATGCCGCGTCGTAATTTTTTGCTCGCGCCTTGTCTTGCTTAGAACTTTGAATTTTTTGAGGCACCCATAAGGCAGATCGTTTGCGGGAATAAAAAAAGCGGCCAAACGGCCGCTTTTTTGTTGATGCAGGTAAAGGTCAATCCCGCTCGCCGCTGAAGGCCATCAGCAGGTTCAGCAGGTGGATGAACAGGTTGTAGATGTCCAGGTACAGCGACAGCGTGGCCATCACGTAGTTGGTTTCTCCTCCATGCACGATCCGGCTTACGTCGTACAGGATGTAAGCCGAGAAGATCATCACCGCGATGGCGGAGATGGTCAGCGACAGTGCGGGAATCTGGAAGAAAAGGTTGGCCAGCGAAGCGACGATGAGCAGGATCAATCCGATGAACAGGAACTTGCCCATGAAGCTGAAATCTTTCTTGGTGGTAGTGGCAATAGTGGCCAGCGACAGGAAGATGATGCCGGTGCCGCCCGCTGCCATTCCGATCAACTGCACGCCGTTTCTCAGGTGCAGGGCGACCTGCAGCATAGGACCAAGGAATACGCCGGCGACAAAAGTGAAGCCGAGCAGGGCGACGATACCCCACACACTGTTGCGCAGGGCGCTGACCCCGAACAGCATGCCCATCATTATGCCGAACATCAGCAGAGAGGACATGATGGGATTCGCTGCCATGAACGAGAAATTGATCGAGGTGCCGATGAACGCGCCGATGACGGTCGGGATCATGGTCAGTCCGAGCATCATGTAGGTGTTGCGCAGGACTTTATTCTGTTCGACAGCCAGTGCCGAGGTTTGGGTTACCGCTTGGGTTTCGTATTGCATGATTTCCTCCAGAGAAAACGGGTATGTTTTGCAGATGTGAGACTACAGAAGCAGAGTAAAAGTTGCAACCATTCCCGTTGGGTGTGGAAGGTATTTCGGGTATCATGCGCGGCATTGTGTGCGGGCAGTTTACGGTGCGAGGGAACTTTCGAGTGAAATCAGTGCCGTAGGCCGGCACCTTGTGGTTTCTGGAGGTGTGGCCGAGCGGTTGAAGGCACTAGTCTTGAAAACTAGCGAGGATGAAAGTCCTCCGTGAGTTCGAATCTCACCGCCTCCGCCAATTTTTGAATCATCTTGCAATCGTTCAGGAGTGAAAACTTATGTTGCGTAAAATTCTTGCAATCTCTTTGATGTCTGTGACTTCTATCGCTGCAGCAGATACGCTGGATATTGGGTTGAGCAATAAGACCGCCCAGTTCAAATACGGTGTTCCCAGTACGCTCGCCGGAAAATCCGAGATGTACGCGGAGATGATGTACAACGATGCGCATAGCGTCATCGGCGGTGTGGGGCTTTTGGTCGCGAATGACGAGATCACTGCGCCCGGCCTGACGATCGGTATCGGCGTAAAGGCGGTTGCCGCCACCATCAAGACAACACCAAACTACAGGGCGGGGGCGGTTGCATTGGGTGCGCAAGCTCGTTACGAATTGCCGGTTGAACGCCGCGTCGCCTTCGCGGGTGAAATCTATTACGCACCGCAGATTACTACCTTCAACGATGCCGACAGTTATCAGCAATACGGCGCACGTGCCGAGTTTTCTGTTTCTCCGCAGATGCAAGTCTATGCGGGATATCGCAAGATCTGGTTCACTCTGAATAATTCGCACGGAGATGCGGTGCTGATGAGTGGCCCGCACATCGGAGTCCAGCTCTCGTTCTGAGTAACTGAACTGACGCCATGCTGAAACTCGGTCTGGTTCTTGTTTTGCTCTCGATGACATCCCTGGCGCAAGCCAAGGATGTCTCGGCCCTGCAGGTTGGCGTGGAATACGCGCGCGAAAATATGGAAAAATCCGAAGCGGAATACAAGGATAACCTGCAACGGGTGTCTGATTCCGAGAAGCGTCTGGCGGACGCGCAGAAAATTCTGACCGACGACAGGCAAAAAGCGGCGACCGCAAAGAAGAATCTGGAAGAATCCAAAGCGAAATACGAAAAAGCCCAGCAGGTGCTGGACCAGGCCTGGAAACAACCGTAGTTCTCGAACTGCCGCGCCTAATATCCCAGTGCGCGTGCTCCCTGATAGAAAATAAAACTGACGATCCAAGCCAGTCCCAGCGACCACAAGATGGTCAGCACGGTATAGCGCAGGTCCTTTGATTCGCTGCGCAGGGTGGCAATGGCGGAGAGGCAGGGCGTATAGATCAGCGTGAACAGCATGAAGCTGTAGGCCTGCACCCAGTCGAGCTGTTGTCCCAGTGCGCCGCCCAGCGCGTCTCCTGTCAGTCCGTAGATCACCGCCAGCGAACCAATGACGATTTCCTTGGCAACGAAGCCGAAGAGCAGGGCGATCATGAGTTGATCGTTGATGCCGATGGGTTCGAAGAGTGGGTGAAAAACGTCCCCTATCATGCCTGCCAGTGTACCGGCACTTGCGGGTGCAGCCGAGGGTGGCAAATGGGTGAGCAGCCATACCAGCACGACGCCGGCGACGATGAATTTTGTGGCCCGGCGCAGGAAATGGTTTACCTCCAGCCAGCCGCGCATCATCATCTGGCGTACGGTGGGGAAGCGATAGGGAGGCAATTCCAGCACGAACGGTTCAGTGTTCTGGTAGTTCTTTTTGAACAGCAAAGCGGTAAGGATGGCGGCGGCGAAGCTGAACAGATACAGACTGAAAAGCACTACCGGTGCCGCCTTGGGTGAAAACAGGGCGGCAGTGATGAACACAAACACCTGCAGGCGTGCCGAGCACAGCGAGAACGGGATGACCATCATGGTGAGCAGGCGCAATGATCGAGAGCGCATCATTCGTGTTCCCATCAGGGCGGGCACGTTGCAGCCGAAGCCCATCAGCAGCATGACAAACCCGCGCCCGTCCAGTCCCATTTTTGCCATCAGCGCGTCCATCAAAAAGGCAGCGCGCGACAGATAGCCGCTGTCTTCCACCATGGCCATGAACAGGAAAAACAGGATGATGATAGGTACAAAGGCGGCTACCGTGGCCACGCCGTTGTAAATTCCGTCAAGCAACAGTCCGGAAAGCCAGGCAGGCAATCCTGCGACGGCCGGATCGAGCGCGCTGGTGCGCAACCAGCCTAGTGCCTCGCCGACCCAGATTTGCAGCGGTTGACCAACAAAGAAGATGCCCTGGAACAGCAGGTACATGATGCCGAAAAAAATCGGCAGCCCCAGCCACGGATGCAGCATCACGCGGTCGAGTTTGTCGGTGAGATTTTCCGGCAACTGGGCCGGGACTTGCACGGCATGCTTCAGTACGCGCGCCATTTCGGATTCGATGTGTTCATCCTGTTCCAGCTGGCTGCGCAACTGTTCGGCCATGCCGGGGGTGGGGTAGCGCAGCGCCTTGGTGATGGCTTGCAGCGTTTCCGCATAGCCCGTGCCGTATTTGCCGCTGATCAGGAAAATCGGCATGCCCAGCATTTCCGCCATTTTTTTGCTGTCGATGGTGATGCCGAATTTCTTTGCCTCATCGGACATATTGAGCAGCACCACGATATTCATGTTGAGCTGCTTGAGTTGCAGCAGCAGGCTCATCTGGCGCTCGATCTGCGTGGCGTTGAGGATGACCAGGGCCAGGTCTGGCACGTTGTCGTGCAGGAAATGGCGCACGACCTGTTCGTCGTCGGAAAACCCGTGCAGGTCGTAAATTCCGGGCAAGTCGATGATTTCGACGACGTCGCTTCCCAGCAGGATTTTGCCGCTCAGCAACTCCACGGTGATGCCTGGCCAGTTGCCGACGCGAGCGGCACCGCCGGTGATACGGTTGAATAAAGTGGACTTGCCGGTGTTGGGCATGCCCAGAAGAGCAATTCTTTTCACGGTTGGCACACCTTGATTTTTGCAGCCTCGCTGCGGCGTAGCAGGATGTCGGTGGTGCCGATGCGTACCTGCAAGGGCCCGGAAAAGCTGGCTTTGCGTATCAGTTCAATCTGTTTGCCGCTGCGAAACCCCAATGCCTGCAGACGCTGATGCAATGCCTCTTCGGCGTGGATAGAGACGATGGTGGCGCAGTCGCCGGGGTGCAGATGAGCCAGGGTGAGGGGAGGCATAATTGAGCTGATTCCAGTTGCCTGCATTATTTCACAGGGTGGCCGCCCTTGTCGCGTAAGGCGGTGCGATTGAGGTAGAATGCGACCTTTATTTTTGCGGCAGCAGCGAACATGATCAAGGGAAGTCTCGTAGCGATCGTCACGCCGATGCAAGAGGACGGCAGCCTGGATTTGGCGGCTTTCCGTGCGTTGATCGATTTTCATATTGCCGAAGGCACCGACGCCGTAGTGGTGGTCGGTACAACCGGCGAATCCCCCACGGTTAATGTGGAAGAACACGAATTGCTGATCGCCGAAGCGGTGAAGCATGTCGCCAAGCGCATCCCCGTTATCGCCGGAACCGGTGCGAACTCCACCAAAGAAGCCATCGAGCTTGCCACCTTTTCGAAGAAGGCGGGTGCCGACGCGTCGCTTACCGTGGTGCCTTACTACAACAAGCCGACCCAGGAAGGCCTGTACCAGCATTTCAAGGCCATCGCCGAAGCGGTGGACATGCCGCACATCCTGTACAACGTGCCGGGGCGCACCGGGGCGGACATGAGTAACGACACCGTGCTGCGTCTGGCGCAGATCAGGAACATTGTCGGTATCAAGGATGCGACCGGCGGTATCGAGCGCGGCAGCGACCTGTTGCAGCGTGCGCCGAAGGATTTCGCCATTTACAGCGGCGACGATGCCAGCACACTGGCGCTGATGCTGCTGGGAGCGCACGGCACCATTTCGGTGACGGCGAACGTTGCGCCGAAGTTGATGCACGAGATGTGCGTGGCGGCGTTGAACGGCGAACTGGCCAAGGCGCGCGAGATCAATTTCCGCCTGCTGGGCCTGCATCGCCACCTGTTTGTCGAGGCCAATCCCATACCGGTCAAGTGGGCGGTGGCGCGTATGGGCAAGATGAAGAACAATTTGCGTCTGCCGCTGACGCCGCTTTCCGCAGGCGTGCAGCCTCTGGTGGAAGCCGCGATGCGTCAGGCTGGAGTCATTTGAGGGGAGTGGTCATGCAATTCAGGATTATGGTGTCTGGTTTAGTCGCAGTTTCGTTGCTGGCGGGCTGCAGCAGTTTTACCGACCGTGAGGTCGATTACAAGTCGGGTGCGACCAAGGCCCGGCCTTTGGAGGTTCCGCCCAATCTGACGGTTCCCGAGACAGAACAGCGCTACACGATCCCGGGCAAGGATGGCGAGAAGGTCGCCAGCTATTCGGAATACACCAAACAAAAGGCGGAGCAGCCTTGTGTTTCCCCGGTAATCGCACCGGTTGCCGCGAGTCCCGCTGCAGCGGCGACAGCAACTGCAAAAATGCAGGAGAACAAGGGCATCAAGAGCATTTTGCTGGGCGAACCATTTGATCGCAGCTGGCGCAGGGTCGGTCTGGCGCTGGATAATGCAAAACTCGTTACAACCGACAAGGACAGAAGCAAAGGTGTTTTCTTCATCGCCGCCGCGCCGGACAAGGACAAGAAGAAGCAGCCGGACTATCAGGTAATCGTGCGTGAGAAGGGTGCGGACAGCGAAGTCACCGTCGTTGACCAGAACGGCAAGAGCGATACGGAAACTGCTCGTCTCATCGAGGTGATCTACCAGAATCTGGACAAGAACACTCGTGGCAACGGGCCTCGTTCTCCCCGCGGAGATGCGGTTCGCCCTTCTCGGTAGCGGCAGCGAGGGTAACGCCCTCGTTGTGCAAGTTGGTCAAACCCGGGTACTGCTTGATTGTGGTTTCTCCCTGAGTGAGACAGTGTCGCGTCTGGCACGGCTGGATCTGCAAGCCGGGCAACTGGACGGCATCGTGGTCACGCATGAGCATGGTGACCACATCTCCGGCGTTGCCAGGCTGGCGCGCAAATTCAACCTCCCCGTCTGGCTTACCCACGGCACCTTGCGCACGCAAAACGCGGCGTTCGCGGAGCTTCCCGTCACCGGGGTCAATCCCCATCAGGCATTCGCCATCGGCGAGGTGCAGGTGCAGGCTTATCCTGTCCCGCATGATGCAGCGGAGCCGGTTCAATTCGTATTCAGCGATGGTGTTCGCAGGCTCGGGGTGCTTACCGATGCGGGTAGCGCCACACCGCATATCGAATCTCTCCTGAGCGGTTGTCATGCGCTGGTGCTGGAATGCAATCACGATGTGCAGATGCTTGCCGCAGGGGATTATCCCTACAGCTTGAAACAGCGCGTTGGCGGACGCTACGGGCACTTGAACAATGCCGATGCTGCCACCTTGCTGGGGAGGCTGGACAGAAGCAGCTTGCAGCATGTTGTCGCCGCGCATCTGAGCCGCAAGAACAACGCGGCCGAATTGGCCAGGGAGGCGCTCAGCGGGGTATTGGGCTGCAAGCCGGATCAGGTGGCAGTGGCGACGCAGGACGAGGGACTGGAGTGGCGCGAGATTACTTGATGACCGGGAAAAAGCAGGTAATAAAAAAGCCGACTTGCGTCGGCTTTTTTATCAAGCTTGTTAAGCTTATTACTTGGGAGTACCAGGAGTAGCAGCGGCTGGCTCGGAAGCGGCAGCAGCAGCAGGAGCGGAAGCAGCAGCAGCAGCAGCGTCAGCAGCAGGAGCGGCAGGAGCAGCAGCTTTGCCACAAGCGGACAAGGACAGGGCCAACAGAACAGCAGCGATCAGAGCGGAGAATTTCATCGTATTTCCTTCAGTTGATTATTTAAAGTTACGGGAGTGTTAGATTTGTTTCATTTCCATTCGCTACAGCCTCCCCCGTTGCGAAAGGCGGCAGCATTCTATCATTATTTTTGAAAACGCCAGAGTCAGTGTTTGAATGATCATTTACAGACCAAGCTTGGTGCCCGAGGCGCAGGAATGCGATGAACCCCACATTTCATGGAAGCGGGAATTAAGCAGACGCGCGCCTTCCGGGTCGTTTTTTGCCAGCAGGCCGCGCGTGTCGTCAAAATGGTAGCGGCGAACATAATGGGTATTATCGGCAACTGCAAAAGGTTCGGTAATGTGTCGCAGGTTTGCGGGAGTCTGATAGATGAACATGCCATGCCCGAATTCGCGCAGCAATATCATCATGCGCGGGCAATAGCGAATCAGCGGCTGGGGATTGTGCGCAAGCAGGTTCAGACGGTTATTGCTGTTGGCGAGCAGGAAACGGCGCAGCATATCAAAACGCGCTTCGGAATTGAAACCGATATCCGCGTAATCATTCTCGAAGATATTCAGCGTGTGCTGCGCTGAAGCGCACACCGTATCCAGCGCCGCGATGTAGTCGGCCACGCCGTCGAACGGGGTATGCTGCAAGGTGTCATCGCTCATGGCTGGCTCCGTGTTATTTGGCGCCCGGTATTACAAATCCGTCCAGATACCACTGATAGACCTGATTGGCAGCCTCGCGCGGAAGCTTGGCGGCTGCGGGCAGGCTGCGCGCATCTGCCAGCTCGCGCAGCGCGCGGTAACTGCCTTGTCCGACCGGATACGCGTCGCCATTGATGAACACGGTGCTGCCATGACACAGCATTTGCGTTTTGAGATCGAGTTTTACACCGCGCGTCTGTAACACTTGCTCGAAGCGGGCTTGTGTCAATGGTTTGCCGGGCGCATCAAAGAAAATATGCGGTTTGGGCTCGGACAGGTAGCTGCCCAGGAAATTGGCGATATCTTCGTCGTCCCAGCGCACTTTGCGGATGGCGCGCCCGACTTGCTGCAACATATCAGCGCCAATCTCGGCGGGATGCTTCTGCGCTTTCAGATCGGGATCGGCATAAGTACCCTCAATCTCAATGCGGTCTTGGAGGTAAACGAGGAACTGTTCTGCCAGCTCCTGGTACCACGGCGTGCGGAACCCGATGGAATAACTCATGCAATCGTCCTCGGCAATGCCATTGTGTGCACAATGCGGCGGCAGATAGAGCAAGTCGCCAGCCTCCACAATCCACTCCTGCTCCACCCTGAAGTCCTTCAGCAGGCGCAGCGGTGCGCCTTCAATCAATGTTTGATCTTTTTGCATGGATAGCTGCCAGCGTCGATGCCCCAGCCCTTGCACAAGGAAAACATCATAAACATCGAAGTGAGGGCCGACTCCACCGCCCTTGGGTGCGTAGCTCACCATCAGGTCGTCGAGCCGTGCGTGCGGGATAAAGTTGAACTGCTTGACCAGTTCGGCGCCTTTGGGCAGGAAGTGATTGACGCCCTGCACCAGTACCGACCACTTGCCTTTTTTCGAGAGCCCCACGAAATCTTCCGCCTCGAACGGTTCATAGCGCAATTTCCATTGTTTGCGCTGATAGGTGGCGAGGCGCGCCTGTACATCGTTGCGGCAAGCCAAGCCGATTAATTGTTGGGGGTCAAGCAGGCCCTTGAAGCCGGGCACAGCCTGACGTACAAGTAGTGGTTTCTTTTGCCAATAGTCACGCAGAAATTCATTGACAGTCAGGCCGCCGAGGAGGGTCAGTTTTGTATTCATCAGATAATTATAATCCTCGCAAAATCGTTTGGCACAAAATAAAACTCGGTTAGAATGGCCCGGCAGGAGGGCGATATGCCATCACAGGTTGTACTACAAGTTGGAACAGACGCACCGCACTTCGAGTTGGCCGATGCAGACATGCACATGTTCAGCCTGGAAGCGCAACGCGGCAAAAATGTCGTGCTGTACTTCTATCCCAAAGACGGTACGCCCGGATGCACGATGGAGGCGAACGAATTCAGTGATCACGAAGAAGAGTTCGCTAGGCATGATGCCATCGTGGTCGGCATCAGCCGCGATGATTGCATCAGCCATGCTTCCTTCCGCGACAAATACGGCCTCTCCGTGCAACTGCTGGCAGATCCGGATGGTCATGTTTGCAAGAAGTATGGAGTCCTGTACGAAAAGGAATGCAGTCCCGAACCGGGACGAAGCGGGAACGGGCACAAGAAACTTGCCATACAGCGTTCCACTTTCATCATCGACAAGAAGGGAAAGTTGCGCCATGTCTTTTACGGTGTTCATGCACACGGACATCCCCAGGAGATACTTAATTTGATAAAGGAAATAAAATGAAAGTCGAAAAAAACGCCGTTGTCTCGCTGACCTATGAACTGACCGACGCCAGCGGCGCGCTGCTGGAAAAAAACAGCGAACCCATCAGCTATTTGCACGGCGGCTACGACGGCATTTTCCCGCTGGTCGAAGAGGCACTGCACGGCAAGGCAGTGGGCGATAAATTCTCAGTCACCATGGAGCCTGACGACGCGTTCGGCGAATACGAACATGATCTCGTGCGCGCCGAGCCGCGCAATCTGTTCCCGGCCGATGTTGCAGTCGGCATGCAGTTCGAAGGCGGCGCTGAAGGCGACGATGACGAAGATTACATGCTCTACACCGTCACCGAAGTTACCGATGACGAGGTCACCGTGGACGGCAATCATCCGTTGGCGGGCAAAGCACTCGTTTTTGCAGGCGCAATCACAGGCGTGCGTGCAGCAACACAAGAAGAATTGTCGCATGGCCACGTGCATGGCGACGGCGGCCACCACCATTAATCGTCAGCAATGAAGCCATCCGAGATTTTCCTGTCTTTTCGCGCGGCTATTCGCCAGGTAGTGGAAAGTAACCGCGCCAATAATCCACGCCTGTTTGCTTTTGTGCTGTACGGCCATGATATGGCTGAAAAGGATCTCGATCTTCTGGTTGACCCCTTGCCGGGTTCAACGTTGCAGGACTTGGGGGCAATACAGGCCGAACTGGAGAAACTGCTGGGCGTGCCGGTCGAAGTGATCACACCTGCTGATTTGCCTTCCAGGCATCGCGACCGGGTGTTGCTCGAGGCTATTCCGGTTTGAACTTATCTTCATAGAGGTAATCTGATCGTCGGGCCCGGTATGTAAACCGGGCATAACCGATCAATGGAGATGCATATGAAAAACTGGATACGCGAGAACCGGGGTTTTATCGTTTTCCTTCTGCTGTTTGGCATATTCCGTACCGCGATCGCGGACTGGAATCCCATTCCCTCCGGTTCCATGCGGCCCAGCCTGGTCGAGGGCGATGTGGTGTTCGTCAATCGGCTTGCCTATGATCTTAAGATTCCCCTGACCGATGTCGTCCTTGCACATCTCGGCGATCCGCAGCGGGGCGATATCGTCACCTTCACCTCTCCGGCTGGCGGGAAGCGGCTAATCAAGCGCCTGGTTGCTGTGCCGGGCGACGTGGTTGAAATGCGCGACAAGCTGTTGCTCATCAATGGCGTGAAGGCGGATTACACATTGCTGGACACTGCATCCGAATCGACAGGCAACGGCAAATCACTTCCTGTTTTGCACTTTACGAAAAGACTGGGTAACGAACAGCATACGATTCAATGGATGCCGGAGATGTCGCAGGCTTCAACCTTCGGGCCCGTCGCGGTACCAGCCGGGCAATACCTGATGCTGGGAGACAACCGCGACAACAGCGCCGACTCGCGTTACATCGGCTTCATCCCGCGCAAGGCGTTGATCGCGCGTGCAGAGCGCATACTGGTTTCAGCCAATATCCTGGATAACTGGATGCCGCGCGCGGAACGTTTCGGCAAACCGCTCTACTGATCCAGATCCCTTTGCTTCTTCAGGGCCGCGAGTATCTTGCACAGATGCTCGCTGTTCGGGTTCAGCGTGCGTTCCGCCGTTGCATTGAGCAAGCCCTGAATTTCTTCCAGGCTGAAATTCGCCATTAAGCGGTTGGCCATATCGGACGGCAACGGCAGCATGCGCTGCTGGCCATCCGGCAGGGTAAAGTTGAAACCGGCCAGCCGATTCAGGTCGCCTGTCGCCTTGCTCAACTCTTCCTGTTCATCCTCAAGCGACTCGTAGTACTCCTCGATTTCGTCCGACAGCGCCTCGGGTATATCTTCGGGAATGGCTACCAGCAGCCCCATCGTGTCGTCGGACGCGGTGCAAGGCACGTCCCGCTGCTCGGCGAAAGCCAGGAATTTGTCGCGCAATGCCGCTTCAAAAAAGATGTACTCGATCATGTCGTTCCCATTGGCTGTTGTCCAGGATGTCGCATCCTGCCTTGCCGGGCAGGCGAAATCAATCACCCGGAAGAGAAAGTTTGTGCAGCAACCAGTCCGCGACTTGGGCTGTGCCGTCCGCTTCCGGCGGGGCGACTTGCGGCGCAAACCAGAGCGCGGACAAGTCGTGCGCGATATCGCCGCGCTCAAGCTGCTCGCGCGCAACTTCGCGGCACAACCCGTGTTGTTGCAACCATTCGATCAAGTCTGGCGACTCCGGCCAGTCGGGACGGCTTACATACAGAACCGGCTTGCCGCTGCAGGCGGCTTCGACAAAACTGCCATAGCCCGGTTTGCAGAGCAGCGCATCGCAACTGGCCAGCAGATCGCCGAAGCTCATAGGCAGCGATTCCAGCACGACGGCATCGGGATGGTTCACTTGCCAATTTTGCTGTACCAGCCAGCGCACACCGTCGATATGCGGCCAGCGCTCGATGGGCAAACGGCTGGTAATGCCGCCCATGCTCACCAGCACCAGTTTCTCGTCTTTCGACAAACGCAAGAGATGAATCAGTTCATCGCGCCGGTCGCGGCCCACAGCCGCAATGGGCGCGACAGGAACAAGATTGGGCAGCGTTTCCATCGCCATGCCCGGCGTGGCGCGAAGGAAAGCGTCGGCGTTGGCATAACAGGCATGAATCTGCGCCGCGATGGCGTCATCGCCCGCATAGTGACGATAGATGTCGAACCAGTTCAGCGAACACAGCGCCGCATTCGCAATCCTTGCGTGTTGCGCACCCGCCAGCGGCAGATATCCCACGTTCGAGAACACCGCATCCGCACCCAGATCGCGCAGCAGGCGCGCCTCGTCGGCAACACGGGTATCCCAGTCCGCATGGAAAGCGCGATAGGCGGCGCGGCTCTCGCCAACATTTATGTCCAACGCGGAAGTCATCACCATGCCGATATCGCCGTGGCTGGGCAGATGGTCGAACGGCACGTGGATGCGCGAGCGCAAATGCGCAAGCGGCACTGCCGAGCGTACCGTGAGGTGGAGTTGCGGCATGCGCTCGTGCAGCAGATTCAGGATGGGTGCGGTCTGAGCGACATGACCGTAACCGTGGCCGGAGATGGAAACGACGAGGTGGGACATATGGGCAAATTATTGACGGAAATGAATATAGGTTATGCTTATGGTGATCATGATCGGGAAAAAGTTCGTCGAGCTGGTTTCAAATGCGGGATGGGTTTCCCAACAGAAGCTAATAACGTAGCTGGTTTGATCATTAGTGCGAGACCGTCCTCATTGCGAAACGCTATATCGCGCAACTCTCCATTTCCCGCAACTGTTTCAAGTAATCCTCCACCCGCGCATTCAGCGTCTCAGGCTGGGTGACGATGTCATGCGCCAGCGTAAACAATGGGTACGCGCGCCAGTCGAACAGATGATGCTTCACCACCATCTGTAACGTATGCACCCCCTCCCCGGAGATGTTCGACCATTCGCCGCGCACCAGCCGCCGCCCGAGCGCATGGTGGTGCGAATCCTCGCTGGTGGCCGTCGTCAGCAGGTCGCCCAGACCGGCATAGCTGTAGGGCGTATGCGCCTGCCCGCCGAACGATTGCACGATGCCGGACAGTTCCGAGATGGCCGTCACCATCAAATGCCCGCGCATGTTGTTGCCCAGCTTCAGCTCATCCGCCACGCCGAACATGATGGCGTACACATTTTTCAGGATCACCGACCAGCTCCTGCCGTGCATATCCGTCGCCTGCTTGCAGATCAGCGTGGTGCCCAGGAACAGATCGAAGATCACCTGGAAATCCGTCGTATCGGACAACACCACATCGGCAAAGGCGTGGCGTCCCGTCCTGATCTCCTCCGAGATCATCGGGCCGTAGATCACCCCGTAGTGACGCCCGCCCGTGAGCACGCTTTCGTACACCTGCGCCGCCGTCCGTCCCGATTCATCCAGTCCCTTGGCGATGGTCAGGCATAGACTGCCTTGCGCCAGATAAGGCGCGATGCGGCTGACGACCTCAAAATGCGGATTCACCGGCAGGCAGAACAGGATCACCCGTGCCCAGGCGACCATGTCTTCCAGCGTTGCATCGCCTTTTTCTTCCATGCACCAGATGCGAACATCATGCCGCCCGGACACCAGGCACTCCATGGCATGCCCCATTTTGCCGTGACCCAGAATCAACACGCGCTGTTTCATGTCTTCCCCTCGATAATATGGGCGGACAATATCCCAAAATGAATAAAGGGTGCCTCTAATAATTCAAAGTTCTAAGCAAGACAAGGCGCGAGTAGAAAATTACGACGCAGCATATGTTTGATATGTAAGGAGTAATTTTTTGTGAGCAACGCAGTATTGCGACGAAGTTTGGATTATTAGAGGCACCCTAAACACGCATTCGGGTCTGGGCCGGGGCTGACAATACTTCAAGTGCATTAGCGCCAGCCGGCAGTCATATCCACGGTTGAAACCCGGCTATTACTTGTTATCATGCCGGTTGCGGGGAGCTGCAATATTCAGGGAGCGGGAATTAAATGAGTCACGAGAACAGCCAATTTGACATTTCCGCCATTCAGTTGCGGGAATCCAAAACACAGCCGAAAGTGAGCCTGTCGCGCGAGATCGGGGAGGCACAAATCACCCATACGATTTTCGGCAAGGCCAAGGTTCGCATCATCCGCAAGGGGGATCAGGCACGCCGTACACTGCTTCTGTCCGCGATAGCAATTGCGGCGGTGGCGGCCGCAGCATGGCAAGGCTGGCCTATCCTGCAGCAAACAGACCCGGTGCAGAACACAGACCTTGCAGCCCCGGCAAGCGCAGTAGCGCAGGCCGGCGCGGCAGCTTCCCAATCTGAAAACGTCGCGCCTCTTGCCGGCACACCGTCAGTACACAGTGAACCGCTTACGCCTTCGGCAAGCGGAATCACCCCCCCGGTAGTCAACCGTGAAAATATGCCGCAACAAACAAACGGCTTGAAGGGGGCCGGGCAAATGGTGGCGAAGCCTGTCCCGGTTCCGCCAAAACCGGTGATGATCAAGCCGCAGCCGGTTACGGTTGAACCGTCGATAGCTGGCAAGCCACAGACGGTGCCGACAGCCATCGTTCAACCGCAGAATCCGCTGCCGCCCAAGCTGTTGCCAGCGAAGCGCCCCGCAGCCCCTGCCGTTGTAATACCGCCAGCCGTGCAGTCCGCGGCCAGCAGCCCGGCGGTTGCTGCACCGCCGGCCGTTCCGTTGGGTAAGGAAGATACTGCTGCCCCTTCGCCCATGGACGACACACAACTTTCAGCTCCAATCAACGCATCAGGCAATTAGAGCCATGAGCCTTAAGCCCCTCAGGAAACATTCGCATGACTTCGGGTACGTGCCGGGTTGCAGCGGGAGCATGAATTGACGGGGAAGGACATCATGGACAAGACATTAAAACTTCGCGCTTATTCCGGTGAAACCAGAAGCGATGTCGCGCAAAGCAGCAATGCGAAAGATCAGAATGTTTCCCTTGAGCTGGAAAAGAAATCTGCCGAGCTGGAGAAGAAAAACGCTCTGCTGGAAGAAGAACGAAGCAAGACAGTTGATCTGTTGAAGACCATTGTGCAGCTGCGTGAAAGTCTCAAACAGGAGCAGGCAAAGTCGGCCGAGATGGAAGCCAAAATAAACAAATTGGCCACGCTGGAAGAGAATCAACTCATCAAGAAAAGCGCTCAACTGGAAGAAGAGAAGAAATTGTCGCTTGAATACATGAGGACAATCGAGCATCTCAGGGAAAGCATCAAGCAGGATCAGGCCAAATCGGCCGAGATGGTCAACAAGTTCGACGAACTGGAAGCCAAAACCAAAGAGGTGGAGGAACTGAAAGCCAAAGTAAATGACCTGACCGGCGTACTCGGCATGGTTTCAAGGATCGCCGCTGCGGGGAAAGTGGAAGACAACGGCTGATCCGCGCCAATCATTTTCTGGCGACCAGGTTGATGCGCCTGAATGTCTCAAAACACCTGCCGTCGGTTTGGCATGTTTTCTCGATCATGCGATCAATCACGTACTGCCGGAATTCCTCTTTGTACTCATCTGTCACCAACTGCATGAACGGCACCAGGCTGGGCTGGTCTATCCACTTGATCATGGTTTCCCGGTCGGCAAAATGGCGGTCGGCATTTTCACCCCACACACGCGCTTGCGCGAATGGCGAGCGCTGTACGAGCAGCTCGTATTCTGCAATTGACGGCATATACCACGGCCATTCAAAACCGGAAAAATAGCGGGAGAATTGCGGCAGTTGGATTGCTTCTTTCACCACGCTGAAGAAGTTTGCGCAGTTGCCTTCCCCGGCAAAATTGAACCTCAGCGTTCCGCCGCTTTTGAGCGCGCGATACACATTCTTGAGCAAGGCATCGTGATCCTTTATCCAGTGCAGCGTGGCATTGGAAAAAACGATGTCGAACTCATTCTTGAAACTCAACTCGTTAATATTACGAACCTCGAAAGACAAATTGTCGGCCACATTTGTACGGGCTGCCTCAATCATCCCACGCGAGGCGTCTATGCCGAGGACTGAGCCCCGCGGTGACAGTGCCGCCAGTTGGGCGGTCAGCGCGCCATCACCGCAGCCGAGGTCGAGAATGCGCTCCGTTCCGGCAAGGCCCAGTTCCTGAATCAGCCTGGCGCCCCATTCTTTCTGGTGTGCAGATGCTGCCTTGTATTTGTTTCCGTCGAATTCGTGTGCCATATCCCGCCAACTCCAATGTCCTGTTATTAAACAAGCGTACCCACTGCGATCATTGCGCCGACGCCAAGTCCGTATGGCAAATGCGAAAGCGTGCTGGCAAGCAAGGCGTTTGAACCTGCCGGGCCGCGTCGCCCGCAACAGCCCCAGCCGAACGCGGGCAGCAGAACGAACCAGGGCAGCAATGACGTAGCCAGACCAAAAAGCAGGCCGCCAAATAAATGATTGCCGGGCAAGGGAAGGCCGCTGGCCAGGAAAAATAGCGGATAACAAAGCGCAACCACACCACCTCCGACAATAAAATGAAATACCCATCCGGCAGATATTTCCCGTGGAGACGGTTTGGAATCGAGAATGTTGGAATGGGAGAATTGACCGTGAAACAAGCCCAGGAACCAGCGGCCAACCAAAGCGACGTTGACTCCGCTGGTAATGCCAGCCTTGGCCGCGTATGTTTCGGTGATATCCATGAGTGCGGCACCGGCAATGCCGCCGAGAAAAGCCCAGACAAATATTTCCATAGGCTTACTTATGCAACCTTATGAAGGGGTAACAGGTTATGGTCTTGTCGTGCAATGCGCATAAGGAGAGGTGGGCCAGTTCTTTATGCCTTGCTGAAACGCCTTCTGAATTTCAGCAAGCTTAGCGTGATTCCCAACGCACCCAGGGCAGACAGCCACATGAACCCCTGCGCCCCGGCGCCCCAGGACGACCAGCCGCTTGTGGCGCCAAAATATATCAGCACCAGACAGGCCAAACCGTTGCTCGCAATTCCCATGTTAATGACGGGCAGGGGGCTTTCGCCGGACGCAATTCCTTTCAATCCCATGTAATACCCTACCAGCAGTGCAAGATAGGCCGCACCCAGCAAACGGACGAACAACAGCGGCTCCGGCGCAGGCATTCCCAGTGCGACGAACCAGATGGAAGGAAAGAACAAAAGCGGAATGCACCAGAAAACCCCGGTGATCGCTATCTTGCGGATCAGGAGCCCTCTTAGTCCTCTCATGTCTCTTCCGTGAATTTCGGCCAATGGCCGGAGATGGAATACGGATCCATGGCTGCCTGGAACATTTGCACATTGTTGCGGCCCCTCTGTTTTGCCTGGTACATCGCCGTATCCGCATTTTTCATCAGGCTGATTTCATCCTCGCCGTGTTCGGGATAGACGGCGATGCCGAGGCTGCAGCCGATCTGGATCTTGTGCCCGTTTACCTCGAATGTTTGTTCCAGGGAAAGACGAATCTTTTCCGCCACGGTGCTGGCATCCAGCATGGTCTCGATGACGGGCAGCAACACCACAAATTCATCGCCGCCGATGCGCGCGACGGTGTCCGATTCGCGCACGGCGGCTTGCAGGCGCTGTGCAATTGCCATTAGCACCAGGTCGCCGATATTGTGGCCCAGTGTGTCGTTGACGGGTTTGAATTTGTCCAGATCAAGATAAATCAGGGCGCCGTGCGTGGTGCTGCGTTTTGACTGGACCAGCATCTGCTGCAGGCGGTCGGCAAACAGCGAGCGATTGGGCAGGCCGGTGAGCATGTCGTGGTGGGCGAGATGCTGGTATTTCTGCTGCATTTCCTTGATCAGCACGCGCTGCTCGCGTTCTTCGCTGAGCGTGTTCTCGACCACACCCAGCAGATGATTCACGTCTTGCATCAGTTGCACGATCTCATCTTCTTTCTGGCCGGGGATCGAGCTAACGCGGGCGTTCGTGCCGGGGGTGATCTGGTGCAGCTGTTTGGACAGATCGTGGATGGGGATGGTAATCAGGCGCGCAATGCTCATCCAAATCACCAGCCCGGGCAATATGAGCAGTGCGAGCAAACTGAGTGCCAGTTGTCCCGCCTGGTGAAAGGCGTGCGCCTTGATAAGCGAGCTATCCATGCGGGTCTCGAGTTGGCCGATGATTTCCTTGTCGTCAAACGGGGAACGCAAATTGTGCGTGATGACTTCCGGGCACTGGTCGCTGGCGGCATATTTGCTTGCCGAAATGTCCAGCCCTTCCTTGTTGTACAGCCGTGCCTGGCACACGTTGTCGCTGCGCATCAGGCCTTTGATGACATCATTGGCGATTTCCCTGTTGCCGCTGTAACTGGCGATCGCGGCGGAATACTCGACCGTATCCATGAGTTGGTTGATCTGCTGCTCGCCTTCCTGCAACTTGTTATGGAACGCGATAAAAAACATCAGCAGCATCGTGCAGCCGCCGATCACGGCGGTGCTGGTGAATACGATCAGAAACAACCGTACCTTGAGGCTGCTGAGTTTCGGCATCTTCATTTAATGATCAGCACCGGCGTGACTTTTGTCTCGGGATCGATACTGTCGACATAGCCCAGCGCCCCCTGATTCTTTTCCACCACCTGCATGATGGTTGCCTTGTCGGCCAGTCTGCGCGGCGGGTTGGCTTGTCCGGTGAACGACAGGCGCGCCCAGTAGGCATTGATTTGCGCCATGTTCTTTCCGGTGATGGATTGGTAAAAGTGGGCGCGCACTGCCGAGTTGCCCTGATAATCCAGCGGCAGCGGAATGCTGCCGTTCGGCAGGCTGGTGATCCGTCCCATGTATATATCGGCGACCTGTTTGCGGGTGAGGGAGCCCAGATCATTTTTGCCATTGGCAATGACGGTGATGTCTGGCTCTGCGCAGACCGCAGACGCCCACAGGCAAACACTGGCGAAGAGAACGCGGCGCATCATCAGAATATCCTGTCGTAAGCCAGCGTGAGCAGTCTGGCGTCGCCGTATCTGGGCGACCAATTGACTCCGCCGCGATCACGCTGCACATCCAGTTGCACTTTGACATCGCTTTGCGGCGTCAGGAAATAGCGCACTGTCAGGGAGCGGTCGATATGGCTTTCCTGGCCCTGGGGATCGCCCCCCATGTCGACGACCGCCTGGCTGTGATATTCGGAAACGTTGAAGGTGGTTTCCCAGTCGCCGAAGCGGCGTGCGACGCCAGCGCGGTTTGCATGATCCTTGAAGCAGGCGCCGGGACGGTCGATGTACAGGAATTCTGTCGATAGCAACCAGTCGGCATAGTCCACACTGAAAGCCGCCGTATATATCTTCTGGCGTGTGTAGTTTCCGGTGAGGAAGGGATCGGTGCTGGGTTCCAGCGATTGCGTAGCGCTATTCCAGACGCCGTTCACATTCTGGCGCCGGGTCGAGGATTGGATATAGGCCAGACGCGCTTCGAACCAGTCTTTGGTAAACAGCGCATTCACGCCCAGAATATTTTTCCAGTCGACATCCGTTTGCGAGGTCTGGCCGTTATAGATTTTCCAGTAGCCGCTGTCTTTGGCATGCTCGCTACCCGCCAGAATATTGGCGCTGATATCCCACGCGCCCCACTGGTTGCGATGCTGCAGGTTGATGCCGTTGTAATTGACCGCTTCCCATCCGTAGAGTTGGGGCGGCAAGTGCGTCCACGGCAGGGAGAAACCGACATCCTGGCTGTCCGAGTAATAAAACAACGGCAGGCGTTTGCGGCCCGCCTGGATCGACGTGTTGTCGGTCAGGCGATACGTGCCGTATAGCCATTCCAGATCGACCTTGCCGTTCTCGCTGCCGCGCGCCACAACTTGTGCGGTTACGGAAAATCGGGAATCGGGCAGGGTGGCTGTTCCTTGCATGCCCAGTTTGGAGTCCGGGCCGAATTGCAGACCGCCGCGCTCGTCGTAAATGGCATTCTGGGCATAGTCGGCGATAAAACACGGGCACTGCTTGTCCAGCACCTGCCCGTGCGTGCCGCCCAGCATGATGCCGGCGCCGACGGTCAAAAAGCCCGAACCGGCAAATCCCCAATCACCTGATTCGTCCGCATGTGCAGTTGCAGTTCCAAAGCAAAGGCTGACCACGAATAGCGTTCCGTAAAAATTTCGTTTAAACATTTATTCCTGTTGTGGCCGCTGCGCGGCCTCGTTTTTATTGGAAAAGTCCAATGGTGGCATAGGTTGGCGCACCATTTTCCAGAGAATACCTCAAACGCGGACGTAAATAGCAGTGCTGTGTTTTTTGCCTGACCAAAGTAGGCGGGATTATGTCTTTTCCAATTTTCTCCCGGAGAGAGAGGGGCTGCCACACATGCTCAGACGTAGCCGTGTTCAATCCCTGCCTGTCTTCCCCGGAAAGTCCGCTGTTGATCCTGCGGCAGACCAATAAATACGGGCATCTCTGCCATGCATGCCGTGAGGGCGCTACGGTGGTTATTTGTTGTCGACCCAGAAGTCATAACCCGCGCTCAGGAACTCATCGTGGGGAATGTAATGCGAACCGTCGCATGAAAAAGTGAGGCCGACGATGCCGTTGAAGAGATTTAAAGTACCGGAACGCAGATAAAACATCTCGTCCATGAACCGCAGTTCGCGAAATGTATCGAGTACGTCGCGTATCCGGTCGCGCGGTACCAGCGCATCGGAAGGATAGGGCGTTCCGGGATAAGCGAGACAAATATCCGGGTGAATCAGGGCATCGATATCGAGCAGGCGGTAGCGATAGGGATCGCTCATCTCCCAGATGACCGCGCGACTGCTGGAAAAGTGAAGCATCACGTGGTACACACCGTGGTAAACCATCAACTCCTCGACCACGCCCAGCACGGTTTCGATGTGCTGATCCATGATGCTCTCCACCCGGTTCTGGTGAAACACGGTGTTGCGTATGGAAGGGTCGCCCTTGAGCTGGCGCCAGACTGCGGGCTCGTCGTACAGTCTGTGCGTCAACGGCAGGTCGCGCAGGTCGAAATCGGTGCCGATGAATCCCAGCACGGCGCCTGAAAGATCACGCACGATCTGCACGGCAGTCAGCGAAGGACGCCGTCCGAGCAGGCTGATGTAAGCCTCCGAAAGCAGCGTACCCGCGATCGGCAGAACTTCGCTCATGTAAGGCCGCTTTGAGCGATCCCGGCCGACTGAAGCGGGCATCAAGCCTTCGGCACTGACGTTGCTGCTGGTCTGGATGCCGTTGGTATCCAGTGCATAAAGCGCCCTGCCGTGCGGCAGCGTCTTCAGTCCCTCGCTCAGAACCAGATCCAGCTTTGCGCGATCAGTCCAGACCTGGGTGCAGCGCGCCGCCAGCTGTTGCAGCGGCGCCTGCATGATGTCCAGAAGTTCCTTGCGTTGCTGTGCAATGCTCTCCTGCAATGTCTCCCCGGCCTGCTGCATTACAACAACTCAACAACCCATTTCGTCACCGTACCGGTGGCATGGGCGCACTTGTTTCCGCGCGCCTGGTCGAACGCCTTGTACTCCTCCGCATTCCACATATCGTAAGTGCGCCCGGTGAATTGCTGCTGCAACTGCTGGCAGGTGACGCCGCCGAATTCCTGGCGGAAACGCTCGGTGAGCTCTTTCGCTTTTTTGAAATTATTGATGAAACGCCCGCTGTCCAGCTTGTTGCGGTCGCGGCCATACTTCGCGCTCAGCGCCAGCAACCCGCCCTGGAGCGCACCGCACACCCCTTCGCCCATCAGACCGCCGCCGCCGGAAAGTCCGTGGCTCGCCTTCACTGTCTGGTCGTCGATGATGCCGATGGTTTCCTGCACGGTTGCCAGAACACACTGCGGGCAGCAGCCGTAGTCGAGTTCGTATTGAAGTGCTTTTGCATAAGCCTGTTCGCCGAGCGCTTTCTTTTGTTCGCTGTCCATCATGGGCTCCTATAGTATTAGTAAATGCTAATATGATAATACGACTAGCCGGACTAATCCGCAATGGACTGTTTCAGGGAACAGTCTGGATTAGACAAGGATACGGCGCCAAAATGAAAGGAATATTTCGATTGATCCCGTCCGGGATCGGATAACTCGCTGCTCAATTGGTTTTGTTCGTGAGAAGGTGCAGAAGTCTGGGGGAAGGTGATTCGACACTCGTGAAGCGAGATGCATCGAAATGCAGGACGAGCGCCCTGGAACCCGCGCGACGAGTTGCCGATTTGCACTTGTACATGGCCGGAGTCAATGTCAACCCGGCATGGTCAGCACTGATACTCGTACATTTTTTTCAGAAAAGTATCGATATCGACATATGTCAGTTCGGCAGGCAGATTGACATGCCTGTTGACTTGTACCGCCGGGTTTTCAGCGACAAGCGCGAGTTGCGGGTTCCACCCCGCACACATCACTTCTTCGTCGTACTCTTCATTCACAACAACTTCGTGTTCGACATCGCATCCGTTCATATTCATCACGATGGTAGTCATGTCACACCTCCTTTTCCGGGCAAAAATTCAAGCACCAACACTCGTTCGATCAAGGTCTTGACAGTAGCCACCCCGCCGACCGACTTGACCTGCCGCATTTTCCGCAAGAGGGCATCCCGCAGGTTGCTTGCTTACGGGCATTGCGGAATGGCTTTGGTTCGCAGGATTCTGAAGCTGTCGCCCACTTCCGCCAGCGCGGGAGAGGGATCAATCAGGGACAACAGGATTCGCTCACGATCTCTTGCGTAATTGCCGGTTTGTGCAGCAAGGCGTTCGTTGGCGCGCGTGACTTGCGCAAACATTACTTCCTCGTTGTACTCTTTAAGCAAGAGCGTCTCATGCCCGATATCGCAGCCGTCTGTATCCATCACAATGGTAACCATGGCACACCTCCTTGCCGGGGCGCCAATACCCGCCCTCGCACATAAGCTAGCGGAATAGGCGTATGGAATACATACGCAATACCCTGTATCTCCATCGGCGGAATTTGCTTATCCGCTCCAGCAATAGTATTGACTATACGAATTCATTAACGTCCCGGGCGTGTGCGTGGATGACAAGACAAAAAAACCGCGTCGTGGCTTAACCATCTTTTGACATTCCCGAAGTTCAGCAAAAGGCAAAAGCCATAAACTCCTTCTCGGTCGCGCCTCTTGCCATGCAGTAAGTTAAGTAAGACACTACGCATCGACCATCCGTTGGCGCCCTGCCATCAACTGTAAAAACAAATCATCGAGCGTGACAATTTACTGACATGGATAAAGACAAAACTTTAAAACTTCGCACTTTTTCCGATACGGCAAAAGACCCGGCCGAAAAAGACAAGGCCGCGAAAGAACGCAATATCGCGCTCGAACTGGAAAAGAAAACGGCACACCTTGAAGAAGAGCGGAGCAAATCGCTGGATCTGCTGAAAACGATCGTGCAGCTGCGTGAACACCTCAAGCAGGAACAGGAAAGATCAGCCGTGCTGGGAGCCAGGGTGATCAAACTGGACTCGGTGGAAGAGAATCAGCTCATCAGAAAAAATGCAGAGCTCGAAGAAGAGAAAAGAAAGTCGCTTGAATATGTGAAGACCATCAAGCAGCTCGGCGAAAGCCTCAAACTGGAACAGGAAAAAACCGCCCAAATGTCCGGCAGGATGGCCGAGCTGGAAGGCAAAGTCCTTAAATTGGACTCGGTGGAAGAGAGTCAGCTCGCCAGGAGAAGTGCGGAGCTTGAAGAAGAAAAGAAAAAGTCGATCGAATATGTGAAGACCATCGAGCAACTCAGGGAAAACCTCAAGCAGGAACTGGGAAACACCGCCGAGATGCTGAACCGGATGGCCGAGCTGAAAACCAAAGTGAATAAAATGGACACGGTGGAAGAGAGCCATCTCGTCAAGAAAAATACGCAGCTTGAAGAAGAGAAGAAAAAGACGGTTGAATACGCGAAATTGATCGACGAGCTCAGGGAAAGCATCAGGGCAGACCAGGATAAGACGGCCGACATGGCCAAACGCACAGCTGATCTGGAGGCAAAAATTGATGAACTGAACGGAGTGCTTGGCAAGATTGCAAGCATGGCCACGACGGGCAAGGCCGGGTAAAAAAACGACCTGTTTCGATTTATCCTGAAAAACGTAGTTGAAGATGAATGCTCTGAAAATCCAATATGTTGCGCCGTTAGTGTAGGTGCGAATTTATTCGCACATAACTTGTTGAGCGTGCGAATAAATTCGCACCTACAAACCCCTCAACTCAGGTTTTTTGGTTTATTCCGAATCCGCCAGGAAATTAAACACCGCTTCCCCCAATTCTTCCGGCGCTTCTTCCGGCACGAAATGCCCCACTGTGTTCAGCCGCAGCGTCAGCGAATTCGGCAGCACCTGCTGCCAGCGCTTCAACTCCTTCTCGCGGAATGCGACATCCTTCATGCCCCACACAAACAGGGTGGGCTTGTCCTTCAGCACCCCCAACTTGCCCCATAGCATTGCCAGCCACGGCGTGGAAGCGATGATCTGTTTGGGAAAAACGTAGCAGCCTTTGCGCGATGCCGCCGTGGGCAGGGCATCCTTGTAATGCTGGTGCGCATGTTCGCCGAGCTTGCGCTTGTCGCCGAACGCCGCGCGCATGAACGAGGTGACAAAGAAGTTGAAATACCGGATCAGGAAGCGGCCGATGGGGCCGCCCATGAAGGCGCTGAACGATACATAGTGGAAATCGTCGTTCACCGGCCACGCCCAGGTGTTCGTCACCACCAGTCGCTTTACGTTCTCGGGGTGCGTCACCGCATACTGCATGCCGATGGGCCCACCCCAGTCGCCCACCACCAGCGTGATGTCCTTCAGGCCAAGTTGCGTGATGAGCGCATCTAGGTTCTTCGCATGTTCCTCCGGCAGGTAGTTCCAGTCGCGGGGTTTATCCGACAGGCCGAAACCGATATGGTCTGGGGCGATGCAGCGGTAATTCGGGCTGAGCCGCTTGATAAGCTTGCGAAACAGGAACGACCAGGCCGGGTTGCCGTGCAGCATCACCACCGCCTCGCCCTGGCCCTCGTCCACGTAATGCAGCTTGCCTGCGGAAGCCTGGAAATAATGCGATGCGAACGGATACTCGTTGCGGTCGATCCAGTCCGGACGGGTCATGGTACATCTCCTTGTTTTGCGGATACGGGCCAAATCTAATTATGCAATACAACAAAAAGCCCGCGCGAGCGGGCTTGGGGTTCGAGTCCCGGCAGGGATTCACATCCCGACCATCGAGGCTCGCGGATCGAGCCTGCGCACCATCTGCAGGATATCCACCCCCCTGATCGCGTCCGGGTCGTATTTCACCATCAGCGAATGCGGATGCGCGCGATGCTCGAACTCGGCGCAATCCACACCGACGCGTCCCATCAGGTTCCTCTCCAGATCCACTCTCTTTGTCTCATCCAGTTCCGGATGCACATAGATCATCATGTCGGCAGTGTTCATGATCGCCTCCATCAGTGATTGAAGAACGGGCAGCAGCTTGCACCGCCCACCGTATGTAACATGGTACGCCTGCGGAACGGCAATAAAAATGGGCACGGGCAGTAGGGATGTCGGGGCCTCGACATAAGCCACCGCGCTAATCCTGATCGCTGATTCGCCCCTTTAATGTCGCGCTGTCGTGCTGTGCCTTTTCCGCGATCAGTTCCGTCGCGGCTGCCACCTGCCCCCAGGTGTTCCACAGCAGCACGCCGCGCACGCGGCCGTCGCGCAGGTAGTAGACCACACCCTTGCGGAACGGCTCCTGCCAGTCCTCCACAATACCCATGCCGGAATCGAGCTCGCCCACCGCCTCGTAGCCCAGGTCGAACAGGTCGGAATAGAAATAGGGCTGGTGGCTGTAGATGTCCGTCTGCCCGGCCATGTTGCGCCCCGCCAGTTCGCCCATCACGTTGGCGTTGTCCTCGTGCTCCACGCGCATGCGCGTATCCAGCGCGGCACTGTGGAAGTTCGCCACATCGCCCGCCGCAAAGATGTCGTGGTCGCTGGTGCGCAGCAACTCATCCACCACGATGCCGTTGTCCACCTTCAGCCCGGCCTGCGCGGCCAGCGCAGTGTTGGGCAGGATGCCCAGCCCGGCCACCACGCCGTCGGCAACGATCTCGCGGCCGCTGCCCGTGGTCACCTTCATCCTGCCGTTCACCTTGCGCACCGAGCTCACCGTCTCGGAAGCGAGCAGGGTGACGCCCTTCTCCGCGTAATACGAATTCAGGAAATCCACCAGCGCGGGCGGATACACGCGCGAACCGATGCCACTGGACGGAAACACCATCGTCACCTGCTTGCCGTTCATGGCCAGTGCCGCCGCCACCTCGGAGCCGATGAAACCGCCGCCGATCACCACGAAATCCCGGCCGTGCTCGCACAGCGCGCGCAACCTGAGATAGTCCGCCGCCGTGCGGAAATAGATCACCTGCGTATCGGCATCCGGCAGCAGACGCGGCGAGCCGCCCGTCGCGAGCAGCAGCTTGCCGTAGCCGTACACCTCGCCGGCATCGTCTGTCACGGTCTTTCTTGCCTTGTCGATGGACACCACCTTGCGCGCCGTCTGTACCTCGACGTTGAGCGTGGCTGTGTCGCGCCAGATGGCCTCGAACGGCTTGTCTTTCCACAGCGATTTGGACAGGGGCGGGCGATCATACGGCGGATCGAACTCGTCGCAGATCAGGGTGATGCTGCCGGTCGCGTCCACCTTGCGGATGCCGCGCGCGGCAGAGTCGGCAGCCATGCCGCCGCCGACGATGAGGTATCTGGAGTTTTTCATGGCTGCTCCTTTCAGTTGTCAGGCTCGTCAAGCAGGAAACTCATGACTTGCCGCGTCAAGGAAACAAGGTGTGGATTACCAATTGGATGACGTTATCTTACGCCGTTGCTCCGGGGATGGCGCATGAGGCGGGGAGGGATTGCTGCAAGAGATTACTTGTGGTGTGGGATTGGTTCAGTGAGGTAAACCTCCGGCGATGCCTGAGGGACTTAACAAGGTTTGACCTATGCGGCTGTCATGCGGAATGAGAAGGAACTGCGGAAGTTCCCCCCCTTTGAAAAAGGGGGGCTAGGGGGGATTTGAGAAGTGGCAGGCGCCACGCAAATTCCCAAATCCCCCTCCATCCCCCTTTATTAAAGGGGGAAGTGGTGATGTGCCGACTAGGGTGGCGCATGGTTTTATCGGCCACTTGGAGGGGCTCACAACGAAGCTCCTGGATTCGGCTATTTGCTTCCGCGCGATCCGGCGAGTGCGACGAATATCCCAAGACCGACAAACACGCTGCTTCCTAAATATCGGCCAATGCGGCGAACTCTGCCGTTGTGCATCGTAGGTGCGATTGAACCGGCTACCAAGGCGTAGGCGCTGTCGGTCACAGCGGCGATCAATACGAAGAGCGAGCCCAGTGCCATGCTTTGCGGCATGGGCGGTACGTCTGCACTTAAAAACTGCGGCAGGAATGCGGCATAAAAGAGCGTGGTCTTGGGATTGAACAAGGCAACGACGAAACCATCGCGGAATACACGCCCCAGCGGCTCAGCGGCTGGCAATGCAGAAGGATTATCGGCCGGGGTGGAACGGAGCATCTGTACGCCAAGGTAAACAAGATAGAGCGCCCCCGCATACTTGATCACGGAAAAGGCCAGCGAAGAGACAGCAAACAAAGCGGCAAGCCCCAGCGAGGCGGCAAGTGCGTTGCCCAAGTTGCCGAGCGCGACACCGGCCACCGACACCAATCCGGAGCGGCGCCCCTGAATGATGCTGCGGGTTACGATGTAGATCACGCTGGGTCCGGGCGTGACAGCGAGTACGAAACTCGCGAGGAGAAAAGCGGAGAGCAGCGGCCAGGATGGAAACAGATCGGTCATTTCTGTATCACCAGTTCGCTCAACGCCCCTAGCAACCGCCCCACATCCTGTTCGTTCACATGCAGATGCGGCGCGAAGCGCAAGGCATTGCCGCGCTGGCTGATGTAGATGTTCCTGGCCTTGAGTTCCGCGACCAGATTGCCGCTGTATGACGGCGGCAATTGCGCGCCGAACATGTGTGGGCAGCGTTGTGCATCGTCGGGCAGGCGGCAGCCCAGTTGAGCCAGTTGCGCCGCGATCCGCTCGTTGATGTCGGCAAGCGACGCGGCGATGTTCTGCACACCCCATGCCTTGATCTGCTCCAGCGCGGCGACCGCGCCCGGCAAAATGGTGGCCGTGCATTTTTCGCCCACGTCGAAGCGGCGTGCGCCGGGCATATAGGTGTCGGAATATTTCACCAGCGCGGTGAAATCCTCCGCGTTGTCGCGTGCCAGCCAGCTCTCCTCCAGCGGGCGCGCATCACGCCAGCGCCCGGCCACATACAACAGGCTGAAGCCGTAAGGGCACAACAGCCACTTGTATCCCGCCGCCACCAGAAAATCCGGCTGCACCTCGTCGATGGAAAACGGCATCGCCCCCAGCGTCTGCGTCGCATCCACCACCAATACGCAGCCTGTTGTGCGGCAAGCCTCGCCGATCCGGCGCAGGTCGATATACGCCCCGTTCGTCCAATGGCACGACGACACCGCCACCACCTTCACCGAAGCATCGATGTGATTCAGGATTGCCTGCGTCCAGTCACCGTCCGCAGGCGCGGGCACGGTGAGCAAGGTCGCGCCGGATTCTTGCACCGTCCTGCGCCAAGGCAGCACGACGCTGGGGAATTCCTCCGCAATCACAAGGATGCGGTCGCCCGCCTGCAGATGCGGCTCCACCGCACGCGCCGCCGTGCTGATGCCATAGCTGGCCGCGGGTACCACCGCATAGCCATCCGCATCGCCACCAAAAATCTGCGCCGACAGACTGCGTATGGTCTCGGCATCGTCAAAGAAATTCTTCACCGTACGCTCCCACGGATGGCTCTTGCTGTGTACACCCGCCAGCAGGCGCTGCTGCGATTCGTTCAACTGCGGCGAGTTATAGGCGCAGTTGAAATAGGCGATGTTGTCGGGGATGTCGAAGAGGTGGCGCTGTGTGGGGAGGAGGGGCATGGGATGTCGGAACAAATGATCAAGGCCGTAGTTTATCGAAAAACAAACTGGCAAAGCTCATTTTGCCGTTGCCCTGTACACCCCCTGTTGTTTCGATAGATTTGTATGCGGGCAAGGCAATGGCATACCCCTTCTCATCGGGTTATACTTCCCGCATCATTCAAAGCAGGCGGGGGGTGTGATGGGATACGTCGAACTGATAAGCAAGCTGGAAGCGCTTCCTCGCGTTGCGCTGCACTAACAATTAGTGAAAAGTCGCGTGTCTGTCATCTACGCACGTGTAAATGTGCACAAATACTGGCACTGAAACGGCCGAGTTATGAATTCGGTAGTGATCGCTGAAAAGGAAACAGCCATGACCCACCCAAGTTTTTATGAAGGACGTATCACCATTGATCCCGCCATCTGCAATGGCAAACCCACGCTTCGTGGCAAGCGCATCACTGTGCAAACCGTGCTGGGATATTTGAGCGAAGGCGATAGCGCTGACGAAATATTGGCGCAATACCCGAGCCTCGATGCGGAGGATATTCGGGCATGCCTGCGTTTCGCCACCGAAGTAATGGGTCAACGTTACGACCTCGCTAAAGTAGCCTGATGCCCCGGTTCCTGATCGACGCCAATCTGCCCTATCGCTTTGCGCTGTGGCATGGCGAAGACTACCAGCACGTTTACGATCTGGGCGACGACATGCCGGATGCCGCAATCTGGCAATACGCAAAGGAACGTGACCTGATTATCGTCAGCAAGGATGCGGACTTCTCCGACTGGGTCATGCTATCCGACCCGCCACCGAAAGTGATTCACCTGCGAATCGGCAATATGCGCTTGCGCGATCTATTTGTATTCCTGCAACGCGTCTGGCCGCAACTCGTCGAACTCAGCGCCAAACACAAACTCGTCATCGTGCATGAAACGCTGATCGAGTGTATTGCTTGAGTTTGTTGGTCGGCAAGAGCAATTCGACACGCGGCTTCAATGGCCCCCTCTTAAGAACCCCGCATGACAACCCCCACCATCCAGAACGTCCCCGATACCGCCTTCATGGCGGCAGCCTATCGCGCGATCGAAAGCGAACGCCCGGATGCCCTGTTCCGCGATCCGCTCGCGGACAAACTGGCGGGCGAACGGGGCAGGGCGATCATCGCCAGCCTGCCGCCCCAAGCGATGATGGGCGGGTGGACCGTCATCATCCGCACCTGCGTCATCGACGAACTCATACAGCAGGCCATCGCCCAAGGCGTGGATACCATCCTGAACCTCGGCGCCGGGCTGGACACTCGCCCCTACCGCATGGCGCTGCCGGAAACGCTGCGCTGGATCGAAGTCGATCATCCAACCATCATCGAATGGAAGCGCACCCGACTCTCTCAGGAAAAGCCGCGCTGCCAGCTTGAATGCATCGCGCTCGATCTCGCCGATGCACAGGCGCGGCGGCAACTGCTGGATGAAGTGGCAAACCGCTCCGGCAAAGTCCTGGTGCTGACAGAAGCCGTCACCCCCTACCTTCCCGAAGAAGCAGTGGCCGCACTCGGTGCAGACCTGCGCGCCAGAGCTGCCATGAAATACTGGATCGCCGATTACTTCTCCCCCGCGTCATACGAATACCGCAGACGCAGCGGCATGAGCCGGGCGATGAAGAACGCACCCTTCCTCTTCGAGCCGAAAGATTACTTCGGCTTCTTCGCCGCAGTCGGGTGGCAGCCGAAAGAGGTCAAATATTTCGCGGAAGAAGCACAACGCCTGAGTCGTCCTGCGCCATTTCCGTGGCACGTGAGGCTTATCACATCCGTGCTGGGCATCCTGCTGCTGCCTGAGAAAAGACGGGCGATGAAACAGTATGCGGGATTCGTGTTGTTTGAACCTGCGTCAGGGCTTGGCTGAGCAGGTTGAACGAGAGGTTTATTCCAGTCAGGGCCGGTCCCTGATTACTCTCGAACGGCTGACCAGGTTTCTGAGTGTTTTGAAGGCGGGAATGCTGCATTTCCTAATAAGAAGGTTAGGTTGTTGTTATCAAATTCAGTAGACGCATTCAAATCCTTCTCAAATCGTTCGTATCGTATTTTCGCGAATTCAAAAACCTGATCGAGACTGCTCATGTGATGGTCGCCACATGAAGCTAGCATAATTTGGGTCAGAATCTGGTCAAGATAGTCATGGCCGTTTTCGATAAGAGCATGGATAAAAACTGGCGACTGGCCCGAATGAACAATAAGATTTCTTGTTCTATATATCCTACGGATCTGCCAAGAAACCTTTTTCTCATGTGTTTTTAATAGGTCTTTAATCTTGTTGGGATCACTCAATGTTCTTGATAGCCTAAATAGCCTATATCGAAGCAAGTGAAAGTCCCCGAGCATTCCATATAGCTCATCTCGGAGTGGTGCATGCTTATTCATGGCAAGTAATCTCAATATATTGAGGCGGACATTCTTATCCTTTGAAACTTTCTTTAAAATTTTGGCGGTTCTATAGCGATCCCAACGCACAAGGTCGGAAGCTACTCGTTCAACTAGTCGATTAATGTAGTTGAGCATTAATACGGGGCTAAGGCTCGATATCACACCTGCGATTTTGTTCTGCCCAACATGTGAAGGAGTAATCGTTTCTATAGAAATCCACAAGTTTAGCAATTGGTTTTCAGGAATTTGATTTGAGACTCCAATGCCATGCAGTTCAACAACTCTATCAAATCGTTCGAAACTTCCGCCAGTTGATAAATTGATGGTTCTTAATAACCAATTCATCCTCTTTGAGGCAACGGCAGGCTCTAGGTCAAATCCTTTTTCCATCGAGCTCTTGGGTTTTGATGCTATTGCGGGTGTTTCTTCGCAGCAAAGTTGAACAACGAGCGCATCATCACGCCAAGTGACTTGTGATTTGTGATAGAAAAGGACAAAAAAATCTCGGACATCACACAGGCGTCTTTCGGCGTCTTCTCTTGCGGAGAAAACGTCAAAAGATTGAATGTTGTGTGCTCGAATAATGACCTCATCTTCGCGTGCAACAAACCCTTTGGTATTCGCGAATTCGATCAATTTTGCCGGTAGGGAAGTAACTGGTTCGATTTTGAAATGATCTGTCTCTTCGTTGATGGACTTAATTAGCTTGGAGACAATGAAGTAAATATCAAAGTGGTGAGTGAACGGATATATCTTTTTTATGAATCCTTGAAAGCCATGCGTGCAATCTGTAATGGTTTGTTGTTCATGAAAGAAATAATCTAGTGTTGATCTGTACAGAAATATTTTGCTTTGGCCCAGATTAATTAGGGTTGTGCATAACGTTCTCGATAGCGAATCGATGTCTTCCTTTTGGTTAGTAACAATAGCTTGCTCTAGGGATGCGGCGCAACGTTCAAAATATCTGTATGGATTCAGTGCCCCAGCAAGAACTTCAAGTCGCAGTTTTTTCGTTGCAAGCGGGGTATCTTCGTGCCTGGGAAGATAGCGCTGTAGATCGGCTTCCATTAGTGATTTAGCAATGGTGTCTGATTGAATTGCCCATTCAAGTTCATCAAGCACATGGGTAAGATTTGCTTCATCCAAGACACCTGCTTCGATATCCGAATAGAGCGACAGCGCTTCGTTGCACAAGGAAACAGTATTCAGAGCGGTAGACTTGTGTGTATCGAGGCTGTAATCGAAGAGTAGCTCTTCCATGCGCTGGGCAAAGAACAATAGAGAAGATAAATCGCTACTAAAATTCCATGTCCTGAATGTGCGGAATTTCATAGACTCCTTCAGTCGGCGAGTTGGGGGGTATTGAGGGAATCCTACACTAACTTCTTCAACTGATACATCCTCTCCAACGCTTCCTTCGGACTCATCTCATCCGGCTGCAAATCGCGTAGCGCCGACAGCAGCGGATGCTCTTCCGGTTCCGGCGCTTCCGGTGCGGCGGTGAAGAGGTCGCCCTGCGGGTTCTGTGCGGCGCTGTTCTGTTCCAGTCGCACCAGTTGTTTCTTGGCGTTGCGGATCACGCTGTTCGGCACGCCCGCGAGGGCGGCGACTTGCAGGCCGTAGCTCTGGCTGGCGGCGCCTTCGTTCACAGAGTGCAGGAAGACGATGCTGTGCTGGTGTTCGATGGCGGCGAGGTGGACATTGGCGAGTTGCTTGAATTCTTCGGCCAGCCGCGTGAGTTCGAAATAGTGCGTGGCGAAGAGGGTGTAGCTTCGGTTGAGCTCCAGCAGGTGGCGCGCGATGGCGTAGGCTAAGGCGAGGCCGTCGAAGGTGCTGGTGCCGCGCCCGATCTCGTCCACCAGCACCAGGCTCTTGTCGGTGGCGTTGTGCAGGATGTTGGCGGCCTCGGTCATCTCGACCATGAAGGTGGAACGTCCGCTGGCGAGGTCGTCCGATGCGCCGATGCGCGTGAAGATCTGGTCGATCTCGCCCAACACCGCTTCCTGCGCGGGCACGAAGCAGCCGACATGCGCGAGCAGCGCGATGATGGCGACCTGGCGCATGTAGGTGGATTTACCGCCCATGTTGGGGCCGGTGATCAGCAGCGTGCGGCGTGTGTCGTTGAGCGTGGTGTCGTTGGGGGTGAAGGTATCCACCTGCGCTTCCACCACCGGATGGCGACCCTGCTTAATGCTCACCTGCGCGTCGTCGCAGAATTGCGGTGCGCAGAAGTTGAGCGTGGCGGCACGCTCGGAGAAGGTGGCGAGCACGTCCAGTTCGGCGATGGCGGCGGCGATGCCTTGTAGTTGCGGGATGTGCGGGGCGAGTTGGTCCAGCAGTTGTTCGTAGAGGAACTTCTCGCGCGCCAGTGCGCGGTCGTTGGCGGAGAGCGCCTTGTCCTCGAAGGCTTTGAGTTCCGGCGTGATGTAGCGTTCGACGTTCTTTAGCGTCTGGCGGCGGCGGTAGTCGTCCGGCACCTTGGCTGCATTGGCGAAGCTGACTTCGATGTAGAAACCGTGCACGCGGTTGTATTCGACCTTGAGCTTGTCGATGCCGGTGCGGGTGCGTTCGCGCAGTTCCAGCTCCATCAGGAAGTCGCCGCAGTTGGTTTGGATGCCGCGCAGTTCGTCCAGCTCGGGGTCGTAGCCGTCGGCGATTACGCCGCCTTCGCGCAGGACGGAGGAGGGCTCTTCTTTCAGTGTCTTTTGCAGGAGTTCGACTAGTGCGGTGTCGGCTTGCAGGGCTTCGGCCAGCTTGCCCAGCAAACTCCCCCTCTCCCCAGCCCTCTCCCGCGAGGGGAGAGGGGGCAGGATCGTTCGCAGTTCAGGGAGTTGCTTCAAGGTGTCGCGCAGGCCGGAAAGGTCACGCGGACGGGCCGATCTCAATGCGATGCGGGCGGTGATGCGCTCCACGTCCACGCTAGGCTTGAGCTTTTCATGCACACTGCGGAACAACTCCCTCTCCCCTTGCGGGAGAGGGTTGGGGAGAGGGGGCTCTGTGAGTTGTTCAACAGCTTCAAGTCTGGCTTGCAACACTTCACGATCCCGCAACGGATGATGCAACCAATGCGCCAGCAATCGGCTGCCCATGTTGGTCGCACACGTATCCAGCAGCGAGAGCAATGTCGGTGCTGGTTCGCCGCGCAGGGTCTGGGTGATCTCCAGGTTGCGTCTGGTGGCGGCATCCATGCGCACGTATTCGTCGGCGTGGTAGACCTGTGCGCTGCGGATGTGGGTGATGCTTTGGCCTTGGGTGAGCTTGGCGTAGCCGAGCAATGCGCCTGCGGCTTCGAGGCCGACGGTGAAATCGTCGCAGCCGAATCCGGCCAAATCGCGCGTGCCGAACTGCTGGCACAGGGCGCGGTGGGCGGTGTCGCGGTTGAAGTGCCAGTCGGGGAGGGATTTGTTGGCGGCGTTCTTGAATTGCGGTGCGCTGGTGCTTTCGGCGAACAATATCTCGGAAGGCTGCAAACGTTCCAGCTCGGCGGGCAACTGGCTGGCGCTGACTTCCGCGAGGGTGAACTGGCCGGAGGCGAGGTTGAGCCAGGCGAGGCCGATCTCGTTGCGGTTCGGGTGCAGCGCGAGCAGCAGGTTGTCGCGCTTCTCTTCGAGCAATGCGGAGTCGGTGACGGTGCCGGGGGTGACGATGCGCACTACTTTGCGTTCGACCGGGCCTTTGCTGGTGGCGGGGTCGCCGATCTGTTCGCAGATGGCGACCGATTCGCCCATTTTCACCAAGCGCGCGAGGTATTGCTCCACGGCGTGGTAGGGCACGCCCGCCATCTTGATCGGCTGGCCGTTGGAGGCGCCGCGCTGGGTGAGGGTGATGTCGAGCAGCTTGGCGACGCGCACGGCGTCGTCATGGAACAGTTCGTAGAAGTCGCCCATGCGGTAGAACAGCAGCTTGTCGGCGTGGTCTGCCTTCAGCCGCAGGTACTGCTGCATCATGGGGGTGTGTTTTGCGGTGTCGATGGTTTGTTCGCTCACGGTTGTTCCGAGTTGCGCAAGCGCCAGTTAACCAGGCCGATGGCGACGGCGGCGTGGAGGGTCATGATGAGGATGCTGCTCCATGCATCGTGCCCGGCTTCTAGCGGGATGAAGAAGTAGCGCAAGGCATCCAGGCCGGCGACGCCCGCCAGGAAGGGCAACAGGATGTTGAGTACGATCAGGTACAACATAGCCGCACTGATCGCGCGCTTGCTGTTGGGGGCGAAGGCGAAGAACAGCAGGACGCAGGTGTCGCGCAGCAGCATCAGGGCCAAGGCCAGCGCATGCTGGGGTTGCAGGAAGCCCATGCGTTCGTGGATCGTTTGTTCCCCGTCTGCTATCAGCATGACCAGCACGGCGAAGATGAAGGTCAGCGCCAGCGTGGTTGGCCAGAGCGGCAGGTGTTCCAGCCAGCCGCGCCAGTCCTCACGGCTTTGCAGCAGGCGCAGTTTGCGCCAGCGCAGCAGGGTGTTGGGTTCGGTGAACAACGCGACATAGGTCATGGTGACGGAGACGAAGAGGCCTGCCAGCATGAGCTGCAGGCTGCCGCCGTTTTGCATGAAGCCGGCAATGTAGAGCGCGAGGATGCAGGCGAAAGTCGGCCAGGCCCATGGCAGGGTGCGTATCTGCAGCGCGTTGCTGGTGACGCGCCAGGCGGCGAAAGTGGCACAGGCGGCGAACAGGATGGAGGAGTCCAGCAAGAACAGTGTGCGCTCCACGTCCATGCCCCACCACCAGATGGTTATCGTTTTGCTGGCGGCGATGGCGGGAGACAACATGAATATAGCAATGATCGCCAGCCAGCCCATGCCGCCGCGCTGGATGAGGCGCGACTCGAACTGGCTGGTGTGCAGGTTGAGCGCGATCAGTGTGGCGTGCACCAGGATGCCGACTGCGCACAGGGTCAGCATGGTGGCGAGTGTGTCGGGTTTGTCGGCGGCGATGCCGCTTGCACCGACGACGGCCAGGCACATCAGGCCGCCGTACCAGTTGAAAGAGGTGGAGCCGAACAGCTTGCCCCAGGTCATGGTCCACGGGCCGAGTGCGCTCATGCGCTGCTGGTCCCAGGTCTTGTCGCGCAGTTCGTCGACGATGGCGGCATTGGCATTGCGCGCGCCCCACAGCCAGACGATGAAGATGAACAGGTAAATGAAAGTGACATACAAGCTGCCGGCTATCTCGCTCTGGAAGTCGGCAAGGGCAATTGTCATAAGGATCAGTATCAATAGCGCTGGCATGCCGATCAGGCGGTGCATGGAGAACGACAGCCACAGGTTGCGCTTGAATTCCGGGTTGGTCATTGTTGGCTCTCCAGATGCGCTGCGACCGAGCGCAGGTAGGACTGTTGCAGGTTTTCCTTGTGTTCGGACAGGCTGCTTACGGCGAAACCTTCGTGGACCAGGGCTTTCAGCATCGCGGCCTGTACCGTCAGGTCGCCGTAAAAATCGAATTCGGCGTGGTCTCCGGTAGCTTCCTTGAGTGCGATCTGTTCATAACTCTTCAGCCAGTCGGCGAGACGTGCATCCGGCTGGGCCAGCGCCAGATGCAGGCGACGCTGTTCCTCCGGCGGGTGGGCGGATTTCAATTCGCGGTATCCCAGGACGCGGCCTTGGCGCAGCGCCAGCATGTGGGTGGAGTATTCGTCCAGTTCGGCCAGGATATGCGAGGACACCAGCAAGGTCATGCCGTCGGCCTGCAACTGGCGGAACAGCGCGGCGAGGCTGGCGCGCGCTTCAGGATCGAGGCCGGAGGCGGGCTCGTCCAGCAGCAGCACTTTGGGCTGGTGGATGATGGCCTGTCCGATGGCGACGCGCTGGCGCAGGCCGCGCGAGAGACTACCGCTGGTCTGCTGCAGGCGATCGGAAAGGTCCAGGCGTTGCGCGGTTTGCTGGATTGCGGCGGGGATGTCGGCTTCGGGCAGGCCTTGTGCGGCGGCGGCATATTCCAGGCAGCGTGCCACAGTGAGGTCTTGATAGAGTCCGAAAAAGTCGGACAAGTAGCCCATGATGCGATGCACATCGCGCGGCTGGTCGATGACGTCCATGTCTGCCACTCTGATATCACCGGTAAGCGGTGTCTCCAATCCGGCGATGCAGCGCATGAGCGTGGTCTTGCCCGCACCGTTGGGGCCGACCAGCGCGGTGACACTGCCGGTGGCGACAGTGAGCGTCACATCGTCGAGGGCGCGGTGGCCGGGGTAGTCGAAGGTTAGTCCGGTGATTTCAATCATGTCGTTCTTTTGGTTCGTCGGATCAGGAGATTTTTACCACGATGTCGTGCAGGCGGTTGGCGCACAGCGCCATGTGTTCGGCGGCGTTGGTGAGGTGGCGGTAGATTTCGCGGCGCTTGAACATGTTGATGTAGTCGGTGCCTTCGAACAGGTTGGGCAGAGCGACGCGATAGAGTTTTTCGGCATGGCGCTCGGCCTGGCGCGCCAGATTGGCGTCCTGCGCGGCGGTGGCCGGGGCTGTGCCGAGTTTGGCGTATCCGGCGGCCAGTGCGTCCACGCCTTCCTTGATGCAGTGCGAGATGTTGCGCATGAAGTCGTCCGGCTCGACGCCGAGCACGTCCATTTCATGCACGGTGGTTTTGCAATACATCACGATGTCGTCGAGCGCGATGATGGCGCGGTAGATGTCTTCGCGGTCGATGGGGGTGGAGAAGGCGTCGTTGAGTTCGTGCAGGTTGCGCACCTTGATCAAGTCGGCTTCGTGTACGTCCTGCTTGAGCGACTCGGCAACGACCGGATCGCCGTGTTCCATATATTCGACCAGCAGGTTGACGGTGTGCGCGACCTTGAGGGTCTGCTCGGTGATCATGTGGAAGAAGTCGGGAACCTTGGGGAATACCCGGTCCAGGATCATCGCTAGCATTGTTTTGGAGGCGTCAGGCATGGCAGTTCCTCAGATGAACACTTGAAGGAGAAGATAGCAGCTAATCGACATCAATGCTGCACCGGGAATGGTGATCAGCCAAGTGGTGACGATCTCGAAAGCCTTGGCCCAGCGCACCGCCTTGGGCCGCTCCGAGGAGCCGATGCCCATGATGGAAGAGGCGACCACGTGCGTGGTGGAAACGGGCGCGCCGAACAGCGAGGAGCTGAAGATCACGCCGGCGGCGGTCATCTGCGAATCGAGCGCGTGCAGCGGGCGGATTTTGTAAATGGAAAAGCCCAGCGTGCGCACAATTTGCCAGCCACCGGAAAGGATGCCCAGCACAATGGCGAACGAGCAGACCAGCATCACCCAGAACGGCACTTCGAAGGTCGGGATGTAGCCGCCCAGCACCAGCACCAGCGTCAGGATACCCATGCTCTTTTGCGCGTCGTTGGCGCCGTGCGAAAAAGCCAGCCCGGCCGAGGTGACGAATTGCAGGTGGCGCAGGTCGCGGTTGATGGAAGGGTGCGCGCCGCGCAGCAATGCCAGCATGACCTTGTGCAACAGGAAGCCGACCCAGAAGCCGATAAGCGGGGACAGGATCAGCGCCGCCACCACTTTGGCGACGCCGTTCAGGTGTCCATGCAGCAGGTCGCTGAAGCCCCAGACCACGTGGCTGGAGCCGGCGGCGACCATCACCACCCCGGCCAGACCGCCGACCAGCGCGTGGGAAGACGAAGAAGGAATGCCGCGCCACCAGGTCAGCAGGTTCCAGGCAATGGCGCCGAGCAGGCCGCACAGCACGATAGTCAGCGCCAGCGTGCGGTCGACATCTTCCAGCGTGATGAATTTGCCGATGGTGTTGGCCACCGCCGTGCCGCCCAGCAACGGGCCGAGGAATTCGAAGAAGGCCACCAGCAGCACGGATTGCACCGGCGTCATCGCGCGCGAGGCGATGACGGTGGCGATGATGTTGGCCGCGTCATGGAATCCGTTGGTGTACTCGAAGACCAGCACGATGACGATGGTCGTGACGGCGAGGACGAAGAGGGTGGATTCCATGTGGGCGCTGAAACGGAATGGCCGGCTTTAGGCTTTGAGTCCCTCTGTCAGGTGCGGCTGAATGATATTCAGCAGTTGTGCGTGGATATCGGGGTTGCCCGCGCAGATGTGGCCGCTCTTGAGGTAGGTGTCCGAGCCGTGCAGGTCGCTGACCATGCCGCCCGCTTCGGTGATGAGCAGAACTCCGGCAGCCATATCCCAGGGTTTGAGGCCGGTTTCGAAGAAGCCGTCGAAACGGCCGGCTGCGGTCCAGGCCAGATCCAGCGATGCCGCGCCGGGACGGCGCAGTCCGGCACTTTTCTGCATAACGTCGGTAAAGATCGCCATGTAGGCATCTTTGTGCTCGAAACGGGTGTAGGGGAAGCCGGTGCCGATGAGGCTGTCGGCCATTTCCTTGCGTTTGCTTACGCGCAGGCGCTTGTCGTTGCGGAACGCGCCGCGGCCGCGGGTGGCGGTAAACAAGTCGTTTTTGGTCGGGTCGTAGATGACGGCCTGGGTCAGCACGCCGTTGTGCTGCAGGGCGATGGAGACGGCGTATTGCGGCACGCCATGCAGGAAATTGGTGGTGCCGTCGAGCGGGTCGATGATCCAGAGGTATTCCGACTCGCCTTGGGCTCCGCTCTCTTCTGCTAGAATTGCGTGGCTGGGATAGGCTTCCAGCAAGGATTCGATGATGATGCGCTCGGCGGCGCGATCCACTTCGCTGACGTAATCCGCGTGGGATTTTTTGGTCACGGTGAGATGGTCGAGGTTATCGGCGGCACGGTGGATCAGGTTTCCGGCGCGACGCGCGGCCTTCACCGCGATGTTGAGCATGGGGTGCATATCAGTACGACCTTTTTAATGAGCTGGGGAAATCCGGCGCGTATTTTAACATTACAGTCGTTAGGCGCCAGACGTTAGTCGTTAGTTAAACCAAAACCCGCGCAGCGGACAACACCAACTAACGACTAACGTCTAGTGACTAACGACTAAATGACTGCCGCCATGTTCGACAACATCAGAGTTGTACTCAGCCACACCACCCATCCGGGCAACATCGGCGCGGCCGCGCGGGCGATGAAGACCATGGGCCTGCAGCATCTGTACCTTATCAATCCGCGTTATTTCCCCGATCCGCAAGCCACCGCGATGGCTGCCGGGGCAGACGACGTCCTGCAGAACGCGGTGGTGTGCAACTCCATCGACGAGGCGCTGCAGGGTGTGGTGTTCACCGCAGCCATGACGGCGCGGCTGCGCGATATCTCCATTGAGGTCAAAACCCCGCGCGATGCAATGCCGGAAGTGTTGCAGCAGGCGGCTGCGCACCCCGTGGCGCTGCTGTTCGGCACCGAGATGTCCGGCCTGACCAACGAAGAGATGGGGAAGGCGCAGTTGGGGGTGAACATCCCGGCGAACCCGGACTTCTCTTCGCTCAATATCGCGGCTGCGGTGCAGGTGATGGCTTACGAGTTGAGCGTGGCGGCGCAAAGCTACCAGCCGCAGGTGCCGCAGATCGAACCAGCCACACATGAACGCATCGAAGGGCTATATGCCCATCTGGAAAAAACCCTGTTCGAGATCGGTTTTTTCACCACCCAGAATCCGGCGCGGCTGATGCAGCGCCTGCGCCGCCTGTTTTCGCGCACGCGCCTGGAAGATGAGGAAATCAACATCCTGCGCGGCATGCTGACCGTAACAACCGAGTACAATGGTCGCCTGAAAAGACGTTATGCGGAAGAACATCCCGATGTTCAATAACCTTAGAGAAGACATAGCCAGCGTATTCGCCCGCGACCCGGCGGCGCGCACCACCTTTGAGGTGCTGACGTGCTATCCCGGCCTGCACGCACGAATTTTTCATCGATTAACCAATATGTTATGGCGAGCCAATTTCAAATGGCTGGCCCGCTTCATTTCGCACTTCGCACGCTGGTTCACCGGGATCGAGATCCATCCGGGGGCGACCATCGGGCGGCGTTTCTTTATCGATCACGGCATGGGTGTGGTGATCGGCGAGACGGCCGAAATCGGCGACGATGTGACCATGTATCACGGTGTGACGTTGGGAGGAACGTCATGGAAGGAAGGTAAACGCCATCCGACCCTGGGTAATGGCGTGGTAATTGGAGCGGGTGCGAAGGTTCTGGGCCCGATTCATATTGGAGACGGTGCCAAGATCGGTTCCAATGCGGTGGTGGTAAAGGATGTTCCGGCAGGGGCAACGGCGGCGGGTATTCCGGCGCGTATTCTGGACGAGGAAAAGAAGCAAAAGCCGGTTTTCAACGCCTACGGCGTCGGCAACGACCAGAACGATCCGGTGTCAAAAGCCATACATGGCCTGCTTGGACATAGCGTTACAGTCGACCAGCGTATCGACTTTATCTTGCAGCAGCTGGAAAAGATGGGTGTACGGGTGGAAGAAGAGCGGGCTACCGCCGATAAGTTCGATCCCAACCACTTAAATAAAATTGTTGATTAAAAGAATCAGGTATCTTATTATTCCCTCAGCAAGAGCAAGGGTAAGAGGTGAAAGTAAGCCAAGCCTGTAAATTATTATAAATTCTGAATAGGAGAAACATGATGAGACTCACAACAAAAGGACGTTTTGCAGTAACAGCAATGGTGGATTTGGCAATGCGCGGCGGAAAAGGCCCCGTGACACTGGCGGGAATCAGCGAGCGTCAGAAAATCTCTCTGTCGTATCTGGAGCAGTTGTTCGGCAAGTTGCGCCGCAACAATGTGGTGGCCAGCGTGCGCGGTCCCGGCGGCGGCTATTGTCTGGCTCGTCCGGCAAACAAGATTTCCATCGTTGAAATCATCGTTGCTGTGGATGAGGCACTGGATGCCACGCACTGTGGCACCCGCGGCGATTGCATGGAAGGCAAACCTTGCCTGACGCATGAACTGTGGTTCGGCCTGAACGAGACGATCCATGAATATCTGGGCAAGATCAATCTGCAACAACTGGTCGATGTGCAAGCCAAGCGCGGTACGCCGGAAGCAGTGAATGACTTCAGCAAGTTTACACAACAACAAGCTGCGGCCTGATCTGCGAGGTAATACATGGCACTCCAGCTTCCCATCTATCTGGATTATTCAGCGACTACGCCTGTCGATCCGCGTGTAGCCGAGGCGATGATTCCCTACCTGACCGAGAAGTTCGGCAATCCGGCTTCGAGGTCGCACTCTTTTGGTTGGGTGGCGGATGAGGCGGTGGAGAGGGCACGTGAGCAGGTTGCGGCTTTGGTCAACGCCGATGCGAAGGAGATCGTATGGACATCCGGCGCGACTGAATCCAACAACCTTGCCATCAAGGGGGCGGCGCATTTTTACGCCGACAAGGGCAAGCACATCATCACTGTGCAGACCGAACACAAGGCAGTACTCGACACGGTGCGCGAACTGGAGCGGCAGGGTTTTGCCGCGACCTTTCTTGAACCGGAGCCGAACGGTTTGATCGATCTCGGCAAGCTCAAAGCCGCACTGCGTCCCGACACCACGCTGGTGTCGGTGATGCTGGTGAACAACGAGATCGGCGTTATTCAGGACATCGCGGCCATCGGCGAAATCTGCCGTGAAAAAGGAGTGCTGTTCCATGTCGATGCGGCACAGGCTACCGGCAAGGTGGCTATCGACCTGCAAAAGCTCAAGGTCGACCTGATGTCGTTCTCCGCGCACAAAACCTACGGCCCGAAAGGCATAGGCGCGCTGTATGTGCGGCGCAAACCGCGCGTGCGCCTGGAAGCGCAGATGCACGGCGGCGGTCACGAGCGCGGTTTCCGTTCCGGCACGCTGGCGACACACCAGATCGTCGGCATGGGCGAAGCCTTCCGCATTGCGAAAGAAGAGATGGCGAGCGAGAACGAGCGCATCCGCATGTTGCGCGACCGCTTGTGGAGTGGACTGTCCGGCATGGAAGAGGTGTATCTCAACGGCGACATGGAACATCGCGTGCCGCATAACCTGAATGTGAGCTTCAACTTCGTCGAAGGCGAATCGCTCATCATGGCGGTGAAAGACATCGCGGTATCCAGCGGCTCGGCCTGTACTTCGGCCAGTCTGGAGCCGTCTTATGTGTTGCGCGCTTTGGGGCGCAACGACGAACTGGCGCACAGCTCGATCCGCTTTACCATCGGCCGCTTTACCACGGTCGAGGAAGTGGACTATGCGGTGAAACTGTTGCAGTCAAAGATTGCCAAACTCCGTGAGCTCTCCCCGTTGTGGGATATGTTCAAGGAGGGTGTGGATTTGAATACGGTGCAGTGGGCGGCACACTAAAAGGAGGAACTGGGATTTGGGAATTAGGATTTGGGAAGCTGGCGCTGCGCTGAATCCAAAATCCTAAATCCAAGATCCTAAATCCTGAGGAGGTTTGAAATGGCTTACAGCGAAAAAGTACTGGATCACTACGAGAACCCGCGCAATGTCGGGTCGATGAATAAAGACGATTCATTCGTCGGGACCGGCATGGTTGGCGCGCCGGCTTGCGGCGATGTGATGAAGTTGCAGATCAAGGTCGGCAAGGACGGCATTATTGAAGATGCGAAGTTCAAGACTTACGGTTGCGGCTCCGCAATCGCGTCCAGTTCGTTGGTGACCGAGTGGGTCAAGGGCAAGACGGTGGATCAGGCGCTGACGATCAAAAATACGCAAATTGCCGAAGAACTGGCATTGCCGCCGGTGAAAATTCACTGCTCGATTCTGGCGGAAGACGCCATCAAGGCGGCAGTGGCGGATTACAAGGCAAAGAACGGCGCGACGGTCGAGACCGCGGCCTGTAGCGGAAACAAATAGGAGCGGGGCATGGCGATTTCATTGACTGAAAATGCGGCGAAACATGTGCAAAATTTCCTGAGCAAACGCGGCAAGGGCGTCGGCCTGCGTCTCGGTGTGCGTACCAGCGGATGCTCCGGCATGGCGTACAAGCTGGAATTTGCCGATGCGGTGGACAGCGAGGATCTGCAATTTGTCAGCAACGGTGTGACCATTCTGGTGGATCAGCACAGCCTGCCCTACCTGGACGGCATGGAGCTGGATTACACGCGCGAAGGGCTGAACGAAGGGTTCAAGTTCAACAACCCCAATGTAAAAGACCAGTGCGGCTGCGGAGAGAGCTTTAAAGTGTGATGGATATGCGCTCCGCGGATTTCCAGCAGGATTTCTTCCGACTATTCCATCTTCCTTTGCGTTACCGGATCGACAGCGCCGCGCTGGAGCTGGGCTATCGCGATTTACAGGCGCAGGTGCATCCGGACAAATTTGCCCATCTTTCGGAGCACGAGCGCCGTATGGCGATGCAGTGGGCGACGCGCGCCAACGAAGGCTTCCAGACGTTGCGCTCTCCGCTGAATCGCGCGCGCTATCTGCTTTCGCTGCACGGCGTGGATACCCAGGAAGACAGCAACACTGCGATGCCCGTTGATTTCCTGATGCAACAGATGGAATGGCGCGAGGCGCTGGAAGAGACCAAACAGACGAAAAACATCACCGCGCTTGAGGAAATGGAGCAGCGCGTACAGCACGAGGTGCGAATTCTGCAACAACAACTCGCTGTCGATATCGACGACACTCACGATTACGCTGCCGCTTCCGGTATAGTGCGCAAGCTCAAATTTCTTGAAAAACTGGCGGAAGAAATCGGTTCCGCATTTGATGAGATAGACAACTAAAGCCCGTAGCCTGTTGCTTGTAGCCGGTAGCCACCCCGGTTTGCTACAAGCGACTGGCTACAAGCTACAAGCTCAATATGGCACTACTTCAAATCGCAGAACCCGGCCTGAGTGCCGCTCCCCATCAACACCGTCTGGCGGTCGGCATCGACCTCGGCACCACCAATTCCCTGGTGGCCACCGTGCGCAACGGCATCAGCACCGTGCTGAACGATATTCACGGCTGTTCCATCCTGCCGTCGGTAGTGCGCTATGCGGCGGAAGGCAGTGTGCAAGTGGGCCACGAGGCGCAAGCCATGCAGAGCGACGATCCGCACAACACGATCATCTCGGTCAAACGCTTCATGGGGCGCGGGCTCAAGGACGTGGGCGATGTCGGCAATCTGCCGTACCGTTTCGTCGATGCGCCCGGCATGTTGCAGTTGCGCACGGTCGTCGGGGCGAAGAGCCCGGTCGAAGTCTCCGCCGAGATTCTCAAGGTGTTGCGCGAACGCGCCGAACTTTCCCTGGGCGGCGAACTGGTCGGCGCGGTCATCACCGTGCCCGCCTATTTCGACGATGCACAGCGTCAGGCCACCAAAGACGCGGCCAAACTTGCAGGTCTCAATGTGCTGCGCTTGCTGAACGAGCCCACTGCCGCGGCCATTGCCTACGGCCTGGATAACGCGGCGGAAGGCGTCTACGCGGTGTATGACCTGGGTGGCGGCACGTTCGATATTTCCATTCTGAAACTTTCCAAGGGCGTGTTCGAAGTGCTCGCCACCAACGGCGACTCGGCGCTGGGCGGCGACGATTTCGACCATCGCATCTATTGCTGGGTGCTGGAGAAGGCCGGATTGTCTGCCTTGGGTGCGCACGACACGCGCTTGCTGCTGACGCAGGCACGCGCCGCCAAGGAGCAACTGACCGAATTTCCGAAGACACAGATCACGGCGGTCCTGAGCGGCGGCGAGCTCGTGGATTTGACGCTCACGCGCGAGGCGTTCTACGAGATGACGCAGAATCTGGTGGCGCGAACCCTGCAGGCCACGCGGCGCGCCTTGCGCGACGCAAAACTGAAAGTGGAAGACATCAAGGGTGCCGTGATGGTTGGCGGATCCACGCGCATGCCGCAGGTGCAACAGGCGGTGGGCGAATTGTTCGGGCAAATGCCGCTGAACAATCTCGACCCGGACAAGGTGGTTGCGCTGGGAGCTGCCATCCAGGCCAATGTGCTGGCCGGCAATCGCAGCGGCGACGACTGGTTGCTGCTGGATGTGATTCCGCTCAGCTTGGGCATCGAAACCATGGGCGGCCTGGTCGAGAAGATCATCCCGCGCAACAGCACCATACCGAGTGCGCGCGCACAGGAGTTCACCACCTACAAGGACGGACAGACCGCGATGAGCATCCACGTGGTGCAGGGCGAGCGCGAGCTGGTGAGCGATTGCCGTTCGCTGGCGAAATTCGAACTGCGCGGCATTCCGGCCATGGTGGCGGGTTCGGCGCGTATTCGCGTCACATTCCAGGTGGATGCGGACGGTTTGCTCAGTGTGTCGGCGCGCGAAACCGGTAGCGGCAAGCAGGCCAGCATCGTGGTGAAGCCATCTTACGGCTTGAGCGACGAAGAGATCACGCGCATGCTGCAGGAATCCACGCAGCATGCTCGCGACGATATGGTGGCGCGTGCTTTGCGTGAACAACAAACCGAAGCGGCGCAAATACTGGAAGCTGTGGAAAATGCCATGCAGCAGGATGGTGACGCGTTGCTGGATGCAGCGTCACAAGCGCAGATACGCAGCAGCATGAACGCATTAAGCCTGGTGTTGCCGGGCAACGACCATCAGGCCATCAAACGCGCGGTCGAGGCGCTGAATCTGGCGACCACCGAATTTGCGCAGCGCCGCATGGATCAAAGCGTGAAGAATGCGCTGACCGGACATAAACTGTCCGATCTGGATAGTTGAAATACCAGGGGCTCCCATATGACCCAGATCATCGTCTTGCCGCACGAAGAGTTATGCCCCAAGGGCGCGTTGTTCGAGGCCAAGCCCGGCACCTCGATTTGCGATGCATTGCTGGAACACGGCATCGAGATTGAACATGCCTGCGAAAAATCCTGTGCCTGCACCACTTGCCATGTCATCGTGCGCGAGGGCTTCGACAGCCTGGAAGAAGCAACGGAACTCGAAGAGGATATGCTGGACAAAGCTTGGGGGTTGGAATCCAGGTCGCGCCTGAGCTGTCAGGCGATTGTCGGGGATAAAGAACTGGTCATAGAAATACCCAAGTACACCATTAACATGGCGAAAGAGGGACATACCAAATGAAATGGATTGATGTACGCGACATCGCGATCGCGCTGGCAGAAAAATATCCCGACGTTGATCCGCGCACGGTGCGCTTCGTCGATCTGCACAATTATGTGGTCGATCTGCCGGGTTTTGACGACGACCACAGTCATGGCGGCGAAAAAGTGCTGGAAGCGATACAGGCAACCTGGATAGATGAGGCCGACTGACATGCCGGGAATCTGGCAAAACATGCTGAAGTTATGGAGCAACATTCCCAAACGCTGGCTGTATCTGGTCGGCGCAGTAACCGTGGTCGGGTTATATGGTTTTGGTCTGTATCTGCAGTACGTGCTGCGACTGGAGCCGTGCCCGTTGTGCATGGTGCAGCGCGCCATTTTCATCGCCATCTGCGTGTTGTTTTTGATCGCTGCTATTCACAACGCAAAACAGATCGGCGCAAAGGTCTACTCGGTATTGATCGCGCTCACTGCTTTGGGGGGTATTGCAGTCGCCGCACGCCATATCTGGATTCAACATCTTCCCAAAGACCAGGTACCCGGTTGCGGCCCCGGTCTGGATTACATGCTGAAGTACTTTCCATTATCCGAAGTGTGGCAGGAGTTGATTCACGGCTCCGGCGAGTGCGCGGAGAAAAACTGGACATTTTTCGCGCTCGGCATTCCGGAGTGGTCGCTGGTCTGGTACGTATTGCTGGCTATTTTTGCTGTGATGGTTGGTTGGAAGAAAAGCTGATCAAGCCGTAATCCTGGCCACCACGCGCCGTACGAACGGTGCAACTACCAGCACGGTGGGGAAGGCGACAGGCCAGGCCGTGATGAAACCCCTGAACCAGCGCACGAAGAATTCCGAATCAAATCCCTGATTGATGAACACCACCGTACCAGAGATGATGGTGACCATGATGACGGAGAGCAATGCTCCGAACAACAGGTTGCTGTAGCGCGCGGGTATCTTCATTTCTTTGTTTCCTTTCAGGCTTGCCAGGGCGTGGCGTCGTGCGTCACCGCCACACTCACTATATAGATAAACACCAATTGCGCCGTCAGCCAGGCAGCCAGACGGATGCGCTTTGTCTTGCCGCGTTTCAGCGCAATCGAACCGATGACGATGTACAACAACAGCGCAACGATCTTGGCCGCCAGCCAGGAATGTTCCAGCGGCGAGATGCCGAGTTGCCATGCCAGCAGGATCGCGCTGCCGAGCAGCGTGCTGTCCACCGCGTCGCGTGCAAGCTTGGCCCATCGTGCCTGCACCAGCGGCGAATTGCGCAGCATCCACACGCCGCGCAGGAAGAACAGCGAATAGCTGAGCACTACACTGGCGATGTGAATGGATTTGATTATCGTTGTATCCACAATAAAAAAGGGCGGCGCACTGGCCGCCCGATATTGGTTGGGCCGGATCAGTCCGGAAAGCGTTTGATCATGATGCGGCGCATCAGGTTGTCCTTGACGATGAACTGGTGGTACAGCGTAGCGATGACATGGAACGCCACCAGCAGGATCAACAGGCCGATGAACAATTCATGGTATTCCTTGGCGCCTACAGTATGGAAGTCCGGGACCAGACCAGGATCATTCTTTTTCAGGGCTTCGATTACGCCGGAGGTTGCAACGGTGACCATGCCTGAGATTGCCACGGCGATGAGCGAGATATTCAGCAGGCCATGGGTTGCAGTCGCGAGCTTGTTCAGCAGCGGGCTGGCATTGGCCGGAGCGGGTTCGCCATCTTTCTTGCGGAAAAAGATGCGCACCAGCACGAGCAGCACAATCAGATCGCCGGTCAGGAAATGCACCGGAAACATGGAAAGCTTTTGCGCGGCGTCTTTGCTCTCATCCAATTCATGACCGAGGAAAAAAGCGGCGATAACGAGCAGGAAGATCAGCCAATGGAGGATTGTGGTGCGTTTGCTGTATTGCTTCATGGTTCTGCCCTTTCAAGTTGGAAGACTTTGCGCATTGTAGCGTATGCGTGCGGCGTGCCCAATTATCGGGCGTGACTAACCATGCATATTTCGGGGTTGTTGCAACCAGTTCAGCGCGCCAGTTCCCGCAGCGCGACCGCTGGCGAAACAGGCGCTGAGCAGGTAGCCACCGGTCGGGGCTTCCCAGTCCAGCATTTCGCCGGCACAGAAGACGCCGGGCAATTGTTTCAGCATCAGTTTTTCATCCAATGCCTTGAAGGCGATTCCGCCTGCCGTGCTGATCGCTTCGCTTAATGGACGCGGCGCAGTCAGGTTGAGAGGCAGGTTTTTAATGGTGTGTGCAAGCTGTGCGTTATCGTGCATCTGTTCTGCACTCAGCGCTTCGCGCAGCAAATTGGCCTTGACGCCTTTCAACCCGAGACGGCTGTGCAGATGGCTGGAAAGCGAACGCGAGCCGCGCGGATGCGATACCTCGGTGAGTACGCGTTGCGGTGTCCAGTCGGGCAACAGGTCGAGGCGGAGTATTGCGTTGCCGCTACGTTCGATTTCGTCGCGCAGTGTTGCGGAGAGGGCATAGATCAATCCACCCTCAATACCGTGTTCGGTGATGACACATTCGCCCGGTTTGCGAACGTCGCCAAAAGTCGCGGCAACAGACTTCAGGGGTTCTCCGGCAAAGTGCTCGCGGAAATGCGGGCTCCATGGCACATCGAAGCCGCAGTTGGCAGGGCGCAATGGCGCGATGGCGACGCCGCGCTGTGCGAGCAGCGATACCCAGGCACCGTCCGAACCGAGTTGCGGCCAACTGGCTCCGCCCAAGGCAAGAACCAGAGCATCTGACTTGACGATCTTCACGTTTGCTCCCTCTCCCGCGAGCGGGAGAGGGTTGGGGTGAGGGGTTGTATTATGAATCTCGAACCGCAACGCTCCCTGTCCATCCCATCCGACCCAGCGATGCCGCGCATGAAAATGCACGCCGCTTTCGCGCAGGCGATGCAGCCATGCGCGCAGCAACGGCGCGGCTTTCATGTCGGCGGGGAAGACGCGGCCGGAAGTGCCGACGAAAGTTTCAATGCCGAGGCCGTGTATCCATTCGCGTAAAGCTTCGGGCGGAAAGTTGCGCAGCAGCGGTTCGATGTCGGTTCGGTGCGCGCCATAGCGCGTGAGAAGAACATCGAACGGTTCGGCGTGGGTGATGTTCATGCCGCCTTTGCCTGCCATCAGAAACTTGCGCCCTGTGCTGGGCATGGCATCGTACACCTCGACTTTTATCCCGCCACTGGACAGCACCTCTGCCGCCATTAATCCGGCCGGGCCGCCGCCAATAATGGCAACGACAGGGGTGTCTGGAGGGCAGTTGCTGGAGCTCATGTGCTGGAAGGTCTTGTAAAAGAAGGCGATTATAGGGCCTAACGGCTGTTCCGGCCGGTATTGGTGCAGGAGCGTATAATGTACCCACTTAAAATCCTGAATATAACGAAGAGAAGATAATTGAATACAGTTAGTTTTGCCGATCTGAAGCTGGCGCCTGAACTCCTCAAGGCACTTACCGAATCCGGTTACACCACTCCCACCCCAGTCCAGGCACAAGCCATCCCGGTTGTGCTGGAAGGTCACGACCTGATGGGCGGGGCGCAAACCGGCACGGGCAAGACTGCTGCATTCGCGCTGCCGATACTGCAAAAATTGTTGCCGCATGCCAGTGCCAGTACTTCCCCGGCCAGACATCCGGTGCGTGCGCTGATCCTGGTTCCGACGCGTGAGTTGGCAATCCAGGTGGAGCAGAGTGTCAGGACCTACGCAAAACATACCAATCTGCGTTCGCTAGTCGTATTCGGCGGAGTGGATATCAAAACGCAAACACCGCACCTGAAAACGGGGGTGGAGATTCTGGTGGCGACGCCGGGACGCCTGCTGGATCACCTCGAGCAGAAGACGGTGCAACTGAACCTGGTGCAGATGCTGGTGCTGGACGAAGCGGACCGCATGCTGGACATGGGCTTCATGCCCGCGCTGAAGCGCATTCTGGCGTTGCTGCCGAAACAGCGCCAAAGCCTGATGTTCTCAGCGACCTTCTCCAACGAGATCAAAAAGCTGTCGGAAGATTTCATGAACCACCCGAAGTTGATCGAGGTGGCCCGCAGCAACGCATCCGCCGAGAACATTACGCAAAAAGTCATGCTGGTCAGTCAGTCGGACAAGCATCAATTGCTGGCGCAAATTTTGCGTGGCGACGATGCCAAGCAGGCTATCGTATTCACCAAGACCAAACTCACCGCCAGTCGCCTCGCCAAACAATTGCAGCGCGAAGGGGTGTCGGCCGATGCCATTCACGGCGACAAGAGCCAACTGGAACGCATCCAGGCGCTGGATGCTTTCAAGCAGGGCAAGGTCGCCGTGTTGATCGCAACCGATGTGGCTGCACGCGGACTGGACATCGACAGCTTGCCGATGGTCATCAACTACGAGATACCGCACGCGGCGGAAGATTACGTGCACCGCATCGGCCGCACCGGCCGCGCAGGGGCATCCGGTACAGCCATCTCGCTGGTGTCGCCGGAAGAGGAAAGGTATCTGGCGGATATCGAAAAACTGATCAAAACCGTGATTCCGAAAGAGCGGGCCAACTTGCCTGAACATTCTGCGAAGCCGCAGCGCGCGCCGCGAGGCGAGTACGCGGAACACAAGCACGAGTACCACACCCCCGTACCGAAAAAGCCCAGCCACGATCCGTGGTTCGACAAGCCTTATGTGCCCAGCATCAGCGCACCCGCCGTACCAGTGAAAAAGCCCGATGAACCGGTGGCAGGCAAACCTAAAGCGCAGATACCGGCGTTGTTCATGCGAAGGTCAAGCTGATTCCTTTTTCTTGCGCCTCACATGGCGGTTTCAACTCAAGGTCATGGAGTGGGCGGGACATCAGGATGAATTGAGTCGTTCGCGCTGTTCTATCCGCCCCGCATAATGAGTCAGAGTTGATGTTGTTATGCATCCATCAACGAAGCACCTCTACTTGTACTTAAGTACACCCGCACTTCCGTACAATGGTTTTTTCCATTTAATGGCGATACATTCCCCACAAATATTCTGACGGCCATGCTTCATGCATGAGCTATTAAACGTTTGCATAAAGCGCTGTCCGGTGAGGCGCTTACGGGGAAACAATGAAACGCATCGTATTGGGGCTGTTACTTTCTGCAGTGTGGGGTGTTGCACAAGCTGGCGCGCTTGTGATCAACAACGCGACTGCGATTTCGTTCAAGGGTTATGACGGGCAGCCCAAAACAGTCACTGGCGCAGAAAGTAAAGGCACGTTGGGCACACTCTCCGCCACCTCTGCAGGAATCTTTTCTGCCACCTATTTGGGGCAGGAAAGCGGTTATACAAATAGTTTCTCCTTTGGGACAGGGAAAAGCAGTCTTCTGGAGGGGGATATGCTTGGGACAACAATTTCCGAATCGGTTAGTGCGGCAGGCATCGTGAGCTTCAGTTTTTCTGATTATTTCCTGAAGACAGTGAAGGAAAATAAAAAGACAATAACCTACACTTATACAGATATATTCACGAATGGCGAAACAGCGGGTGATGTCTTTGGTTATGTAATCATGCAGGGTCAGAAAAACAGTTACGGCGATTTCGATTATATTTTGGGCTTTAACGACAGTTGGAGCGGCGATGCGGATTATGACGACTTTGTAGTGGGCGTAAAATTCACCAGCGCAGAGGCTCCGGTTCCTGAGCCACGATCCTACGCAATGTTGCTGGCGGGTCTTGGTTTGCTCGGCTTAAGCATTCGTCGCCGGAGAGAAGGCGCTTTTGATTAGGCATAATTCATTGAGGTAAGCCCACGGCTTTGCCGGTGGTCATTTAACTGAGAAAGATGCATATTCGGCAACTCCGCCCTTGTGGCGGGTTTGCCTTTCAAGCACTGGAGATTCCAATTAATTTTAATTAAATAAATCATATGGTTGATTCATGCTGGTAAAATTTCGGATGCTGAAATAAAGGTGTCTCTGGCATTGAATAACCTGACAGGCATACATGTAAAAGGGTTTTCTGGTACAGTAAAAAATATAGGGGCGAGAGAGTTTTAGAAATCAGCCAAGCTGAACTGTATATTTTGGCAAGATGATTGATTAATGCCAAAAATACAACTTGAAGGGCGGAAAAATAGATTAAGTGCTTGGCATAGGTGATGTATCGGATCCAGTTCTTCTGTAGCAGATAACCGGTTTTATTTTTTCAGTACCTTGTTTAATTGAGAATAAATCCATTTCTGTACTTGAAGGCGGCAATTCGATCAAACATGGCAAGACTATCTTCAGCATTTTTCCGTTTGTCCGTAGCATCAATATCAATACGGTCAGCTTGCGTAAACAGTTTGGAAAACCATGTCTGCTAATGATGTTCCTGTAGTGTCTTTTTTCAAGCGTTTGCTTGATCCCTTTATTACCTGGGGTACATTGATTCTGGTTACTTGGGCGTACGATCAAACGTTCACTGGGTATTACCTGGTGTTGATGATCATCACTTTTTTTGTCTCTTCGTATGTTTATGAACAGACATCGATTTATCGCAGTTGGCGCAATGGCAAATTACTGGAATACATCCGCGATACCCTGGTGGGCTGGTGCGTCATCATTGCCGTTCTTCTGGTATTAAATCTTGCCGCCGACTTCTCACGCCATTATTCGGAGCAGGTTATTCTGACATGGTTCATTGTCACGCCAATCGCGCTGCTCTTAAGTCATATCACTGTGCGTGTAATTGCCGACGTGCAGCGCAAAGAAGGCGGGTCACGTTCTGCGGTGATTGTGGGAGCCAATGAGACCAGCCTTAAACTGGTTCAACGCATCGCTGAATTCCCCTATTTGCTGATTGATGTTCAGGGCTTTTTCGACGAACGCAAGGATATTCGGGTTCCGGCAGGGCTGGGTACTCGTCTGGGCGGAATGAAAGATGTCGCCAGCTATGCCCGTAAAAATAACGTCCAGATGATTTTCATCAGCCTGCCGATGTCTGCCCAGCCGCGTATACGTGAAATCATAGACGATTTGCATGATTCCACAGCTTCCGTTTACTTCTTGCCGGATGTATACGTTTTCGATTTGATGCAAGCGAGGTTCAATAACGTGGGAGGCATTCCAGTGGTGGCGGTGTGTGAGTCGCCGTTTTCCGGTGTTGATAGTCTGGTAAAGAATGCCAGTGATTTCGTGCTTGCTTTGTTATTCCTGCTGTTGCTCTCCCCGCTCATGCTTTGCATAGCGCTGGCTGTGGTCCTTACCTCGCCTGGACCGGCCTTTTTCAGGCAGCGTCGCTACGGACTAAACGGCGAAGAAATCGTCGTCTATAAGTTCCGTTCCATGACGGTCAGCGAGGATGGTCAGAACGTGGTGCAGGCCCAGAAAAATGATCCGCGGGTTACCAGAGTGGGCGCTTTTCTGAGACGCACTTCTCTGGATGAATTGCCTCAACTGATCAATGTATTGCAGGGAAGGATGAGTATAGTCGGTCCGCGCCCGCACGCGGTAGCCCACAATGAGCTGTATCGCAAACTTATTAAAGGTTACATGTTGCGTCACAAAGTCAGGCCGGGGATTACCGGCTGGGCTCAAGTAAACGGGATGCGGGGCGAAACCGAGGTGTTGGAAAAGATGCAGGGGCGTATTGATCACGATTTGTATTACCTGAAAAACTGGTCGATCTGGCTGGATCTGTGGATCATCATGCGCACGGCATGGGTTGTTTTGAATCGCGATAATGCATACTGATTTTGTATTACCAAGTTGGCCGAATAATCTAATTTACGAAAATTGAAGGGAGTATTTTAATGAGCTCAAAAATGTCGTCACCCATGAATAGCTGTTCCTTAATCAATTTCAAACGCGCACTGTGCGTGGTTCTGGTGCTGGGAACAGCCTTGGGACTTTCCGCTTGTGGTAACAAGGATAAAAAGGCCGGACAGACTCTGGTTAGGGTAAATGATGCAGAGATTACGGTGCTTCAACTTAACGATGAGTTGAAGCGCGCCGGCGTCAAGCCGGAACAGCAGGAGATTGCTTCCAAGCAGCTGCTGGAAGCACTCATAGATCGAGAACTGGTCTTGGCAGAAGCGATGCGTAACGAGATTGATCGCTCAACTGAGGTTGTACAGGCAATCGAACGCGCCAAGGCGCAGATCATCACCCAGGCATACATGAGGAGCATCGACTCCAAAATTGCCAAGCCTACCGTGAGTGAGATTGGCGATTACTTCCAGAAACATCCCGAATATTTCTCCGAGCGCAAACAGTTTGATGTACAGCAACTGGTGATGGCCACCAAGGATTTCAGCGCTGATTTTAAATCTGTCGTAGATTCAGCCAAGTCCCTTGATACGGTTGCTGCATGGCTCGACGGGCATCAAATCCGCTACGTGCGCGGACAGTTATCTCGCAGCACAACAGATCTGCCGGAAAATATGGTGGAAAAACTTAAGAATATGCAGAAAGGGCAAATTTTCATCGTTAATGAAGGTGAGAGCAGCATGATTAATCAGATCTCAAGCATCAGGATTAGTCCGATATCGGCCAAGATTGCCGAACCGCAGATTGCGCAGTATTTGTATAACAAAAAAATCCAGGAAATGGCCAAAGCGGAAATCACACACTTGCGCGCTTCGGCAAAAATCGAATATGTCAATGCACCCGCTCCGGCTGCTGCCAAGGACGAAGCTCCTGTTGCGAAATAGTGCATATTTTGAGGCTGCAAAAGCTGCCGGCAATGAAGCCGATATAGTTCGAAGAACCGCAGATAATGAGACATGACAAACTTGACAGCTAGGATGTTTACCCTGAGACCCGCCAATTTGGAATGGTGGCCTATTCTGCTGGGTATGCTGGTCATGTATGTGCCCACTTTCTTCGACCTGTTCAGCGGGTTGTGGCTCACCGAAGGACAAGCGCATGCTCCGGTTATTCTTGCGCTTTCCATCTGGCTTATTTTTCGTCAGTGGTCGCTGATGATGGAAAAAAGCGAGGGGCGTCCTGTCTCTGTATCGGGCTGGGCGGTTTTCGCTATAGCATTGGTGTTTTACATTCTCGGACGCTCGCAGCAGATTATGCTATTTGAGCTGAGCTCATTTATCTGGATGCTCGCCGCAATTTTGTTGATCAAGCGCGGCGGCAGTGCGCTCAAAGTAATGTGGTTCCCGTTATTCTTCATGTTGTTCATGGTTCCCTTGCCCGGCACTGTCGTATCCACGCTAACCATGCCCATGAAAATGGCCGTTTCCTATGTGACAGCAAATATATTGTACTGGGCTGACTATCCCATTGCGCGCAATGGCGTCGTGTTGCAGATCGGGCAATATCAATTGCTGGTTGCAGATGCCTGCGCCGGACTGCAAACACTTCTGACCCTGGAATCATTGGGCCTGTTTTACATGAATGTAGTCCGCCACACCTCGCTATTCAGGAATGTGGTATTGGCCATTCTAATTGTGCCCATATCGTTTGTTGCCAACGTGATACGTGTTATTACGCTCACGCTTGTGACTTACTATTTTGGCGATGAGGCCGGGCAGGGATTCTTGCATGGGTTTGCAGGCATGGTCTTGTTCCTGAGTGCATTGGTATTAATACTGGGCATTGATGCGCTGCTGCAATATTTTGTCAAAATGCGGGAAGAAAAAGCCGCAGCGAGGCAAGCGCAATGAATAAAACGATGACGATCAGTATTGTCCTGGGATTTTTCATGGTGTTGTCCGGCGTCCTGGCCAAGGTAGTGACCCCTGTCGAAACTCCCTCTGCTAGTCATGAAAAGATTAATCTGGAGACGTTGATTCCAAAAGAATTCGAAGGATGGAAACTGGATAGGTTCAGCGCGAGTGGTATCGTCAATCCGGAAGTAAAGGGCGGGCTTGAAAATATTTACAATCAAACGCTCTCGCGAACATATATCAATAAAGAAGGCGAGCGCATTATGCTTTCCATTGCATACGGAGGAAAACAAAAGACGGACATGCATGCCCACAGACCGGAGATCTGTTATGCGGCAGGTGGTTTTGATATAAGCAACAAGACCAAGACCGTCGTCGATACGACGGTCGGGCGGATACCCGTGATGCACCTGGTCGCAAGGCAAGGTGCACGAATTGAGCCGATAACTTATTGGATCAGGGTGGGGGATGCGCTTACGCGCGGCTGGTTTGAGCAGAAGTTGACGGCGATAGGCTACGGATTGACTGGGAAAGTGCCGGATGGTCTGCTGGTTCGGGTTTCTTCCATTTCCAACGATGAGCAGGACTCCTATCGGATTCAGCAAACATTTCTGTCGGCAATGCTGAAAGCTGTGCGAAGCGAGGACCGGACTTTTCTGGTCGGGAGGCTGGGCTCGTGACGGACGCCAAAAGGCAGCAGGAAGTGTTTACATTTACGTCAATTTTGAAAGGGTTTTCGATGCCTTCACAAGCAGATGATCATATTCTATTGAGCAGACGAGATTTTATGTTTGCGGCGTTTTTGTTTCCTTTTCTTGTTGATACGTCATTGGCTGATAATAAAATCTCCGTGGAAGGTTCGATATCACTTGGCACAGAATCTGATTTCGTCATTTTGGGCGGCTGGGTATTGCTCAAAAAAGATCTGACGGATAATTTGGGATAATTGCATGATTATTGACCTTAATTCAGCAAACAACACTCAGGCCCGAAAACAATATGATGTTTGCATATGTGGCGCAGGCCCTGCTGGCATTACAACAGCCAGGGTAATGGCAAAGCAAGGCAAGCAGGTGGCCATTTTTGAAGGCGGAGGGTTGGAGTATTCCGAGATTTCGCAGAGTTTGTACGATGGTGAAAGCGTCGGGCGTCAATATTGGGATGGAGTTCGCTCAAACAGATTGCGATTTTTCGGAGGCACATCAAATCATTGGGCCGGTCGTTGTGCCATTTTTGATAACGTTGATTTTGAATCACGTAAATACTTTGGGTTGCCGGGGTGGCCAATTAAGAGAGAAGACGTTTTCCAGTATTTTGATGCGGCATGTTCTATTCTGGATATTTCCGGTGAAGCTTTTAAAAATTCACAGAAAATACAGTGGAAAGGCGAAAACTTCAGACTTTCCGAGAGCCAACTCAGCCCCCCAACTCGGTTTGGTACGAAATATTATCCAGAGCTAAAGAGCTCTTCGAGAATCGATGTCTACACCAATGCCAATCTTACAAATATCAGTCTGAATAATGACCTTGATGCGGTAACTTCATTTGAAATTCGCAACTATGCCAACCGCAAGTTTCTTTTCTCGGCCGACAATTATGTGCTCGCCTTGGGCGCCATCGAGAATGCGCGTCTGCTTCTGAATTGCGACAAGCAGTTACCAAATGGCATTGGCAACCAGAATGATATGGTTGGTCGCTGCTTTATGGAGCATTTCAATATTGATTTAGGAAGGTTCGTAGCAGATGATTCTCCGGTTTGGCAGAAAGGCGTGATAGAGCTTAATCCAAGTGAAAACATGATGAGAGCGAAGGACATTGGCAATGGTGTCCTGGTTTTCGAGCGCAACGCCACTCCTGTCAGCTACGGTCGATTGAGAAAACTCAAGCAATTTGTAAGAGAGGCGGTTTGTAAGTCGGAGTCCCTAACTGGCTTGTCCAGGACCGCGGTTGATTTCAACTGCCCCGGTGACGGGGGTATTAGCAGCATGATAGAACAAGCGCCAAATCTAAAGAGTCGAGTTTTCCTGGGGGCAGAAAAGGATATGTTTGGCATGCGTCGAGTAAAACTTGATTGGCAGGTTAATGGAGCTGATTACAAAACAATTCGCACATTGGGACTGGAAGCCGCCAAGGAACTGGCTCGCACGGGGGCTGCCCGAGTACAGCTTGCAGATTTCATTCTCGATGAATCAAAAGAGATAAGTGCATTTGGCCAGCATGCCCACCAGATGGGCACCACCAGAATGTCTGAAGATCCCAAGTATGGCGTCGTGGACAGAAATCTGCGAATACACGGCTTCAAGAATATCTATGTTGGCGGAAGCAGTGTTTATCCAACGGGTGCGGGGGCCAATCCCACGCTTACGCTAGTCATGCTGGCAGAGCGCTTGGGACATCATTTGTCCAAGATTTGAGTGAAAACAATTGCGGTCGGTTATGGGAATTTGTTATGTGTAGCAAAAGGAGTTTTAAAAATGAACGGTTTATTTAACGCCACATTGTTCTTGCTGGTGGTATTTGTAAATATAGGACAGGCGGGCGCGGCCGACAAGCCGGATATCTATCAATTGCACCAGGGCGACAGACTGATGATTTCTGTCTGGCGTGAAGATACACTGCAAAAGGAAGTTGTCGTCCTGCCGGATGGGAGTGTCACTTTTCCCCTGATTGGTCGAGTTGAAGTGGCCGGTCTAAGCACGCCGGAAGTCGAGCAAAATATCACAACAAAACTCAAGAAATATTTTCCGGAACCTATCGTCACCGTCGTGATCGTCGGCATCGACGGCAATCGAGCCTATGTGACTGGGAAGGTTATGCATCCGGGATCGCTGATCATCAATGGACCTACCACGGTGCTGCAGGCAATCAGCCTCATGGGTGGGTTTGACAAATTTGCCGATGAAAGCAGTATCAAGGTAATTCGTGCCAAACCGGATGGGCAGGAAATATTGCCGGTGAATTACAAGGATATTATTTCAGGCAAGAACGTATCGACCAATATTCAACTCAAAGCGGGCGATACTCTCGTAGTGCCTTGAGTTTGATGATCGGCGTATTTGTTGGCTTTGCCAAAAGTCTCATTGGCGATGCGGGACAAGTTTCGATACTGCGGGACGGAGAAAGGGGAAGTGAGTTGAACGTACAAAAACTGGCCGGGATATCAGTGCTGATGGCTGGGCAATTGCTCTATTCATGCCAAAGTTGTGCTGACACTTGGCAGCACGGTGTGTCGTCCCAACTCACGACGGAGTACGAAACAAACCCGGCTGTTTCTGCGGAGAATCCGGGCTCCGTATGGAGAGCCGTGTTTTTGCCAAGCTACGTGCTTGTGACGAGGTTCGGAGAGAACTCATTGAACGCAGGGTTGGCTTTCCAAGTAGCGCGGGCTTCAAATAAAACACTGAGTCCGGATCGTGACAGTCCCAGCGCGTACCTTAACTGGTCGCGCCCGAGCGAAGCGGGTGACTTCGGCCTTTCCACCAGATACGTTCAAATGGCAACGCGCGATACAGGCGGGGTTGATGCGACAGGTCGTGTTCCCGTCAATAGTACCAGCACGACACGCAACCTGTCCGGAAGTTGGAGTAAGGAGCTGAGTCAACGTAGTACTCTTTCAGCAGATGCTGCGTATGATGGAGTCTCATACAAGGGCAGCGGCACTTACACGGATTATTCCACGCGATCCGGTGGTTTGAAGTACAGCTATATCTGGAATGAAAAGATCACATCATTTTGCAGGGTTGCGGGTAACAAATACATGCCAGCCAACGGAGGTCAAACCACGAGTCGCGTTGAAACAACATTAGGCATGAATTGGAAAAACGAATACCTGGATTGGACGGTGCAAGGCGGCAGATCCAAGGTGACCGGGGGTAGTTCCGACACGCAAGGTTCGGTTACGGCGCATTACACAGGCAGGCGAACGCAACTGACATTGGATGCAGGTCGCGCAGTTTCTTCCAGCGGACTGGGCGGTTATACCAAAGCTGACCACGTGAAGGCCGGGTGGAGTTATATTCTGAGCGAGTACAGCAATACCGGAATTGATCTGGAGCGGCGAAAAAACTACTCCACCACATTGGTCGGCGCCAGCACTACTACCTCATCTTCGGGTGTATGGCTGGATCACAGTCTTACTGCTTTATGGAAAATGCGAGCTTACTGTTCGCGCAAGGACAATCAGGGAGGCGGAGCCGAAAGCGCATCATCAAACTTGCTTGGGCTTTCCTTCATTTACAGCTCTATCGATTTCTGAATTTAAATATACGGCATAACCATGGCTACTGAATACGAACTGAGTCTTTCCGACTATCTGTCGATCATGCGCCGTCGCGCGGTTTATCTGATCGTAATATTTGCGGTGGTATTGCTGCTGGCAATTGTGGCTGCTTTTGTCATCTCCCCGGCTTACCGCGCTACCGGGACCATCATGGTGGAATTGCCGCAGATACTTGACGGGGTGGTACCCAAGTCAAACAGAAATGACCTGGATGAACGGATTAATGTCATCAAACAGAGGGTAATGACTCGGGAGAGTCTGTTGCAGATCATCAATAAATCCGGTCTGTACAAAGAGAACTCCGGCAATCAGACGACTACCGAATTGATCGACAAGATGCGAAACCTGATTGCCATTGAGTCGATTAGCTCTGATGATTCCCGCTCCAGCAGACAGGGCCTGCCGGCAATTGCTTTCACCATATCTTTTGAGGATAAATCCCCGCAGGTCGCTCTTCAAGTGACCAATGATCTTGTAACGCTTTTCATGGATTGGAACGTCAAATTGAGGACAGAGGGCGCCACGGAAACCACGGTATTCTTAAGCCAGGAATCGGATAAGCTCAAGGCAGAAGTGGACAGACTGGAAGAGAAAATCAGTGCGTACAAGCGACAGAACAGTGAGAACTTGCCGGAGCAGCTGAGTGTACGCACAAGCATGATGTCGCGTGCCGAGAATGATCTTTATGCAGTCGAGAGGGATATCAGAAGCAGCAATGAGGAACTTCGGTCCCTGGAAGCCGAACTTGCTGCCGCCAAGCATGGCATGAGCGATGATCCATCCCAGACATTGCCGGCTCTTAAGGCTCAATACACCAAGCTTTCGGCTATCTACACGGAATCTCATCCTGATTTGAGGGCGCTTAAGCGCAAAATCGATGCCCTGGAACAAAGTGACGGCACGTCGGATGCGGCTAGCTCTCCGGCAAATGCCACCAACCTGGCCGTATTCAAGATTCAGGCTAGGTTGGATGCAGTGAATGCCCGTATGGCTTCACTTACTCAGCAGCAAAAAATGCTGAAGGAAAAAATTGGCCAGAATGAGCATGCAATGGAGATGACTCCCCGTGTGGCGCAAGGCCTGGAGATACTCCTTCGGGACCGAGACAGTGCTCAAAGAAAGTTTGAGGAGCTCCGCAACAAGAAAATGAATGCGCAGATTGCGCAGAGTCTGGAAAGTGAGAATAAATCGGAGCGATTTACGCTGTTGGAACCCCCGATTTTGCCAGAGACGCCCTTTAAGCCAGATCGCAAGAAAATATTTTCACTTGGATTCTTCCTGGCGGTAGCTTCCTCGTTCGCTTTTGTCATGTTATTGGAGTCGATCAACAAACGGGTATATGGCATCGATGCGCTCACCCATGTGTTGGGTAATCGACCGCTCGTCGTCATCCCGTACTTGCCGATCGAGGAAGAGAGGGGGCGCAATAGAATACTGGCCATGCGGGACACCGTTTCCGCGCTTTGGCGCCGGTGGAGATCATAGATGATTCAACATTGTCAGCAGATGCTGATGTTATGTTTGGATGTCCCGCCGGAACTGCATAGGAGAATGTAATGGAGCGCATAAAACAGGCTATAGAGAAGGTTAAAAACCAGAATACAAACGACGGTAGTCGGATCCAATCACGTCCTTCTGGTCAGGATAAGAAGTCTAATCGCTCATCCCAGCCGCATGTAGAGTTAGTGGACATTCGTTACGACTACACGCGCGTAGTCAAGCTGCGGAAGGAGCACCTGGAAAAAAACCGCATTGTGGCTTTTGACAAAGACGACCCAAAATGCATGACCTTCGATCTTCTTCGAACACACGTCCTGCAAAAGATGCAAGAAAATGGCTGGCGCACTCTGGCGATTACGTCGCCCACACCGGAGGCGGGGAAGACGGTAGTCGCAATTAATCTGGCCATGAGTATCGCCCAGCAAACCAACAAGACGGCCATGCTGGTCGACTTTGACCTGCGCCGCCCGAAGGTGGGGGCATATCTTGGCATTCACATGGAGAAATCACTGAATGATCTGCTGGACGGTACAGCCGAATTACAAGACGTGCTAGTTAATCCGGATATGCCACGGCTGGTGGTACTTCCCACGAAGAGCGCGGTGAGGCATTCATCGGAAACGCTTTCTTCAAAAAAGACTGCAGACCTGATCAAGGATCTTCGCGAGCGCTACCAGTCGCGCATTGTTATTTTCGATCTGCCGCCATTGCTTGTTGCCGATGATGCCATTGCCCTGCTGCCCCAGATCGACTGCGTCCTTATGGTGGTGGCCAACGGGATGTCCTCCAAACGAGAAATTGAGGATAGTTTGCACCTTCTGCCGCCAGAGAATCTTATTGGCACGATACTCAACAAGGCGGAAGTCGAACAGAAAGCGTATTACTACGATCAGTGACGGGGGGAACGAGCAAGTCCCGATTTCATCGTTGGGCAAGAATCTACGAAATGCAGTAGCGAGGATTTGCGGATCTTCTAACGAGTAGTTTTAACGCTTGTGGACAGTATCCTGCGGTTCAGTTCCTCGCCAATCAGTGTATTGGTAAACTCGGAAGGGTGATTGTAACCATGAAGTACATGCATTTCGGCCACCCCATTGAATTTCTGAAGCAGTGTTTCACTGGAAATATACTCAATGTGGGCCGCATCAAGTTTTGCGCGCAATTCCGGCGATATGGATGAGGCAAACTGGTAGGGACCAAGCATCGTTGGCATATCGACCACGATGAGACGAATGCCCTTGCTTGTGCAGAATCGTTGTATCCGCTCAATCAATGCAGATGCCAAGTCAATCTCGTAATCAGAGTGTGTCGCACTGGTTGGAACGGCGAATTCGAATCCATTATGGGCTGGCGCAGATATGTTATTGCCCTCGTTTATCTGCTGGGCAGCTCGTACGGAAAGCATATACTTAAAATAGGTCCAGGTCTTGTTAAAGAGAAGCGAGTAAAAATAGGAGTTCTCGCTGAGCCATTGCACGGAAGGAATGCTGTAAATGAAATTCTGGATCTTTACGCCTGGAATATGTTCGTATTTCTTCTCGACTAAATGGCGCTGTTCATCGAGTCCGAATAACCCCGACTTCACGTTATCCTCGTAATCATTTCCAAAGAAACCAACCACGACAACATCGGGGTTGTATTTGAACCCCTCATTTTCCAGTAAAACGAGCTCCTCATCATTGCCAAAGCCGGATACGCCTGTATTAATTACTTCTGCCGGTGATTTATGAAAATTCAGCGAGCGTTCCAATACGGCTGAAAAAGTCTGATCCTGCCGAACCTCATGCCCCTGAGTGCAGGAATCGCCCAAGGTGAGCACACGCAAGGTGCCGGCAGGTTTCCTGTAATCGAACTCTTTGGCGTTGCGAAAACCCTTGCTGTTGGTTACAAATTTCCAAGTGCCGTCAACGCTCGTGTGCCAGAACTCGGCATTTGGACGAATGCCGCGTATGGTGTAACGCCCGTACTGATAATCCGTGTGATATCGGGGGAACAATACAGTCTGATCTTTGTACAACAGTCGTACTACGAACTCTCCTATGGCAAAGGAAACGACCAAAGACAGGATCACCAGCGCTATGTTACCCAGGATACTTTTTAATCGCATGTTGCAGGCTTTCGAGTATGTTGAGGACTCCCCGCGACCTGCACAGGGATTGCTTTATTGTTTAGTCCAGCTCAAAAGCTGTCTCGTAGTTTTGCTTCAGTGCAGGATCCTGAGCTTCCTTGCGAAGGTAGCAATTGCCGACCACAAGCACGTCCAGTTCGGTGCCCATGAAGCAGCGAAAGGCATCTTCCGGAGAGCCCACGATCGGCTCGCCGCGCACGTTGAAACTGGTGTTCACTAGAATTGGGCACGCCGTTTTTTGCTCGAATGCGGACAGCAATGCGTGATAGCGCGGGTTTGTATCCATATGCACGGTCTGAATTCGTGCCGAGTAATCGACGTGTGTAACTGCGGGAATATCTGACCTGGGTACATTGAGTTTGTCGATCCCGAATAGCTGATTTTCCTCGGCAGTCATTGCGCGCCGCCGCGATTTCACCACATCAGCAACCAGCAACATATACGGGCTGTCGCCATTGAGTTCAAACCAGTCGCTAACGCGTTCGCGTAAAATAGACGGTGCGAAAGGCCGGAATGACTCACGGTACTTGACCTTGAGATTGAGCGTTTTTTGCATATTCGGTGATCGCGGATCGCCAAGGATCGAGCGATTGCCCAGCGAACGTGGACCAAATTCCATACGTCCTTGAAACCATCCGAGAGCTTTACCTTGCGCCAAATCATCTGCGCTGTTGTTTATCAAGGCAGAATCTTCGAGCGTATCGAACTTTGCACCGCAACTCTTTAAACGAGCCTCAATATCCTTCTGCGCAAAGGCAGGGCCCAAGTAAGAGCCGCGCATGGCATCACCATTCACTTGCCGCTTATGCCCGAGCTGCATGTGGTAGCCCGCCAGGGCCGCGCCCAACGAACCTCCCGCGTCACCTGATGCGGGCTGAATGTAGATGTTATCGAAGCTGCCGTTCCGCAATACCTTGCCATTGGCTACGCAGTTAAGCGCGACCCCACCTGCCATGCACAGATTTTTGATCCCTGTTTCCCTGCGTAGTGATCGTGTTAGCCGCAGCACTACCTCTTCCGTCACGGCCTGGATGGATGCTGCCAGATCCATATGCCGTTGTGTCAACATCTCATCCGATTTGCGAGGCGGGCCACCGAAAAGCTTGTCGAACTTGCCGTTGGTCATGGTCAGGCCGGCGCAGTAATCGAAGTACGACATATCCAGTCTGAACGACCCATCCGGCTTAACATCGATCAGATGTTTGAAAATCAACTCTGCATATTTCGGCTCGCCATAGGGCGCGAGTCCCATCACTTTGTATTCGCCCGAGTTGACTTTGAAGCCGGTGTAATAGGTCAGGGCTGAATACAAAAGACCCAGCGAATGCGGGAAGTGGATTTCCTTGATTACTTCAAGCTTGTTTCCTTTTCCGATCGCGGCAGAAGTCGTCGCCCATTCTCCGACGCCGTCCATCGTCAGAACGACTGCTTCTTCGAATGGAGAGGGGAAGAAAGCGCTTGCGGCGTGGCTGAGGTGATGTTCGCTGAATAATACTTGTCCGTTCCAGTTGCCGTTGCCGTCTATTTTTTGAAACTCTTTCTGCAAAAGATCCTTCAGAAAGAGCTTTTCCCGCAGCCACAGGGGAATAGACATTGCAAATGACTTGATTCCCCGTGGTGCAAAAGCCAGGTAAGTCTCAAGCAGGCGTTCAAATTTCAGGAATGGCTTGTCGTAGAAAACGACATAATCGACATCGCCCAATTCGATGCCACCTTCGGTCAAACAATATTTAATTGCATGTACAGGAAACCGGGAATCGTGTTTCTTGCGCGTGAAGCGTTCTTCCTGTGCAGCAGCAACAATGCGTCCGCCCTCAACCAAAGCTGCGGCGCTGTCGTGATATAGCGCGGAGATACCAAGAATGCGCAAGCCCTTCTCCTTTTAGAACTTAGAACAATGTGTAAATGAACGGTGCGATAGCAGAACCCTGGGCCAGCACAATCAGCATCCCCAGAAGAGCCATCATGAACATGATTGGCCACAGCCAGAATTTCTTTCGGGCGCGCAGAAACGCCCAAAGTTCTTTGATAATTTCCATTTTCTTTTCCTAGAATTGGTGGTTCATTGAGTCGGGAGCGGGGCCGGGTGGATCGCGCGGTATCCAGTATGAATCTGCGTCGGGGGCAAACTTCAGTCGCAGCGGGTCTTTTCCGGTAAGTCGTATGAATAATCCGATGGGAGTAAATACGCCATAGAACAGGATGCCCAAAGCAATCGGGCTGACTACTTTGCCCAGCAGGACTCCAAGCTTGAGCCAGAGCCGGTTAAGTCCGGCAAGCAGCGCCGGTTTTAACAAGGCGATCAATGCAAACCCTGCCGCCACGCCCGAAGACCACCACCGCATCGCTTCACCGTGGAACAGCGGGAAAACAGCAATTACAAGAAATAAGCCCGCAAACACCAAGCCAAAAGAACGGTCTGACGACCCCTCCACATGCTGTTCTCTCTTCAGGTCTTCGTGTGCCATGATGCTGATTTCCAATCCGGTTTTTCAAGTGATATTTTGCGCAATATTCTAACCCATAACTAGAGGGTGTGTATCTATTACATTCAAAAATTCAGGACATTACTACTTGGGGCGAAGGAATATTGAATATCAGAGCATTTGGGTGTTGCCAAGTTTAGCGGACGGGCGGGTAAGTCATCAGAATGTCGCAGCCAGCAGACCGGCTGGCTGGCGAAAACAGTTAACTGAGTAAGGGGCATGGGGTTGCCGATATTTACATGATGCAATGTGTTGTAAAACGCCGCATACTTTCGAAGACTACCTGTCTGGCATGATGATTTAAGCCAAACGCCTGTGCGCTATTTGTCTCCACGAAAGTTCTTGTGGCAATAATTCAGACAGCATTCTTTTTCATCATCTGTGCATAGGCCACCCCAAGTCCTGCTACGGACCAGTACACAAGCGGAATGATCGTAATGCTGCTCACCGTAAATATGGTGACCATAATGGCCAGAAGTGTGGACAGTAATGCCCGGCCAAGCAGGTATTCTTCACTGTTTTTGTCTGAAATTGAGTGCATGGCCCGGTAAATGCCGAATAGTGTCAACACAAAAAAGCCAACGAACAGCCCGAGGCCCACGAATCCATATTCCAGGGCAATAGCGACGTAGGAGTTGACTATGTCAATGATACCTTCACCCTGGCGCATTTCTTCCATTTCAGGTGTATCTCTGTAAGTAGTTGAACCAAACCAGGGGCTGCGCTGGATCACGATCATCGAGTTGGTTAGAAGCCGATCTCGGTAGTCGATATTTGCTGTATCTGTTGACCCGATGAAAGGCAACAGATTGATCACTCTCTCCCCCCCGGGGAGTATGGATGCCAACGTAAAGACAAGCATTGCCGCCAGTGACAGACTTATCAGGCGACGCACCGGGTTGCGGCCGGTTACGGCAAATACCACTAATAGCGCGACGGCACCGACCCAAGGGCCGCGCGACAAAGGGGCAATCAATCCCCCCGCCAGCAATACCATACCGAATCGGCGGCTGAAATTTTGCTGGATAGATCGTTGCAGATACAAGTAAAAACCCATACCGGCAACCATCAGTAGCCCCAAAGCAATGGGCTGGCCAGCCGTGACGATCGCTCTAAGAATTCCATCGCGTCCAATATAGCCTGTCATACCACTTTTCAAGTCAAGTGCCGCATTTACAGATGCATAAAGCAACCAGTGCTTGGTGGACTCGAATACAGCGATTAGGGCAATCAGCATGATTGCCAGTACTAGGCTTAATACTGCATCACGATAGCTCTGCAAATTTCTCAGCGAACGACTGATGACAAAATACGGGAGGAAGACATCGGTGAACAGGTAGAACGCATGACGTAAGCCCATCGTCAGATTAGCGTCGCGCAGGAAGAGTACGGTTGATAGCAAGAGATAGGCGGCCAAGGCCTTGTCGGGTCCGGTGCGGAAAAATGCGGGAGCGTCGCTTCTTCTTAATTGGAAAAAGATAGGGAGCAGGATAGCCAGAGCAAGTAATCTGGTGTAGGAAAGCACAAATAGATTGCTGAAAAAACCTATCCCGGGAATCTGTGCATCGGCCATCGGCAGAAGGAACAGGATGAAAAAATATAGTGCGAGCGGATTGGCTTCGCGTCGCTTCGCGTGGATCAATAGCGGGGTGGCGATAACTACAAATAGCCAAAAGTTACTCGCCAGAAAGGCTGCAAGCGTCAAAACGAACCAAAGATTTCGTCTGCGTGTATAACTATCACTGTCAATGATGGCACGGGCTGGTTTACGCGCGAAAGCAAAAAATGCCGTCGCCATGATAAGTATGGCGATTAATGCTCGGAGATGATCTGGCATGTCTGGCTTGTTACGGTCAAGTGTGGATATGTCCGCTGCTAAATATGTTCAATAGGTCAGAAAATTCGGTCATCAAACATCACCAATATGTTTTGCGCGAAAACGAAATTTTCTTTGAATGTTCAAGTGTCGCATATAATTCCGTTCGAGGAGTAATTGTATTTTTGCACAAAAATTCCTTTGGGATATAGATGCGCGCACGTTAACCATGATTATTCTTGTCAAGCCCTGTTGACTTAACAAATGCAATGTCATCCAAAAGTGTACTCGCATAATCGCCGTGTTCTGCTCCTCGGGAATCGCTAAAGATGGAACCTGAAACAATTAAACCTCGAGATTTGGGAGCCAAGACTTCTCTCCGTCAACGAGCCTTGCGCGCGGGCGGATGGACGATTGGCGGCCATATGTCGAGTCAGGTGTTGCGCCTGGGCGGGAATCTGATACTCACTCGACTTCTTTTTCCAGAAGCATTCGGGCTCATGGCAATTGTTCAAAGTGTGATCGTTGGATTGTCAATGCTTTCCGATCTCGGCATAGAAACCTGCATCATTCACAACAAGCGCGGACATGAGCCGGTTTTTGTCAATACTGCCTGGACTATCCAGCTGATTCAGAACGTGATTATCTGGCTAACGCTGTGCATGTTCGCACCGCTCATAGCTTCATATTATTCCCAGCCAATGTTGGCCAGTATCATGCCTGTTGTAGGATTTGGCGGTGTACTGGCCGGGTTGACGTCCACCAAGCTGGTGCTAATTAACCGAACACTGGCACTGAAGAAGTTGGTGCTGATTGAGGTTGGATCTCAGACTGTTGGCCTGCTGGTCATGATTTTGTGGGCCTGGATTGATCACACTATCTGGTCTCTGGTATGGGGCGGTCTTATCGGCGCCTTTATCAAGATGGCTGCCAGCCATCTCGCGCTGGAGGGGGCGCACAACAAAATTGTGTTGGATCGAGAGTCGGTGAAGGAGTTGTTTGGTTTTGGGCAATGGTTGCTAGTCAGCTCCCTTCTTACTTTCTTGGCCGGAGAAGGAAAAAAACTGCTGCTTGGTGCCTTTCTGGGCGTGAAGGTGCTGGCATTCTTTACGTTAGCCAGCGCCATGAGCTCGATGTTTTGGCAGATAACACAGCAAATAAGCAGCAGGGTACTATTTCCGGCATATGCTGAAGTGGTTCGAGAACGGCCGGAACGCCTGAAGGCTGTGGCAGCAAGGAGCAGGTTGTTCATGATCATTCCAGGATGGATGATTGCCCTGTTTTTTGTGTTATGGGGCGATCACTTCATGTGGTTGCTGTATGACCAACGCTATTCAGAGTCCGGGAATATGCTCCGGATACTGGCGATGGGGGCGATGATGTGGGCAATTGGGGGGTCTTACAACGGTCTGTTGTGGGCCAAGGGAATGGTCAAAACGAGTACTGTAATTTTGGTTGCTGAGGTGTCCATTCAATTGCTGGGCATGATGGTGGGATATCATTTTCTGGGTGAACGGGGTGTTGTCTTGAGCGTAGCCGCAGTAGCCTGGTTTCTTTACCCGGTGCAGGCATACATTTTTGCCAGGATAGGCCTTTGGGAGCCCAAGATTGACTTGCCCTTTATTGCGCTCTCCATTTTAGTTGTTGCGTTAACTTTCACAGCGACTTTTTATCATGTTTGAATCTGGGGATTTAGGGAGGTATTGATGACGATTGAGACTGCACCCCACGTAAGTGTGCTCGTCCCGATGCATAATGCGGAGCCATATGTTGTTGCAGCACTGGCCTCTGTTCTTTTGGAAAAGGACGTACCAATAGAGGTAGTCGTTATCAACGACAAGTCAACTGATCGGTCGTTGGAAAAGGTACTGGGTGTCAGCGACAAAAGAATACGTGTTATTGATGGTCCAGGCACAGGGGTATCCGCATGCTTGAATGTGGGTCTTGCGGCGGCCAAAGGGGACATTGTCATGCGCTGCGACGCAGATGACTTATACCCTCCAGGCCGTATTAAAGATCAGGCGGCCTGGTTGGATGTCAATCCAGAATATGCCGCAGTCTGCGGTAGTTTTTCCACAATAGATACGGCGGGCCGTTTGATTGCCAATTTGGCAACGGGCGATACGATTAAAGATATTACTGTTGAATTGAACTCCGGCAAAACCAGAACGAGTTTGTGTACCTACGCCATCCGCAGGGCTTCGCTTCACGTTGTGGGTGGATTCAGGCCATATTTTGTGACTGCGGGAGATATTGATTTTCAGCTTCGTCTAGGGGAGGTGGCCAAGGTAATGTATTTACCGCTTTCCTGCTATTTGTACCGATTGCATGATTCATCAATAACTCACACCCAAGGGAACAGTAAGCGGATTTTCTTTGAAGAAACCGCACGTCAGTTTTTGTTGCAGCGCAGGGCGACAGGGCAAGACGACTTGCAACGCGGGCGCCCGCCAAGTCCACCAGATGTGAAATCGGACAAACCCGGGACTGTCGTCCGACAGATTCAGGGGATGTTGACGGGAGCAGCGTGGGATGAACATGCTGCAGGCAACAAACCCAAAGCCGTTTATCTGGGGTGGCGTGCGTTAAGACAATCACCAGGCGACTTGGGGTTGTGGCGGAGTTTGCTGGCATTGATCATGAAACCAGTGAAATAAGGCAGCTAAATAGGGATTGGCAAGTCGGCCTATGCACTTCGGGCCGAGCATTTTTGTAAGCCATCCCAACATTGACCGTACTGTTTTTCAAACGCGAGTTTCGTACTGTGGTAACGCCGGTTAAGCTCCCCGTTCCTGGCTCGACAGGAAAATTTTGGCAACATAGCGCATTTGCGGTCGAAAACAGTAAATGGTATTGCGCTGTAGTTCATTTCAGCCACTGAAAAATACGATGGACAAGGGATGTCTGCTTACGGCAGCTTTGTTTTCAAGTCCCCTCAACCCAAGAATACCTTTTCTCGCAGTATGGTAAATCGTATAAAATCGCACAGTGAGACGCCAGCAATTTAACTTTCAACTTGGTTCTGGGAATTTCACTTTGGATATTTCAGTAGTTCTTGTTAGTTACAATACAATAGATATGACTAAAATGGCGCTGAGTCATCTTGTCGCTTCATCGCATGATATCGAGATGGAAGTCATCATTGTCGATAACGCTTCAAAAGATCATTCCGCAGAAGTGCTTCGCCATGAGTACCCACAATTCACGCTCATCGAGAATAATAAAAATGTTGGTTTTGGTCGTGCCAATAATCAGGTATTGCCGGTCATAAAAGGCCGATATATTCTGTTATTAAATACCGATGCTTTTGTTGAACCGGACACTATCTCCAAAACACTTCAATACATGGATGCCAATCCGCAATGTGGCATTCTTGGCGTCAAGCTATTGGGGCGAGACGGTGCGCTTCAACCCTCATGCCGATATTTTCCCGCGCCCTGGAATATCTTCCTCAATCGTACTGGACTAAAACGTTTCTTTCAGCGGGCGGTTATGGTGGATGACATGTCTTGGGATCACAATAGCGTTAGAGAATGTGACTGGGTGCCGGGCTGTTATTACCTGATCCGCAAAGAAGTCATCGACCAGATTGGACTTTTTGACCCACGATATTTCTTGTATTACGAAGAAATCGATCACTGCTATGCCGCGAAGCGCGCCGGATGGAAGGTTACATACTTTCCACATAGTTCAGTGGTGCATATTGGCGGTGAGAGTGCAAAATCGGATGGAAAAATCACCACGTGTGGTCGGCAGATCGAATCGCTGAAAATTGAGAGTGAATTGCTTTATTTTCGCAAGAATCTTGGTTTGAACGCTGTCATTGTCGGTGTGTTTCTTTTCACGTTTGCAGACTGTGTTCAGATTCTAAAAGATACAGTTAAGCTAAGGCATCCTCGAAGGCTCTTTGTGCACTTAACCCATTCACTGTTATTGTGGAAATGTTTGTTTCGTACGCGTATGGGCAGGCAACCCCTGCATTAGACTTGAATAGCTGTCAACGGGCAAGCCTTCGCTTGAACTGAGAGTGACACCAAAAAGACAGAATATTGAAAGGTGAATTCTAGATGGCCGATAGTTTTTATAAGGGAGTCCGCAGGTGGCTAGGGCAAACTTCAATTGCAGATATTTTTCGAGAGATCAAATCGAAAAAACAGCTGCCGAAATACTCTGCCATCAAGACAAAACAGGGGGGGCGGCAGCAAGATTCAATTGTTTTTTTATGTCCCGCAACCAATGTGCCTCAGGGAGGGGTGAAGGTTATTTACAATCAGGCAGCCATTATCAATGAGCTGAATGGGAATATGGTTGCCAATGTTCTGCATCCGCTGAATCCCGAATTTCGTTGTTCATGGTTTGCCCATGGCGCGACGATAAAACGAGATTTGAAGATTGATAGAGCTCGTGACTTTGTAATGATTCCAGAATTTTGGGCGGTGCCACATGCCAGACTGTTACATGAGCAGGGTGTGCGGTATGGAATATATGTTCAGGGTGGTTACATTATTAGTCGCGTGAACGGTGAAGAGCTTGATGCTGCATACCATAATGCAGCTTTGATCCTGGCAATTTCTGAAGATACGGTGGAATGTATCAAGATGGCTTTCCCGGAATGCACAGACAAAGTGCATCGGGTTCATTACTCGGTTGATTCGGATAAATTTGTTGCGAGTCATAACAAAGAAAACATTATTTGCTATATGCCAAGAAGGATGAGGAATCACTCACAGTTGGTTACTTTTTTGCTTAACAAGAAAATCCCGTCGCATTGGCGGATAGAAAGCATTGATGGTGTTGACGAGGATGGTGTAGCTGCAATTCTTGGCAAGTCCAAGATATTCCTTTCTTTTAGTGAGCTCGAGGGGTGTCCTTTGCCTCCCGTAGAGGCCGCATTATCAGGCTGTCAGGTCATTGGCTATACAGGTGAAGGGGCCAAGGAATATTGGGACAAGGAAATATTTACCGAGATTTATTCCGGAGACATCAAAGCATTTGTGAATGCAGTTATGAATAAAATTGCAGTTATCGACAGTACACCTTATGTTGCGAACAGGGCTGCGATCGATAGACTTGCGAGCAGATACTCTGCTCAGGTTGAACTGTCGGATATGCAGTTTGTGTCCAATAGGATTCTTGAAATTTTGAATGAAATCCAATGACAGTTGCTTAGTTGGAATATTCTTCAGTAGCGGAAGGATGTAATAAAGTAGGCTGAAATTGGCAGAGGCACTTCAGCTTTGGTCTGCAAAACGATTTGATTGGCTCTATGTTTAACAACATCAGACAGGACTTTATAATATACCGGCGGAATATCGGAGCCCAAGGTTTTTGGGTGATGCTTGTGTATCGTTTTGGGCGTTGGCGCTACAGCGTTCGACCGGCCATATTGCGTAAATTCTTTTCACTAATTTACAAAATACTTTATAAATTCATTCAGATTATTACCGGAATCGACCTGCCTTGCGAGGTGGAAGTCGGCACAGGGTTCATTATTGATCACTTTGGCGGAATTGTAGTCAGCGGTTATGCCAAGTTCGGCGATCATTGCCGGATTCGAAATGGTGTTGTCATAGGGCTCAAAAATATTGAGGAGCCGGGAGCTCCAATTATTGGAAACAATGTGGACATTGGTACGGGAGCTAAAGTGCTTGGCAAGATCAGGATAGGTAACAACGTGCTGATTGGTGCCAACGCGGTTGTCATCTCTGATGTGCCGGATAATTCAATAGCGGTGGGCGTTCCGGCTGTTATTAAAGCCAGGAGCCAAGATCAAATGAGTGCCTTGTGATGGACGTCAAACAAATAGGGGTTGTTATTATTGGCCGTAATGAGGGGGCTCGCCTCGTGCGTTGCTTCACTTCTTTGAAGACTCAACCGGCCCAACTCGTCTATGTCGATTCAGGTTCAACGGATGATTCGGTGAATGCGGCACGAAGCTTGGGGGCAGACGTTGTGAGTCTGGACATGACTTCGCCATTTACAGCGGCACGTGCCAGGAATGAAGGGTTTGAGCGGATGAGCAAACTTTATCCGCAAGCCGAGTATGTTCAGTTTGTCGACGGCGATTGCGAAGTTTCACCAGACTGGCTGAAAAGCGCAGTGAATTTTCTGGATGCCAACCCGGGCGTTGCCGCTGTCTGTGGGCGCCGGCGTGAACGCTTTCCAGAGAAAACCGTATACAACATGCTGTGCGATATTGAATGGGATACCCCCATTGGTGAAGCAAAGGCATGTGGCGGTGATGCGCTGATGCGCGTAGACGCTTTTGAAGAAGTGCATGGTTTTCGTCCGGATTTGATTGCAGGCGAGGAGCCTGAGCTATGTGTGCGCCTGCGCGCAGCCGGTTGGAGAATCTGGCGGCTGAATCAAGAAATGACGCTGCACGACGCCGCAATTACACGTTTCGGGCAGTGGTGGAAAAGGGCTCGCCGTGGCGGATACGCCTATGCAGAAGGAGCGCATTTGCATGGTCAACCGCCGGAACAACATCGGGTGAAGGAAGCCCGGCGTGTATGGATATGGGGACTGGGGATACCTGTTGCTGCAATTAGCGCGGTGTATATTCTGGGAGCCTGGGGTTCGGCGGTGTTGTTGGTGTATCCGTTACAGCTCATACGCCTTGCTATGCGCGGCACGAGATCCGTAAAGCAAAACTGGTGGCATGCATTGTTCCTGGTGCTATGTAAATTTCCAGAGACTGCCGGCCAACTGAATTTCCTGTTTAACAGGCTTGCCGGGAAAACAGCGCGCTTGATCGAATACAAATGAATCGCGTATCCAGTTGGTAAGCCATATTTTTTACCCATGACAGGAAATCCCCCGGCTATGCCGGGGTGGCAGTAAAAGTTTGACGTATACGGGAGTTCATCAGCGAAACTCCAAACGTGAGCCGCCAAGCACACGTAGAAAGGAGAATCGAGATGGACGACAGCGAAAGCCTAAGTCATAGCAAATGGGAGTGCAAATACCAAGTGGTATTCATTCCGAAATGTAGAAGGAAAACATTGTACGAACAGCTGAGGCCGCACCTCGGAGAGGTATTCAGGAAACTGGCGAAGTACGAAGAGAGCGCGGTAGTCATCTGATGCAAGATCATGTGCACATGCTGATATCGATTCCGCCGAAGTACTCGGTGTTGCAGGTGGGTGAGGTATATCAAAGGTTGGAGCGCGATCCATTTGGATCGGGTGTATGGAGAGCGCAAGCGCAATTTTGTAGGGCAGCTCTTTTGGGCGAGAGGCTACATCGTATCAACGGTAGGACGAGACGAAGACTTGATACGAGAGCACAACCGCCACCAAGAGGAAGAAGACAAGCGCATAGACCAGATGAACCTATGGCGCTGACCGGCCACCTTCAGGTGGCTACAAGGGAAGGGGCCGCGTAAGCGACCCCGTTAAGCCGCTTTGAGCAGCGCACAAAATAAAGCCCCCGGCTTTGCCGGGGGATACTTACTTGAAGGGCATTATATGAGAATAGGCGCAATTGAGACTTTGGGCCGCGTCTATCGTTTGGGCAGGGCTATGCATCCCCACCTGTCTCTAAGTAGTGCCAAACACCGGGTCATCCTGCTTGGCAGAGCCTTGGTGTACCTACCGCATATTAGGAAGTGGTATGAGATTTCGGATAATCCTGTGCTGACTCAGGCCTTGAAGCGTTTTCCGCTGATGAGCGGCGCAATCTACTGGCCTTACATTAACCATACTTGGCCAATGCAGCGAAAACTGGCGGCTATCGATCAGCACTTTCGCATGCTTGGTGGCCCGGCCAAAATTCTTGCGCAGGCGACCTTTGAGGAAGTTGAAATGGCCCGATTGGAGGAATATGCCGGGCTGCGCTTGGTGCTGGACAAAGCGGCGTGGTTCCTGCGTGAGGGAGAGATCGTCCTCAATCTATTCATCAACGACCAGCGCTTCTATTCCATTGCATTTACGCTCGGTGTGGAAGACGGGCAGCCGCTGGTGCTTGTTGGAGCGTTGCAAGGATCAAATTCCGATTTGGCCCCAGAGGTTTATCGCGATATGACCCACGCGCTTCACGGTATGAGGCCGCGCGATTTTCTTATGGTTGCGCTCAAACTGCTGTGCGGAGAACTCGGTATTCACAGGATATGGGCTGTCTCGAGCGACAACCGCCAGCACAACAGCCCGTATTTCGGCGGTGCGCACAAGGAGAAAGTGCTGGTGGCATACAACGAGGTTTGGACTGAACATGGTGGTTTGGAGCTCGAAAACGGTTTTTTCGAAATCCCGGCTTTAGTCAAGCACAAGGACATGAGCGAGATACCAACGCGCAAGCGTGCCGTATACAGGCGCCGATATGAGATGTTGGACAAGCTGGCGCTGGATATCAAGACCAGTTGCGTTCAATACGCGGCGAAGCCATTGGTGATGGAGGCCGCAATCTGATGTGATACGTTTTCAACGAAAGGACATATATTTTTCACGCCTGACTTTGGAATAGCAAACAAGTCTTATCAAGTTCACATGTAATCTGCATACTGAGTGGATGCACGCCATCCAACATGTATTTTTAGTATCATGTTGAAAGTATTCGCAGCAGTTGGCGTTTCGACGGGGTTTGTTGAAAGTTTAACAGGGTTTTGCAGCAAAATATTTTCTGGGTATCCAAATAGCATGTATCAATCGTTCTACGGTCTGAAAGAAAACCCTTTCTCGATTCAACCCGATCCGGATTTCCTGTATTTTGGCCGTAGGCATACCTATGCTTACGCGATGATGGAGTTCGGGATCAAGAATCGGGCGGGATTTATGGTAGTCAGCGGCGAGATCGGTTGTGGCAAAACCACGCTGATCCGGCATCTGCTCAATAATTTGGCCCCCGACCTAACAGTTGGTTTGGTGTACAACACACACCGCGATATTTCCAATTTACTCGAGTGGATCATGCTTTCTCTGGGACTGCCGTACGAAGGACAGTCTAACGTTGCGCTGTTCGATGCGTTCCAGCGTTTCCTGATTGAGCAATACGGCTTGGGCAAGAGTGTGCTGCTGATCATAGACGAGGCACAAAATCTCAGCCTTGACGCACTGGAATCCTTGCGTATGCTCTCCAACATCAATGCGGACAAAAACCAGCTGCTTCAGATTATGCTGGTGGGGCAACCGCAGTTGAAGGAAATGTTGATGCGACCTGATCTATTGCAGTTTGCACAACGTGTTGAGGTGGATTTTCATATCAAGCCTTTTGCGGCAATTGATGTGGAGGGATATATCCAGCACCGGTTGGCAATAGCTGGCCGTGAAAAGCCGCTTTTTACTCCCGAGGCTTGTGCCAGGATTGCAGAGGCCAGTCAGGGTGTTCCAAGACGCATTAATATTTTATGCAATACCGCGCTGGTTTATGGGTTCTCGGCAGAGGCTGATCTCATTGATTTGGATTTGGTAGAAGAAGTGCTGAGTGATAAAGCTGAATTCGGGGCGTTGTCGAACGCCGAATAAGCTGTTTTCTGATTGTCAAAAAATACATTCTCGACTTGTGCAACCAACTATGAACGCAGGCTCGGATAGAAACCGCTCATTCGGAAGGCAAGGAGGGCGGGCATGAATTCACCATTAGAATCCTGCACATGTTTGGCAACGATGTCGAAGCGGCGGAGCTGAAAACGATCTGCATTATGCGCATTGTGGCCCCAGGAAGTTGTCACCGCTCTCTGATAGCCGGCTTGAGCGACTGCACGCGCTGTGCGCGTATCGCAGTTGCCGTTGGGATAGCAAAAAGTATCAATTGAAAGTCCAAGCCGGGTTTGCAGTGCATGCCGGGATTCGGCAACTTCATATGTGAGCGCGCGTTCATCGCATTCCGGCATTAAACAGTGCGTCATGCTATGCGATCCAATTTCATGCCCGTCTGCGGCCAGCATAGCAATCTCCTCAAAAGTCATAAGTCGGGCATACTCTGGCGCCGGTGTTGAGCCAGACGCTTCTGCAAGCGCTTCGACAAGCCGCAACCTCATCTCAAGAGGGAGTCTTTTTGACGCCTGCACAATGTTGCTCACCAATGTGCCGGGACCGTCGGTGGGCAATCCGGCTGCAGTCAATATCTGCTTCAGGCGCGTATCTCCATCATGCCCTTGTTTGAGCAACGTCATCACAGCGAAACCAAGACGATCATGCCATAGGAGTTCCTGTTTCTCGACGGCTGCTACCGGAACAAAGAACGAGGCTTTGAGCTGATGCCGGGCAAGTACCGGGCAAGCATGGCTGAAGTTGTCGTGCTGAGCATCGTCGAAGGTGATGGCGAGCAATGGTAGTGCCGAAATTTCGCCGCGCAGGTAGCGTTCATGCTGGGCCGCGAGAGGGCCGCAATCAAAATGCTTTGTGAAATAGGTTAAAAAATCGTCGAATTCTTCCGGTGTCACAGCGAGACCGGGATAGGGGTAAGTCTGACGGTCTGCTTCGGGAAGTACACGGTGAAAAGTTATGATTGAGAGTTGCCCGCGAGCGCGCCGCTCTGGTGTCGTGCGTCTCATGAGGAAAAGAAGCTGTGCGATGCTGTTGCGGAGTATGGTTTTGGCGCGCATAAATGAAAGAAGGCTCGTATACAGGAAAGCGTAACAGTAATGAGAAAGAAATTGAATAATTCGATTGGTTTTATTGATACATGAGCGACACCATGCTTGCGGTGCAAACATGCAACTGTTTATAGTAACATTCAAACGATTTACTCATATATTGGCTCAGACTACCTACATGTCATCCCGAATTGCCTACGTCATCAACCAGTACCCCATGGTCAGCCATACTTTCATTCGGCGAGAAATTTTAGCACTCGAACGCCAGGGTTTCGACATCCTTCGCATCTCGCTGCAAGGGTGGGATGCTGAGCTGGCGGATGTTGAAGACCAGCAAGAGCGCACCAAGACCCGTTACGTGCTGCAAAAGGGGTTACCCTCGCTGCTGTGGGCGGCGCTGAGAACGCTGCTGTCGTCTCCCGCGAGTTTCTTTTCTGCCCTTATGCTGGCAATTCGCATCTCACGGGGTGCGGAACGCTCATTACCCTATCATCTGGCCTATCTTGCCGAAGCTTGTCATATGTTGCCGTGGATAAAATCTTTTGGTGCCACGCATGTGCATGCCCATTTCAGCAATAACTCGACTGAAGTGGCGATGCTCGTAAACGCATTGGGGGGGCCATCGTACAGTTTTACAGTTCATGGTCAGGGCGAGTTGCTTTCCGGAGGCATGGCGGAGAAGGTGCGTCGAGCGGCTTTTGTAGTATCGATTAGTTCCTATGGTCGAAGCCAGGTTTATCGTTTATCCAACTACACTAGCTGGCCGAAAGTGAAAGTCGTTCATTGTGGGTTGGAAGCTGCGTTTCATGATGTTCCTTCTGTTCTTCCACCCATGAGGCCGCGGTTCGTCTGTATTGGTCGTCTAAGTCCGGAAAAAGGTCAGTTACTGCTTATCGAGGCGGCTTACCGGTTGGTTTGCAAAGGAATCAATGTTGAGTTGGTGCTTGCAGGTGATGGGGAAATGCGCAAGGCAGTGGAAGAGCTGGCAGCGCAGCGCGGTTTATCTGAACAAGTCAGAATTACAGGCAGCATCAGCAGCAATCAGGTGCGCGAGGAGATTTTGTCTGCTCGTGCATTGGTGCTGCCAAGTTTCAGTGAAGGCCTTCCTGTAGTGATCATGGAGGCAATGGCATTACGAAGGCCGGTTTTGGCTAGCTGCATAAACGGGATTCCCGAACTGGTACGGTCCGACGAAACGGGATGGCTTTTCCCCGCGGGATCCATTGCGGATTTAATGGGGGCCATGGAAGAATGTTTGGCTAAAACTCCCGATGAACTGGGCAAAATGGGCGATGCGGGCTATCTGCGCGTTATGCAACAGCACTCGATTGATACCGAGGCTGCAAAATTAGCTGAACTCTTCCGGAGTCATGGTGGGAATCATGATCCGGCATGAGTCATGATAATCCACTGAAGTGCAAATGCAATAAGAGTGGAGAGAGGTTTGAGCACGTATTCAGTCTGCCATTATGCGGATAGGACGATTTCGACGGCAGGGCGATATTCCCGATGCTTGCAAAGCCTGAACAGTTTTTCGAGAAGAAGATCACCAGGTTGTCTGGAACAGTGGAGATATATCTTGAATAACCCGCCAAACCCCATTCTCTGATAGCGAATCGCAGCCTCATCGTCGTTTGGCCCATCCGGCAAGCCAAGATGGAGTGTCAAATTTTTACCCTCGGCGGAGAAGAGTGGCGCATCCCAAAGAAACTGCGCAGCGCCCACACTGGGCAGCCGGACATGGACATGGTCATGGTAACCCATCCTGCTGATCTCCCCTCCCCAACGATTCTTCCACTGCAGCAGCGTATCTTCCGGTCTTCCAAAGCATGTCCCCAAGTCATAGTAATCGAAGCCATTCTTAATCGCCCATTCAAGCGCGAGGAAAAAACTGATCGCGTTGGTTTCGCCCAATCGTTTGGAGTTGGAAAACACCTCCTTTGGATAGCCGAAACGGATCGTGCTCCAGTACCCCTTTCCTGCTCTGGTGAACGCGCATCCCAGATTGCATGCCACCACCTCGTCTCCCAACAGCACAAAGTCGAGACGTCCGGCCTTCTGCGCTATCCTACGAACTTCATCTGGCTCAATTTGATGGGCTGAGTCGCCGTGCCTTGCGGTGGCAAAGGGCCGGAGCATTTCCTTTTCCGCGCGGTCAATATCGATGTCATTCAGCACTTGCTGCATGTGGGCGTGAGCGATGTTTTTGCGAATCCTTCGGCGCAATTCGCCCTCGAAACCTGCCATGATCTCGTTGGTTGGTTTCGCTAACGGTACGATAATGCGCAGGGACAGAGGCACACACAATGCACCAGGGAAAGGCATCTCACTCACGAATACTATTCGACCAGACTTGTCTTTCTTATTGTGGCCGGCGTCGACATTGTCGTCGATACTCAAAAGTGCTTTAACCGATTCTTGCCGTGGTGCCCGGCCCACATAAAGGATGTCGAATTGACTATCTTTTCGCAAAGGGAATCTGGTGATACCCCACCGCCAAAAACAGGCTCGCCCAAGTTGTTCTCGTAGCCAGGCAGAGTATTCTCTTAGCTCGAATCTCAGGGAGTATGAAATGAACTTGCGTATCAGAGTTGATGCCAGTTCTTTACTATTACTTGCGAGTCTGCTCACGTGCCATCCTTGTTTGAGACTGCGCACAGTATAAGTCAGTTCAAAGTGATTTCAGATTATTTGAGCCGGAGGTTCTGCAACTATCGTTGGCCTGTGGCATTTTCACTCTGGTGGCGAAGCGGCGAGATGTTGCATAATGCGGGAGTCAAGAATTGTGGGTTGAATTGATGAATCGAAAATACGTACTGATTTCACCTTGCCGAAATGAGGCGGATTTCATGCGGCAAACTCTGGATACGGTCATAGCGCAATCCATCAGGCCTGCAAGGTGGGTGATTGTCGATGACGGATCTACCGATGAAACTCCACGGATTTTGGCTGATTATGCAAATCGGCATGATTGGATCATGATCGTCACCCGGGCAGATCGAGGGCGTCGAGCAGTAGGTCCGGGCGTTATCGAGGCTTTCTACGCGGGCTACGAAAGGATCAATCCCGACAATTACGATTACCTTTGCAAGCTGGATCTGGATCTGCGCTTGCCCACCCGATATTTTGAAAATCTCATTGAACGGATGGAAAACAATCCGCGAATTGCGACTTGTAGCGGCAAGGCTTACATCGAGAAGAATGGCGGCCTGGTCAATGAGCGCCACGGGGACGAGACATCCATTGGGGCGTCCAAGTTTTACCGAATGTCGCACTTCAGGCAATTGGGCGGTTTTGTACGCGAAGTGATGTGGGATGGTATCGATTGCCACCGCTGTCGTATGAATGGACTAATCGCGTGCAGTTGGGACGATCCTGAATTGCGATTTGTGCACCTGCGCCCCATGGGCTCCAGTCAGAAGAGTATTTTTACCGGGAGAATGCGGCATGGTTACGGACAGTATTTTATGGGCACAGGCCTCGTGTTCATACTGGCTAGTGCTGTCTACCGCATACCGGAAAAGCCTTACGTGTTAGGCGGACTGGCTATCCTGTGGGGATGGTTGCGGAGCGCATTGCAAAGAAAGCCTCGTTATGGCGATCTGGAATTCCGGAAGTTTCTGCGCAGCTACCAGTGGAGGTCGTTACTGGTGGGCAAAAAGCGAGCTATTGAAGAAATTCACCGGGCCAAGGGGATTATTTAGCGACAGGATGAATATTAACGGCGTAGTGTTGGCGTCTATGGGATTGTTGTTCTTGAGCGGAATTGTCAGGTACGCCATCCGAGTTTTAAATGTAAAGTTGATCTGTTTTTGCTGTCGAGAAGATATTCAATATATAGACTTACTAAACCATGTACTAAAGTACAGTAGTGCTGGTTGCTGAAATGAATATAAACTAACGATTTGCCAAAAAATGCATGAGACGAACATGCCTAAACAATGAGATAACTCTGGTAGGTGAGTTGTTGCGCAAACTCTGCTGTATTGTTGGATGATGATGCTGTTCACGAAAGCATGAATTTATTCAAGTTTGATAGTGCAAGCTACAACGGAAATTTTCGGTTTTAAACATCAGGAGTGCAATACATGACAATCGCTGTAATTGGTCTGGGTTACGTGGGTCTGCCTTTGGTAATCGAGTTTGGCAAGCAAACCCGCACTATCGGTTTCGATATTTCCGTTCCCAAGGTGGAATCCTGTCTGCGTGGAGTGGACCCCTCGCGCGAGTTACCGGACGAGGAAATGCTCACTGCGATTCATGCCGAATACTCGGCAGACCCCAAGATGCTCGCGGAGGCGGACTTTATTATTGTGGCTGTGCCCACTCCCGTTGATGATGCGCATCGGCCGGATTTCTCGCCACTGATTGGAGCCAGTGCCAGTGCCGGACGATACATGAAGAAGGGCGCTATCGTCATATATGAGTCCACCGTTTATCCGGGGGCTACAGAGGAAGTTTGCGTGCCCGTGCTGGAGCGAGAGTCGGGTCTGAAATGGAAAAAGGATTTTTTTGTGGGCTATTCGCCGGAGCGCATCAATCCGGGCGATCGCGAACATACGCTCACACGCGTGGTGAAGGTGGTGGCAGGCGATACGCCGGATACGCTGGAGAAGGTGGCGGCACTGTACGAACGCATTGTTACGCCGGGTGTGCATCGTACCAGCAGCATCAAGGCGGCTGAGGCATGCAAAGTGATTGAGAACACTCAGCGCGATCTCAACATCGCGCTAATGAATGAGCTGGCAATCATCTTCGACAAAATCGGTATCGATACGCTGGAAGTGCTGGAAGCTGCCGGCACCAAATGGAACTTCCTCAATTTCCGTCCCGGACTGGTCGGAGGTCATTGCATCGGGGTTGACCCCTATTATCTGACCCACAAGGCGGAGACAGTTGGATACCATCCGCAAGTGATTCTGGCGGGCCGAAGAATCAACGATGGTATAGGCAAGTTCATCGCCGAGCAGACCGTAAAGCACATCATTCAGGGCGGCGGCCAGGTCAAGCGTGCACGCGTGAACGTGCTGGGTTTGACTTTCAAGGAAAACTGCGCGGACATCCGCAACACCAAGGTGGTGGACATCATCCATGAGCTGGAGAGTTTTGGGGTCGAAGTCTATCTGCATGATCCTGTTGCAGCTCCTGACGAGGCAAAACACGAATACGGCGTGAATCTGTTGCCATGGGAGGAATTGCCTCAGGCTGACGCAATCATCGTCGCTGTGGCACACAATGAATACGCTGACATGCCATTGACTCAACTGCTGGGCAAGGTGGCGCATGGAGGCTGCTTTATTGATGTGAAATCGAAATTCGATCAGGCCGCTTTGGAAAAAGAGGGAATGAGAGTTTGGCGGTTGTGATCCGCGAATGTTGATCCCAGATAATCTGTCAGGTATTAAACTGCGTTGCAGGAGCGCAACTTGTTGCGCGATGTCTATGGATCGCCCGACAAGTCGGGCTCCAACAATACACAATCGCTCCATTGGATTATTTGGGTTGATACCTGCCTCCCCCTTGGCAAAGATTTCCAAGAATGAATAAGCCGGGAAAATTTCCTACCGGGGTAATACCTCCTGATTTCAGCCGGGAAGTGCACTGTCTTATGGGGCTTCCCTTCGATGCCGTAAACATGTCAGGCGCCGTTCAGCGCATAAGAGTTGCAGCATCCAGTCGTACTCCCTGTTTTCTCTCCACGCCTAATCTGAATTTCCTGATCGCGGCCCAATCTGATGTTGCGTTCCGCAACTCGGTAATCAATAGCGATCTTAGTATCGCCGACGGTATGCCGCTGGTCTGGCTTGCACGTTTGCTGGGCATCCCGATTCGAGAGCGTGTTGCGGGTTCGGCGCTTTTTGATGCGTTACGTTACGATTCCGGGATGCCACTTTCGGTGTTTTTCTTCGGAGGCCCCGATGGTGCGGCCGAAGCGGCATGTCGACGACTCAACCTGGAAGGAAGAGGCTTGACCTGTGCCGGATTTGAATCTCCGGGTTTTGGTTCCGTTGACGAGATGAGTAATGAAGCGATCATTCAGCGCATCAACACAAGCAACGCAGATTTTCTGGTGGTTTCGCTGGGTGCGAAAAAGGGGCAGGCCTGGATTGAACGCAACAGACATCGCATTACTATCCCTGTGATCAGCCACCTGGGTGCAGTGGTGAACTTCGTGGCGGGAACAGTCAAACGGGCACCTGTATGGATGCAAAAAGCCGGTCTGGAATGGTTGTGGCGGATCAAGGAAGATCCCGCTCTGTGGAGTCGCTATTCTTGGGATGGCCTGGCGTTGCTTAAACTATTGGCGACTCGTCTCATTCCTTATGCCTGGTTTATACTGCGCCATGAGCCGGATGACAGCCAACTGGCGGAGGCAGATATTGAAACTACGGAGGATGGAGAAAACTACATCATCCATCTTCGAGGGGCGTGGACGCTGCGGAATATTGCACCTTTGAGAGAATGCTTCTCCAAAGCAGTTCAGTCCGAGAAATGCGTGAAGCTGGAAATGGACGGAATTACTTATGTAGATAGCGCTTTTGTCGGGCTTGTCATGTTATTGCATGGCTATCAGACGCAACATCAAAAAGAACTCCAGATTGGTCGTCTTTCAGAGCCGGTTTGCCGAATCATTAATTACTGTAGTGCGGAATTCTTGTCCTGAGGCTGTGCGCGTTGCAGTGCGTGGCTTACCGTAACGTCGGAACGAGTAACTATTTTAAGCAAAGCGCTCAAACGATGGACTACAGAAAAGAAATAGATGGACTTCGGGCGCTAGCCGTAATACCAGTCATGTTTTTTCATGCTGGCTTTCAGGCATTTAGTGGAGGCTTTGTTGGCGTTGACGTTTTCTTCGTAATCAGCGGCTATCTAATAACATCAATCATACTTGCCGAAAAGCAAGCCGGCACGTTTACTCTATTAAACTTTTACGAACGTAGAGCACGACGCATTCTGCCAGCGTTGTTTGTTGTTTTATTTGCTTGCTTGCCGTTTGCCTGGCTATGGTTGCCGCCAGTAGATATGAAGAGTTTTGCGCAAAGCCTAATGGCTGTTTCTGGCTTTGCTTCCAATGTATTGTTTTGGCAAACCAGTGGATATTTTGAAACATCTGCTGAATTGAAGCCGTTGCTACATACGTGGAGTCTGGCAGTAGAAGAACAATATTATTTGTTCTTTCCTGTGTTCCTAATGCTTGCTTGGCGTTTAGGCAAACGTTGGATTCTGACGCTGCTTGCAACGTTGGCAGTCGCAAGTCTGGCCGCAGCACAATGGGGGTCGGTAGCCCAGCCTGCAGCAGCCTTCTATTTGCTGCCAACCCGTGGTTGGGAACTGGCTATTGGCGCTTTTTCGGCGTTTTACTTGTTCGATGGTGACAGTTCGAATATCAACAAATCATTCAGTCAAGTTGGTAGTGTTGCCGGCTTGTTTCTCATAATTTACGCAATTTTTGTATTTGACAGACAAACACCGTTTCCGAGTTTATACACGCTAGCTCCAGTCATCGGCACGGCACTGATCATTCTATTTGCAAATCATCAAACCTCAGTCGGAAAGCTACTTGGTCACAGGCTGTTTGTTGGTGTTGGATTGATTAGTTACAGTGCATATTTATGGCATCAACCCTTGCTCGCCTTTTCAAAGCAAAGTGGCTTTGATGAGCCAAGTAAGCTGTTGTTGGCTGCATTGGTGGCTGTCGCCGTTGTGCTTGCATATTTAAGTTGGAAGTACGTAGAGATTCCATTTAGAAATAAGCAGCGATTTAGTCGTAAACAAATCTTCGTATACGGTGCTATTGGGAGTGCATTTTTCGTGGTGTTTGGATTGGCTGGGCATATGTCCAGTGGTTTTTTGAAACTGAAGACTACGGTTGCGCAACGCGCTGTCTTGGCATCTGCGGCTTCAAGTCCAAAACGTGATGATTGCCATACTGGTGGAGCTGATTATCGCAAAGCTAAAGATGCTTGCGAATATCAAAAAGGCACATTGAGTTGGGCAACGTTTGGAGATAGTCATACTGTGGAGCTTGCCTACGCGTTGGCAGAGAGACTTAAAGCTTCTGACGCCAGGTTAAAGCACTTTTCCTTTAGCGCATGCATTCCAACATATGGAAGAGTGCTTGATAGTTCGAATTACTGCGCAAGTTGGACGAAGGAATCTGTTGAAAACATTGGCAACGATAAAAATATTCAAAATGTTGTGGTTTCTTATCGTATTAATTGGGATTTGTTCGGCGAGCCCGCAAATATCTATCCAGGCTTGCCGAATGAAGTAAGCGAGTCAGAAAGAGCGCAACGTTGGACTTCCTATGTTGAAGTATTACGCTACTTTGTTAGCAAAGGGAAAAATGTATTTCTTGTTCTCCAAGCGCCAGAGCTGCCGATGCCTATATACAGATTGTTGTTTAGAGTTGCTAATTCAGAAGATGAAGTAATAGGCGTGAAACGCCCGTGGTGGAATGAACGAAATAAATATGTGATGATGAGACTTAGTGAAATACCCCACCAAGTAAAGATTATCGATCCAACAAATATCTTCTGCGACAGCATTAGATGTTTAGCTGCAAAAAACGGTGTCGCTTACTATTTTGATGACGACCATATGTCTGTTGCTGGGGCAAGATTGGTTGTGGATGAAATAGTGAAGCAAGCAAGTCGTGCTGTTGTACAAGCCAAGGATTCAACGGCTGGAGTACAGAAGAGAATAGGCGTTTATCACGAATGACAAGCACCAGAGTCAACGAGATCGAGCCGCTGCGTTTTTTTGGCCCAGTCCAAGATTTTGGCTCTATCTTCTAGGCTCAATATTATTCATACGCCCCAATTGCAGGCGAGGGCAGGAAATTGGTTCCGGTTATATCTTTTGCTGGCGGCGGCACCGGCAGATGGGTAGAAGTACCGGCACCAAGCAAAGGCAACCCGCTCGGATGAAAATCGTAAGGGAAAGTTGTTGTATTAACGAATGCGGGGGCAGAGTTGTTTATGACTGATGCAGCATCAAAACCAGGGTAGGCAGTCCTCCACGCTGTTGCGGTGCCGTAGGTCTTTTCCCATTTATACGTTGCCGCCGCGGAGTAGCAATGATTATTGTCGATGAATGCATAGGAATTGGGTACCGCTGCTAGCGGGTAGTTGAAGCAATTAACTCCATCGTTTCTACCCGCATTTGTGGAGGTGTAATTAACTGTGTTGTTTGCAACGATATGGCCGGTACCTTCATTCCTGACCTGGATGCCACCTGTGAGTCCTCCAGTAGAGTCTGGTCCGAGCCAGATGGTATTATTTACTATCTTGTTGCGATTGTTCACTACGTCCGGATATGTTGTGCGAGAGATCAAAGATCCGCCTACTATTCCATATGCTGTAGCTGTGTCAAAGCGAATAAGATTGTCTTGTACCACGCAATCGGCACATTGTGACAACGCAATACCAATTCCTCCGGTATTTGCCAGTGTATTGCTTGAGATCACCGCACTGCTATAGTCACCGTATTCCGTATATCCACCATGATCCAGTGCTATGCCATAGCAGCCTGTCGTAGAGGCAGCTGGATCAATCTCCAGCATGTTATTCATGATCGACAAGTTCAATACCTGTCCATGCACAACAATCACAACACCGGCGCACGCCTCTCCAATCTGCCCGCCTATGTAATTTCCACTCAGGTTCATGTGAGCCGAATCTGGATGACCAGCAAGGTATATAGAGTGATCCAGCAAGTTATTGCCGCCGTTATCGGCTATAAAGTTTTTCGATATTTCTGCGTTTGGACCACCACCAAAATACGCTCCCCCAATGTTGTTGGTGAAGTTGTTTCCGGTGATTGTTATGTTGGGGTTTGGACTAATAGTACCCCCCGTTAAAATGTTTCCGCCATTTTGGCTAATGCCAGAGCTGAATCCCTCTATGTCGAGATTACACACCGTCACATCATGCATTCCACCGTAGAAAAAAACCCCCTGATTTCCGGCCGTGCCGTTGCCGTGAAGCTTCAAATTCAGGAATCGCACGCCGCCTCTGGTGGAACCTGATGCGCGAAATAAAGCTTCGCCTCCTGGTGCGCTATTTATTATAGGTTTTGCAGAGCTGGTGAAATTGGGGTGCGCGTATTCTCTGAAATCTGTACAGGTAGTTCCTGCTGTACAAGATATATCAGGCATTGAGAGGGATCTCGTTGCATCAAACGCACCTCCTTTGCAGAAAGCGAATTTTGTCGTTCCACTTATGATGGAATACCTTCTGGCAATATCGGCGAGAGACCTGCGCGGTGTGCTTGGGGTGAGTCCATCATTGGCGTCATCTCCTAACCCTCCTATCTGATTGCCCGACGCATCTTTTCTATCACAATTGGCATCCGCACCTTTTCCGCAGTCACAGTAGTAATACGTTGTTGTTCTAGCTAGCGTATCGTCTCGGCATGAATTCTGCTGAGTAATTATCGGGTCGACGAGCGAAGCTGGTGCGAGGGCAACGGTTGCCCTCTTTACTTTCATGTTATTTCCTGTGCCACACATTATGGTATAGGTGGTGGTCTTGGTGAGGGAGGGCGTAGTGAAAGAATACGATAGTTCCTTAATGTTTTCGCCGCCTGGGGAATAAGAACAGGTGTCGCCAAGAGATCGCCACGAAATGACGGATGTTTTATTGACTGCGTTATATGCAATTAGCGATGGCGACGCGGATACATATAAGTCCGGCGAGCGGTATTGTTCACTTGTTGTGGCGGAAAGCTTGGCTCCGCCGCATGAAGCGAGGCCGGAAATCGTTGACAGACCTGCGAAACAAACAAGCAGTACGGTTCTTGATTTGAAAACTGTGTATTTCGACATGAACGTATCCTTGAAATGTTAATCAACCCGCCGAATGATCGCGAGGGTTAGTGCTCTATTGCGAGCTCGCAAACTCCGCAGTCAGTGTGAAATATGCTGTTTAAGTTGAACGAAGTTGAAATCTAGCGGTATTTGTCTATATAAATCAAAAACAAAAATACCCTTAATTGATGTCGTGGCAATATAGCCGCCATCCAGTTATATTGCAAGCTTAAGAAGTGGGTGGTTGGACAGTCTCAATATTCATGCCGTCATACTTGCCGCTGACGCTGGGAAAAGTGGATCATTGTTGCCGCAAAAAGTTATTTGTCGTGACCAAAGAATATCGTTAGGAGGGAATCGTGCAGACCTTGATACTATAAAGCTTTGCTGTAACAATTCAAAAATTGTTTTGAGGTGGGTAGTGTGTCGATGGAGAGACTGCACAATTTTTTGTGACAGAAATTAGAGAGTAAAGCATGATTTTAATCACTGGCGGTACCGGCTATATTGGCTCGCATACGACTGTAGAACTGATGCAGGCCGGGTTTGATGTACTGATCGCCGACAATTTTTGCAATAGCAAGGCCTCGGTACTTGAGCGTATTGAACGTATTGTCGGGCGGCGTCCCGGTTTTGTTGAGGCGGATGTTAGGGATCGCGTTGCAATGCGCGCTGTGTTTGCCGATTTTCACGTGGATGCGGTAATCCATTTTGCCGGTCTGAAAGCGGTGGGCGAATCCGTAACTCAGCCGTTGCGTTATTACGACAATAATATCAACGGTAGTCTGGTGTTGTTTGAGGCGATGGCTGAGGCGGGAGTGAAGACGCTGGTATTTTCTTCTTCCGCCACGGTTTATGGCGATCCTCAGGCTGTGCCGATACGTGAGGAATTTCCACTTTCCGCGACGAATCCGTATGGTCGCTCCAAATTGGTTATCGAAGAAATCCTCGGCGATGTCGCGCATGCGGATAATTCATGGCGCATCGCTTTGTTGCGATACTTCAATCCAGTCGGGGCTCACGAGTCCGGTTTGATTGGAGAAGATCCGAACGGGATTCCCAATAATCTGATGCCGTATATCGCGAAGGTCGCAGTGGGAACGTTGCCGGAGCTCTCGGTTTTTGGCAGCGATTACCCGACCCGCGACGGAACAGGGGTGCGCGATTACATTCATGTGGTGGACTTGGCGCGCGGGCACTTGGCTGCGCTTAAGGCATTGAGTGCTTCGTCAGGTGTGCTTACCGTCAATCTCGGTACCGGGCAGGGTTATAGCGTGTTGGACGTAGTTCGGGCGTTTGAAAAAGCAAGCGGGAGGAAAGTGCCTTACCGGATTACAGGTCGTCGACCGGGTGACATAGCCGAGTGCTATGCGGATTCAACCCGGGCAAAAAACCTGCTGGGCTGGCAGGCGCAGTATGGTATTGACGACATGTGCCGCGATGCCTGGCGGTGGCAGTCGATGTCGCATGCTTTTTCCTGAACAGTACTTCATGTCATCCAAAGAAAACGGGAATTCCAAGGCGGGAACGACCACAATTTAGCAAAACCTGACTGCCTATGATTGTATATAGGGGCCTTTCCGCTTGGCGATTGTGCTAAATATTGCAGTAATGTATTAATTCAATTTAATTTTATTTAATCAATCATCATCTGAAAGCGGGATATTTCCACTTAATGCCAATTTAGCCTTGTCGAGAATCGGTCATTTGCGCATGGTCGAACGTCAAATTTACGTCAAAATTTCGTTGTACAATTACAACAATGACTCAAGCAGGACAATAATCCATAGCTGCTACAAGGACAATGCCGAACTGGCATGTATGGCATGACTATTGCTTAACCATGTTGGCACGATGGAGAATCAGGTTTTGAGTTCCATCGTCGAGTGGCTCGGTCAGTGTTAGTGAACTCATTGAAATTAAAAATAATGCTATGACAAACAATTTGATAATTGCCAGCTCTTGCCAAAACAGACTCGCTTCGTGGAATCAGGGGTTAAGCGGATTTGTAAGCACAACTTTCGTAATCGACAAATTGGACGCGCTCAGGGAAGAAGTTACGCGTAACAAACCAAAGGTTCTCCTGCTTGACTTCGATGTGATTGCTTTGGACGGCACAGCAAGTTTGAGAAGCATGTGCGCAGAGACCAAAACAATCATTATTGGCAGCGATATATGTGAAGATAAAGAATGGGAATTGTTGAAGGTGGGAGTAAGGGGCTGTTGTCGAAGCGATTCTGATCCAAAATTTCTCAGACAAGTTGTCGAAGCCGTTCAGCAGGGTGAACTGTGGATACGGCGTACGCTCACATGCAGGCTGATAGATGAATTGGGCAGAACGACTGAAAAAAACAAGACCTATCGAACTTCGCTTGGTTTGCTTAACAAGCTTACGCAGCGTGAATACGACATTGCTGTTCGTGTAGGAAATGGCGAGAGCAATAAGCAAATTGCCCAAGCGTGCGCAATTACAGAACGCACGGTGAAAGCCCACTTGACCGAAGTTTTTCTGAAACTTGGCGTTACTGATCGACTCAATCTGGCCTTGGTTCTTTCAGCAGATGAAAGAAACAATGAATTTGGAAATTCCGGCAAACCAATACGGGGCGGATCTCGCTTCGATGATGCCAAATATGGGAATTTCAATCCGGCCTGATTCTTTATCTCTGGTTTGCGCAAGTAGTGCAGTCCGAATTCGGCACTATTGTGCGGTGGCCTTTCTTCTGTGGTAACTTTTTGATTGGTATCTGACTGGCAAGTGTTGTGGCTCGGTTTTTTGGGTATGCAGATAATCATGTACTTAAGTACAGTAGTTCTGGTTGTTGAATTGAATATAATTGACTCGCATGCGTGGGTATGACCAGTGACATGAGAGATATAAATATAAAAGTGCAGTGAGGAGAGCAGGTTTCATATGAAAAATGTGACCGTTGCAATTGCGGATGTTGATCGGGATCGGCGAGCGGGATACGAGCGCTTGCTACATGGTGAGGACGGCATTACATTGCTTTCGAATGTTGGTTCAAGCAATGGAGATAGAAATGACCATGCGTTTGTGAATCGAAGGGGCAAGCAGCGTACGGATATTTTGGCATATGAGAATGAAGTGGCCAGAATAAAACGGCTCAAGCCGCTTGTCATGTTGGTGAATCTGGATCTGAGTGACGATGAAGGCCATGCTTTGTTACTGGCGCTGCGCTGTGAATGTCCCGGGACGCACATTGTTCTGTTGACCGACGAATTTGTTCAAGATAGCAAAATTATTCAAGCTCTGGAAATTGGGGCTCGTGGCTATCTATCAAACGAAACTGCAGGTTTGCACCTCTCAAGAGCAGTTCGGGTTGTTGGTCGTGGAGAGGCGTGGGTTCCGCGCAAGATGCTGGGCAACATAATGGATCGTGTGCTGAACTAGCGAGCGATGTGCGGTTATGTGCCCCCCTACGTGAGTAGAATTACTCTCCATCCCTTTCAGAACTAATGCTCACTGCCAAAGGATAGCATCTTGGGCGGGCTAAACAATGCGCTCAAACCAATGCGTGTGCAGACAAAATAAAACAAGATTGGCAGCAAAAGGCCTGCCAAAGTACCAACCAGCAAATGAACGCCAACATCGGTAATTCCCAATACCTTTTGCAAAACAATTCGACAGCCGCTACCTGCAAGGATATGCACCAAATATATAGTCATTGACTGCTGGCCCAGATACGCCATCCAGCGCAAATTGAAACGGGTAAGCCATTGCGCAAGGAATACAACAAAACCAACGCTAATCAATCCAAGCAACAATTTCTCAAGAGCAGCTGTGCTGACGTAATTCAGACCCAACTCTACATGGAATATCCATTGAGAATAAACAAACAACGCAAGGAACGGAATCAGCCATTTTGTTTCAAAACTATTGAATTTACAGAGCAGGAAAGCTGCAAATACACCTGCGGTAAAGTACACAAAAAAGTGACTCAACATATTAATGAGATAAATATTCGGCAGTATCCATCCGAAGTAATAAAAAAATATCGATCCAATAAAGATGCTGCAACCCCAGAAAATGCTTGACCGGCGAAACAACAGTGTTGCCAATGCGAAAGCAAAGAATAGTATATACAGAAACCAGAATTGAGCTCTTGGTGACCAGGCCAACGATAACACCTGGACCACTGTTGTGTGGCCATTCACATAGTGAGACATGGCGACCTCGACCATTCCTTGAAGCAGCGACCAGATTACATATGGATATAGAATCGTATCGAGCTTGCTGCGAAGCAAACTGACGGAACCCCGTCTTTCCATAGAGGCCAAAAAGAACAGTCCTGATAGGAAGAAAAATAATGGCATGTGAAAGCTGTAGATCACACTTTCTACCAGCATAAACAGGTTTTTATCCATATTTATACCGGCATTGAATATGCCATGGGCCACATGCCCATAGACGACCAGAATTATTCCAATTCCCTTGGCATAATCGACCCAAAGACTTCTTCCCCGAACTTTGTCCAATTCGATTTGGCGAATGGGGTGATCTAAGAGCTCATCAGCTGTAGTGCTTTTTTCCATGTCGTGCCAATTTTGTAAATGCAGCCATTTTGGTGGGCGAAATTATATCTCGCTTGCCTGATAGTCCAGTCAAGTCGAAGGTCAGGGCCTTTGCAGGCTAAACCAAATCTAGCCGCACGCCCCGATTGCACCGCAACTCGTGCAAAACTCGCAACCGTCCTTCTTGATCAGTGTGGCGTTGCCGCATTCCTTGCACACTTTTCCGACGATGGGTTTGATGCCGGTGGGCCTGATCTGTCCCTCAGGTATTTCCAGCACGCCCATTTGCTGCACCGGGTAGCCGTGCTCGTCGAGGATGCCGAGCATGGAGTAGCGGTGGATGATGAGCTTGGCGACATAGGACACCGTCGAAGGATAGCTTTCCATTTTGTTTCCGCCCGGCACGCGCGCCATGAAGTCGCCGAGCGGTTCGCCGAAGTTGAGCAGCTTGCGCAGCTTCATGCCGATCCAGGCCGGATCGATCACGCGCATGTCCAGGCTCAATACCTTGCACAGGCCGTCGAGCGCGCGCGGATACACGCCGGAGAGCCACATCGAGTAAGGTCTGCGCTGGCCATCCGGCAATACCAGTTCTTTCAGGCCAAGCACGAAGTCGTCGCCGCTGCCCGCATTGGAGACGTCCACTGTCCAGCTCATGGTGCCGTCGGTGCCGGTCTTCGGTTCTTTTTTTGCGAACAGGGCATCCATCATCGGTGTGGTCATGCCCTCGCAGATCTCCAGAGCACCCAGTTCTTCGATGCGGTATTTGAGCAGGTGCGCGAACGCGGCAACCAGGCTGGGCATGCGCTTGATTTCGCCGTCCGGCGGCATCGGCATCTCGAACGCATCGTCGCCTGCAGACTTCATCAGCATCTCCAGTTTCATGCGTATCCACACCGGGTCGCGCGTGCGCATATCCATGGACAGAGACTTTGCCAGCGCGCCTAGTCCGCGTGGCTGCTCTGAGCCGTTCACCCACACTTCGAACGGATGGTTGCAACCATTTCTGGTGTGCGACACGAACGCCACGAAACTGCCGAGCGGGTGCTTGACCACCGGTGATGTCCAGCCTTCGCTGCCAGCAGGAAGCGCGGGGCGCCCAGGCCAGCGCAACGAAGCGAGGGCGGGCTTGGGTGCGGTCTCCAGCACGATGCGTCTATCCTGGTCGAACACAAAATCCTGCGGCTGTTCTTCTTCTTTCTTCTCCGGCGTCACAGACAGCACCGAGCCCAGCACGCTGTTCGGGCGGTATGTCGCCAGGCCTTTCAATCCGGCTTTCCAGGCCTCGGTGTAAAGATCCTTGAAATCCTCGTACGGATAATCGGCGGGCACGTTGACGGTTTTGCTGATCGAGGTGTCGATGAAAGGCGCGACGGCGGCGACCATCTTCATGTGATCAATGGCGCTGATCTCCAGTGCAGTGACGAAGGCGGGTGGCAAATGTTCGACATCGCCGCCTTGTTGCTTGAACACGCGCCAGGCGTGGTCTTCCACCGGGTAATCCTTGGTTGAGCCATCCATCATGCGTTTCTTGCGTGTGTAGAACCACGAGAAAGCAGGCTCGATGCCGTTGGAAGCATTGTCGGCAAAGGCCAGCGAGATGGTGCCGGTGGGTGCGATGGAAAGCAGGTGACTGTTGCGCAGGCCATGTTTGCGTATCTTGTCCTTGATCGCATCCGGCAAACGCGAAGCAAAGCGCGGTGCGGACAGATATTTGTCGGTATCCAGCAGCGGGAACTTGCCGCGCTCGATGGCCAGGTCCACCGAGGCGAGATAGGCCTCATCGCGCATGATGCGGGTGATGTCGGCGGCAAAAGCGCGCGCTTCATCTGTGTCGTAACGCAAGCCCAGCATCACCAGCGCATCGCCCAGTCCGGTAAAGCCCAAGCCGACACGGCGTTTATTCTGTGCTTCCTGCTGTTGTTCCGGCAGCGGCCAGGCAGTCGCATCCAGTACGTTGTCCAGCATGCGCACGGCGACTCGTACCAGTTGCTTGAAGGGTTCATGATCGAAACCGGCATGCCTGGAGAACGGATTCTTCACCATGCGCGTCATGTCAATGGAGCCGAGGCAGCAGCAGCCGTAAGGGGGCAACGGCTGTTCGGCGCAGGGATTCGTAGCCTCGATGATTTCGCAGTAGGACAGGTTGTTGTCGCGGTTCATCAGGTCGATGAACAGCACGCCCGGTTCGGCGTGGTCGTACGTGCTGGCGATGATCTGCTTCCACAGGTCGGTGGCGCGCACTTTGCGGTATATCCATTTGCCATCGTCGCGTCGCGTCGCACCTGATGCCTTGAGCGCGGCGGAAGGTTCGGCGCTATGCACCAGCTCGAACTCCTGGTCTTTTTCTACGGCCTGCATCAGCGCATCGGTCACGCCGACTGAGATGTTGAAGTTGCGCAGGTCGCCCTTGTCCTTGGCGCTGATGAATTTCTCGATGTCGGGGTGGTCGCAACGCAGCACGCCCATCTGCGCGCCGCGCCGCGCACCGGCCGATTCCACGGTCTCGCAGGAGCGGTCGAAAACGCGCATATAAGAGATGGGGCCGCTGGCGCGAGAGTTGGTGCCTTTGACGTGCGCGCCTTCGGGACGGATGGAAGAGAAGTCGTAGCCGACACCGCCGCCGCGGCGCATGGTTTCGGCAGCCTGTTGCAGCGCATCGTAGATGCCGGGCTTGCCGTCGGTGGTGCCTGAGATGGCATCGCCCACGGGTTGCACGAAGCAATTGATCAATGTCGCCTGGATTTTCAGGCCGGCGGCAGAGTTGATGCGACCGGCAGGGACGAAACCGTTTTCCTGCGCGAGGAAGAATGCTTCTTCCCATTTGGCGCGCTGCTCCGGCTTTTCTGCTTGCGCCAGACCGCGCGCCACCCGGCGTCGTACGTCCTGTACCGATTTTTCATCCGCTTCCGCGTATTTTTCGAGCAGCACTTCGGTGCTGATTTCTTGTGTCATTGCGTTGATTCCTTTATTGGCAGCCTCGTTGGCATGCGGAATTACTTGATGTTGCTGTTGGGGTATTTCGTGTTGATCAGAAGAAAGACTGCTTGAAACGCTGGACCCGGAATCACTGCGGGAGGATGTTGAAATGCTTTCGGTATCGAACACGTTTCTACCCCTTTGATTGCACAGGCCACTTCAGCCAAAGAAGCTAAAACCACAATATATAGTGGTTGGTCACTTGAATTTCACTAATTGTAGGGGGTGGCGGTTTATTTTCAAGCGAAATATTGGATAGTAATATTTGACTTGAATCGGTAGAAGGGTTAGCTGAGGTCGTATTGATAATACTGTTTTCAGGGTGGCATTAAAGGGAACCTCTAAAAATCCAAATTTCGTCGCAATACTGCGTTGCTCACAAAAAATTACTCCTTACATATCACGCATATGCTGCGTCGCAATTTTTTGTTCGCGCCTTGTCTTGCTTAGAACTTTGAATTTTTAGAGGCTCCCTTAAGTCAACGTGCCAACTTTATCCCCCGCAAGTTTTCACAATCGGGCTTCGTGATTGCTTGCTTGCGTCATGGCCCCGGCTTGTTCGAATCGGGTTGTGTTGCTTCTTCACCCTGTTCCCTGGCGAGCAAGGTGCGGAATTCCTCGAGTTTGCGGTGGAATTCTTCGCCGTCTCCGTAATCGAGGAAGCATTCGTAGCGCGAATGGGCGCTGAGTACCTTGCGCGCATGCTTGATCGGACAAAAATATTGTTCGGTACGCGCAATGATCTCGCCGGTGTACGCCAGCATGCCGACAGCATACGAACAATACATGCAATGCGCTTTCTCGATGACGTTCAGGTAGGCCAGGTGCTGGTGGTCGAACACAATGTAGTCGGCGCGCTTCACCAGTGAGATGCCGTAGACCGGAAAACAGAGCAGCTGATACAGGCTGACACACAGGTCAAACAGCACCAGCGGAATGGCCGCGCCGTAGATGATGGGCATGGTGAGGTAGTTTTGCGGGCGGATGGTGAGAAACCAGCGGAACACCCCCAGTTTGATGCGCTGGTGCGCATCCCTGACGGATTGCTCGAACACCACACGTCGCCCTTCGAACTGGTAGCGCAGACGGCTTTGCTGTTCTTCCAGCGTTGCGTTCAATTCATCTTCCAGTCTGGTGATCTGGTCGAGCAGTTGCTGAATCTTGCCGTTCATGTCATTCCTCTCGGGGTGCTATGGCGCTTTGTTGCATCTGAAACGGGATCGTTCTGTAAAGCGCAACGCCCCGGCGACACCAGGTGCCGCCGGGCGCGCCGGGGATGACTGATTCATTAATTGGAACAGCTCAAGCGCAGCTTGTCGTTCTTTCCAGTCAGACTGGACAGGGCGGCGGAATAAACAGCGTTATTGTCGCCGCATTTCCATTCGGCAACGAAGTCTTTGCTGCAAGCGGGCGAAGGATCTTCCAGCACGGTCGTATCGATGGTGTAGTCGCAACTGCTATTGCCGTCACACGCTTTGGCAACCTGAGCTGTCGCATTGCCGGGCTTGGCATTGCAGTTGCGGCCATAAGTGCCGGATACGACCTTGATGGCGACCGCTACGGCTACGGCGGGAGCGCTGGCAGGTGAGGCAGCAACGACATTTTGCGGAGGAAGGGAGGAGACCACATTCGGCGGCAACTTGGCATAGATGTCATGGGTTTCGCTATATTGCATGGTGATCCCGATCACGATCAGAATCACACCAAGGATGGCGGCGCCTATCCGTCCGATGCTGCCCGGTTCTATCTTGCCCTCTATTTTGCCCACTACGGCAACAAACAAGAACAAAATGCCCGCGAGTATGAACATCCGCACCATGGGCACGTCCACCAGTCTCAAGATAACGTTTTGCATTTCTATCCTTTCAGTCCATTTCGAGAAAGCGTTCGTACTCTAGCACACCGGAATATGGTTGAAACCGCATGGTCCGGGTATGTCTGACTGCAAACGATTGTTCCGATCAGTCCCTTTATGCAAACGATTGATCTGAACGGGGATTAATCCAGCATGTGCGATACCAATCCATCCGCCAGCTTGGGTTCAAACCAGGTGGATTTGGGCGGCATGACCTCGTTGGCGTCGGCGACCGCCATCAGGTCTTCCATGCGTGTGGCGAACAGGGAGAAGGCTACAGCCATGCCATCGCTGTTCACGCGCTTTTCCAGTTCGGGCAATCCGCGAATACCGCCGACGAAGTCGATACGTTTGTCGCGGCGCGGATCGTTGATGCCGAGCACCGGCGCGATCAGGTGGTTCTGTAACAGGCTCACATCCAGGCGAGCCACCGGATCGTTGACGGGGATCAGGTCGGTGCGGATAGTCAGGCGATACCACTGGCCCGGCAGATAGAGACCGAACTCGCCGGGTTTGGTGGGTTTGACCGGAGCGGGGCTGGACTGCACAGAAAAGTATTCGCCGATGCGTTTCAGGAAAGATGCCGCATCCATGCCGTTCAGGTCGGTCATCACGCGGTTGTAGTCCATGATCTTCATCTGGTGATGGGGGAAGATCACGGAGAGGAAATAGTTGTAGCTCTCTGCGCCGTTGTGTTTCGGGTTGGCAGCCTTGCGCGCAGCGGCCACGCGCGAAGCGGCAGCAGAACGGTGATGGCCGTCGGCGATGTAGAGTGCGTGCATGGCGTCGAAAGCGGCGGTCAGTTGGCCGAGCACGGCTGCATCGCGGATCACCCAGATGGTATGGCGGATGCCGTCTTCCGCCGTCACATCGGCATCGGGCGTGCCGCTTGAGGCTTTGCTCAAAATCGCGTCGACCTGCGGGGCGGCCGGATAGGCCAGCAATACCGGACCGGTCTGCGCATTGAGCGCATCGATTTGGCGCACGCGGTCGTCTTCCTTGTCGGGACGGGTGAACTCATGTTTGCGGATGCGGTTGGTGTTGTAGTCCGCCACCGAGGCTGCCGCGACCAGGCCGGTCTGGCTGTGGCCGCCCATGATCAGGCGGTAGGCGTAATAGCAGGGCGACGCATCGCGGGCCAACACTCCAGCCGCCAGCATCTTGTTCAGATTTTCTGCAGCCTTGGAATACACTTCAGCAGCATACGGGTCGGTGCCTACGGGCAGGTCGATTTCCGGTTTGGAAATGTGCAAAAAACTCCATGGCTTCCCTTGAGCGCGTACCCGCGCCTCGTCGGTGGAAAGCACATCATAGGGTGGAGCGGCGACTTCAGCAGCACGTGAGGGTGCGGGACGCAGGCCGGAAAAGGGGCGGATCAGACTCAATTGAAACTCCTTGGATTATCGGGATGATGCAAATACCAACTTCGCTATTTTAACGGCCTGCCGCAACCCGGCCCAAAATAATTTGCGCAGACTGGCGTGATCGTTGTTCCGGCTGCGAATTATCTCCGCGCAAAGGCGGGATTGGCGGCATCCTGCCGGGCGAATCGCGAGCATCCAATTCGTTCAGTGTTCCCTATATTTCCGTTGTTTGCTATTGTTCGAAATAGGCTTAACCTGATTAAGGACTTACCATGTGCTTGAAAGAACATCCGCAAGTCGCAACACGTTATGCTGTATCCGCGCATCTATTGGCCGGATTGCTCTCCACTATCGTTTTAACAGGTTGTTTGTCGTCGACCCCGATCGTGGCCGACGATCCGCATGTTTTCCTGCCATCGCTCAGGGTTGCTGTCAGCCTCGACGAGGACAAGCAGGAAGCCGACAAGCAGGCAGCCTCCGAACCCCGGACGGGATATGCCATCGAGTTCGAGTATGCGAGAGCAAAGGGTCACGGCGAACAGACTCTTGCGACCGGAGAGTCGCCGGTCAATTACACCGGCACAACCTTCACAGCCCCCAATCAGCTCAGAAATGATTTCAGTTTTAACTATGCCGACGTGTCGTTTCGCTGGCGCAAATTTTTCAAGGAACGTTCGCTGGGTCTTGAAGTGAGAGGGGGCATAGGTCATGCGTCGATGGATTTGACCGTGGCCTCGTCTACACAGCGCGCTTCCGATCATTTCGGCAATTATGGACCGCAAGGCGGGGTCGGCCTTATCTGGCGCATGCGTCCTGACACCAGCTTAAATGCGCGTTTGTCCGGTTTCGTTTCGTCGTCAGAATATGGCGTCAAGAGTTTGATGCGCTATGAACTGTTTGTAGCCCAGGCACTCGGCGACAATCTGGAGCTGCGTGCGGGCTACGCCAAATGGGGTATAAATGGTGATGCAGGGATAAGCGAGTCGAATTTCAAGAGCAACTTTTCAGGTCCCATGCTCGACATTGGTTTGAACTTCTAGGTTTCAGCAAACATCAGTGTCGTCACTGTTATTGATAACGATGTCGGCTCTCCCCCGACTCCTTTAACCAGTCGGGGGTTGAAAGTACTATGAGGCATGTAACTTTATTCCGGCAACGCCAAGTTTGGATGCCGACGATTGCAGGTTGGTTTTTTCTGCTGCTCGTCTGTGTTGCGACAAGTATTCTGTTGGCAATCAATCTCTACTCCTTTCTTGCGCCGAACGAACCTGTTGGTGCGCGAGTGCTTGTGGTTGAGGGTTGGCTCACAGACGAGGAGATGGATCAGGCGATAGAAACTTTCAGGAAGGGAGAATATGAGCGCATCGTCACAACGGGAGGCCCGGTTACTGGATGGCCTGAATTGATTCCTGACACCGACTTTGCCAGTCTGGCCGCCGATTATCTTGCGCATCATGGTGTTTCGCGCGACTTGATCGTTGCTGTGCCTGCTCCAGAATCAGCGCAGGATCGTACCTTCCTGAGTGCCGTCATGTTTCGAGAGTCGGCGAAACGGTTGGGGATTACATTTGACGCAGTTGACATCTTTTCATCCGGTCCGCACGCCCGCCGCTCGCGTTTGCTTTTTCAAATGGCATTGGGACAGAAGGTACAAGTGGGGATTTTGGCAGCGACGCCCAGTAAATTCGATCCAGAGGCCTGGTGGCGAACAAGTGAAGGAGTGGAACAAATGTTCTTTCAAACGTTTGCCTACGTTTGGGTGAAGTGCTGCTTCTGGCCAGGGCAGCCCGGTTCCAGGGAAGAAAAGTGGGCCTGATCCCGGGCATTTTATGCTTTTCAAATCACTTGCCAACCTCTCAGCTGGATATGATGGTTTCCACCATTGGTGGGGGATTTTGTTGTTTGTAAAAGCCGCATAGCGTTGTCAGAAGTTGTTCGTCAGGCTGTCTGGTACTGTGCAGGTATATTTTCGATAATCCGCCAAAACCCATTTGGCGATAGCGGGACACGAACTCGTCGTCACTAGTCCCTTCAGGCAATCCGAGATGAAGTGTCAGTTTTTTTCGCTCAACTGCGAAGAGAGGAGTGTCCCAGAGAAACTGAGCGGCCCCCTCTCTGGGTAGCTGGACATGGAAATGGCCGTAGCCTCGGAGACCTGTTCGATCAAGCACAGCTCCCCGGCGTCTTTTCCACTGAATCAGGCCATCGTCCGGACGTCCGAAACAAAGCCCGATGTCGTAGTAGTCGTAGCCATTCGTGATCGCCCATTCAAGTGCCATGTGGTTGTTGACCGAGTTGGTTTCGCGTAGCCGCTTTGGGTCGGAAAATACAGCTTCAGGATAACCATAACGGTCAATCATCCAGTAACGCTTCCCTTTGCGTATGTGCTCTATTCCCAGAAGACAAGCGACTACCTCGTCACCTGACAGAACGAGGTCAAGTCGCCCGAATTCCAGCGCGCACCTGCGAACTTCATTTGACGACTTCTGATTGGCGGAGCTACCGTGTCTTGCAGTTGCATAAGGCCGCAACATCTCACGATCTGCATGGTCGATCTCTGCGTCGCTCAGTGCCTGTTGCATACGATAGCGTGGACGGTATTTGCGGAGACTGCGGCGCAATTCGCTGTCATACCCTGATATTATTTCCTCGATTGTTCTTCCGAGAGGGACGATGGCGCGCAGATATTGAGGTACGCATAATGCGCCCGGTGTTGGCATTTCACTGATGAATACTCTTCTGCCCGATCGGTTTCCATCCGCGTGGCCGTTATCAGTGAAGTTCTCGATACCCAGAAGTATCCTGGCCAACTCCCGGTGCGCTTTGCGACCCACATAGAGCAAGTTGTAAGGACTGTCATCTCGCTGCGGGAGTGTGGCGATTTCCCAACGCCAAAGACATGCCAGATTAAGCTGTTCCCGTATCCATGCGAGTGTCTGGGTGATCTCGAAACGAAGGGAGGGCGAAAGGAGTTTTCGAATAATTGCGGATTTGTATTTCCTGAGTTTACTCATGAGTTCAAGGCAGGATAGAAAGTGCTTATTTGAATTGCGGGAAAGCTAGGCGCGAAATAACTTTGGTTATTTTACACCACCTTGATTCTCTATTTGTCTTCTGCCCGACGCGCTTGTTACCCTGGATTAATATTGATTTTTCAATAATTCATCACATGCAAGTCCTCAATAGCCATTATTGATGGAACTACTATTGATCTGGCACGAATAAGATTGCGACTCTGATCACGATACAGCCGAATAAACATTTTCAGAGTGTGAAAGCTGCCGACCTGCGATGTCGATCAGTTCCGCAGTTGTTTTTTTTCTGCAAACTTTGATACTTTTCTCAATGTGTCGACAGTATTCTGGCGGATGGTCGATGAAAAAATTCTTGCAAACTTCTTACGTGGATGGGATGTGCACCACGGTGGGCGGTGGATTTTGATGTTTGTACAAGTTGAATAGCGTAGCCGACAGGCGTTCGCCGGGAGGTCGGTCACAGTGCAAATATATCTTGAATAGCCCGCCGAAACCCATTTGCCGATAACGTGCCGCGAACTCATCATCGCTTGGCCCGACGGGCAAGCCGAGATGAAGTGTCAATTTGTTACGCTCGATTGCAAAGAGGGGGGTGTTCCAGAGGAACTGCGCTACGCCTGCTCTGGGTAGCCGGATATGGAAATGACCGTAGCCACGCAGGCCGGCAGTATCGAGCGTGGCTCCCCGGTTTCTTTTGAACTGAAGCAGCCCATTATCCGGGTTTGCAAAACAACGCCCCAAGTCGCAATAATCAAAGCCGTTCTTGATTGCCCATTCAAGAGCCATATGGATGTTGATCGAGTGGGTTTCGGCGAGCCGTTTCGGATTGGAAAAAACTGTTTCAGGGTATCCACAACGATCTGCTACCCAGTAACGTTTTCCGGACCGAACGCTCTCGTTTCCAAGCATGCAGCCCACCACCTCGTTTCCAGATAGCAAGAAATCGAGCCGTCCATATCCAAGCGCTGATCTGTGAACATACGCAGAAGACTTCTGTATGGCGGAGTCGCCGTGTCTGGCGTCTGCGAAAGGGTGGAGCATTTCCCGATGTGCTCGCTCGATCTCATCTTTGTTCATCACATGTTGTCGACGATAGCATGCATGCTGCTTGTGAAGACTCCGGCGCAATTTATATTCGTATTCCGCCATGATCTCCTCGATAGGTTTTCCGAGCGGCACGATGGTGTTCAGGAAATGAGGTCCGCGTAACGCACCCGGGATCGGCATCTCACTGACCAATATTGTCTGAATTGATCGGTTTGTATTCGCCTGGCAGGGATTGATGCCATTGCCTATTCCGGGAAGTATTTTTTCTAGCTCCACGCGGTGTGCTTTGCGACCCACGTAGAGAATGACGAATGGACTGTCGTTTCGTTGATGGAGTCTGGCTATTTCCCAGCGCCAAAGACATGCTCGGTCAAGTTGTTCCCGCAACCAGGCAACCGACTCCCTTAGTTCAAAGCGCATGGAGGGCGATACGAGTTTACGAATGTTTTTTACCGCGTATTCTCTGAATTTGCTCATGAGTCCAATGCTGGATAAACAACGCTCAATCGGATGACGAAAAAGTCAGGCATGAATTAAACGCGTGAATTCTACACTACCCAAAATTCGCATTCCTTATTTGCTTTATGTGAAATAAATGCGTTAACCAAAGTCAGTCACGTTTCAACCCAAACGCTTCTGCTGTGCCTTCATGATCTTGGGCAGGTTGATTTCGATCCATTCAGTTAGCGATTCCACTTCTTTGCCGATGCCTTCGCCCAGCGGCGTCAAGTTGTATTCCACATGCGGCGGCACCACCGGGTGCGACACCCGGTCGATGAAGCCGTCCTGCTCCAGTTGCTGCAGCGTCTGCGCCAGCATCTTCTCGCTCACCCCGCCGATCTTGCGCCTCAGCTCGCTGAAACGGTGTGTCCCCTCCCGCAGCGCCACCAGCACCAGCACGCCCCAGCGGCTGGTGACGTGATTGAGTATCGCGCGCGAGGGGCAGGCCGCAGCAAAGACCTCGCCGCGCCGTATCTTGCCGGAGAGTTTTCCGGTATCCAAGTTTGCCATGACACTTACCTTTTGGTGCGTACTTACGAAAAGTTATTGTAACGGATATTCTTCGTTTACCCAAATCAACAACCAACGAAGAAAGGAAACAATATGATCCTCGTCACCGGAGCCACCGGCCAACTGGGCCGCCTCATCATCGCCTCGCTGCTGAAGAAAGTTCCTGCCTCAAACATCATCGCTGCCGTGCGCAATGTGGAAAAGGCCAAGGATATCGCCGCCCTGGGCGTGCAAGTTCGTCAGGCCGACTACAATCAGCCTGCAAGCTGGGATGCCGCGCTGAAAGGCGCGGACAAGGTATTGCTGATCTCCTCCAGCGAGATCGGGCAACGTGCAAAGCAACATAAATCCGTCATTGATGCCGCCAAGCGCACCGGGGTGAAACTGCTGGCCTACACCAGTGTGTTGCGCGCCGATACATCGCCGCTCGGGCTTGCCGCCGAACATAAAGAGACCGAGGCGGCGATCCGCGCATCCGGCGTCCCTTTTGTATTGTTGCGCCACGGCTGGTACACAGAAAATTACACGATGGGCATACCCGGCGCACTGGCGCATGGTGCCGTGTATGGCTGCGCAGGAGATGGACGCATTTCCTCGGCCACGCGTGCCGACTACGCCGAAGCAGACGTTGCCGCGCTGACCGCCGACAACCAGGCCGGAAAAGTCTACGAACTGGCAGGCGATACCGCCTACACGCTGGCCGATCTGGCGGCGGAAATCTCGCGCCAGTCCGGCAAGAACATCGGCTACGTGAACCTGCCGGAAGCCGAGTACAAGAACGTCCTGGTCAAGGTGGGATTGCCGGAACCGGTTGCTGCCTTGCTTTCCGATTCCGACACCGGCGTTTCCAAAGGCGGGCTGTTCGACGATGGACATCAACTGAGCAAGCTCATCGGCAGGCCAACGACGCCATTGGCAGCAGCGGTCAAGGCGGCGCTTTAGCAGCAAATGGCAGGGCAGGCTACGGCCTGCCCTTGCTTGTGGGGCATTCCCGAGTATTCGGTTTGTTTTTGGCAAGCGAGATTGTGGTAGATAATTCGTGCAACGAAACAGCCTGCATGAAGGGTGAACCCATTGACCATCGACTTCGACCAGGAAATCCCGCGTAACGGCACCCACTCCTTCAAACATGACGGACGTGCCGCCTATTTCGGTACGCCCGACGTGTTGCCGTTGTGGGTGGCGGATATGGATTTCGCCTCGCCCGAAGCGGTGACACACGCGTTGCAGGAACGTGCCGCGCATCCCATCTACGGCTACACCCAATATCCGGAAAGTGCATATGAGGCACTCATGGCCTGGTTGAAGAAGCGCCACGGCTGGGAAGTGCAGCGTGAATGGATCGTCATGGCCCCCGGCGTCGTTCCATCGCTGTTCGCCAGCGTCCTGGCATTCGTACGGGAAGGCGAAGGCGTCATCGTCCAGCCGCCGGTCTATTTCCCGTTCTTCTCGGCGGTGACCACCAATCATCGCCGCCTCATCGAAAATCCGCTGCGCCTTGCGGGCGGCCGCTACCTCATCGACTTCGACGACCTCGAACAGTGCGCCCTCGACGGCGGGCTCATGCTGTTCTGCTCGCCGCACAATCCGGTGGGGCGCGTGTGGACCAAGGCGGAACTCACCGAGTTGCTGCACATCGCGCGCCGCCACGACATCACCATCCTTGCGGACGAGATACACGCCGACCTCATCTATCCCGGCGAACGCCACATCCCGCTCGCCATGCTGGCGGAAGAATCGGACAAGATCATCACTACCGTCGCCCCGAGCAAGACATTCAACATTCCCGGCCTTGGCCTTTCCTGCATCATCGCACCGAACGCCGCCCATCGCCGCGCCATCCAGCAAGCCTTCGAAATCCTGCATGTCGGCAACACCAACCCGTTCAGCATCGTCGCCTTCGAAGCGGCCTATCGCGGCGGCGAAGCGTGGCTGGACAGCCTGCTGGTCTATCTGCAAGGCAATCGCGACTTTGTTCGGGACTATGTGGCGCAACATCTCCCCGCTATCAAGGTCATCCAGGCGCAGGGCACCTACCTGCTGTGGCTGGATTGCCGAGGACTTGGTATGAGCGATGAGAAGATGCGCGAATTTTTTGTGAAAAAAGCCAAGGTGGGCATGAGTCCAGGTACTGCGTTTGGCAAGAATGGCAGCGGATTTATGCGGCTGAATATTGCTTCACCAATACATGTGATTGGGGAGGCGTTAGGGAGGATCAAGCAGGCACTTGGCTGAGAATAGTGGATGTTGCCGAGGTACATCCCTCTGAACTAAAACAGCGTCGAGAGATGTTGTCCCAGCATTTGCACATTGACGAAGGTCATGCCATGCATCGCACTCAGCCCCTTGCACTGATCCGGGTCCAGATCCAGCACGCAGAGAATGAAGTATTTCTGTTCGATATTCAGTTTCTTTTTGAGGGAAATGTATTTATCGAGGTCCTGCCTGAATTCGCCGGTCTTGCACTCGATGTAGAGCGGTCGGGTTTTGTTGATCAGGAAGAAGACATCCAGCTCCCTTTTCTCGTTTGGCGGAAACGAAAGCATCAGGTTGCGGGCGCAAGAGTATTCTGCTTTTCGTTCATGGCACATCCTTACGCCGGTCATCAGCGCGTACCACTCAAGCCATTCACCTGAGAAAAAACGCCGAACAGCGGGGGCGTTTTGCAGGACAAGGCGAATGTTATTTTCCTCCTTGTTTGTAAGGCAACGTGCAACAAGGGAATATTCGTGAAGTTTTCGGGAGAAGGTTTCAAGAGACTTTGCGTCCTCCACCGATTTCTTGTCCAGATGGATCAGGGTGCTGTTGTATTCCTTTTGCTGAGCGTAGCGAATCCGTTCGCATATCTCGCCAAGCAAGTCATAGTCGGAGCCGATAGCAACGGCAGCTTCATCAAAAAAACCGGTTGTATCGACTGCGCTGGAGTTGATTGTGGCGGTGATGGTTTTGGTATTGAACCAGTCGACGATAGGGCGGTGCTGGGTTTCCAGACTCAGCCAATCAGAATTGTGGATGTCGACGCTGTCGCCGGATTTTTCCGCCACTTGTGACTGCAAAGCGGGTGTTCTAAGCGAATTCAGTTCGCTTCTCTGTGCGAAGTATTGTTCCAGTACTTTATTGACGAACAAGACCGTGTCGTAGATCGGGTTTGAGGTCTCACAACGGATGCAACTAAAGTTTGTGCCGATCATTTCCCGTTCATGTTCTGTGATCGTGCCGCATTTGTTGCATCGGGATATGGACATGGTGATCGGCGCTGATTGAAATTAGTTTGATTGTAGCCCAGCAGGGAGCGCTTGCGCACCATCGGAGCGGCAACTGTGTCTACGTAGCAGCAGTCGCCGCGCCGCATGGACTGGCAGTCACCGTCCGGTTCCTGCCTTCTGTCTTGGCCCGATACATGGCGGCATCAGCCTGCGGGAGCAGGGTTTCAACATCGTAGGAGCCTGATGCGACGCCGATGCTTACAGTAATGGAGAGCTGCTTGTCCTGATAACTGATCGAGGTCGCGGCGATGGTTTGGCGCAGTTTCTCGGCCAGGTCCTGCGCCTTATCCAATGTCGTATCCGGCAGCAGGATGGCGAATTCCTCACCGCCCAGTCTGCCGAGTACGTCCGATTTGCGAAATTCGGCTTCGAGTATCTTTCCGATCTGACTCAGTGTGATGTCGCCGAAATGGTGGCCATGGGTGTCGTTGATACGCTTGAAATGATCGACATCCATCACGATGGCGCTCAGTGGCAATTGGTTGCGCTCACAATAGCTGATGATTTTTTCGCCGCACTCGAAAAAGGAGCGGCGATTGTTGATGCCGGTGAGCGAGTCCGTTTTGGACAGCGTGTCGGCCTCTTCATAGGCATGCTGCAATTCGTAGCCAAGATGGAAATTGCGGTGCATCGCATCGGACAGAATCCTGGCTCCGCGCAGCGTCACAACGATGAAAATCGTGGCGCCGATAGCCATGCCGAGGTGAAGTTTGCTGGGTTGAAAATACAGCCAGAGAGTGGCCGGCAGCAGAATGGATAGCATGCCGGTAATCGCGGTGGCGCGGTGCGCCGAGTGGGTGGCAAGAACTCCTCCGGCCATGCCGATCAGGATAAACATGGTGAACGCCTGTCCCAGCAGGGAATCTTTCGGCATGATGAACAGGCCTCCCACTCCCCAGATCAGCGTGGAAGCGATGAGTGCGATGACGTAGGTACGGGCATGCTGCAATGTTTCCTGTGTATTCCGCCGGGGGCGAAAGTAGTCGAGGGATAGATACAGCCTGGTCAAGGTGCTGAGAAGCATGAAGCCGAACCAGATCAGCAGGATTGTGGAGTCGGTATAGTCCCACAGAACCCAGCACACCAGCAGGGAGACCGCGAAGCTGACGAACAGTCCGGGATAGGTCTGCTGAACCAGCAGCCGAAACTTGTCCGATTTGACTTGAGTGTCAATGCTCGGGGATATGCAAGCGTTGTTCGGGATATCTTGTTCCATGCGGGACTCCTTCGGGCGGTCTTAAGCCGAGTGCATGTTACCAAATTCGCAAAGTGGAAGGGGCTTGCTGGCATGGTCGGCAAGCCATTCGATGCAATTGCACCGTATTGGTGCGTTGCTCGCCGAAAAAGACTACTTCAACTCTCCAAAGAAATTTCTGACCGCCAGCACCCGCTGCTGCAAATCACCATACTTCAACTCGATCCGCAGCTTGTCCTGCCCTGCCATCTTGATATGCCGTTTGCTCTGGATCATGGTGATGACCTTCATCGGGTCGATGGGCGGGTTCTGCACGAATTGAATCACGATGGCTTCCGATGAGGCATCCACCTTGCTGATGCCCAGCGGCTTGGCGAGGATGCGCAGGCGGTGGCTGTCGAGCAGGGTTTGTGCGGGTTCGGGCAGCAGGCCGAAGCGGTCGATCAACTCCTGCTGCATGTCGTCCAGGTCTTGTTGCGTGTTGCAGTGTGCGAGTCGCTTGTAGATGACGAGACGCTGGTGGATGTCGCCGCAGTAGTCGCTGGGCAATAGCGCGGGTGTGTGCAGGTTGATCTCGGTGGTCACGCCCAGCGGGTGTGCCATGTCCGGTTCGTGGCCTTGCCTGAGCGAGGAAATGGCGGCGCTCAGCATGTCGTTGTAGAGCGAGAAACCGATCTCCTGCATCTCGCCGCTCTGCGATTCGCCCAGCACTTCGCCCGCGCCGCGTATCTCCAGATCGTGCATGGCGAGGAAGAATCCGCTGCCCAGTTGTTCCATGGCCTGGATCGCTTCGAGGCGTTTCTTCGCCTGCGCGGTGAGGCCTTCCATGCTGTCCACTAGCAGGTAGGCATAGGCCTGGTGGTGCGAACGGCCGACGCGGCCGCGCAGCTGGTGCAGCTGTGCTAGTCCGAAGCGGTCGGCGCGGTTCATGATGATGGTGTTGGCGGTGGGCACGTCGATGCCGGTTTCGATGATCGTTGAGCACAGCAGCACGTTGAAGCGCTGGTGGGTGAAGTCGCGCATCACCGCTTCCAGATCGCGTTCGCCCATCTGGCCGTGTGCCACGCGGATGCGCGCTTCCGGCAGCAGGGTCTCCAGCTTCTCCAGCATGTTGTTGATGGTGTCGACTTCGTTGTGCAGGAAATACACCTGCCCGCCGCGCTTGAGTTCGCGCAACACGGCTTCGCGGATGATGCCCTGGCTGAAGCCGCTGACGAAAGTTTTGATCGAGAGACGGCGCAGTGGTGCGGTGGCGATCACCGAGAAATCGCGCAGACCTTCCAGCGACATCGCCAGCGTGCGCGGGATGGGCGTGGCGGTGAGCGTGAGCACGTCCACTTCGGCACGCAGTGCCTTGAGGCGTTCTTTCTGCTGCACGCCGAAGCGATGTTCTTCATCGAGAATCACCAAGCCGAGGTTGTGGAACTTCACATCCTTCTGGATCAGCTTGTGCGTGCCGATGACGATGTCCAGCTTGCCTTCGGCCAAGTCCTTCAGCGCCTGCGTCACTTCCTTGGCGGAGCGGAAGCGCGACAATTCGGCGATCTTGATTGGCCAGTCGGCGAAGCGGTCGGAGAAATTCTGGAAATGCTGTTCGGCCAGCAGCGTGGTGGGTACCAGCACCGCGACCTGTTTGCCATCCATCACCGCGACGAAGGCGGCGCGCAAAGCCACTTCAGTTTTGCCGAAGCCCACGTCGCCGCAGATGAGCCGGTCCATCGGCTTGCCGGATTGCAGGTCGAGCAGCACAGCTTCGATGGCGGCGGCCTGGTCGGCGGTTTCTTCAAAACCGAACCCGGCTGAGAACGCTTCGTAGTCGTGATAAGTGAGCTTGAAGGCGTGGCCTTTGCGCGTGGCACGCTGGGCGTAGATGTTGAGCAGTTCGGCGGCGGTGTCGCGCACCTGCTGCATGGCGCGGCGTTTGGCCTTGTCCCAAGTTCCCGTTCCGAGTTTGTGCAGCGGTGCTGCCTCTGGGGAGCCGCCGCTGTAACGGCTGATGACGTGCAACTGTGAAACCGGAACGTACAGCTTGTCGCTGCCCGCATATTCCAGCAGCAGGAATTCGTTCTCGCCTTCGCCGAGGTCGAGGTTCACCAGCCCCTGATAGCGCGCGATGCCGTGCTGTTCATGCACCACCGGATCGCCCGGCTTGAGCTCGGACAGGTCGCGCAGCATGCCTTCCACGTTGCTCTTCTTCGCGGCGCGATTGGCTCGGCTTCTGGGCTGGGCGGCGTACAGCTCGGTTTCGGTGGCGATGGCGAGTTTCTCGTCCGGCAGCGCAAAGCCGATCTGGACGGGGCCGACGCCAAGCATGAATTTGTCTTTGCTGGCGAGGAAGGATGCGTAGTCTTCGCACACGGCTGGCAACAGACCGTATTCCTTGAGGTAGCCGGACATGATCTCACGGCGGCCGAGGCTGTCGGCGAGCAGGAGTACGCGGCCGGTGTAGATCTCCAGAAAGTTCTGGAAGGCGTGGGTGGGGACTTCTGCCTTGCGGTCTACGGCGATGGGGGGGATGGCGGCGGTGGGGCAGGGGGTGAGTGTTGCACCGGCTTCGCTGGCGACGATATCCACCCGCGCAAACTCCTTCGCCCGAATAAAAAACTGCTCCCCATCCAGAAACAACTCCTTGGTCTCCAGCAGCGGCCGCTGCGGATCGCCGCGCAGCAGGTTGTAGCGCGAGGCGGCATCCTTGCCAAAGGTGGCGATGGCTTCATCCACATTATGGTGCAGGCACAGCGTGGCGTTTTTGGGCAGGTAGTCCAGCAACGTGGCGGTCTGCTCGAAGAACAGCGGCAGGTAATATTCGATGCCCGCCGGGGCGATGCCTTTGCTCACGTCTTTATAGATACGCGACTTGGACGGGTCGCCCTCGAAGCGGTCGCGGAAGTTCTGGCGGAAGGTGGCTTGTCCCTTCTCGTCCATGGGGAATTCGCGCGCGGGAAGCAAGCGAATTTCGGGCACTGGGTAAAGGGTGCGCTGGGTGTCCACGTCGAAGGTGGCGATGGTCTCGATCTCGTCGTCGAATAAGTCGAGGCGGTAGGGCAGCAGGCTGCCCATGGCGAACAGGTCGATGATGCCGCCGCGCACGCAGTATTCGCCGGGGGTAAGCACCTGCTGCACGTGGTTGTAGCCGGCCAGAGTCATCTGCTGGCGGAAGGCGGCGAGGTCGAGGCGTTCGCCCTTCTTGAGGAAGAAGGTGTAGGCCGCCAGATAGGAAACCGGCGGCAGCGGGTAGAGGGCGGTGGTGATGGGTACTACCACAACGTCGCAGGCATTGGTGCGGATGTGGTGCAGCGTGGCCAGCCGTTCCGAGATCAGGTCCTGGTGCGGCGAAAAGTGGTCGTAGGGCAGGGTTTCCCAGTCCGGCAGCAGGTGCACGCGCAGCTTGGGATCGAAAAACGGGATTTCTTCCACCAGCCGCTGCGCTTCCAGCGCGTTGGCGGCGATGATGACCAGGGGGGCGTGCTGCGGCGCGTACTGCGCCAGGGCCAAAGCATCCGACGAGCCTTGCAGGTTCGTATAGCGCGGGCGGGAATTTTTTGAGGCGAACAACATGGAAACAAGCCTGAAACAAAGGCGCGCATTATAAGCCACCCGGCCCGCATTCCTGTTTTACAATTCGGTTATGTCTGAATTCCACGCTTTAGTTCCCGCCGCCGGTTTTGGCGCACGCATGGGTATCGAATTGCCCAAGCAATATCTCGACCTGGCCGGGCAACCCATGATCTGGCACGCGATTTCCACTTTGTGCGCCTGTCCCGACATCAAGACCGTATTCGTGGTGCTGGCGCCGGGCGATGAATATTTTGCGCGTTACGACTGGTCGCACTGCGCGGGCAAACTGGCCCCGCTTTATTGCGGCGGTGCGACGCGCGCCGAGAGCGTGGCGAACGGCCTGCTGGTTTCCGAACTGGAAGCCGACGACTGGGTGCTGGTGCACGATGCGGCGCGGCCCTGCCTGACGCAGTCGCTCCTGAACAAGATGATCGCCGAATTGCGCGACGATGCGGTGGGCGGAATTCTTGCGGTGCCGGTGGCGGATACGCTGAAGCGCGCCGACGCCCAGCAGCGCATCGCCTGCACCGAGCCGCGCGAAGGCCTGTGGCAGGCGCAGACGCCGCAAATGTTCCGCGCGGGATTGCTGGCCGGTGCACTGGCACACTGCAAAACTGTGACAGACGAGGCTTCGGCCATCGAGGCGCTGGGGTTGCAACCGAAGCTGGTGGCGAGCGATTCAAGCAATTTCAAGGTGACATATCCGCAGGACATTGTGCTGGCGGAGTTGGTGTTGAAAGCGGGTAGCTTGTAGTCTGTAGCGGGTAGCGAAACGGACTTTTGCTACAAGCTACACGCTACTGGCAACAAGCTCAAAGGAAAAAATATGCGTATCGGTTCAGGTTTTGACGTTCACCAACTGGTCGAAGGCCGCAAGCTCATCATCGGCGGCGTGGACATCCCGTATGAAAAAGGTCTGCTCGGTCATTCCGATGCCGACGTTTTGCTGCATGCCATTTGCGACGCGATCCTGGGTGCGGCGGCGTTAGGCGACATCGGCAAACATTTCGCCGACACCGACGCGAAATACAAGGACATCGACAGCCGCATTTTGCTTCGCGATGTGGCCAGGAAAGTCGAGTCGGCTGGCTATCGAGTCGGCAATGTGGATGCCACCATCATCGCGCAAGCGCCGAAGATGGCGCCCCACATTCCACGTATGGTTGCCAATATTGCTGCTGATCTTGGCGTCGCACTCAGCTCGGTGAATGTAAAGGCTACCACCACCGAACATCTGGGTTACACCGGGCGCGGTGAAGGCATTGCGGCTCAAGCGGTCGCATTGCTGGTGATGCATGTGGAAATATCGGGCTGAGGCCCGATTCAAGTACAAAACTACGATTCAATGCGCATTCTCTCTATCGAAACCTCCACCGAATACTGCTCGGTCGCGCTGTGGCAAGACGGCGCGGTGAGCGAGCGTTGCGAACTGGTCGGGCAAAAGCATTCCGAAGTATTGATTGCCATGCTCGACGCATTGCTCAAGGAATCAGGACTCGATGTCCGGGATGTCGATGGCATCGCGTTTGGCAAAGGCCCCGGTTCTTTTACCGGCGTACGCATTGCCTGCGGCGTGGCACAGGGGCTGGCACTCGGCGCCGATGTCGGCGTGGTCGGGGTTTGTACGCTGCAGGCGCTGGCCGAGGCATCCGGCAAGGAGAAAGTTATCGCGGCACTGGATGCACGCATGGGCGAGTTGTATCTCGCTGCCTATGAGAAACGGAACGGCGAGTGGGCGACGGTGATCGAGCCTTGCCTGTGCAAACCCGGTGATGCTCCGCAAGTGCCGGGAGACAACTGGTACGGCGCAGGCAGCGGCTTCACGATAAACGATGCTGCGCTGTCTCGGCATTACGGCAAGCAGTTGATCGGAGCGGATGCGCAAGCCGTGCCGCAAGCCGCTGCGGTCGCGCAAATCGCCGCTGTCGAATTTGCCCGGGGGCATGCGGTGGATGCAGCCCTGGCTCTGCCGCTTTATCTGCGCGACAAGGTAGCGCTTAAAACCAGCGAACGGACAGCATGATCCTGCGCGACATGACCGAAGCCGATCTGGATGCTGTGCTGGGCATCGAGCGCGAGGTGCACGCCCATCCGTGGACGCGGGGGAATTTCAGCGATGCGCTGTACAGCAAGTATCAATGCAAGGTGTATGAGTCCGGGCAAGACATGCTGGGCTATGCGGTGCTGATGCTGGCGGTGGATGAGGCCGAATTGCTCGATATCGCCATTTCCGCGCCGCATCAACGTCAGGGCTGGGGACACAGGTTGCTGGAGGAAATGATGGTGCTGGCGCGCCGCCACGATATGCGCCGTGTGGTGCTGGAAGTGCGTGCGTCCAATGTGGCGGCGATAGGCCTGTATAGAAGCCTGGGTTTTGCGGATATCGGATTGCGCCGGGATTACTATCCGGCGGAGAATGGACGCGAAGATGCGATTTTGATGGGGTGTGAACTGTGAATATCCGGGATGAAAATGTTCTGCGCGAACTCAATTTGTATCCATTGTGGGTGCGGCGCGACGCACCCGTGGAAGGTTCTGTAGGAGCGGCTTTAGCCGCGAATGATAATCGCCAGCAAGCTGGCTCCCACAAAACTGTAATGTTGGGTGGAGGCGAAGCCGATACCCAACAGTCTGCGATGGGTATCGCTACGCCTGTCCTGAGCCGGGTCGAAGGGCTCAACCCATCCTGCGTAAGTTCGTTGGATTGGAACGAACTTAAAGAAAAGGTGCATGACTGCACCGCCTGCAAGTTGCGTGCGGGCTGCACGCAAACGGTGTTCGGCGTGGGCGACGAAAGCGCAGAGTGGCTGTTCGTCGGCGAGGGGCCGGGTGCGGACGAAGACGCGCAGGGCGAACCGTTTGTGGGGCAAGCTGGCAAGCTGCTCGACAACATGCTGGCAGCGATCAAGCTGAAGCGCGGTGCCAATGTGTACATCGCCAACATCGTCAAATGCCGCCCGCCCGGCAATCGCACACCGGAGGCGGACGAGATCGCCACCTGTATGCCTTATCTGCAACAGCAGATCGCGCTGATCAAACCCAAGCTCATCGTGGCACTGGGCAAGACCGCCGCGACTTCGCTGCTCGGACGAGAGGCCATGCTGGGTTCCCTGCGCGGCACGATCCACGATTACCATGGAATTCCATTAGTTGTTACCTATCACCCCGCCTACCTGTTGCGCAGCCCGGCCGAGAAGGCCAAGGCGTGGCAGGACTTGTGTTTTGCCGTGCAGAGGATGACGGAATGAAATACGGCGTCGGCCTGTCCACGCGCATCGTCTTCGGGATGTTGCTGCTGCTGGTGGCCGGTGTCTTGCTGTGGGTCGATTATCAAAATAACCGGTTGCGCGATTCCTACATGAGCGAGCGCAGTGTCGACCTGGAAGCGGCGTTGCGTGTCGACCAGCTGCGTCTGGGACATGATATCGGGATGCTGCGCAAGGATGTGTTGTTCCTTGCCAACACGCCGCCGGTCTCGGGTATCGTGCGCGCCGGCATGAACAATGGGGTCGATCCGCGCGACAAAACTTCATCCGCCGTCTGGGAAGCGCAATTACAGGAAATCTTTGCCGCCTTCTTGCGCGCTCATCCGGATTATTACCAGGCGCGTCTGATCGGAGCCGCTGGCGAGGGGCTGGAGCTGGTGCGAGTCGACAACCGCGATGGTCGTATCGAGGCGGTATCGCGCGAAGCGCTGCAGGCGCAAGGCGACCAGGATTATTTCAGGGCCGGGCTGACGTTGACGGTCGGGCGCGTGCATCTTTCCGAATTCACACTCAATCAGGAACGGGGGCGAATCGAGGAGCCGCATCGTCCCATGCTGCGCGCCGTCACCACGGTTTTCGACGCGGCCGGCCGCGTTTTCGGCATGGTAGTGATCAACAAGGATGTGCGCCCGCTGTTCTCTTCTTCACTGGCTGGGTTGCCACACGGTGTGCTGGGATATATCGCCGATCAACGCGGGCATTACCTGTCCCACCCGGATGACAAGCGCGCATTCACTTTCGAATTCGGGGACCAGGAAACGATCACCGACGATTTTCCTTCACTCAAGCCGATGTTCGATGCACAAGCAATGCATAACGAAATGCCTTTCCATGCGGTGCGCGAGGGAAAGAAGGGGTATCTGGCCGCAGAACGGGTATTTTTCGATGCCAGCGATCCGTCGCGTTATCTATTGCTGGCTTACTTTATTCCCGCGCAAATGGTGGACAAGCAGGCGTCGGGTATTCCCCTGCCGGACTTTTTTGATTTGGTGTTGGTGATGGCACTGGTCGGGGCTGCGTTCATGCTGATGCTGCGCTATACCTTCTCTCCACTCAAACGCATCACCGTCGAAGCGCGCGAAATTGCATCGGGAAACCGCCCTGTCCGATTGAAGGAAAAGGCCGGGGGGGAAGTCGGCGAGCTCACCGGCGCGTTCAATGTCATGCTGGGCAAACTGTCCGACAGCGATCAGATCGGAAAGGAAAACGCCTTCCGCAAGGAGCTGATCGAGTCGCTGCCCGGAATTTTCTACATGATCGATGCGCAGGGACATTTCCTGATGTGGAACCGCAACCTGGAACAGGTGTTGCAGCGCAAAAAGGGAGAACTGGCTGCCAGTCATCCGCTGGATTTCTTCGCGGGCGAGGATAAAGCCAGGATAGAAAATGCGATACGCCGCGTATTCGAAACGGGCGAGGCAGAGCTGGATGGGTGGCTGCTGGCGAAGGATGGCAGCAAAACCTTCTATCGTTTTAACGGCAGACGCATCCAGTACGATGGAAAGCCGGTGCTGGTCGGTCTGGGGACAGATATCTCATCGCATGTGCAGGCCGAATCGGCGCTGAAGCGGCATAAGGCGGTGATCGAGATTGCGCATGACGGCTACTGGTTGGCCAATATTCACGGTTATCTGCTGGAAGCAAACCAGGCCTATGCCAATATTTCCGGCTACTCGCTGGAAGAGTTGGCGGGGATGCACATCAGCCAACTGGAGGCGAAAGAGAAATCGCCGGATGAGGTGCGTGCGCATATCGCCAGGATCGTCGGGCAGGGTTTCGACGTCTTCGAGACGCGCCATCGCCGCAAGGATGGCCATGAAATCGATATCGAAGTGACCGTCACCCTGATGCGCGATACGCAGCAGCTTGTTGCATTCTGCCGCGATATTTCGGCGCGCAAGCGCAGCGAAGAAGCATTGCGCGTGGCGGCGACCGTTTTCGAGACGCAAGATGCCATCTTCATCACCGATGCACAGGCCAACATCATTCGCGTCAATCGCGCATTCAGCGAGATCACCGGTTATGCCGCCGGGGAGGTGATCGGCAAGAATCCGAGCATCATGAGTTCAGGGCGGCAGGACAAAGCTTTCTATGCGGCGATGTGGCGGCAGTTGCTGGAGACCGGGACCTGGACGGGCGAAATCTGGGACCGGCGCAAAAACGGCGAAATCTATCCGAAGTGGCTCACCATCACCGCCGTGAAGAACGAACGCGGTGAAACCACCCAGTACGTGGCGATATTCAGCGATATCACGGTGCGCAAACAGGAAGAAGAGACCATACGCAGCATGGCGTTCTACGACGTCCTGACGCAACTGCCCAACCGGCGCCTGTTCCTGGAGCGTTTGCAGACGGCGCTAGCCGCTTCGGAACGTTACAAGGATTACGGCGCGATCCTGTTCATCGATCTGGATCGTTTCAAGCAATTGAACGATACGCTTGGGCATGACTATGGCGATCTGCTGCTGGTGGAGCTTGCTGTCCGCATCAAATCCTGCGTGCGCGAGATCGATATGGTGGCGCGTATGGGCGGGGACGAATTCGTGGTGTTGCTGGAAAGCGCCAGTAGCGAACGCGAGGATGCGGCCCGCAATGCGGGGCTGGTGGCGGAAAAGATACGCGAGGTCCTGTCATTTCCTTATCAACTCAAGGAGTATGAACACCGCAGTTCGTCCAGTATCGGCATCAGCCTGTATCACGCAAGCGACGTATCCATGGATGCGCTGCTCAAGCAGGCCGATGCCGCCATGTATCGGTCCAAGGAAGAAGGCGGGAATACGGTGAATTTTTACGAGGCTGAATTGCAGGAAAAATGGCAGTCTGGAATACTCGGGCATTCTGGGGTCATTGGCGGATAGGTAGCCGAGATAGCAGGATGAATGGTTTTATTGGACTTATAATGCTTCGAATTTCTTGAGTTGCCATAATGAATAAAAAAACAGAAGCATTCAAAGTGCTGGTGGTGGAAGACAGCAAGGTCACCCTGAAAGTACTGTGCAATTTCCTCGAGCGTATGGATATCAAGCAGCCGTTAACCGCCGAGACCGGTACGGAGGCCATCGAGCTGTATCGCAAGGAACGCCCGGACATCATCCTGCTGGATGCGCAATTGCCCGACATCGACGGCTTCCAGATTGCCGAACAAATTCGCGAGTCGGAGCATAACGACGACTGGACGGCGATCATTTTCCTGACCAGTATGACCAAGGATGAAGACCTGGCGCGCGGTATCAAGGTCGGAGGCGATGACTATCTATTGAAGCCGGTGAGCGAGGTAGTGTTGCAGGCCAAGGTGCGCGCCATGCAGCGGCTGGTGGAGATGCAGCGCTCGCTGGTGGATGTCACGCATCAGTTGAATGCGGCCAACAAGGAACTGCAACGCCTTTCCACCACCGACGGACTGACCGGCATTCCCAACCGCCGCATGTTTGACGAATTGTCCGTGCGCGAGTGGCGGCGTTGTGCGCGCGCGAAGAAACCCATCGCGCTGGTCATGCTGGATATCGACAATTTCAAACTGTTCAACGATAAATACGGGCACCAGGCCGGTGATGATTGCCTGCGCGCGGTGGCCGGTCAGGTGGCGCGCGCAGCCCCGCGTGCGTCCGATCTGGCGGCGCGTTACGGCGGTGAAGAATTCGTGCTGGTGCTGGGCGAGACGGATGCCGACGGAGCGCGCTGGGTGGCGGAGAATGTACGCCAGCATGTGAACGAACTAGGCATTCCCCATGCCACGCCGTCGCGGCACGTCACCATCAGTTGCGGGATTGCCTCCACCATGCCGCGCAACGATCTCTCGCTGGATGTGTTGCTGCGGTCGGCCGATCTTGCCTTGTATGAGGCCAAGGCCGCGGGCCGCGACAAGGTGGTTGTGGGCAAGTACGGAAAAATCTAGCAGCCTGCTAACCTGTGTGGTCGGCCCAGTTGTTGGGCGTCTCGTACAGACGCACGCGCTCCAGCCGCAGATGGTTGCCGTAGGTGTCGCGGTAGGCATCCAGCAGCAAATCGAAAGCAACCTTCGCCAGATTCTCCGCTGTCGGGATTACCTCCAGCACCACCGTCTTGTGTCCGGGCAGGGAGTTCAGGAAATCCAGCACGACCTTGTCGCCGCGATACACCAGGAAAGCGTGATCCCACGCGTCGACCACGCGCGTTTTGGCAATGTGTTTCACGTCCGAAAAATCCATCACCATGCCCTGTTCGGAAACGCCCTCGGTGGTGATGACATCGCCCGACAGTGTGATTTCGATGGTATAGCGATGGCCGTGCAAGTGCTTGCACTGGCTGTTGTGGTTGGGAATGCGGTGTCCGGCATCGAATTCCAGGCGGCGGGTGATTTGCATGATGAGTCTGGTCTGTTGAACTGGCGCGGATTATAGCTTGAAGGCGCGTACTGCAATCCTGAAAGCGGCCAAGCCGTCCTTTTTCGATTCACCGCCGTAACGCAACGAAGCATAGCGCGCGGCAATGTCGTAGATGTCTGCGGCCAGGTCTGGCCGGGCGGCGGCGATGCGATCCGCATAATCCATGGCGCCTTCATGCGGCGCTCGCGGCAAACCGGCTTTCCCCAGCTTGCGGCAAACCTTCAGCCATGCGGCCTGCACCGCATCGGTTTGGCGCACGACGAGGCGGCGCAGCATGATGAGGGTAAAAATGCCCACCAGCAGGGAAACGCCGGCCAGCATGTTCATGGCCAGTTTCTGCCAGGTGACATCTTCCATGCCCAGACGGGTGAGGAAGGCGAACTGGCGTTCGGTGTCGTAGCCCAGCACCCACTGGTTCCACTGGTTGGTCAATGCATCGAGATTGAAGCGCAGTTTGAGCAACAGCGGCAATTGCGTGCGGACGAGAAAAGGCAAGGCGACATTGCCCGGCAAGGCAGCGTTCAGGCCGCTCTGAATTCTCGCCGGGGAAATGGCCGCAGTCGGATCGATGCGCACCCAGCCCTGGCCGCGCAGCCATACCTCCGCCCAGGCATGCGCGTCGTACTGACGAATGATGTAATAGCCGCCAAGGTCGTTAAATTCGCCGCCCTGATAACCGGTCACCACACGCGCCGGAATACCGGCTGCCCGCATCAGCACGACGAAGCTGCCGGCGTAGTGTTCGCAGAAACCTTTTTTGGTCGTGAACAGGAACTCGTCCACGCTGTTCAGGCCGAGCAGCGGCGGCTCCAGCGTGTATTCGAAAGTATTCTGGTTGAAATAGGCGAGGGCGGTGCGCACCAGTGCGGCATCGCTCTCGCTGCCCGCACGCCATTCTGCGGCCAGCCGTCTGGTTTGCGGGTTGTAGCCTTGCGGCAGGGCAAGGGCGCGTTGCAGTTGTTGCGGCGGTTCGTCGAGGTTGGCGCGATAAGAAAGCAGCGAGGTAGCGCTATAGCGGGTGCGCGCAATCACCGGGGCTCTGTTGAGCATCTGGAAATCCGGCGCCAGATCGGCAGGAATGGAAAGTTTATCCGGCATGTCCAGCGCGAACAGCCAGCGTTTGTTGTGCGGCTCCAGCGTGACTGTGTAGTCCACCGGTGTGTTTGCCTCGGTGAGCGCGGGGCGTTGCATCGTGGTGTGGCGCCCGCGTGTCCAGGTCGTGCCGTCGTAATTCCACAACACCGGGCCGCGCCAGTACATCTGCTCGCGCGACGGCACTGTGTCGTTGAAGGTGACGCGGAATGCCACCGCATCGGAAAGCGACAGTTTGCTCATGGTGCCCGGCGCCATGGTGTCGGACAAACCGCTGCTGGCGTAGGCATCCTGCGGCATTCCCCACAGCGGCCCCTGCACACGCGGGAACAGTACAAAAATGACGAGCGACAGCGGGATGGCCTGCAGCAGCAATACCCCGGCAATGCGCAGGCGCGGTTTGAGCGCGAGCGTTCCCGTTTGCATGTGTACCCAGGTCGCCATGATTACCAGCAGGGTGAACAGCATGAACAACGCTGTGGGGATGCTCTGCGAGTAGAAGAAATTGGTGATGATGATGAAGCAGGACAAATAGATCAGCACCGTCGCGTCGCGCACCGTGCGCAGCTCCAGCAACTTGAGCGTGATGAGCAGGATCAACAAAGTGACGCCGACCTCGCGTCCGAACAAGGAGCGAAAAGCGATGGCGATGGCCAGCACGCAGGCGACGGTGATGCCGAGCAGAAGCCAGCGCTCAGGCAGCGGATTGCCGCTATACGTGAGATAGGCGCGCCAGGCCAGCAGCGACATGCACACCGCGCTCACCCATAACGGCAGGTGTGCGGCATGGGGCGCGCTGACCAGCAGGATGCAGGCGATCAGGCCATAAATGAGCGGAGAGGTGAGCTTCATGTTTCAGCCAGTCCAAATAACGCCAGCGTACGCAGACATTCTGCCCGGTGCATCTGTCCGTGTGCGGGTTGCAATTCTTCGCCCGGCAGTCTCAATCCGTAGCGCATTCCCCGCGCTTCGGCGTCCAGCACCCAGCGCGTGAGCAGTTCCAGTTTGCGTTCCTGTGCGATGTTGGGCAGGTGTGACCAATCCAGCCACAATGAATATCCTTGCTGGGCAGAGAATTGTTTGACCTGTAAACCTTGTTCGCGTGCCAGGGCTTTCCATGCAATGCGCGGCATGGCATCGCCCGCCACATAATTGCGCAGGCCGGAAAAATCCTCGTCTCCTGCCGCGATCACCTTGCCTGCGCCATCCTCTGCCGAGGCGGCAGGCAAGGGCAGCGCCGGGGCCGGTTTGGGGTAGACCAGGCAGCGCACATCGAAATGAATGTAAGACCAGGCATGGAACAGGCCGAGCGGGAAACGGGTGTACAGCGTCAGGCGCCCGCTATCCAGCCAGCCGCGCTGCCGGGCGGGGATGGCGAACTCAACCGGAGTTGAACGCTGCGCGGGCAGGTCGAATACCGTGCTATGTCCCTCGTCATCGTGCAGATGAATCTGGTATCGATCCATACGCCCGGGATTGTTGAAATGGAACACGAACTTTGCCTGGTCTCCGGCGAACACCGGCTCGACATATCCAGCACGTATTTCCAGCTGCGCCAGGTTGCGGAAGGCATGCAACATGGTCATGCCCGCGGTCGTGGTGAGCAGGAAGGTGAGCACATAGCCCAGGCTCAGGTTGTAATTGATGTCGCCCAGCAGCATCAATACCAGCACGAAAGCAAAGCCGAATCCCTGCCGGGAAGGGAGGATGTAAATGCGGCGCTGGTTGAGCACCACCGTGCCCGTTTCGACGGTGCGGCGGAATGCCCAGTTGCGGAATTTCTGTTTGAAGGAGGTGAGCAAGTCCTTGGGCTTCTTTGAATGGATGGAATGTCGAATACTGGAATTGCTATCCAGTTGGGGATGCTGAGATTGTAGCCTGTTGCGGGAATTCAATGCGGCAGGTATCCGCCTGCCCGGAGGGGGTTATTTTGCTTTCTCTGCGCGCAATAGTGCCTGCACGATTTCGCATACCAGGGTTTTGTGTTTGTCCGAGAGGCGCTGGAAATCTTCCGGCAGGGTTGCACTGGCTTCTTCGCCGTAGGTGCTGCGCTCTTCTTCGACTTTCAGCACCGATGCGTTTTTCTCAATTTCCCCGTAGTGCAGCCAATGCGGGGAGGCCTTCAGCCATTTCGCCAGGGTGCGGATCTTGTCGCCTGCCGGAATGGATTCGCCATCGATCCATTTGCGCACGGCTTGCACGGTGACCGGCTTGCCCGGGTGCCGCCGGTTGAATTCGCGGGCGACATGGGTCGGACTGGCGGTGCCGATTTCCGCTTCGCTGAGCAAGCGCGTCAGACGCTTGCCAAAGGCAACTTTCTCATTCATCAGGCTCATGACAAAAAATTACCACCCGGACGGTAACTATTAGTTGCTTTATATAGTAACTGGTAGTAGATTTTCAAAAAGCGCGGCCTGACGTGCAAGCAAGGAGAAAGCGCATGAAATACAACTGTTTGTTCAAATATGCCGCCGTAAGATCGGTAACTGGACGGAAAGCGGGGTGGATAGTCATGTCGCACAAGGCCGGAAATTGCAATGGGGTATTTCAGTTACCAATCGAGGGAAGGGTAACAAGGTTCATGGTGGGTGAGCTGAAGGAGGCCATTTTGCCTGTCATTGTCCTTGCCGAAGAAATCGAGATTGAAATCGATCTGTTGCGTGTTACCGAGATCGATTTTGTCGGCTTGTTACTGTTGGTGGAAATAAAACTGTCAGCGATTACGCTCGGCAAGACGGTGCGGTTCATCAGGTATAGCACGCCGGTCGCCGAGATTTTGGGGATATCGGGGCTGACGGATTTTTTCAATATCCAGCGATTCGACAAGGAAAGCATTCTTCAGAAGCTGGGGCAGGTACCCGATTACATGAACGAGAAGGGATAAGACGCCGGTCAGGGAATGGCGACAGCTTCGATCAACTCGCGCGCCAGTTTGTCGCCATCCGATATTTGCACATCCTGCACGCTTTGCAGGCGATGGCTGGCAACGCCCGGCAACACCGCCTGGATGTCTTCGGGGATGACGGCATTGCGACCGTCGAGCAATGCCCAGGCGCGGGCGGCGGCGAGCAGCGACAGTCCGGCACGCGGCGACAGGCCGTGCACATACCGCGCCGATTCGCGCGTATGGCGCAGGATGGCCTGCACGTAGTCGAGCAAGGCAGGGGAAACGAACACATGCCGCGTTTGTTGCTGCAAATCCATCAGCTCGGCGGTTTCCATTTGCGGGGTGAGTTTTGCAATCAGGTCGCGCCTGTCCACGCCTTCCAGCAAACCGCGTTCCGCCTGGGCGTCCGGGTAGCCCAGCTGGATGCGCATCAGGAAGCGATCAAGCTGCGATTCCGGCAGCGGGAAGGTGCCGATCTGGTTGGTCGGGTTCTGCGTGGCGATGACGAAGAACGGCACCGGCAACTGGCGCGTCTCCCCCTCACTGGTCACCTGGTGTTCTTCCATTGCTTCCAGCAGGGCGCTCTGGGTCTTGGGCGTGGCGCGGTTTACTTCATCGGCCAAGATCATCTGCGCGAAGATCGGTCCCGCATGGAACTTGAATTCGCCGCTTTCACGCTGATAGATCGAGACGCCCAGGATGTCGGCAGGCAGCATGTCGCTGGTGAACTGGATGCGCTGGAATTGCAAACCGAGTGTTTTGGCCAATGCATGTGCCAGCATGGTCTTGCCCACGCCGGGAAGATCCTCGATCAGTAAATGCCCGCGCGCCAGCAGGCAGGTGAGCGCCAGCCTGATCTGGCGCGGCTTGCCGAGGATGACTTGTTCAGTCTGGGCGATCACTTTATTGATGGCAGTGTTCATTTTATTCCTTCAATACAGTTCTGAGTCGTGAGTGCTAAGTGCTGAGTTAAAGCCGACCCCACTCAATACTCGGAACTCAGTACTCGTTACTTTCATATGAGGACCGCCGCGACCACTTTACGGTCTTCGGCGACGAGGATGTTGTAGGTGCGGCAGGCAGCGGGGGTGTCCATGAATTCGATGGCGATGCGCGCCTGGATAAGTGCGCGGTACAGTTCGGGGCGGGCGAAATGCTGCTTTGCGCCGGTGCCAAGCAGCAATACTTCGGGCTTCAATTCAAGGAAATACTCGAAATGTGTCGCATCGAGACTGGCGAAATCCGTTGCAAGCCAGTCTGTGCGCACTTCTCCGGCCATCACCACGACGGGTTGCTGGTAGCGCTTGCCGTTGATGGAGACATAACCTTCCCCATGGGCGGTAAATAAATATTGGTCGGGATGGGTCTGGAATTGCAGTGTCAAAGCGGGTCTCCATTTGCGGCGGGTAGCGGCGGCGCGGTAGAATCGCCCCTTTGCAACGCCTTGTCTGTACGTGGGTGATTCTACCATCCGCGCCAACCTGGCAGATTAGGAAGCACTCAAGTGAAATCCGAAAAAGATATCCCCTCACTCAAGCCGGTTATGAAATCGACCAAGCTGGCCAACGTCTGCTACGACATTCGCGGCCCGGTGATGGCGCGTTCCAAGCAGATGGAAGAGGAAGGCCAGCGCATCATCAAGCTGAATATCGGCAACCTCGCGCCGTTCGGCTTCGACGCGCCGGAAGAAGTGCAGCAGGACGTGATCCTCAATCTGCCGAATTCGTCCGGCTACTCCGATTCCAAAGGCCTGTTCGCCGCACGCAAGGCGATCATGCATTACACCCAGCTGAAGAAGATTCCGGGCGTCACGATTGACGACATCTTCATCGGCAACGGCGCCTCCGAGCTCATCGTCATGTGCATGCAGGGCCTGCTCAACCCGGGCGATGAGGTGTTGGTGCCCGCACCGGACTATCCGCTGTGGACTGCCGCAGTCGCCTTGGCAACCGGTACGCCGCGCCATTACATCTGCGACGAGGCCAACGACTGGAATCCCGACCTCAAGGATATGCGCAGCAAGATCACGCCGAATACCAAGGCGATTGTTGTCATCAACCCGAACAATCCAACGGGGGCGGTGTATTCCGACGAGATACTGAAGGAGATCATCCAGATCGCGCGCGAGCATAACCTCATCATTTTTGCCGACGAGATCTACGACAAGGTGTTGTATGACGGCGTGACACACACTTCCATCGCTTCGCTGGCGGATGACGTGCTGTTCTGTACACTTAACGGTCTGTCCAAGAACTACCGTGCCTGCGGCTACCGCTCCGGCTGGATGGTGGTCTCCGGCGCGAAGAAGAATGCGCAGGATTACCTGGACGGCCTGAATATCCTGGCTTCGATGCGACTGTGTTCCAATGTGCCCGGGCAATACGCCATCCAGACCGCACTCGGCGGCTACCAGAGTATCAACGACCTGGTCGCGCCCGGCGGACGGCTTTATCGCCAACGCGAGCTTGCCTACAACCTGCTCACCGCGATTCCGGGCGTGACCTGCGTCAAGCCCAAGGCGGCGCTGTACATGTTCCCCAAACTCGATCACAAAATGTACCCGATCAAGGATGACCAGAAATTCATCCTCGAGTTACTGGAGGCGGAAAAAGTGCTGATCGTGCAGGGCACCGGTTTCAACTGGAAACACCCGGACCACTTCCGCATCGTGTTCCTGCCCAACTCGGATGACCTGACCGAAGCCATTGGCCGCATCGCGCGCTTCCTGGAACACTATCGCAAGCAACATGAAACCAGTCGCTAGACGTTAGTCGTTAGTGGCTAGTTAAACCCGCGAAGCGGACAACGCCAACTAACGACTAGCGACTAACGACTAACGACTAGGATTAAACACATGAAACCAATCAACGTAGGACTTCTCGGCATCGGCACCGTCGGTGGCGGCACTTTCACCGTATTGCAGCGCAACGCGGAAGAAATCACCCGCCGCGCCGGTCGCCCCATCCGCATCACCGTGGTGGCGGACAAGAATGTGGAACTGGCGAAGAAAGTTACCGCCGGTGCATGCCGCGTGACGGACGATGCATTCTCCGTGGTGACCGATCCGGAAGTCGATATCGTCATCGAACTGATCGGCGGCTACGGCGTGGCGAAAGAACTGGTGCTCAAAGCCATCGCCAACGGCAAACATGTGGTCACCGCCAACAAGGCGCTGCTGGCCGTGCACGGAAACGAGATATTCAAGGCCGCGCAGGACAAGGGCGTGATGGTCGCGTTCGAGGCGGCAGTGGCGGGCGGCATCCCCATCATCAAGGCGCTGCGCGAAGGTCTCACCGCCAACCGCATCGAGTGGATTGCCGGGATAATAAATGGCACAACCAACTTCATCCTGTCCGAGATGCGCGACAAGGGCCTGAGCTTCGACACCGTGCTGAAAGAAGCGCAGCGTCTGGGCTACGCCGAAGCCGACCCGACCTTCGACATCGAGGGAGTCGATGCGGCGCACAAGATCACCATCCTGTCCTCGCTCGCGTTCGGCATCCCGATGCAGTTCGACAAGGCCTACATCGAAGGCATCTCCAAACTGGATGCGGTCGATATCAAATATGCCGAGCAATTGGGTTATCGCATCAAGCTGTTGGGCATCACCAGGCGCACCGACGAAGGCGTCGAACTGCGCGTGCATCCCACGCTGATCCCGTCCAAGCGCCTCATCGCCAACGTCGAAGGCGCGATGAATGCCGTGCTGGTGCAGGGCGACGCAGTCGGCGCTACGCTGTATTACGGCAAAGGGGCCGGTGCAGAACCGACTGCCAGCGCGGTGATCGCCGACTTGGTGGATGTGACGCGCACCGCGACTGCCGACCCGCAGAACCGCGTGCCGCACTTGGCGTTCCAGCCGAACGCGATGGCCGATATCAAGATCCTGCCAATGGATGACGTGATCACCAGCTACTACCTGCGCCTGCGCGTGCAGGACAAACCCGGCGTGCTGGCAGACATTACGCGCATCCTGGCGGATGAGCAGATATCCATCGATGCCGTGATTCAGAAAGAACCGGAAGAAGGCGAGGAGCAGACCGACCTCATCATGCTCACCCACCAGACACGCGAGAAGCGCATCAATGCAGCGATCAAGAAGATCGAAGCGTTGGGCGTGGTGGCAGGCAAAGTGACCAAGCTGCGTCTGGAAGAACTCGGAAAATAATATGTAGGATGGGTTGAGCAAAGCGATACCCATCGCTTGGATTGTCAATGTTGGGTATCGCTATACTCAACCCAACCTACCTGATGTTGAGGTAATACAAATGAAATACATCTCCACCCGCGGCAATGCGCCCGCCAAAACCTTTACCGAAATCCTGCTGGGCGGCCTTGCGCCGGACGGCGGCTTGTATCTGCCCGAGCAATATCCCAAGGTGACGAGCGCCGAGCTGGATGCCTGGCGCAAGCTGCCGTATGCCGATCTTGCCTATGCAGTGCTGTCGAAATTTATCACCGACATACCGGCGGCCGACCTCAAGGCTATCATCAGCAAGACTTATACCGCGCAGGTCTACTGCAATGGCCGCAGCGATTCCGATGCTACCCAGATCACTCCCTTGCGCAAACTGAGCGAAGGCGTGTTCATCCAGGAACTCTCCAACGGCCCGACGCTCGCGTTCAAGGACATGGCCATGCAGTTGCTCGGCAATCTGTTCGAGTACGCACTGGCGAAGCAGCACGAAGAGCTGAACATCCTCGGCGCTACTTCCGGCGACACCGGTTCTGCCGCCGAATACGCGATGCGCGGCAAGCTCGGCATCCGCGTGTTCATGCTGTCGCCGAATGGCAAGATGTCCGCCTTCCAGCGCGCGCAGATGTATTCGCTGCAAGACCCGAACATCCATAACATCGCTGTCAACGGCATGTTCGACGATGCGCAGGATATGGTGAAGGCTGTGTCCAATGATCACGCTTTCAAGGCGAAATACAAGATCGGTACGGTCAACTCGATCAACTGGGCGCGCGTGTCGGCGCAGGTGGTGTATTACTTCAAGGGCTACTTCGCCGCGACCAAATCCAATGACGAGCAGGTCGCGTTCTCGGTTCCTTCCGGCAACTTCGGCAACATTTGCGCCGGACACATCGCGCGCATGATGGGCTTGCCCATCGGCCAGCTGATTCTGGCAACAAATGAAAATGACGTGCTCGACGAGTTCTTCCGCACCGGTGTTTACCGTCCGCGCGGCACCGATCACACCTACGAGACCAGCAGCCCGTCGATGGATATTTCCAAGGCCAGCAACTTCGAGCGTTTCGTATTCGACCTGGTCGGTCGCGATGCCGCGAAGGTGCGCGAATTCTGGAGCAAGGTCGATGCAGGCGGTTCGTTCGATATCAAGGGTACGGATTATTGGAACGCCCTGCCGAAGTTCGACTTCGCCTCCGGCAAGAGTACGCACCAGGATCGCCTCAAGACCATCCGCGAAGTGTGGCAGGAATACGGCGTGATGATAGACACGCACACCGCCGACGGATTGAAGGTCGGTCTGGAGCAACGCCGTCCCAGCCTGCCGCTGATCTGCCTGGAAACCGCACTACCCGCCAAGTTCGCAGAGACTATCCAGGAAGCGCTGGGGCGTGAGCCCGAACGTCCTGCGTCCATGGAGGGTATCGAAAAGCTGCCGCAACGCTGCGAAGTGATGGATGCGGATTTAGCGAAGCTCAAGGCGTTCATCGAGGGAAAAGTACCTATGTAATGCAGTTCATCTGTATTTGATCCATTCCATGTTTCCATGGCCCAAACTGCCGAGATGAATAAAAGCGTTTTATCTCATGCACGAAGTTTTTCTTGCTAGACGATTGTCATCGTCTAGCACTTAAGTACAATAGGCTTACTCCGTAAAAGGCTTTAACGTCGCGAACGCTTTAGGTCTTTAATCGTTTATACGCAAATAACTGTATGAATTTGCAAGCTTGTCAGAAAAAGGGGATGTAAAAAAATGGAAAAAAATATTTGGGCAATACTAAATAAGTATCTGGTTGCCGCAGTTGTTACTCTTGTATTTTCCGGTATTGCAAGTCAAGCCCAGGCTTCAATCATGGAATATGACTTTTCAGTTTCTGGCAATTGGTGGAACAAGACGCTCATTTGTCCATATGGCTGCTATACAGATATCTACAGCCACCCCTATGGCTTGCCCTTATCACCAGTTTTAAACGGGACCATTACTGTTGATAACACCCTGCCCGGATCTTCCGCAATCGTGGTGTTCTCCCTGACTACAGGGACGAAAACATGGACGTTAGCCGATTTTGTAGCAGGCACTTCATCTGATTCTGCAACATTCGACACGAATGGCAACCTGACAGATTTCAAGATTTGGAATTTTCAATCAGATGGTGGATACATGTATGTGGCTACAAATAACATGTTTAATGTGTGGGATAAACCAACGTATCCGTATACACAAGGAAATGCTTGTAATAATTGCGTCCACCTTGGGAGTGGTACTTTAGTTCCAATTGTTGTATTACCTGTTCCAGAACCAGAAACCTATGCAATGATGCTGGTGGGCTTGGGACTTCTTGGCGTAACAGCGCGGCGCAGGAAAGGCAAACAGCAGTAACCTTCGTTGGTCGTAGGTTGTGTGAAAGGGTCGGCGAGTCCGGCCCTTTTCTATGGGGACTGCTGCAACGGACGGCAGATGCGGTAAAGTTGAAAAAATTCATCTGGGAATGGGAAGTCGCAGACCAGACTTTCTGGCGCAGAATTAAATTGCCAGATTGTCATCTATGTAACACGGCATGACCAATCAATGTGACCGTTTTAGGTTGATAAGCGGGATAGATAGTTGTACCTTTAGCCCCGTTAGCCAGCAATCCCGTCAATAATAGTTTATGCAAAACATGAAGAATGGTGATTGCATGCCTATACGTGTAGAGCCAATCAGCGGGGGAAAATAATGAAATTCTCAAAATTGCCATTGGTGGCATTGTCCGGGTTGATGTTTGCGGCGGGAGTAGCGCACGCTGAGGTCACAACCATTCAGAATGACAGTTCCAAGGCGGGTGTTGCAGGAGAATCCGCCGGCGCCCGGCAGAAGTTGCTCCAGGATGCGGACAGGTTGATTAAAGCAGGCAAGCTGGAAGAGGCATATGCACTGTTGGAGCCGGAGCAGTCCTGGCGTGCTGGTGATCCGGATTACGATTATCTGCTGGGTATTGCAGCGCTGGATAGCGGCAGACCGACAGAGGCGATCTTTGCGCTGGAGCGTGTGCTGGCCGTCAGACCCAAGCATTTGCAGGCGCGAGCTGAAATTGCCCGGGCCTATTTTGCCAGTGGCGAGAATGCAGCCGCAAAACAGGAATTCGAAACCGTCCAGAGCCAGAATCCTCCCAAGGAGGTGAACGCCACCATCCAGAGATTTCTTGATGCCATCAATCAAGGGCAGGGTGGTAAGGGTACGAAGCTGAACGGATATCTCGAAGCTTCCATTGGTAACGACAGCAACGTCAACAGCGCGACCGCCAGCGACCAGGTTGCGATTCCGTTGTTTGGCGGAGCGGTTGCGACACTGGATGCTACCGGCGTCCAGACAAGAGATTCATTTGCGACTGTCAGCGGAGGAGCCAATGTTCGTCATTCCCTTTCTCCGGATTGGTCAGTGTTCGGCGGAGTGAACCTGAACGAGCGCAAGAATTCTTCGAAGCATATTTTTAATACCGGTGAGATGGATGGCAACGTGGGTCTCAGCTATACGGCGGCGGAGGATAGCTACTCTGCCGCGCTGCAGTTGCAGGGCTTCAATGTTGACGCCAAGCGTTATCGCAATGCCTCCGGCATGACTTTGCAGTGGCAGCGTGACCTGAAAAGCCGTGGCAGCCAGGCCAGCAGCTATCTGCAATACACCAATTTGAAATACCCCGACCAAACCATCCGTGATGCCAACCGCTATGTGCTGGGCGTGGCCTACGCCAGCATGTTAAGCGGTGACTATGCCCCCGTCGTTTACGGTGGTCTCTACGCAGGCCGGGAAAAGGAAAAACAATCCGGCGAGTCCTATCTCTATCTGGGGCATAAGCTCCTCGGTTTGAGGACGGGCGGCGAATTGAGTATCTATGCGCAGACCAAGCTGTTTGGTTCCTTGAGCATCGAGTCGCGCCGTTACGGCGGGGATGATCCTTTCTTCCTGGTCACGCGCAAGGATACCCAGACTGACCTGAAAGTGGGCCTCAACTACGTGATGGGCAAGTTATGGACACTGACTCCCCAGATCAGCTACACCAAAAACAAGTCCAATATCGTTATCAGCGACTATAAGCGCAGCATGATCAGTCTCGGTCTGCGCCGTGATTTCAACTGACCCGTGCCAAACCTTGCATAGCGGAGAGAAAACATGAACCCAAAAAATCGTTTCAAATTGACCCGGCAGGCAATGTTTCTGGCCACGATCTCGGCGGCCTTTCCAGTAACGGGATATTGTGCCGCGGGCCGCGTGGATTTCGCAATCGGCAATGTGGAGTCGGTAACGTCGACTGGCACTCGGCATCCGCTCAGCAAGGGCGCAGAGATCAATGTCGGCGAGACAATCAGCACGTCTGCAGGCGCGCGCGCCCAAGTTCGTTTTACCGACGGCGGATTTATTTCGCTGCAGCCCAACACCAAGTTCCGCGTGGATGAGTTCAACTACAAGAACAAGACGGATGGTGAGGAAAAAGGTTTTTTCAGTTTGCTGAAAGGCGGCTTCCGCGCGATCACCGGCGCGATTGGTCATGCCAACAAGAATACTTACCGGGTCAAGACACCCGCGGCTACCCTCGGCATTCGCGGCACCGGTTACAACATGGTACTGCGCGATGATGGTCTGTTCGTGAATGTGGGCGAAGGTGCGATCTCGCTGAGCAATAACGCAGGTCTTCTGGTGGTGACGGCCGGCGGCGCCGCATTTGTCGCCAATGCCAATACCGCACCCGTTCCCACCAATGAGCAACCGCATACGCCACCGGCCGGTCTGCAGGAACCTACGTTCACTGTGGCTGACAATCGCGACAGCTCCGGCAATCTGGCCCTGATCAGTCTGCCGTCAGGCCCCGGTTACACAATGGTCGATGCCTATACTACGGCATCCACTTTCGGCATTAATCTGGTGACGGGCGTCAATACCGTTTTTAGTGGATCGAGCCAACTGGTTCAATATAGCTATACCTTGTCCACGCTCCAAACAGGCGCACTAGGTGCGGCGACAGTCTCCTTTTCCGCAACCGATGGCATTATCGGCTGGGGACGCTGGGATGGCGGTCCAACTACCGGCACAACGCCGCAACCTATGACAGGCACATTCGATTATGTGATTGGCATTCCGACTCCGATCGCATCCCTGCCAGCAAGTGCAAACTACACCCTGATGGGCTACACCAGCCCGACGGCCACGAATGGATCAATAACCCCATATATTGTCGATGGAACTCTGAGTGCCAATTTTGTTGCTGGAACTCTAGGCGTCAACATAAATATTACGAACGGCACATACGCTTATTCGATGAACAACATGGCCAATCCCATAATAGCGATATCTGGATCGAATTTCTCCGGTTTTATTAATACAACCAGTTCAACCAGTTCCTGCCCAAGTTCGTGTCCAACCACAATCAATGGTTTCTTTGCCGGAACCAATGCGTCGCGCGCGGGGCTTTCCTACACAATTTCCAGTGCCGGAGGCGGCAGCCTTCAAGGTGTAGCAGCCTTTGCAAAGAATTAGGCGTCGGCTTCCCTGATCGCAGACTTGCCTGAATGCTGAACCTTGCCGTGCAATTGCTGGAACAAGGCAAGGTCCAGCAGGCATTATCTCTGCTTGTTGAGAAGTGTGAAAAATCTCCCCGCGATGCACAGGCCTGGTTCTTACTGGGCGCGTGCAATCATCAAGCCGATAAACCGGAAGATGCGTTGCGAGCGCTGGAACGAGCGATCTCGATAGAACCGCGCCATATCCAGGCCAGATGCGCCAAGGGTGCCGTGCTATTCGATCTGGGGCGCCATCAGGAGGCGCTGTATGTCTATCGCAAGGCGCTGCATCTGGCACCCACCGACGCGCAGATGTTGTTGAATATGGGGGTCGTGCTGGAACAAATGGGTGACCTGCACGCAGCACTTGAACGCTACGAGCTGGCACTCAAGCATCATCCTGAATTTGCCGCCGCGCTGCTTAATCGCGGCGCCTTGCTGATCAGGCTGGGCCGCCTGGATGAGGCTCTCAGTAATAATAAACGTCTGGTTGAGTTGCGACCGGAATGGGAACATGCCCAGTTCAATCTGGGTGAGGTTTTAATGGCGCTGAGCAGTTGGGAAGAAGCGCTTTCAGCGTACGAACGAGTACTTGCAATCACTCCTCGTTTCGCAAAAGCGCACTTCGCCGCTGGGCTTGCACTTTCGATGCTGAAGTGTTTCGATCAGGCACAGCGCGAATTTCTTACCACCCAGAAAATTGATCCGGCAATATTTGATCAAAGCATCAGCAATGCTGCCGCATTGGCAGAAGGAGAGTTGCGTCATTTCATGCCCGAGGTGATTTATCTGATCAAGGAAGCGACAAGGCTGGATTCTTGCGATTGGAGAAGCTGGGACAGATTTGTGACCGACTTCGATTTTCTAATCAACAGCTCCTTCGGTAAATCAGAAGGGATCGCCGAACCAGCTTTGGTGTTTCGTGCCTGCGCCTTGCCTGCTTCCGGCATGGTCAGTCTGGCGCTCGCAAAAAGTGTTGCGGCACGGATTACGGAAAATGTCGCCCCTCTTGTGCCATTTGTTCATGATAAAAAACACACTGGCAAATTGCGGATTGGCTATGTCTCTCCCGACTTCAGAATTCACCCGATCGCGACAACGACACATCGCCTGTTTGCGCTACATGATCGGGCCAGATTTGAAATCTATGGATACTCATTGCGCCCTGGGGACGGAAGCAGCGTCCGTTACGACATAGAGCAAGGTTGCGATATTTTCAGGGAGCTCAGTGGATTGGATGATCGTGTAGCAGCCGAGATCATTCATTGCGACGACATCGATGTCCTGGTCGACCTGGCAGGCTACACGAGATTTTGTCGCCCTGAGATATTCGCTCAGAGGCCCGCTCCGCTTCAGGTCAGCTATATCGGTATGTTGCATACGACGGGCGCAAACTTCATCGACTATTTTCTGGCCGATCCGGTTGTTGTTCCCGCAACAACCACCAGATTCTTTGCGGAGAAAATTGCGTATTTGCCCAACAGTTATTTCATGTTCGATAACGAGCAGGAGGTTTCTGCGCAGAAGCTCTCGCGTGAAGAGCTGGGTTTGCCTGCACAGGGCTTCATTTTCTGTTGCCACAACAGCAACTACAAAATCACTCCCGTGGATTTCGACATCTGGATGCGTCTGTTGAGCCGAGTGGAGGGAAGCGTTTTATGGTTGTACAAGGGCAGCGAAGCCGTTGTCTCCAATCTGCGCAAGGAAGCAGAGGCGCGTGGCGTAGATCCGGATCGTCTGGTATTTGCGCCGCGGGTAACCAATCCTGCGTATCTCGCGCGCTACCGCATGGCCGATCTGTTTCTGGATACTGCTTTTTACAATGCCCAAACCACGGCGGCAGAAGCCTTGTGGGCAGGCTTACCGGTATTGACTTGTGCGGGTGAAACGATGGCTTCGCGCGTTGCCTCCGGTTTGCTCACCGCGGCTGGTCTGGAAGAACTGATCACCGGTAGCCCGCAGGAATATGAAGAACGTGCGTACCATCTCGCTACCCATGCAGATGAGTTGCGGCAGATCAGGGAGAAGCTGGCCGCGAATCGACTCTCTATGTCGATATTCGATACCGAACGGCAAGTGCGCAATCTTGAGGCCGCCTACCAGTCAATGTGGCAGCGGTATCAAACAGGGCAGGCGCCCGAAACGTTTCAAGTTCACACCAATTAGTTTACACATCGTCATTCCGGCGTAGGCCGGAACCCAGCCAGATAACGAAATCCCACGCAGTGGGACAACACTCCAATAAAGCTTTGCCCGCTGCGCGGTGTTATTGGATAAGCTGGATTCCGGCCTACGCCGGAATGACGGTAGTCCAAAATGTATGTGTAATGAATTGCGGAAAGTCCAATACACGAGGTGTTCAAACGTTCCTGAACGTGAATCCCGCAATTTGTATGGGGCTGTTGTTGGCTGGGGAAGCTTGGCCTGTGTCAAAATGGCGCACCATGAATAATCTTCTCCTGCTCATCCTCTGCTTTCTCGCCGGCATGCTGCTGCGCCGCTTCAAGCGCATGCCGGACAATGCGCCCGCCACGCTCAACAGTTTCATCATCCACATTTCGCTTCCCGCGCTGGCGCTGCTGTATATCCACGAACTGCACATTTCGGGCGACATATTGTTGGTCGCGGTGATGCCATGGCTGGTTTTCGGCATGTCGGCAGGTTTTTTCTGGCTGGTGGGCCGTTGGCTGAATCTGCCGCGCGCCACCACCGGAGCATTGATTCTGGTAGGGGGCTTGGGGAACACTTCTTTCTTCGGCGTGCCGATGGTGGAGGCGTTCTACGGCAAATCAGGAATCGCCACCGCCATCATCGTAGACCAACTCGGTTCGTTTTTTGCGCTTTCGGTATTGGGAATCACGGTGGCGGGCATTTACTCATCGGGTCGTCCCACTGCGGCAGAAATTGCAAAACGCATCGTACTGTTCCCGCCGTTCATTGCGCTCGTCATTTCCTTGCTGCTCATCCCGGTCGAATATGCAGATTGGTTTACTGCATTGTTGAAACGGCTTGGCGACACACTCGCACCCATGGCGTTGCTGTCGGTCGGCATGCAATTGCGCCTGGGACATATCGCCGAACATAAGCGCAACCTCGCCATCGGCCTGGCATTCAAGCTTGTTCTTGCGCCGCTGGCAATCTACCTGCTCTATGTGCAACTGCTCGGTGCGCACGGACAGGCAATACAGGTCACTTTATTTGAAGCGGCAATGCCGCCGATGATTACCGCCGCTATCGTGGCAACCGAACACGACCTTGATCCGGAGTTGGCGAACGTGATGGTGGCAGTGGGGATCATTCTCTCTTTCATTACGCTGAGTGGATGGTGGTTCTTCTGGAGAGCCGTATGAGCGTTTGGGATGAACGCTATTCCGGGGAGGAATACCATTTTGGCACCGAACCGAATGCCTTCCTGATCTCGCAGAATGATCTGCTGAAGCCGGGAATGAACTGCCTCGCTGTGGCCGACGGAGAAGGCCGCAACGGTGTGTGGCTGGCGCAACAGGGGCTGGAAGTGCTGTCGGTGGATTCCTCATCCGTTGCGCTGGAAAAAGCAAAAAAACTGGCACAGCAGCGCGGCGTCAAAGTGAAGTTCGAGCAGGTCGATCTGTTGCAGTGGGATTGGGGTAAGGAGAGGTTCGACGTGGTCGTGGCCATCTTCATCCAGTTTGTGACCTCACCGGAACGGGAGCAGATGTTCGCCGCCATCAAGCGCTGTCTCAAGCCGGGCGGGTTATTGCTGTTGCAAGGTTATACGCCGCGCCAGCTTGAGTTCAAAACCGGCGGGCCGTCGCAGGCAGGGAACCTCTACAGCGAAGCGCTGTTGCGCAAGGCGTTCGCCGACATGAAAATCCTGCATCTGTGCGAACACGACGACATTATCCGCGAAGGGGAAGGTCACAGCGGCATGTCGGCGCTGATCGACATGGTGGCGCGCAAGGCGGCCTGATCAATCCACCCGGCCGACATGCAAGAATAACGGCCATTCAATCCAGAATGATTTCCCCTCCGGCCAGTGCAACTTGATCTCTTTTTCGAGCGCATCGACCGGATCGATTCCGTTCGCAGCTTGATAGCGTCCCGCCGCCGACCAGCTGCGCAGGTACCCCATCAAGTGTTCACACGGCCATTCTTTTTGCAGGGAGAATCGCGGGGTGTGGATACGGGAGAAGGGAAAGGGAAGGTGACGATATTCATTCTCGACATGCACGCGCTCTGCAGGCCAATAAGGGCCGATTGTTTCCACATAGAAATGATCGATGATCCTTTGCAACCCGGGTTGATCGATAAGGAAACGGTTATAGCCCCATGCTGCGATCACACCTTGCGGTTTCAGCACACGCCGTACTTCGGCATAGAACGCGGGTAAATCGAACCAGTGCAGAGCCTGGGCCACGGTGATGAGGTCTGCCGAGTGGTCGGGCAGGCCGCTGGTTTCGGCGGGGGTTACGCGGTATTCGACATTACCCGGCTTCGGGGCAGAAGAAAGTTGCGCGGCACTGATGTCGGTACCCAGCACCTGCTCGAAGCGTGCGGCCAACGGCTCGGTCGCCTGTCCGCTGCCCGCCCCACAATCCCATGCCTGTATGCGCCCGGGAGCGACGCTGGCCAGCCAATCGAACAGTTCGTCCGGATACGAGGGGCGAAACGATGCGTACTGTACGGCAACCGGCGAGAAATGATCCGTGCTCATCGGGGCTGGTCCGGGATCATTCCCCGGTCTTGCCTTCCCGTTCTTTCTTGTACTCGTCGTAGCTCGGTGTCGGCGTCATGGCGCGTTCGGTCGGCGACCGCTTCGCATCGTTGTTGGTTTTGATGCCTTCGTACAGGTTTCTGGACGGATTACTGCACGCTACCAGCAGCAACGCGACCGACAAAAAAATGATGCGTTTCATATTTTCTCCATTCAGGATTTCGAGTTTGCCCACGCCACGATATTGGCGGCATCCATCGCCCCGGCCTGACGCGCCACTTCGCGCCCGCCTTTGAACAAGGCCAGCGTCGGGATGCTGCGTATATTGTATTGCGCGGCGAGCTGTTGTGCCTCTTCCGTATTCAGCTTGACCACGCGCATGTTCGGCTCCAAACGCTGTGCGGCCTGCTCGTAGGCTGGCGCCATCGAGCGGCACGGCCCGCACCAGGGCGCCCAGAAATCCACCAGCACCGGGATATCGTTGCGCGAGATGTGCTGCATGAAGTTGCTGCCGTTCAGTTCGACCGGATGGGCTTCGAATAGTGCTTTTTTGCACTTGCCGCAGGTGGGTTGCTCGGCCAACTTGTCGGCGGGAACGCGGTTCACCGCATCGCAATGCGGGCAGACAATGTGTTTGGGGTCGCTCATGGTATCAATCTCAGTAAATCAGGAGATTCTAATATATGGGTTGTGCCAATCAATTTCAAGGGAGGTCGATACGCATCGAGAGATCGACCGCCTTCACATCCTTGGTCAGCGCACCGATGGAAATGCGATCCACGCCGGTCTCGGCAACCAGGCGCACGTTCTCCAGCGTGATGCCGCCGGAGGCTTCCAGCTCGGCGCGTTTTGCCGCATGGTTTACCGCGAGGCGCATATCAGCCAATGAAAAATTATCCAGCAGGATGAGCTTCGCTCCGGCCAGAATCGCTTCGTCCAGCTGGGCCATGGTTTCCACTTCGATCTGGATGGAAACGCCCGGCGTCGTGATGCGGAAAGCCTGTTCCAGGACCGCCCTGATGCCGCCCGCAGCCGCGATATGGTTTTCCTTGATCAGTACGCCGTCGAACAGGCCGATGCGCTGGTTGTGACCGCCACCCACCTTCACCGCGTACTTTTGCGCCATGCGCAGGCCGGGCAGGGTTTTGCGCGTGTCCATGATTTTGGCATGCGTACCGCGGGCTGCCTCGACGTAATGCCGCGTCTGTGTGGCAACAGCAGACAGTGTCTGCAAAAAATTCAGCGCCGGACGCTCGGCGGAAAGCATCGCGCGGGCATTGCCCTGAATCTCGCACAAGGTCTGGCCTGTTTCAGCCCTATCGCCTTCCTTCAATTTCCAGCTGATTTTGCAGTTCGGGTCCAGCGTCAGGAAACAATCCTCAAACCAGAGCGTCCCGCACAGCACCGCAGCCTCGCGCGTGATGACGGTGGCATGGGCCTGCGCCTGTTCCGGAATCAATTGCGCGGTGAGATCGTGGTCGCAGCCATCCTCGGTCAGGGCGGCGGCAACATTGGTACGGATGATGCGGGCTAACGTAGAGTGGGGCATGGTACATATCCTTGAATGAGGGCGTAGTATAAGGGAAGGAGAGGTGAAACCGAGAGGGGGTTGAAATTGTTGCAGCATGCCCCATTTAGTTTGCAGACCGATATTCCATCAAGGAGTCACCATGCGTTTCGACAAATTTACGACCAAATTGCAGCAGGCCCTGTCCGATGCGCAGAGCCTGGCTGTCGGCAGCGATAACCAGTTCATCGAGCCGCAGCACCTGCTGCTGGCTTTGCTCAACGATGCCGACAGCGGCGCAGGCTCCCTGCTGGCCCGCGCCGGGGGTAACACCAACGCGCTCAAGACCGCACTCAACGATGCTGTGAACCGCCTGCCCAAAGTGGAAGGCCACAGCGGTGAAGTGCAGGTCGGGCGCGATCTTTCCAACCTGTTCAACCTTACCGACAAGGAAGCGCAGAAGCGCGGCGACCAGTTCATCGCTTCGGAGATGTTCCTGCTGGCGCTCACCAACGACAAGGGCGAATGCGGCCGTCTGTTCAAGCAACACGGCGTGACGCGTGCGCCGCTGGAAACCGCCATCAACGCCGTGCGCGGCGGTGAGTCGGTCGGTTCGCAAGAGGCTGAAGGTCAGCGCGAGTCCCTGAAAAAATACTGCATAGACCTGACCGATCGCGCACGGCAGGGCAAGCTCGATCCCGTCATCGGTCGCGACGACGAGATCCGCCGCGCCATCCAGGTGCTGCAACGCCGCACCAAGAATAACCCGGTGCTGATCGGCGAACCCGGTGTGGGCAAAACCGCGATCGTCGAAGGACTGGCGCAGCGCATCATTAACGGCGAAGTGCCGGATTCGCTCAGGAACAAAAAGGTCCTGAGTCTGGATATGGCGGCATTGCTGGCCGGGGCGAAATATCGCGGCGAGTTCGAGGAGCGTCTGAAGAATGTGCTCAAAGAGATCGCCCAGGAAGAAGGCAAGATCATTGTCTTCATCGACGAACTTCACACCATGGTCGGTGCGGGCAAGGCCGAAGGCGCGATGGATGCGGGCAACATGCTCAAACCCGCACTGGCGCGCGGCGAGTTGCACTGCGTGGGCGCGACCACGCTGGATGAATACCGCAAGTACATTGAAAAGGATGCTGCGCTGGAACGCCGTTTCCAGAAGGTGCTGGTGGACGAGCCCAGTGTTGAATCTACCATCGCCATCCTGCGCGGTTTGAAGGAAAAATACGAAGTGCACCACGGCGTGGAGATCACCGATCCGGCCATCGTCGCGGCGGCGGAACTGTCACACCGCTACATAACCGACCGCTTCCTGCCGGACAAAGCCATCGACCTGATCGATGAGGCTGCCTCGCGCATGAAGATGGAGATCGATTCCAAGCCGGAGGTGATGGATAAACTCGAACGCCGCTTGATCCAACTGAAGATCGAGCGCGAAGCGGTGAAGAAAGAGAAGGACGAGGCTTCGCAGAAACGTCTGGCCCTGATCGAGGACGAGATCAAGAAACTCGAACGCGAATACGCCGATCTGGAAGAAGTGTGGAAAGCCGAGAAGGGCGCGGCACAGGGCGCAGCGACCGTGAAGGAGGAGATCGAACTGATGCGCGCAGAGATCGTGCGCCTGCAACGCGAAGGCAAGCTGGAAAAAGTGGCCGAACTGCAATACGGCAAGCTGCCGCAACTCGAAGCCAAGCTGAAAGAAGCCGCGCAACGCGAGGCAGAAGGCGGTGCATCAAAGAACAAGCTATTGCGCACACAGGTCGGCGCGGAAGAGATCGCCGAAGTGGTGAGCCGGGCCACGGGCATCCCGGTGAGCAAGATGATGCAGGGCGAGCGCGACAAGCTGCTCAAGATGGAAGAAAAAATCCACGAACGCGTGGTGGGTCAGGACGAGGCTGTGCGTCTCGTGTCCGATGCCATCCGCCGTTCGCGCTCAGGCCTGTCCGACCCGAATCGTCCCTATGGGTCGTTCCTGTTCCTCGGCCCCACCGGCGTGGGCAAGACCGAACTGTGCAAGGCGCTGGCGAATTTCATGTTCGATTCCGAAGATCACCTGATTCGCATCGACATGAGCGAATACATGGAGAAGCACTCCGTCGCGCGCCTTATCGGCGCGCCGCCCGGCTATGTCGGTTACGAAGAAGGTGGCGGTTTGACCGAGGCCGTGCGTCGCAAGCCCTATTCCGTCATCCTGCTGGATGAAGTGGAGAAGGCGCACCCGGACGTGTTCAACGTGCTGCTGCAGGCACTGGACGACGGCCGCATGACCGACGGCCAGGGCCGCACCGTGGACTTCAAGAACACCGTCATTGTGATGACATCCAACCTGGGTTCGCAGATGATCCAGCAGATGTCCGGCGACGATTACCAGGTCATCAAACTGGCGGTGATGGGCGAAGTGAAGAACTACTTCCGTCCCGAGTTCATCAACCGCATCGACGAGGTGGTGGTGTTCCACGCGCTGGACGAAAAGAACATCAAGTCCATCGCACGCATCCAGTTGCAGTATCTGGAAAAACGCCTGGCTGCGATGGAGATGAAGCTGACCATCAGCGATGCGGCTCTCTCGGAGATCGCCAATGCGGGCTTCGATCCGGTATACGGCGCACGTCCGCTGAAGCGCGCAATCCAGGCGCAACTGGAGAACCCATTGGCCAAGCATATCCTCGAAGGTCACTTCGCCGCGAAGGACACCATCAAGGTAGACTGCAAGGGCGGGGTGATGAAGTTCGACAAGGGCTAATTGGAACGCTGACTTTTTTACTTGTTGTGCACATTTCGGGCAAACTGAATGCAAATTAAATATGGATTGAACTCACCGACGAATTCTTCCGGCCTGTTGCGAAAGCTGGTGGCTTTTGTGCTGACTGTGGCGATGGTCGGGCTGGTGCTGATGTTTTCGGCAGTCTTGCTCGTTGTCATCGCGATCATCGGCACGCTGGGCTGGGCCTATCTGTGGTGGAAAACCCGCGAACTGCGCAAGCGGATGCGTGATTACCAGCCGCGCCCGGTTCCGCATCAGACCAACCCCGATACCGATGTGTTCGAAGGCGAGGTCATCCGCGTGGTCGAACAGCAAAACGGGAAGTGACGCGAGTTTCATCATGTGGCTGCAAAAAGAGATAAACCTGAAATCCAAAGCCCGGGGCTTTCACCTGATTACCGAAGAGTTGCTGCGTGAGCTGCCCGAGCTGCGCAATTTCAGGATCGGCATGATGAACGTCTTCATCATGCACACCTCTGCCTCGTTAACCCTCAACGAAAATGCCGATCCCACGGTACGCCAGGATTTTGAGAGCTATTTCAACCGCGCCGTACCCGAGGATGAACCGTACTACCGCCATCAGGACGAGGGCTCGGACGACCTGCCGGCGCATATCAAGTCGAGTTTGCTCGGCAACAGCCTGAATATTCCGATTGCCGATGGGCGGCCAAAACTGGGGACATGGCAAGGGATATACCTGTGCGAGCACAGGAACCACGGCGGCAGTCGGCGTATCATAGTTACTGTGCAAGGCGAATAAGCATTGTCATTCCCGCGCGGGAATGACGGCCCAATGAATTGTTGAGGATCCATCATGTCTCCCACACCCCCCGATGCGTTGCTTTTCATCACGCCTGTCTGCACGCATTGCCCCTCCGTTTTGCAGTCGCTGAGCGAGTTGGTCAAGCAGGCACAGGTTGGAAAGCTGACGGTAGTCAACATTGCCGCGCATCCCGAGCAGGCTGCGGAATATGACGTGCGCAGCGCTCCCTGGTTGCGCCTGGGCGCTTTTACGCTCACCGGTGCGCAGAGCATTGCAGAACTCAGGCAATGGGCCGAGTGGGCGAGCGGGGACGAAGGCACGGCGCATTATGTCGAGCATCTGTTGAGTGAAGGAGGCTACAAACAGGCCGTGGCTTTCATCTCCGCAGATACGCAACGCCTCAAACCGTTGCTCGCCATTGTTGCCGATCCCGAAGCCAATATCTCGGTGCGCCTCGGTGTCAGCGCGCTGCTCGAAGCTTATGCCAACACCGCTGAACTGCAGGCATTGTTGCCGCAGCTGGGCGAATTGACATTCCATCCAGACCATCGCGTGCGTGCCGACGCTTGCTATCTGCTTGGCCTTGCCGGTAGCGCAACTGCGCGTACCTATGTGGAAGCCTGTCTTGACGATGTTCATGAGGAAGTGCGGGAAATAGCAGAAGAGGCGATGGAAAAACTGGCGCAGCAATGAATCGATGCAGTTGCATGGGTGCGCCTGGCTGAATCAAAACCGGATGATCCATTCCCCTTGCAGATAGGTATATCCGTAGTTCGGGCCGGAATATGAAGCGCTGCGGGAGTAGCCTCCGCGCACTCTCACAAACTGGAAGCCCCTGGGGGGGCTATCCAGCATGAGCTCCAGCAAGCGGGTATTCGTACCCGGATCGTTGTTGATATGTTGCTGCCCGGCGCCTGCGGTCAGCCTGACGACCCAACCCTCGATTCGTTTGCGCCATCCCGCTGCAAGCAGGGTTTCGTCGTAATTTGCCGGGTTGAAATAGACGCCGCCGACATTGCCGGTGTCGCTGTGATAAGTGCGGTAACGGCCCTGCAGGGTCAGTCCGGAATCCAGCCAGGGTTGAAAAACAACTTTCGCGCGGAAGTGATCGCGCGAGTTGCTGTCAGAAAAATCCTGCCGCCCTGCCAGTCCGACCACCGTCCAGTGGTCGCCAAGCCCTTGATCCACCGATGCGCCGAGGAAGATAAAATGGGTTCCGCTATCCAGTGCAAGCCGGGTTTCGACCCACTCGCGATCCACGAACAGATCCAGGCCGGTCTTTGCGGCCAGGGCACGGTGGTAGCTGCCATCCAGCGTGAGCATGACGCGCGGTCCCTGCTGGGACAATCCGGCATCCATTTGCCAGCCGTTGGACGTTGCCGGGTCGAGTGCGCGTTTGAGCAGCGATACCTGATGCGCCTCGCGCCGCCAGTTTTGCTGGATATAGGTGCGGTGCGTGTAACGTATTCCTGTTAGCACATCGGCGTTGCGGAGCTCAGGCAGATATTCCAGCGCCAAAGCAAGCGTGTCGAAGCCTTCGGTATCGTGTGCGGCAAAGAAATATCCGCCGCCGCCCTGTTCCGAATTCACGGGATCAGTCGCTGCGCCCGCGGGTTGGCACAGCGCAATTGTCAGCAGCGCGATTGCAGTCGATGACAAAACTCTGTTCATTCGCGTTCCTGAAATCATTTTGTTCCCCAGTTCTTGCGAATGTTGAACAATTCGGACAGGTAGCCCATCAGGCAGATGGGTTGCAGCAGCAGGCTGTAAACAAAAACATAGATCATGAAGCCGAGCGGATTTCTTCGAACCTTGAGGTGGCGATAGTTGAACATTTTTGTTTCCACCCAGAACATGAAAGTATTCATGGCCAGACCCAGCGGTATCAGTGCCAGCGTCATGGGGCCGACGATCCAGTAATGGCCGAACATTGCCAGGACCAGCCCCGGTATGAAACCTGCCGTGAAGGCCAGATCCATCAGGGGGAACAGCAGGTTCCAGTAGATGAAAAAAGTTGGAAGCTGCGGCTTGAGTAATACGCCGGGATGATGTTTGAAGGCCTCCACCATCCCGCGTGCCCAGCGTCGGCGCTGCCGGAAAAATTGTTTCAGCGAAGTGGGGGCGTTGGTGAACAGGCACGCATCTTCGCAGTGCCCGACGCGGTAACCGGCTTTGAGGATGGCCCAGGTCAGAACAATATCTTCCCCCACGCAGACGGGCCAGCCGCCCAACGCAGCCAGCGTGGCCCGGTCGTACAGCGAGAACGAACCCTGCGCAACCAGCGTGCCCTGAAACAGCGATTGCGTGCGCTTGATGGCGGCGATGCCGTGAAAGTAGTCCCACTCCTGCGCCAGCGTGATCCAGTTGGAGCGCGAATTGCGCACCAGCACCGTACCGGCCACCGCGCGCGTGTTGGGAGGATCTTCCAGAAAACGTTCGACAATGCTTTGCAGTGAGTCGCCGAACAGGTAGGAGTCGGCATCCACCGTCAGCACCAGATCATGTTGCGCGGTCTCCAGTGCGCGGTTAAGCGCATTGGCCTTGCCCCCGTTCTGCTTGATGTCCAGCAACGTCAACCAGGGATAGAGGGGCAGGCAATTCCGCACAATAGAGGCAGTCCCGTCCGTGGAACCGTCATTGATCACGATGACCTGTAGCTTGCCCGGATAGTTCTGGTTCGCGATGCTGGTGAGCGTGTCCGCTATCGAAGCTGCTTCGTTGTACGCGGCAACCAGAATGGTCAGAGGCGGGTAGTGCTGCAACGGGCTGCGCAGCGGACGTTTGTCCATAAACAGGCTGCACAGGAGAAAAGAGTTCATGAAGCCGGGAACGATGGCAATGCCCCCGATCAGGAATATCGCCAACGGGATTCCAATATGGCTGCCGAGATCCGCAAACCACTCGCGCGCCAGCCAGATCGACAGCAACGTCCACAACGCGGCTCCCGCCAGCGCCAACACAAATTTGATGCGTACGGAAAGGTACATATTTATTTTCGTGTGTTGATAAAGTCGGCTATCCCCCGAGTCATGCCGAGGCATGCAACATGCTTATATAGCAAAACCCCCACCAACAAAATAAGGGTTAACGCCTATATTAAAATCCGTCAAGGGAGGCGCTGATCTGTATAAGGCAAAGAAATAAGGCAAAGAAAAAGCCCGGCAATGCCGGGCCTGATCCAAAGACTGCTTTCCTGTTTCTCAAGGTGTCTGACGCTCGGTCAACTGATTGGTGCTATCCGGGAAAGTTTTATCCGGAGTGATTGTTTGATCGTACTGCTGCTCGGGGTGCTGAATAGTCCGGTTGCCACTGAATGCTGCATTGGCGTTCTCATCCGGTTTGCGAAATGCCGTTTGGCCAACTCGGCCGAATATCGTGCCTTCCTGCTCCCAAAGAATTTGAAATATGGCGAAGGAATCCTGCTTGCCGCGGAATGCGGCACGCATGACGGGGCGCGTTTTATCCGCGAATCCGTTTGGCAACGCATCAACTACCGTCTGTGTCGTCATGATCTGTCGTGCCCGTGTGACAGCAGTTACGCGGGCGGCAATATTCACGGCATCTCCAAACACATCGTTTTCCTTGTGAATCACTTCGCCGTAATGGAAGCCGATGCGCACAAAGATCGGAAGAGTTCCGCCGGGACGCCGTGCATCAATGGCACGATGCATGGCGCTGGCTGCCTGGGTAGCCAGGACGATGTTGGGAAATGAACACATGATCTCGTCGCCGATGGTCTTGATCAGGACGCCTTTATGCGCGGCGACTTCCTGGGTCAGGATATTCAAGGTATGCGTGATCACATGCAAGGCCGAATCATTTCCCAATTTGTCGTACAACGCGGTGCTTCCGCAAATGTCCGCAAACAGAATGACCATCTTGCTCTTTTTGGAGACTGGAAATACTGTGCGGCTTTGAACGGCAAGGTTCTGTTTGGATGCATAACGGATGATTTCCGCAATACGTATCTCATTATTCAGCAAGGCAAACTCGATGGGCGTTTTCCCTTCCTTGTTCCTTACCTTGAGAGATGCCCCGTGGGAAAGCAGCAACAGCACCAGATCGGCATAGCCTTTTTCTATGGCAAGGAAGAGCGGGATATCGCCATTCTGGCGAAAATTGATTTCCACACCGGAAAGGAGTGATTGATGCAGCGAGGCGAAATCTCCTGTGACAATCGCAGTGATTACGTCGCCTCTGGAGTCGATGGTGTCGACCTTGGGATTGTCGGCCGCTTTCGATTTTTTCCTGAGCCTCTTGAGCGGTCTCAGGTGGTACATCTTGTTCAACAGGGCAACACAAACGAGCATGCCCGACGCCGCAATCATTGCGGTCTGACTGATGCCCAACTGATTGGCCAGATGCTCCGGCAAGTTGGCGCCGATAGCCAGCACTGATACCGTCAGGAACAGCATGAACTTGAGATAACGGAACAGGGAAATAACAACTGTCGCCACCAGTGTGACCAATAACAGTCTCCGGTCGACAACGTTTCCAATTGCACCATCGGGCAAATTGGCGGCGAGCGCCATCAGGGAAACAATCACCAGGATTACAACTTCGCGGTTTGTGATTCTAATTTGCACTTGCCAAATCCTCTGTTCACCGCATTCGCTATCGGCCAAGGGGACTGCAAGTAGATCGGTTGGACAATGCCTGGGAGGTAACGGAATCCACTTGATGCTTGCATGGAAGCCGGCAATCCCGCTGTCTTAGAACCGTGAGGCTCCTTAGACCGGTAACTTTGCGTCCCTATCTTTCAATAGGTTTGCTTTGAATGCGTAATTTACTCCTTGGCAAACCTGTTTCATAGGAGTTTCAACGAGTCCCCCCTCTTAACCCTACCAATTTACGCAGGTTCGGAGACGAAGGGGGCGCCTGCACAGCATCGCAAATTCAGTGAGGTATTCCACCGGTCGGGGAGGCGTGTTCAAAAAGGTTTGACCTGTGGCGGTCTTGCACCAAACAGTTGATGGGGGAGGCCTCCGGCTTTAATGCCGGTGGTCATTTAACTGGTGTGCAAGCGCATTCAGCCTGACAGAATAGAGCCTGTAAGTGAACATGGCAGAAGACGGTCAAGAAATAAAAACGGGAGCCTTGGCTCCCGTTTTCTCTTGAACTGCACAACAGCCCGGATTAAACGGCGAAGTCTTTTTTACGACGGGCCGAAAAACCAATGAAAGCCAATCCGGCAAGCAACATGGCGTAAGTCTGGGGTTCCGGAACAGGTGTTACTAACGGTGTTATTGCATTGGCAGCTATATTGCCCGTTCCACCCAAAGGTCCGATCACATCAGCCGAGAAGAAGTATCCGCCTGAATTTGCAACGAAGTCGCTCAAACTGATTCCGGTGTTACCGGTAATTGTGAAATTAAGCACGCCAAAATATGCATTGCTTGCACCCGGGCCGCATCCTGGACAGTCTATAGCGTTGTAGAATTTTCCATAGGGTGTATTGACAGCTGAGCCCCCTGTATATACGAACATCCCATTGTCAGGATTATTGAATAAGATTGAATAGGGAGTCGACAACTCAAGGTTGAACGTAAAGGCATGGTGCGGGCCACCAGTTGAAACGAAAGCAGTAGCAGGAGCCAACGCGACAGAGAATTCAACTGTCGTGGAACTGGTCTGCGTAATGGTAACCTCTCCAAGACTCCCGGTTCCTATGGACGGAGTCGAGATGATGTTCAGCGATGAAGTAACGCTATTGGCTGCATTGGCTGGAAATATGGATGCCAGACCGATCAAAACAAACACAATATTGAGAAATTTCATAAGACCCTCGTTCCGGAACGGATAAACACATATTTCATTCGTTCAGAATACTTGATTCATCTGTAAGAGCCATTGTACTGAAGTACAACTGGCGTCAGCTGAAGCTGAATAGAATGACTTGGGGGTGTGGTTATTCAGGGCGAATGAATCTGTCCGGAAGAGGGAGTTATGCAATATCCCTGGCAAGCAGGCAACTGTGCCGGGCTTTGTCTCCAATACTAATCAGATGTCTCCACTGATGATTCCGCTGTACAGAATCCAGATCTGCCGGGCGATTCAGGGCTCAATCCCATGATCGGCAAATCTTCGCGACGCAGGTCAAGTGCTTCCAGCACCTTCAGCGCCGCATACGCATCGTTCGCCGCGTAGAGCATTTGCTGATGGGTGAGATGGGGTTGCGACCAATCGGTGGTGGTGATCTTTTTCGACTTGGCAAAGCGCTGATTGAAGACCAACCCCACCGCCGCCCGCGCGCCCATTTCCTTGCGGTAGCCCCGCATGTTGAACACCACATTGAGATCGACCACCCCGCCGAATTTGACGCCAAGTTTCTTGAAGATATGCCCGCTATCCGATTTAAGGCCGAAACCGACCTTGATCACATTTTCCGATTGCAGCAACTCGACCAGAAACGGCAGACCCTCCGTTCGATGCACCTGAAACAGAAAAGCCCTGTCGTGCAGCGCAAACTGGACAACGTGCGGCCCCTCGCTTACATCGCCGACGACAAACGTCGGTTTGGATTCGGTATCGAAACCGACGATGTTCGATTCCTTGATCCTGGCGGCGGCGGACGCAAACTCATCCTTTGTTGCTGGCACATGGATGTGCTCCAGCGTAAGGCCGACAAACGGCTGCATCAGCGCAATTTCTTCTTTGGTTGGAGCGAGTTTTTTCATATATATGTATGTGGATATTCAAATTCCTTCATTCCTGCCTGCGCGTGAAATGACGATGCAATTCGGCTACTTCGTTTTCATCATCCTTGCCCTTAACTGCCCGCAAGCCCCCTCAACCTCCTGCCCGGCCGAATCGCGCACCCTGGAGTAGATGCCTTGCCGATTAAGCGCGTGCGCCATGGCTGCAATCCGTTCGGCCGAGGGGCGGCGATAGGCCAGTCCCTCGACTTCATTGAAGGGGATGAAGTTCATGATCGCGTATTTGCCGGAGAGGAGCTGAACTAACCGTGCAAGCTCGGCATCGCTGTCGTTGATACCCTCGATCAAAGTCCATTGATATTGAACAGGATAACCGGTGGCGCGCGCATACACTTCGGCGCGTTCCACCAACTCTTCGACTGCGATTTGCGGCGCATGGGGCAGCAAGTTGGCGCGCAGTGCGGCATTGGTTGTGTGCAGCGAAAGGGCGAGTGCCGGTTTGACGATCTCTTTTGGCAGACGCTCGAATACGCGCAAATCTCCCACAGTCGAGAAGACCAGGTTTTTGTGCCCGATGTTGCCCTGTGTGCCAAGCAACTCAATCGCTTCAAGCACGTTGTCGAGGTTGTGAGCCGGTTCGCCCATGCCCATGAAAACCACCTTGCTTACCGCGCGGCGTTTGCGTGCGAGCACCACTTGGGCAACGATCTCGGCGCTGCCGAGCTGGCGCAGCAAACCGGCTCTGCCGCTCATGCAGAAGACACACCCCACCGCACAACCCACCTGCGTCGAAACGCACAAGCCGCCGCGCGGCAGCAGCACGCTCTCCACCATCTGTCCATCGGCGAGTTCCACCAGCAGACGGGCGACACCATCGTTTCTTCCATGACCGTTGGCAGGATATTCACCGTGCAGGTGCGCCAGGCCATTCAACTCCGCTCCGATGGCGAGCAGCTCATTGCGTAGTGCAAGCGGAAAGAAGTCTTCTGCGGCACTGTGCGCCCTGTCGTACGAGCAAACCTGGCTCCAGCCGCGCAGCAGACGATCTTCGTGGCAAGGCTTGGCGCCGAGATCGCGCAGACGTTGGCGGAGATGGGCGATACGCATCGGGGAGAGGGGAGCAGTAATCAAGGTGAGCAATAGAATATTTGCGGGGAAACTGTTTGAATTCTAACTCAGCCTGTACCCAGTGTATGGCGCGTGTGCAATGCCCCTGCAACAAGTTGCCGCGCAGAAAAATGCATGGTGATGGCGGACTTTTTTCTTCGAATGCGTTCCGGTACCTCCCCCGCGATTTCTCGCCTTGATAGTGTCGCACGGGATACAGGCGGAATTGAGGGTATGTGCCAACTGCTTTTCTGGATAGCAAAAAACATCAAATAATCAAAACTCTTGACAGCATGTGGCTCGGCACGTACTGTTCATACCCAATTTGTGATCATGGTTTTATGATCCGCCGAATGCAGCGTGCTGTGCGCTCGATAATCTTCAAAGGGGATGTTGTGTCAGACATACATAAAGCAAGCCGTTTACAAATTGAGTGTCATCAGGAACAGGATCAAATGCAAATCAGAAATACCAACAAATTGTCTGCCGCTTTATTTCTGGCGCTGTTTCTTATCAGCGGCTTTGCGCATGCGGACGACAGCGCTTTAATCAGGGAAGCAAACGTGGCACTTTCCCAAAAGGATTACAGCGGAGCATTTTCCAGGTTCTCTATCCTGGCAGAACATGGAAATGCAAAAGCCCAATTTAACCTGGGCGCTTTCTATTTGAACGGACAAGGTGTTCAGAGAGACGAAAAACAGGCTTATGAGTGGTTCGCAAAATCGGCAGTACAAGGGAATGCCCGAGCCCTGGAAATTTTGCGAAACGCGGCAGCAAAAGGAAATGAGAACGCGAAAAGTGAGCTGAATAAAATTCAGCAGCAAACGCCATCCCTGCAGACACAATCACCCGTCCTATCGCAGCAGGCATCACCGGCTCCGGGAGGGGGTAAAAATCTTTGGACAGAAGCAAACGCCGCATTGGCACAGAAGGATTACAACACTGCATTCCCTAAATTCCTCGTCCTGGCCCAACAAGGCGATGCAATTGCCCAATTTAACGTCGGTGCTTTCTATTTCAGCGGACTTGGGGTTCAGAAAGATGAAAAACAGGCTTATGACTGGTTCGCAAAATCAGCGGCACAGGGGAATGCCCGTGCAATAAATGTGATGCAGAGCGCGGCAGCGAAGGCGGATGAGAATAGGCCGACGCAATCCACTGTAGATTCTGCTCCATCAAGCAAGCCTGATGTCAAAGCTCAGGCAGATGCCAAAGCCAAAGCAGAAGCCAAAGCAGAAGCGGAAGCCAAGGCTAAAGCCAAAGCCAAATCACGTGCAAGATCGGAACGGTGGGGTAAATCTTCTTCACCTGATTTTTCACTTGGCGTCAGCTTGGGGCAAACTGGGAAATTGGAAGGGATTGATAACTCGACTTCATTGGGTTTGCTGGCGGGATACAAAATCAACTCCAGCTTCGGCGTTGAAGTTGCATATAACTCGCTTTACCGCAATGCAAAAGCAGACAGCTATTTATCCGGGACCGGGACTTTTGACCTGACTGCCTTCAGTGTGGTGGGGCAATATACCTATCCCTTAAATAGAGATTTGTTCCTGCTTGGAAATCTTGGATTTCACACATCAAGCTTCAAAATCACAAGCTCAGGCAGTAATTCGAGTACGGGTAGTTCAAAAGGGGTGGTCGCAGGGATAAAGGTTCAATATGATCTAAGCGAAAGAATCGGCATACGTGGCGGGTTTGATACCTATACCCAGAGTGGCGGGATAACTGGCAGTCTCACTGAAGTGGGGATAGCGGTGATTGCCAAGTTCTGACCTTCAAGTTTCGCCAACGTTTTGGCAAGAGTGAAAAAATAGAAAGCCCGGCGATGCCGGGCTTTCTCTTTGAAAATATTTTGATGATGTTCCGGCCGGAGGTCATTTAACCTTAAAACCGCAGTTCAGCCCGCAGATTACACAGATTAACGCAGATTATTATGCGGTTACTGACACGGTCTTAATCACCCAATCGGTGGAAATTCAAACCATTGTTTCGTGCTGTTTAATCTGCGGAAATCTGCGTAATCTGCGGGCAACTGCTTTTTTTAGGTTTAACCCGGGATCTCGCAGGCAACTGCCTTTTCTTTCTCCATATCCGGAGTCTTACTCCCCCATTGCCAATAGCAACTTGTGCAAATTAATGGGTTTGAATAGCACTTTCCAGCGGGAGGATTGCATTATCGCGATCTGATCCGGCGATGTATTCCCCGTCAGCAGCACTGCCTTGATCGGTTTTGCCGAGATTGCCTGTATTGCATCAAGCAACTGCAGGCCATCCAAATCGGGAAGACGATAGTCTGAAATGAAATAATCTGCCGTCATTACTTCCGCGCTCCCAAGGGCAGCTTTGGCTGTACCGAAGAGGGTGACGTGTGCGCCAATCATTTCAAGCGAAAACTCGATGGCCTCCGCCACGATCGCATCGTCTTCGATGATCACGATCCGCTTGCCGACAAGATCGCTCTCCGGGTTTGCAGAGATTGCCAGCGGCGAGGCATGCACTTCCGTTTCATTGGCCAGCGGCACGCTCATTTCAAATACGGAGCCTTTGCCTTCACGGGAACGAACGCGTACCCCGATGTCGAGCAACTTGCTCAGCCGTCTGACGATGGCCAAACCCAGGCCAACACCTTTGGATCGAGTCCGTTCCGGATTGCCGACCTGGAAGTATTCCTCGAATATCGAGTCCGTCTGCTCGGGGGCAATGCCGATGCCCGTATCCCATACCTGGATCAGTGCGCGATCACCCCGCCGCCGGATGCCAATCAGAACACCGCCGCGTGCGGTGTATTTCACGGCATTGCTGACGAGATTGCGCAACAGTGTCAGCAGCAAATTGTCGTCGCTGAACAATGCCAGGCCCTGCCGCGGACAAAAGAGACTGAGGCTCAGGTTCTTCTCCCGGGAAATGGCATCGAATTCGGCTCCGATCACCCCGAGCAAGTCATCGGCCTGAATCACCACCGGTTGCGGCTCGATCATGCCGGCATCGAGCCGCGACATATCAAGCAATTGGTTTAGAAGTTCGCCAAGGGAGTTCACCGATTTCGAGAGATTCCTGCTGATTTTATTCTGCTCCTCGCCTAGTCCCGTCATGGACAAGGCATCGTTGAACAGCCTGATGGCCTGGAGCGGTTGCCGCAGGTCGTGGCTGGCCGCGGCGAGGAAGTGCGTCTTGGCGCGCGTGGCGGCTTCTGCGGTCTCCTTGGCGATTGAGAGGGCGAGCGTGCGATCCTCGATCAGCTTTTCCAGGTGATGGCGGTGCCGTTCAAGTTCGGCTTCGGTACGCCTGCGTTCGTCGATATCGAGAATAATTCCGTGCCAGAGCACACTGCCATCGGCTTGACGCATCGGAACGGCGCGGAGTTCGGCCCAACGCTCTGACAAGTCGGGATAGCAAGCGCGGGTTTCCACATGGAATGGCGTCATCGTCCGCGCCGACTCAGCCATGGTGGCGATGATGCGGGGCGCGTCGTCGGGATGCGCCAGCGCAAATAGCGGTGCCATGTCGTTCTTCACGTCCTCGGGTTTCAGTCCGACCAGTTTTTCGATGCCGGGGCTGATGAAGGGGAAGCTGCCATGTCCTTCGGGTGATCGCCGGAAGGTAAAGGCGAAGCCGGGCAAATTGGCGACGTATTCCGTCATCCGCCGTTCGGCATCGCGGATGGCGGTGATGTCGCGTGCAAGTCCGAGTACGGATGCAACTTTTCCATTCTCATCCTGTTCGGGCACCAACAGCATCTGGTATTCGCGCTGCTTGCCGTCGCGGTCGACAGCGACGAGGTCGACCGAATTGGATTCGCTGCTGTCGAACACATGGTTGATGCCTGCCGTCAGCATGGTCGCATGGTCGGCGGCCAGCAGTTGACCGTCGCCAGGCGTTGCGCCGACCAGGGATTCGACCGGGTGTCCGCTCATCACACTGCTCGCCGGATTGGCGTAAATGCGGCGGCAATTGCGGTCGTAGCGGAAAATGGGGTCGGGGCTATTCTCCGCCAGGGTGCGGAACTCCTGCTCGCTTGCGCGCAGCGCCTCCTCGGCCTGCTTGCGCTCAATGGCGATGCTGACCAGGTGGGTGGATTTTTCGATGACGGAAATATCGAATGCCGCAGGCGAGTGCACCTCGCGATGATAGGCGGCGAAGGTGCCCAGCACCTGGCCGGATGAAGAACGGATTGGCTCCGACCAGCAGGCGGCAAACCCTGCCCCGGCCGCGAGCTCCTTGTAGGGTGCCCAATAGGGATGCGTCCTGATGTCGTCGACAATGACGCGCTTTCCGGTTGCGGCAGCCGTTCCACAGGAGCCGACGCCAATGCCGATTTCCAGTCCTTCGAGCCCGGTGTTATAAAAATCAGGCAGGCTTGGCCCGATACCCTTGCAGAAACGTTTGCCCTGGCTATCCAGCAACAGGATGCTGCAAATCATGTCGGGCTTGAGTTGCTCCACGCCTCGCACAATGCCTTCGAGAAGGTCCGGGAGCGAAGCGCCGCCGGACAGCAATTCCAGCGTCCGGCTGCGAAATTGTTCATACTTCTCGGCCCGCTTGCGCTCGGTGATGTCTTGACCAATGGCCAGTGCCCCGACGATCTCGCCGCTGCCGTCGCGCTCGGCAACGAAACGCACATGGTGGTCGCGCATTTCGCCCTTGAGATCGGGGGTCTGGAATTCCAATTCGACAGGGGTTCCCGTCGAAATGACCTGCTCGATTACATGCTGAATGTTTGTTGCCGGGTCGCTGTCAGGACAGGCTTCGATGGTTGATTCGCCCAGCACTGGTCTGGCTTCCGGTGCAACGCTGGCCGTCATCGCCGGATTCATATACAGCACCCGTGTTTGCAGGTCATAGCAAATAACATTGTCCGGCATGTTTTCCGCCAGGGTACGGAATTCCCGTTCGCTCTGCCGCAGGATGTGTTCGTTGCGTTCGCGCTCCAGTTCGGCGGCAGCGCGGGTTGCCATGAATTGCAGGATTTGGGAGACCTGCGCTTCGTCGCGCAGCGGCTTGCCATCCAGAACGGCAATCAGTCCTATCGGCTGGCCGGTGGAATCCCACAGCGGGAGACCGGCATAACTGCTGGCCCCCATTTCCACCAGCAAGGCATCCTCGGGGAACGTCTGCTGTATCCCTTGCGAATAGAAGCAGAAACTTTGTCCCATGACGTTCTCGCACGGCGTGCCCTTGAGGCCGTAGCGCATGTTCGGAACCAAAGAGCCCTTGGCATATAACGCAATCGTTTCCGCGCTGTCCGGGTCTTCGGTCAGCCTGCTAATAAGGACATAATCCACGCCCAGGGTCTTGCCAAGATATTGCACCAGTGCGTCGAAGAAGTTTTCTGCGCTATCCATCCAGCCGCGTTGTGCGACAAAAGACAAGGCATCTGCGGTGCGTTTGCGCTCGGTGACGTCGCGAAATGTTGCTACAACCGCATACGGACCGGGATCGCCCTCCGTGATCAGCGGCTGCGCGTTGACGGATATCCAGACCCGAGACCCGTCCGATCGATGCGCCCCCGCCAGCACATTGCGTTGCGCTTTCCCCGTTTGAAGGGCGAGCAGGACAGAGTAAGGCTCGTTGGAAAAAGGAGTATCGTCTTCAAAGATGAGCTTGAGCGCTTGAATACATTCCGCCGCAGAGCGGTCGATCAGTTCAGTGGCGGCAAACCCAAGGATTTTCTCGGCGGCAGGATTAACGGCGACGACCTCACCGCTTTTATTCAGGAATACGGCGCCTTCATCCATGGCCATGAAGATCGCCTCGAACAGGTGATCGCTGGCGCGACGTTTGCACACAACATTTCTGCGCTCAATTGCCATTACTAAAATTCCAAATGAATAACTGGAGAGAGACCGCGATTTATCCGGTCCGGGCAAAGAATGCTTTGTGAGAGATGAGGCAAGCGCTTCCCCCTTTTCAAGCAGCGGTAATGTCGGCAATACGCCTTGTTGTTGCGGCTCTATTGTCCTGCGCCAGCCTCGCTGTTCTGGGGACTCTGCTGTGAGCCTCGCGCCGTACGTGCGGCGCGATGTGCATTTACCCGCAAGGGGTACGCCGGTGGGTACCCGGTGGCTGCGCCACCACACCCTCCCGCAGCGGCAGATCTGCAAGTGGGGCAGACTGTATTGGAGTCGGGCGGTGTGTGTCAATGCTGCCGGCGCGGCAAGCAATCGGATACTGGTTTGCTCGGCTATTTACCCCCTGTAGCGAAATTGCTACTTACCATGTTCAGCCCTTATTACTTGCTAAAAGCGAATGGCAGATTTAGATTAAAAACATCGTTCGGTTTTTTGAGGCAGTAATGGCTGAGGCATCGGAAATTCAATCCGCGACAGATGATGATCAGTCTGATGTCGATGCGCTATGTGTGCGAACACTGTTTGAGCGCATACCCCTCGCGAACGCATTGTCTCCATTGGGAACGTTGTTTCTGGGCTGGTTCGAAAAGGATTACGTGAGCCTGTCTACCCTTGTCGGGTGGATGATTCTTATTTCATTATTCCAGGCAGTTACATTCTGGAACACGAAGCGATTTCTGCGCCATCCGCCGCTGAAAGAAAGGTTGCGCGATTGGCGCTATTGGCAAATTGTCTGGACTGGATTGGAAGGGATGTGCTGGGGTTCGGCGGCAATCCTCTTTCACGCCTCCGGAAGCAGCGGTTCGTTCAACGATGTTGTCGTGCTGATGGTGATCATTACCGTGGTTTGCCTCAGCATTTTTCCTTTGGCTCCCTCGTACCCAACTTTTGCCAGCTTCATTAGTGGCGCGTTATTGGTCCCGGTTGCCCACTATTTCTGGGTGGGCGATATGCATAATGCCCCGTATATCGTCGGCATTCTCACGCTGATGTTGGCCTTGTTAAAACTCGGGCGGGTTGCCAACCAGGAGTTTGTCGAGGGGGCGAGTCGGCTGGTGTTGATTCAGAAGATATCGAAGCAGTTGGAGCAACGCAACCAGCAACTTGATGAGCTAAACCGGCAACTCAGTGTCGTTGCGATACATGACAAGTTGACCGGTTTGTACAACCGTCATTTTATCGTCGATCAACTGGAGAGACAGTATGAGTCGTACGTGCGACACGGCAATGCGTGCAGCATCGTTATGGTCGACATCGATCATTTCAAGCAGATCAATGATCGATACGGGCATTTCGTGGGGGACGAAGTACTTGTTGCATTCAGCCGGTTGATGGAAAGTATGGTGCGGCAAGGCGATTTGATAGGGCGCTACGGCGGCGAGGAGTTTCTGCTGGTCTTGCCAATGACCGATCTTGCTGCTGCGACGCAACTTGCCCAGCGTATTTGTACCAGCCTGAAGGCTGGGCCGCTGGTTGATCAACCCGTGATGCTGGTTGTCACCGCATCATTTGGCGTTGCACAAATCAGAAGCGGCGAGACTATCGATGATTGGCTGGTTCGAGTTGATCGGGCGATGTATCGTGCCAAAGAGAGCGGGCGCAATCGTGTGATGGGGTGATCGCCATGAATCAAATGGGCATAATAGTTCGAAGAACAAATTCGAACACGCCCCCGTTCAATTTCACGGCATTGATTCATGGTCTGTATTTTTGCGCCACAAAAAAGACGGGGGCCTTAACCCCCGTCTCAACGGTACTACAACATGAAACCCTGCCTGTGGCGCGTGAGGCGCGCAACAAAACCACTTGCAGAAGGATACTTGTTCAGGAGATGGAAGCCATTGTACTGAAGTACAGTAGAAGCTTGCCCTCTTAGGCTGCGAACACTTTCAACAGCCAATACATAATCGCCGCCCCCACGAAGACCCCTGATATGAAGATCCGGAGTGATATCGACGCGCTTGTTTCCGGTTTGGATTTTTCCTCGGGCGGTTGTATCGCTTCCCACTCGCTGATGATCTGCATTGCCTCTGCGTAATTCTCATCTGTAACCAGCACGCGCACAAAGCCCATCGCCGAAAGTTCGCCGATGCCGCCCTGCAAATATTCCCCCTCGATACGCCCCGAAATACCGCGCTGTTCAAGCAGGTTCAGAATCATGTGGGCGTCCAGTCCGGAGGAGGCTTCATATACGCATTTCATAAGATCGCCTCAATGACTATTGGATAAAGTCCCGTTCGCCCTGAGCCTGTCGAAGGGTGAGTTGCCGTGGATATCGAGTATTGGTTACTTCTCCCCGCCGCGCCGCTCAACCGGCGCATTGAACTTCCGGATGTTCTCCTCGGCCTGCCTGAGCGCAGAGATGTCATGGATGACGGCCAGGCATCTTTCGCTGCCATCTTCCATGGTGATCAATTGCAGACTGACTTCCACCGGATAGGTGCTGCCATTCTCGCGTACCTGCATTGTCTGAAAAATAATCGGCCCCATCTCGCCATGGCGCATCTGTTCGAGCTTCGTCCCGAAGAATTCGATACCCGTTTCCGGATGCAGGGAAAATATGGTCTTCTTTTGCAATTGCTCCAGAGTGCAGCCGAGATTTTCAAGCGCATAATCGTTTGCGTAAGTAAATTGCAATGTATCGGTATCGAACATGAAAATCTCGTTCGGACTCCGTTCGCGCAGGCTGTGTTCGTATTGGCGTCGCAGCTCTTCGCGGCGTTTTTCCACAGACCAGGCGCGGCGGTGAGACCGCAGGCCATAAAAGGCGAATGCGCATGCCAGTACCAGTGCCATCACGAAGTAGGGCGCATGCATATCGCGCCACCATGCAGTCTTGACCTCCGTCACCGGCATTTCGACAAACAGCGTGAGCGGATAGTGCAGCAGGCGGCGCACTACCAGCAGCCCCGTGGTCTTGCCGACATTGTTGCGTATCTCCACCAGTCCCTGATCCGGGTAGTTGTTTGCGCGCAGATACTCGGCCATCGCCCCTTCGATCGGCTTGCCATACAGCATGTCCAGGCTGGCGGCATCCGGTTCGGGATAGCGGCTCACCAGATAGCCATCATCACGCACCAGCCCCAGCGCGGTGATCCTGGGGGTGATCGAATCTATCCAGTAGCGCTGCATCATGTCGACCGGCAAATTGGCGCTGATGATGTAGGCCAGCTTGCCCGCGGAGTCGGTAACGGCGTAGCGCGCGGAAACGATCCAGCTTCTGTCTATGTATCCCGTAACGGGACGGCCGATAACGAAGGGAGAGCCTTGCTGCAGCTCGTCGCGAACCTGCAAGAACGCAGGGTCATTGGCGAGCGTAGGCATATCCGGCTGGTTTGGCGTTGAGCCGGTCAGCATGATCTGGCCATCGCTGCGGATCAGCATCACATTGTCCAGCTCGGTATGCAGATCCTGAAAGCGGCTGATCAGCGCAAAAGCACGATCCAGATCAACTTTCTTGTGCGTGACGCCCAAATCCCCACTCAGACCCTGCATGCCGATTCGCAGCTGGGTAAAGTAAATATCGATCGAGTTTTCGCTCAAGGCCGCAATTGTCGCCACCTGCCCGGCCTGCTCGGATTTGGCCACCCGCCAGGATTGCGAGATCAGGAAGACAGCGTAAGTCAGCAGCGCAAATACCAGCAACGTTGCCGAATACGTCAGAATCCGTCCGGGGCGATGTGCCCTGCTGCTGTCTACCATTTTTTGTTCCTCATGCAATGACAGGTGGTGGAGATGTTGAATTGCTTCTCACCTCCCCCCCGCAATCTATCATTCTGTACGGCAATTGTTCAAATTTCATTCATTTCGCCCGGCATCCGCAGTGATCATGAGTATCGTAGCGCGGGTTGATTTCCAATTGCATGGGGTGAATTGAGTATTTCGTGGCTTATTGTGGTTTTCGAAATTCAGTGAGCCCCCCCGGCTATGCCGGGGGGGACTCCTGCAAACAATAAGCCCGGCGATGCCGGGCTTATTGTTGAAAAATATAATGCTGCTCCAGTGAGTTTCGCTAACTGCCCCTTCTACGTGAGCATCTCGCGCGCTGCCGCTAAATCTTTTTTGAATCGGTCAAAGAAATCGTGATACAGCTCAGTATCCAGCCCCATGCGCTTGACTGACGTGACGTTATCCCAATTGGCGGCTTTTGCATCGGAACGAGACAGCATAGCCGCCACCGTTACGATATCGGCATAGCTGGCGCGAGTGCCCGCGGCATCGCGATGGATATCTCCATGTACCATCGGTATCTCAACCAACTCCGGTGGAAACTCCCAGAGCTTCAGCAATCGTTCGCCCGCCACTGCGCTGTATTTTCGCATGATGGAGGCAATCGTCTCGTCATCAACCGGCAGATTCTTGTCCGCTATGTAGAGCAGCAGCGGCAACCTGCCGACATCGTGGATCAGTCCTGCCAGCATGGCTTCATCCTGGGTCAGATGTTTCTGGCTTTTTGCCAGCACATAACAGATTGCTGCCACTTCGCGGCTGTGATCCCGGAATTCAGCAAGATGCTTCTTGAGGGCAGGTTTCTCGATGGTTGAAAGTTCGTCCATCGAGATCGAAATGATCAGATTGCGCAGCTTCTCGTAGCCGATACGGGCGACGGAAGCATTGATGCTGTACACCTGCGGCTTGTGGGCATAGAAAGCGCCATTTGCGGTCTTGAGCAACTGACCGACAAATGTTGGATCGATAGATATCGCAGGCGAGATCTTTCCGTGTGAGACTTTGATGTTGTCCAGCATTTGAAGGGCTTTGGCAGCCCATGTGGGCGGCGCTGGCAGCGCGAAATCGTTGCGAACTATCGCTTTGGAAAGCGCTTCAACAACCGTGTTTGAAGTTGAGGTTAACATTTCATATCTCCCTTGATTATATTTGTATTTGGAACGATTCAAACAAAGACACGGGGAGTCGATTTCCAGATTCCAGACAATTCGACTCCATACCTGCAGTTCGAGAAGCATCACCAACTCGCGAGCAGGCTACGGCACATCAACCTTCATGGAAATATGTACTATTACTTAATGGAAACCCGACCAAATTCGTACGATGACGGCATTGATGCGGCAGTTGCGGGGCGCGCCCGCGCACCAATAGGGCCAGGGGAGAGGGGGTAAGCGGGGAAAAGGGGGTACTTCTGCGTGCTGCAAAGCCATTGCGACGCGGTTCCTTGGGGGCTGTGCATGCCCAGCCAGCGGCGTGAGCCTGTTCATCCGCCGCCAATTTGGCGCTATCATCCAGCCCCTTCAATTTCGAGCTCTACTCATGCAAACGCGCAAGCCAATCGACATCCCCGTCGTTGCCGCCACCCCGCAGCAAGACGCCACGGCCGACAGCAACTGTTCCGGCAACGAACTGGTCGCGCTGATGGTGCTGGGCGACAGCATGACGCCGGAGTTCATCGAGGGAGAAATACTGGTCATCGAAATGGGCGCACCGGCAACGGAGGGCGCGTACGTCATCGCCGAAGTGGCGAAGGAAGACTTCATCTTCCGCCAGCTCAAACACGATGAAAAAGGCGGCTGGCAATTGCATGCACTCAACCCCGCTTATCCCGATACCGCCATCCCGGGCCTGGATACGATCAAGGGCGTGGTCACCCACAAAAAGAAGCCCGGCTCGCGCAAGTCGGTCAAATACTACGGGGCGCAACCTCGGTTTGGAGTTTGAGCGGTAGGCATCCCCCTTTACTAAAGGGGGCGCGCCTTGTCTTGCTTATAACCAGCCACTTGGCCGACGTTCTTTGGCGGCCTAGTGGAATGGCTAGTAGTTCCATCAGAACTTTGAATCTCTTCGGGTCAAATTCCCCGCTGCTTGCAGCGTCAGATTTTGTAGGATGGGTTGAGCGCAGCGATACCCATCAAATTCCGGGCGGCCAACAAACGATGGGTATCGCTGCACTCAACCCATCCT
>JBAQDF010000003.1:0-26242 GCA_049286265.1 Sideroxyarcus sp.
GTCTGGTGCGGGAATGACCGCTGGCGCCATCTCCCGCAAACGGCTGCTTTGCAGTAACGTGTCGATGGCGCTATATGTAAGGAGTAATTTTTTGTGAGCAACGCAGTATTGCGACGAAATTTGGATTTTTAGAGGTTCCCATGAGCAAATTGAGTGTATTGGCCTTGGCCGTAGTCATGCTGGCGGGCTGCGCCCTGGCTGCACCGGATGGTCGTCGTGCTCCCGTCATGGAATACAGCGCGGATAAAAAACAGGCAGTACAGGTACAACAACCCGCCGCCCAACCTGCTGCCAGAAAATCGGCGCCGGTGATGGATTCCGAATACGAGACCGTCACGCGCATTCATGTCGTGCAGAAGGGTGACACGCTGTACAGCATTGCTTTCCTGAACGGCGTGGATTACCGCGACGTGGCTGACTGGAACAAACTGGACAATCCGGCTGCGATCAAGATCGGCCAGCAGCTGCAATTGCATATCCCGGTCGCCGGAACGGCGCCTTCAAGAGACGTACCAAAACCGGTGATGGCATCGCAAGTGCCTGATGCCGTAACCAAGAGCTACCCCAAGGCAGGCAAGCTGGCCTATACCGACCAGGCCCTGGCCCAGGCGGAACGTTTGCAGAATGTACCGGCGTCAGAGGCAGCAGCAAAGCCGGTAGCGGCTGCCGTAGCCCCGTCCAAATTCCCCGCCGCCAAACCGCGCCCGGTGGATGATGAAGCCCCGCTGGAATGGGGCATGCCCACCAGCGGCAGACTGGTCGCCGGATTCTCCGAAAGCGAAAACCGCAAAGGCGTGGACATCGTCGGCCAGCGCGGTCAGGCTGTGGTGGCCAGCGCGGCGGGCAAGGTGGTGTACAGCGGCAGCGGTTTGCGCGGTTACGGCAAGCTCATCATCATCAAGCACAACAAGACCTACCTCAGCGCCTACGCGCACAACGACCATATACTGGTGAAAGAAGGCCAGAACGTCGGCAAGGGCCAGAAAATCGCCGAGATGGGCAGCACCGATGCCAGCCAGGTCGCATTGCATTTCGAGATCCGCAGGTTCGGAAAACCGGTGGATCCGGCGCAGTATCTGCCGTTGGTGAAGTCCTGAAACAATTTTTAGTTTCGGATGACACGAATTAGCATACTCTTCCAGTATTGCTCGTGTAGGTGCGAATTTATTCGCACGCAATTTAAATCAATCATGTGCGAATAAATTCGCACCTACAAGCCCATCGCAACTTCCTCAGGTTGATCCGTGACTGATGAATTTTCCAGACTGAGCGTCACCGACCACAGCCGCGACAGCGCCGGTCTGCGCTATGTCTATCCGGTCGTTTCGCGCCGTGCGGGCGGTGTTTCCATCGGCATCAACCTCAACACCAACAACGCCTGCAACTGGCGCTGCATCTACTGCCAGGTGCCCGACCTCACACTCGGCACCGCGCCGCCGGTTGATTTGCCGTTGCTGGAAAAGGAATTGAGCGGCTTCCTGCATGAATTGCAGCACGGCAACTTCATGCAGCGCGTACCGGCCGAGGCACGCCGCATCATCGACATCGCCATTTCCGGCAACGGCGAGCCGACCAGCGCACAGGAATTCGCCGAGGTCATCGAAATCATCGCCAAGCTCAAACCCGCCGACCTCAAGCTTGTGCTCATCACCAACGGCAGTCTCCTACAGCGCGACAACGTGCAGCAAGGCCTGCGGCGCATGGCGCAACTCAACGGCGAAGTCTGGTTCAAGCTGGATCGCGCCAGCGAGGCGGGCATGGCGCTTGTCAACGACACCAAAATGACGATGGAAAAAGTTCGGCAGAACCTCACCACCGCCATCGCCTGCTGCCCCAACACCTGGCTGCAAACCTGCTGGTTTGCGCTGGATAACAAGGCGCCGGGTGCGCAGGACGAAGACGACTACGTGGATTTTCTCAAAGGCCTGTTGCGTGGTGGCATCACGCCGCAGGGTGTGTTGCTGTATGGCTTGGCGCGACCTTCCATGCAGAAGGAAGGATCGCGCTTATCCGCGCTATCGAATGAGCAGATGGAAAACTTCGCGGCACGCATCCGCATGCTGGGGGTGGATGTGAGGTTGTCGGTTTAACGGTAAAACAATGCGCATATTCATATCACGTTCCAGCGAAGTCCAGCGGCTGCAACGGCGCCTTGAGCGCGATGGCTTTCCCAGGTTGCAGATGCTGCTGCTCGTGACCATTACGGGCGCATCCGGCTTCCTGGCTTCCTTTGCGCTGTTCCACGCGGGACTCCAGGCGATGTCCGTGCGTTACCTTTTGGCATGCGCTATCGCCTACCTGGTTTTTCTGCTGTTGTTATGGCTCTGGCTGCGGACGAAGGCCGAGGACTATGCGGACATTCCCGATGTCGGAAACGTTTTTCCCTCGTCGGGCAATAGCGGCGGGGAAGGCGCTTGTTACTCCGGCGAGGGCGGCGATTTCGGGGGCGGCGGCGCAAGTGCTTCCTTTGATGGTGCGCCTGCGGAAGCGTCGGATTCCGGCGGAGTGGCGGGAGAAATGCTGGAAGGTGTCGGGGCGGCAGATGAGCTGGCTATTCCGTTGGTTGTGCTGCTTGCGCTGGTCGCGCTGGTTCTGTCGTCGTTGTACGTTGTGTACGCGGCACCGGTGTTGTTCGCCGAACTCATGCTGGACGGCATGCTGGCCGCAGGTCTGTATCGCCGGTTGAAGGGGATTGAAAGCAACCACTGGATAGAAACTGCGTTGCGCAGGACATTCTGGCCATTCGTGCTGACAGCGCTGGTGTGTTTCATTGCCGGTTTGGCGATGGGTATGTATGCGCCCGACGCGCATACGATCGGCGCTGTCCTTCAGTATCATGCCAGCCAAATTGGATCGGCAGGGTTTGCACCGCAATAGTGCGGGAACTGAAATCGGCAATATAAATCAAGAAGGCTGCCTTAATCCGGCAGCCTTTCCGTTTTTCGGATCGCTGCTAAAATAGTCGCTATTGTTGAACTTGCGGGATGTATTTATGCTGATCTGGTTCGTTGTGCTGTATCTGCTGTTTTCTGTGGGTGTCGGTGTGTACGCTTCGAGACGGGTACACAATTCCCGCGACTTTGTGGTGGCGGGACGCCATCTGCCCCTTCCTATCGTCACGGCGACGGTGTTTGCCACCTGGTTCGGCGCTGAAACCGTGCTGGGCATCTCGGCCACGTTTGTGAAAGAAGGCATGAGCGGTGTGGTCGCCGACCCGTTCGGCGCCAGTATGTGCCTGATCATCGCGGGCTTGTTCTTCGCTCCGTTGCTGTATCGCATGAACCTGCTCACCATCGGCGATTATTACCGGGCGCGCTACAGCCGCGAGGTCGAGTTGATCATGACGATCTGCATCATGATTTCCTACCTCGGCTGGGTCTCGGCGCAGGTAACGGCGCTGGGGCTGGTGTTCAACATGGTCAGCGGCGGCGCGATCGAGCAAACGACGGGGATGTATATCGGAACGGCCATTGTGCTGGGCTACACCATGTTCGGCGGCATGTGGTCGGTGGCGCTGCTGGATTTTGTGCAGATGACGGTGATTATGGCGGGCATGCTGTTCATCGCGGTGCTGATCAGCGGCGAAGTGGGCGGCGTGGGAACCGTGGTGGACCATGCACAGGCGGCAGGCAAACTGCGGTTTTTCCCCGAAGGCGGTTATGAATCGTGGATGCCGTTTATAGGCGCAGGCATCACCATGATGCTGGGCTCCATTCCGCAGCAGGACGTGTTCCAGCGCATGACTTCGGCGAAAGACGAGAAGACGGCCGTGCGCGGAGCGGTTGGGGGCGGAATGTTGTATTTCGTTTTCGCGTTCGTGCCGATGTTCCTGGCCTATTCCGCGACGCTGATCGATCCGGCAGTGTTCAACTCCCTGATCGAGACCGATTCGCAGATGGTGCTGCCCAACCTGATCCTGCATCACACGCCGCTGGTGGCGCAGGTACTCTTCTTCGGCGCATTGCTGTCCGCCATCATGAGCACAGCCTCGGCCACGCTGCTGGCTCCCTCGGTCATGTTCACCGAAAACATCCTCAAGCACTTCGCGCTCAGAAACATGAGCGACCAGCAGATGCTGCGCACCATGCGCATTATCGTGCTGACCTTCGGCGCGGTGGTGCTGTGGTTCGCGCTGAATTCGTCTTCCAGCATATTTGAAATGGTGGAGAACGCTTACAAGGTGACGCTGGTGGCCGCGTTTGTGCCGCTGGCTTTCGGCTTGTACTGGAAGCGTGCAAACACCCAGGGCGCGCTGGTTTCCATTGTCTTGGGACTGGTTTCCTGGATAACGATGGAAAAGCTGCAATTGAGCGAGATTTGGCCGCCGCAACTGGTCGGCCTGCTGTTCAGCGTGTTTGGCATGCTGCTGGGGTCGCTGTTGCCGGACAAGGTCGGAAAGCACGGGTCGGCACTTCCACATCACCATCCGTCGCACCATAGTGAACATTAGGGTTTTCTGTCATGTTACTGTCATAATTCTTTCATATCATCTCCAGCCATAAGTAGAGGCAACTGTTGTAACCCCCACCCCAACCCTCCCCCGGAGGGAGAGGGAGCAACCGCCCGCTACGCGGAATTATTAAATCCCTTGGATGGAGAAATAGATGACGACAGCGAATATCCTGATAGTGGAAGACGAGCCGGCGATCCAGGAACTGCTGGCATTCAACGTGGCGCAATGCGGTTTCCGCGCCATCCAGTCTTTCGATGTGCCCAGCGCGCTGGCCGAGGTCAACCGTGCTTTGCCCGACCTCATCCTGCTCGACTGGATGCTGCCCGGAACTTCCGGTGTCGAGATGGCGCGGCGCCTGCGTGCCGATTCCCGCACCCGCGACATCCCCATCATCATGCTCACGGCCCGCACCGACGAACGCGACAAGATTCTCGGGCTGGAATCCGGCGCCGACGATTACATCACCAAGCCTTTTTCGCCGCGCGAGCTGATGGCGCGCATCCGCGCCGTGTTGCGCCGCCGCGCGCCGCAGATGAGCGACGAAACGGTGCGCGTGGAAGGCGTGGAACTGTCGCCGACCACGCACCGTGTCAGCGCCAGCGGCCAGATCATCGATCTCGGGCCTACCGAGTTCCGCCTGTTGCACTTCTTCATGACCCACGTCGAACGCGTGTATAGCCGGGCCCAACTGCTGGACCAGGTGTGGGGCGACCATGTGTTCGTGGAAGAGCGCACCGTGGATGTCCATATCCGCCGTCTGCGCCAGGCGCTGGAACCATCCGGTCTGGACAATCTGGTGCAGACCGTGCGCGGCAGCGGCTATCGTTTTTCCAGGGAATAATTATTAGTCGCGAGTCGTTAGTCACTAGTTTGTAGTTAGCTTTGTCGCAACTGCGTTGCGGCCTTTAACTAAAAACTAACGACTAACGACTGTCGCGCGCATCACCCCTTATAATGCCGCCAGTTTATTTTCGAGGTCTCACAGTGGGCGATTTCTGGCAACGCGCTTTCGTTTTTCCAATTGTCATGTCCGTGCTCGCTCTGCTGGTCTGGGCGGTGGCTGGGGCATTGCCTGCGGCGCTGTTCTTCGGGCTTGGCATGTCGCTGCGTTTGCTCGGCCATTTGCGCAATTTGGCCGCATTTATCCACTGGCTGTCCGATCCGGATGCGCTGGAAGTGCCGGACGGCACCGGGCTGTGGGAGGATGCCTTCTCCAAACTGAACAAGCTGACCAAACGGCGCCGCAAGGATCGCGAGCTGCATGCTGCCGCCTTGCACCAGATGGAACAAGCCACTTCGGCCTTGCCCGAAGGTGTGGTGATTCTGGGTGAAGGTGATCATATCGAATGGTGCAACCCGCAGGCCGAGCGCCATTTCGGGCTGGATAGCGAGCGCGACATCGGGCAGCAGATCACTTATCTCGCTCGCCAGCCGGAATTTGTGCAATACCTCGCGAAAAATGATTTTGCCGAGCCGCTGGTGCTGCGCGACACGCGCCATGGCGATCTTGTACTTTCCATCAAACTGATTGCCTACGGTAAAAGCAAGCGCCTGCTCATCAGTCGTGACATTACCCATCTGGAACGCATCGAGACCATGCGCCGTGATTTCGTCGCCAATGTCTCGCATGAATTGCGCACCCCGCTGACGGTGGTCAACGGCTTTGTCGAAACGATGCAGGATATGCCGACGCTGGAGAACGACATGGCGCGCCGCGCCCTGCACCTGATGGGCGACCAGACCAGGCGCATGGAAAGCCTGGTGGACGACTTGCTTACGCTTTCTCGCCTGGAAAACGAGCAGAACGTGTTGCACGAAGAGAAGGTCGATGTGCCGGAACTGATGCGCACCCTGTATGAAGAGGGACGTTCACTGAGCAACGGGGAGCATCAGATCCGTCTTGAAATCGAGAGCGAAGCCCGCCTCAACGGGAATACCGGGGAATTGCATAGCGCCCTCGGCAACCTGTTGACCAATGCCATCCGCTATACCCCGCCAGGCGGCGAAATCGTGATGCGCTGGTCGGAGCAGCCCGATGGGCACATGCAGTTCAGTGTCAGGGACAGCGGTATCGGCATTGCGCCGCAACACATTTCCCGCCTCACCGAACGTTTTTACCGCGTGGATCGCAGCCGCTCGCGCGAGACCGGCGGTACAGGACTGGGGCTGGCCATCGTCAAACACATCGTTATCCGCCATCAGGCGCAACTCAATATCACCAGCGAAGAAGGCAAGGGCAGCACCTTCAGCATCGTTTTCCCGGCCAAGCGGAAAATCGCAGCAATTGGGGGAGACTGCTGGTAATTGTGTAGTGCTGCACTCTTGATGGTACTTATGTGCAGCCCTTGCAGGTCGGGCTAAACGGATGTCGTGAGTCTCAAGTAGGGTGCGCTTGCGCACCATTTTGCTCTGGTGCGCAGGCGCACCCTACAGTTGATTGGAATGCCCGAAACCGTCGTTTCTCAACATTCGGCTAAGTGACGGGCGTATAACTCACACGTTCAAAGTCATGCCCTTTTTCCACGCTGATACCCAGCGTAATGTCCTGCTTTTGAACTTCCTTGGTAGAGATTTCGAGGCGGCGGCCGATGCCGAACCATTCACGCGGGATGACAATGCTGGGCGGAATGCGCAGCGTGGGAATTTCGGGAAGGATGAGCGCGGCTGCCATGCCGGAAAGCAGATTATTGCTCTCGTAGCCGTGCACGATTGCCGCTCTGGGCTGGCCGGGCAGGTAGCGCGCCCCGATGTAGAGTTGCCCCGTGCGGGTGACGCTGGTCACGGTCACCACGCCTAGCTTGTAGATAATCCCCTCCGATTTGTGCACGCAAACGAGCTGGTTCATGACGAGACGCTCGCCCGCATTCGATTTGCGCAGCAGGCGCGCATGCAGCAGGCCGTCTTCCTCCACCAGCCATTGCTCGGCCAGAAAACCGAGTTGAGCAAGATTGTGGCGATCAGTCTGGTCCAGCACACGGCCAAAAGCCTCGAGCTGCTTTTGTTGTTCCTTGTCGCCGTAGCTCGTGGCGCCGGGCGTCCGGAACGGTTTGCGCGCGATATGTGCATACATACCCTCAAGGCCGAAACAGAGTTCCACGACGGGCCCATCGCGCGGCTCGTCTGCCAGCGATTCTTTGCGTTGTTCGCACCAGCAGGCATGCAGTTTATTGAACAGGTCGGTACATTCCTTGCTGCTCATATCGCTGCCGAGTTCCAGATGCAGCGGCAATTGTCCTTGCTGCAGCAGGATGGTTTTTACACGGATGAGTTTGGATAACGGAACCATGGCCAGGAAACGCATGCTTTCGGCGGACGTGGCGCTCTGTATCGGAATAATTCCGCGTGTTCCGGCCAGGTCGACCGCCAAGGGTGGAGCGTCTTCCATGGACATGCTGCAACTGCGCTCGATGGTAAAGGCTTCTCCCCAACTGTCCAGCCAGCGGTTCAGGGTGGGCCACTGGTTGCGCCGCAAGCCGAGCAAACGCGCGCGATGCAGCAGCAGCATTTTGGTGTAGAGCGTGCGGCAAGAGGTGCGGCCCTCGTGATGAAGTTTGTCCACGACGGGTTCCTTCTGCAGGCCGCGCTCTTCGATATGGGCATAGATGGTGTGAAAACGCTGCCAGGATTTTCCGTCAGGCTCGCATCCCACACGCAGGAATTCGCCGAGTTGCAAGCCGCTGTAGAGCATGCAACGGTGGCATAGCAGCGTTTCTTCGGAAGAAAGCGACTTGTCTCCCAACTCCAGCGATTGCAGGCAGCGCAGGTAGCCGTTGAGCAGGCTAAGCCATAAATTGGATAGCGCAATGAGCGAGCTGAATTCTTCGTCGGCGAGCGGCAATTTTTTGCCGAACAGTTTTTTGGAGTAATCGGCCTGTACGGTGGCCACGACTTCCCGTAGCGTTTCCAGTGTCTTCAGCCGCTCCTTGCCGCGCATGGGGTAGCGGTTGAATTCATCCAGTTTGGCCCGCAGCGTACCCTGTGCCAGATTCAGGTTGGTCAGTTGCAGCTGGCTTAACCACTTGGTGCAGGAGGCAGCATCCTTGAAGACGGGTGCAGCTCGGTCATCGGTCGGTTCCAGTGGCAGCATGGTGCTTGAATTAAAGTAGTACGCGTTCGATGCCGCCGGAATTCGCCTTGGTGACATAATCGTTCAGCCAATTTTCGCCGAGCAAATGCTTTGCCATTTCCACGACGATGTAATCGGTGGTGGTGTTGGCATCGTCGGCATAGCGGCTCAATCCTTGGAAACAAGCCGGGCATGAAGTAAGTATCTTCACCTCACCTGTGTATCCATCGGCGCGCAATTCACCCGCACCTTTGTGTATTTCCTCTTCCTTGCGGAAGCGCACCTGGGTGGCGATGTGCGGCACATTCATGCCAAAGGTTCCGGCCTCGCCGCAACAACGGTCGCTCAGTATCACCGGTGCAGCCATCAACTCGTTCGCCACCTTGAGAGGCGCATACGTCTTCATCGGCGAATGGCAGGGGTCGTGGTAGAGGTAGCGCTTTTCAGTGGGAGTTTCCAGCTTCACGCCTTTCTCAAGCAGATACTCGTGAATGTCTAGCAAGCGGCAGCCGGGGAATATCTTGTCGAACTGGTATTCCAGCAACTGATCCATGCAAGTGCCGCAGGATACGATCACCGTCTTGATGTCGAGATAATTCAGCGTGTTCGCCACGCGGTGGAACAGCACGCGGTTGTCCATGGTGATCCGGCTGCCCTTGTCGTCGAAGCCGGCAGCGGTCTGCGGATAACCGCAGCATAAATAACCCGGCGGTAACACGGTGGTAGCACCGGTTTCGAACAACATGGCCTGTGTTGCCAGACTTATTTGCGAGTACATGCGTTCCGAACCGCAACCGGGGAAGTAGAACACCGCTTCGGAATCCTCGCTCGCTTTATGAGGATTGCGGATCACCGGTACGATGGTGTTGTCTTCGATGTCGAGCAGGGCGCGCGCCGTCTTGCTGGGCAAAGCGCCGGGCAGCGGCTTGTTCAGGAAATGGATCACATGTGCGACAAGCGGCGGTTTTCCCACTGTGGCGGGCGGGTGCGCGACTTGCTGGTTGAACAAGCCCAGATGTTTGGCTACCTGATAACCCAGACGCTGGGCTTTGTAGCTCCATTGGAACATCACCTTGCGCAGTAACTTGGTGGCGGTTGGATCGGTGACGCTGAGATACATCATGGACAGCGCGCTGACCGGGCTGAAATTTTTCTTGCCTAGCTTGCGCAGGAAGTTGCGCATCGCCACTGACACATTGCCGAAATCAATATCCACCGGGCAGGGCTTGATGCACTTGTGGCATACCGTGCAGTGGTCGGCCACGTCGTTGAATTCGGCAAAGTGCGCGATGGAGACACCGCGCCGTGTCTGCTCTTCGTACAGGAAGGCTTCGATCAGCAGCGAAGTGGCGAGTATCTTGTTGCGCGGAGAATAGAGCAGGTTTGCGCGCGGCACGTGGGTGTTGCATACCGGCTTGCACTTGCCGCAGCGCAGGCAGTCCTTAATCGAATCGGCGATATTCCCCAGTTCGCTCTTTTCCAGGATCAGGCTTTCCAGCTCCATCAGGTTGAAACTGGGCGTGTAGGCGCGGTCCAGATTGCTGCCCTTGAGCAGTTTGCCTTTGTTGAAGCGGCCTTCGGGATCGATCTTCTGTTTGTAGGCGGTGAACGGGGCGGTTTCTGCCGCTTCAAGGAAGTCGTACTTGGTGATGCCGATGCCGTGCTCGCCCGAGATCACGCCGCCCAGGTCTTTCGCCAGCCGCATGATGCGATCCACCGCGCCGTAAGCCTGCTGCAGCATGGCGTAGTCGTCGGAGTTGACCGGGATGTTGGTGTGTACGTTGCCGTCGCCCGCGTGCATGTGCAGCGCGACAAACACACGGCTCTTCAGCACGCGCTGGTGGATGGCGGTGCATTGTTCGAGGATGGGCAGGTAAGTGTTGCCGCTGAAAATCTGGCGCAGCGGATCGCGCACTTCGCGCTTCCACGACGCGCGTACGCTGCGATCCTGCAGGACTTGGAAGACAGACAAGTCGTTAGTCGTTAGTCGCTGGTCGTTAGTTGAGGGTGATGGGTTTAACTCGGTACTAACGACTAACGACTCACGACTGGATTTATCCAGGTTGTCCAGCAGCCATTGCCAGCGCGTGCGAACCGTCTCAACCAATTGCTGCGCCGCCTGCCGGCGGTTGCCCAGCAATTCTTCATCGCCCAGCTGTGCGTCATCCTGATAGCGTAGCGGCAGTTCACCTGCGAAGAATTCGTCCAGCGCGTTCAGCAGCTTGATCTTGTTGCCCAGCGACAGCTCGATGTTAATACGTTCGATGCCGTCGCAATAATCGCCCATGCGCGGCAAGGGGATCACCACGTCCTCGTTGACCTTGAAGGCGTTGGTATGCTTTGCGATGGCGGCCGTGCGCGCGCGGTCCAGCCAGAATTTCTTGCGCGCTTCGGCGGACACGGCAATGAAACCTTCGCCGTGGCGCAGGCTGGCAATGCGCACGATCTCGGAAGCGGCCTCGCCCACAGCGCGTTCGTCGTCGCTCACCACGTCGGCGATCAGCACCATTTTCGGACGTCCGTCACGCTTGGCTTTGGTGGCGTAGCCGACCGCTTTCAGATACCGCTCGTCCAGATGTTCCAGACCGGCCAAGAGAACTGGCGCGGAGCGCAGCGGGAAGGGTGAAGGGTGCGAACTGGTTTTGCTGAACAGATCCGTGATCTCTACGATGGAGGGCACGGCTTCGTGCACCTGGCCGAAAAATTCCAGACATACGGTGCGCGTGAATTTGTGTTCGCGGTGCAGGATGAAGCGCGCCGAGGTGATGATGCCGTCGCAGCCTTCTTTCTGGATGCCGGGCAGTCCTGCCAGGAATTTGTCGGTGACGTCCTTGCCCAGCCCGGCCTTGCGGAAGGTACTGCCGGGAATGGTCAGGATCTCGGGTTCGCCGTGCGGCGTCTTGCCGTCGGCTTCAAAGCGCGAAATTTTGAAGTGCGCGGTCGGCGCGTCGTGGATCTTGCCGAGGTTGTGCTCCAGCCGTTCGACGAACATCCACAGGCCGTCCGGCGTGACCATCTTCCACGAAGCCAGGTTGTCCAGCGCAGTGCCCCACAGCACGGCCTTCTTGCCGCCCGCGTTCATGGACACGTTGCCGCCTATGCAGGAAGCGTCGGCCGAAGTCGGGTCGACCGCGAACACCAGTTTGTTGGCTTCCGCCAACTCCATCACTCGCCGCGTCACCACACCTGCGCCGCACTGGACGGTGGCATAGGGAGAGCTCAGGCCGGGCAGTGTCAGGGTCTCCACCGGAGAGATGGTGTCCAGCTTCTCGGTGTTGATGACGGCAGAGTATTTGGTGAGCGGGATGGCGCCGCCGGTGTAACCGGTGCCGCCGCCGCGCGGGATCAGCGTCAAACCGAGCTCGACGCAGGCGCGCACCAGCGGCGCGACTTCCGCTTCGGTATCCGGATGCAGCACCACGAACGGGTATTCCACGCGCCAGTCGGTGGCGTCGGTGACATGCGATACGCGCGCCAGTCCGTCGAACTGGATGTTGTCCTTGCGCGTGTGGCGGCTCAGGGTGCGCAGGGTTTTTTTGCGCAACTGCAGGGTATGCTCGAACTCGGCCGCGAACTGGTCAACCGCAGTGTGGGTGAGGTCGAGCAGGCGTTTAACTTTGGTGTTGTGATTTTGTCCACCATTGGAGGCGCCTTCGGCGGCAACGCGGCGCGCCTCGATTGCATTCAAACGATGGCGCAATGCGCCGATCAGCGCTTCGCGCCGCTTGCGGTTGGAGAGCAGGTCGTCTTCCAGATACGGGTTGCGCATGAGCACCCAGATGTCGCCCAGCACCTCGTACAGCATCTGCGCCGAGCGCCCGGTACGGCGCTCTTCGCGCAAGGTGTTGATGATGTCCCAAGCTTCGCTGCCGAGGATGCGCAGCACGATCTCGCGGTCGGAGAAAGAGGTGTAGTTGTAAGGGATTTCGCGTAAACGTGCGGTCATAATTAATTGCCGTTCTACAAGGCGCGCATTCTACCGTATCTGGCGTGTTTGCTCGACCCTGACGGAACCCATGGCGGCCTGTTATGCTGAAAACCATGAAACCAGTCCGGAAAGAACCGTCGCGACGCCTGTTCTTTGCCTTGTGGCCGAGCGCTGCAGGGCGGACTGCCTTGTCCGCGTGGCAACCGCCGCTGCGCGAGTTGTGCGGCGGCAGCCCGATGCGGGCGGATACCTTGCACGCCACTCTGGTATTCCTGGGCGAGGTAGCCGAACATCGTCTGGAATCCCTGCAGCTGGCGGCGCAGGAAACGGGTTTCCGCCGCTTCGAACTGAAACTGGCGGCGGCGCACTATTGGGGCCATAACCGCATCGTCTATGCCGCGCCGGAAACGACGCCGCAGCCCCTGGCCGAACTGTTACGCGACCTGGAGCTCAATTTGCGCCGGCACCGCTTTCGCTTCGAGGAGCGACCCTACAAGCCGCACGTCACCCTGTTGCGCCACGCCAAATGGAGCGATGCGTCGCTGCCGTCCGTGCCCGCCGTGCGCTGGCAGGTCAGGAACTTCGCGCTGGTGCAATCCCTGGGCGGCGAACAGGGCGCGCGTTACGAAGTGTTGGCGCGCTTCGGCGCATCCGAATTAGAATGAAGGGTGCCTCTAAAAATTCAAAGTTCTAAGCAAGACAAGGCGCGAGCAAAAAATTACGACGCGGCATATATGTGATATGTAAGGAGTAATTTTTTGTGAGCAACGAAGTATTGCGACGAAATTTGGTTTTTTAGAGGCACCCTGAAGTCCATTGAACGGGGAATCTTATGCTGCATGCATTCACGCTGAAGAACGGACACCTCAACCGCATTCAGGCCGAAGTCGGCGCCGACTTGGCTAACGAGGAGCCGGTGTGGCTGGACATGGTCACCGCCACGCAGGCGGAAGTGGAATGGGTCGAAGGCCTTTTCGACTTGCATTTGCCCAAGCCGGAACACTTGCGCGATATCGAAGCCAGCGCGCGTTTTTTCGAGCACGAGGGAGCCCTGCATCTGCGTTCCGATTTCCTCTCCGGCACCGAAAGCCATTCGCACAGCGTGGCCGTGGCGTTCGTGCTGTCCGGCGAGACGCTCATCAGCGTCCATGAAGAAGACCTGCCCATTTTCCGCTTGCTGCGCATGCGCATGCATGCCGAATCGGGAGACATCGCCAATGCGCGCGACGTGCTGGTCGACTTGTATGGCATGGATGTCGAATTCTCCGCCGACGCGCTGGAAGAGGTGTATGCCGACCTTGGACGGGTGGGACAAAGCGTGCTGGGTACGCCGCTGAGCGACAAGCAGGCGGGAATGGCGCTGGCCGAGATTGCAAGTGCCGAGTATGTGAACGGACGCATCCGTCGCAACGTGATGGATACCCAGCGCGGGCTTTCCTTCCTGATCCGCAGCAAAATACTCAATGTGTCGCAGATCGATGAAGTGCACCAGATCCAGCAGGACATCGACTCGCTGGACGGTCACACCGCCTTCCTGTTCGACAAGATCAACTTCCTGATGGCCACCACCGTGGGTTTCATCAACATCAACCAGAACCGCATCGTGCGCCTGTTTTCGGTGGTGTCCGTAGCCTTGCTGCCGCCCACCCTGATCGCGTCGATCTACGGCATGAATTTCCAGGTCATGCCGGAACTGGGTTGGCAATTGGGCTATCCGTTCGCGCTGTTGCTGATGGGGCTCACGGTGGCGCTGCCGTTCTGGTTCTTCTGGCGCAAGGGCTGGCTGAAGTAGCGATGCGCATCTGGTCTTTGCATCCGCAGTATCTCGATGCCAAAGGCCTGGTTGCACTGTGGCGCGAGACCCTGCTGGCGCAGAAGGTGCTGCTCGGCCAGACCAAAGGCTACCGCAATCATCCGCAGCTCAACCGTTTCAAAGCTCACTCCGACCCGCTTGCCGCCATCGCAAGCTATCTGCACGGGGTGCAGCGTGAAGCCGCGCGGCGCGGTTATCGGTTCGATGCAAGCAAGATCGTGCATGCTCCCACGCGCGTCAAAATGAAGGTCACCGGGGGGCAGGTGGCCTATGAACTTTCCCATCTGCGGGCCAAGCTGGAAGCGCGCGACAGGGCGGCTTTTGACAGGCTGGTGCAGATCGAACATCCGTCCGTGCATCCCCTGTTCCGGGTGGTTGACGGCGGCGTGGAAGATTGGGAAGTGCTGTGACTATTCTTCCAGCAGGCGCTTGAGCACGGCTCCCGCCAGCATCAGGCCGAACAATGGCGGCATGTAACTGATGGTGCCGTTCACCGCGCGTGCGCGGCCGCGGTCGGTTGGTTGCGGCGGCAACGGATCGCTCGGTTGCTCGTCCGAGAACACCGTCAGCACGCCTTTGTTGATCCCGTGATGTTTGCGTAGCCGTGTCCGCATCTGTGCCGCCAGCGCGCACATGTTCGTCTTGCTGATATCGGCAATCTTGATCCGCGTCGGATCGCGGCGGTTGCCCGCTCCCATGCTGGAAGCGACTTTCAATCCGCGCTTGAAGCTTTCCGCCACCAGCGCTTCCTTGCAGGTCAGCGAGTCGATGCAGTCGATCACGTAATCACAATCCGCAGGCACCAGCTCGTTCACGTTCTCGGTGCTGAGGAAAGTGCGCAACAGCGTCACTTGGCAATCCGGGTTGATATCGGCGATGCGCGCCCCCATCAGCTCGGCCTTGGATTGCCCGACCGTGGACAGCAGTGCAGGCAACTGGCGGTTGATGTTGCTGACCACGACCACATCATGATCGAGCAGGGTCAGCCTGCCGACTCCAGCGCGCGCCAGCGCCTCCGCGCAATAGGAACCGACGCCGCCAAGACCAGCGATGAAGATGTGTTTGCTGTGCAGTTTGGCTATGCCTTCATCGCCAAGCAGGATGTGGGTGCGGGTGAATTGGGGAGGGGTGGTGTTTTGCATGGTGCGGATTATAAGGGCGAAGCCCCTAAAGCAGGCATCACAGCGATGGAATTGGCGGCGGTTGCCCGTGCAACTTCCTCCAGCGGCATGCCGCGCAACTCCGCCAGAGTTTGCGCGATGCGCGGCAGATACTTCGGTTCGTTCGGCAATCCGCGTTCCAGAAAATCCGGCGGGATGTCCGGCGCATCGGTCTCCAGCACGATGCTATCCAGCGGCAGGGTCGCGGCCAGCTCGCGCAGTTTGGTGGCGCGCGGGTAGGTCATGGCGCCGCCGAAGCCGAGTTTGAAACCGAGCTTGATGAATTCATCCGCCTGCTGGCGGCTGCCATTGAAGGCGTGGGCGATACCGCCGAGAACTTTGATTTGGCGCATGTGTTTGAGAATGGTGTCCTGAGCGCGGCGGATGTGCAGCAAGACTGGCAGGTCGAAGTCGCGCGCCAGTTTGAGTTGTTCGACGAAAAAGTGTTCCTGTCGAATCTGGTTGTAGTGCGGGATGAAAAAATCCAGGCCGATCTCGCCGACGGCGACGGGTTTGTGCTGCTTCAGGTAGTCGCGCAGCTCATCCAGATGCCGTGGCACGGCGGTGTCGGTGTACATCGGATGGATACCATAGGCAGGGGAGCAGCCGGGATATTGTTTGCACAGTTCCCGCACTGTCTTGAAATTGTCGCTCGCCACCGAGGGGACGACCAGGCGGGTTACGCCGACTGCGGCGGCATTGCGCACGACGTCGGCTTGCGTGTTGCCGAATTCGGCGGCGTCGAGGTGGCAGTGGGTATCTATAAGCATTGCGTGTTTGGCCAATTCAATGAAATCGGTGTAGGAGCGCGATTTATCGCGCGATGAATTGCGCTCCTGCAAGAAATGTGGATATCACGGTTTACTAATCCATGGTCAAAACGATCTTGCCGACCATGCCTCCCGCCTCAATCATCCGGTGCGCTTCGGCGACCTGTTCCAGCGGCAATCTGTGCGAGATATTCACTTTCAATTTGCCCGCATCCACCATTGCCGCACCTTGCTCCAGTATCTTGCGCTGGTGGATGCGGTCGTCAGTCAGGCCCATTGCCTGCGGCGTGAGCATGAGGTCGTAGCCCAGTGTCAGGTTGCGCAGCCGCGCCAGTTGCGTATCGGCCAATGAAAGCGGCGTGGAGAGCAGGCTCACCACCTTGCCGTACATCCGTGCCGCGCTCAGGGAGCGCAGGTAAGTCTCGCCGCCCACTGTGTCGAACACGACATCCACGCCGCGCCCGCCCGTCCAGTCCAATGTCTCCTGCACAAAATCCTGCGTTTTGTAGTTGATGATCTTCTCCGCACCCAGGCTGCGTGCGACCTCGGCCTTGTTGTCGTCGCCCACGGTTACCGCGATGCGCGCGCCAAGATTGCGTGCGATTTGCACGGCAATATGGCCGACGCCGCCCGCAGCCGCGTGGATAAGCACGGTTTGCCTTGTCTGCAGGTGAGCGCGCTCGACCAGCGATTCCCATGCGGTGATGAATACCAGCGGCAGGGCGGCGCTATCTTGCAGGGTGAGCGTGGAAGGCTTTGCGGCGCAATAATCTTCGTGCAGCGTGGTGTATTCCGCGTAGTTGCCCGGCTCGTCGCCGATGCCGCCGTTGCAGAAGAAGACTTGATCACCGACCTTGAAACGCATTACCGCGCTGCCAACCTCCTCAACAACACCGGCGCCGTCGCAGCCGAGGATGGCGGGGAGCTTGTCGGGGAAGTAAAGCGGCTTGGCGCGCAGCTTGGTGTCTATCGGGTTTACCCCTGCGGCAGCCAATTTCACTCTCAGGTGATAGGGCGAAGGGAGATCGGGCGCGGGAATGTCGCGCAGTTGCAGGACATCTGTGTTTCCGGGGGCAGTGGCGAGGATGGCTTTCATGTTCAGGCCTTTTCGTTGGTTGGGTCGCGGCTATTTTTGGGGGTACAGGCACCTCGCCTGCTGCGGACGGGACGTCCGCGGTCCCATGAGGCCTATGTTAAACTCCACGCACTGATTTAGCGAGGTCACATCATGTCTGGAAACACTTTCGGCAAGCTCTTTACCGTTACCTCTTTCGGCGAATCGCACGGCCCGGCCATCGGTTGCATTGTGGATGGCTGCCCTCCGGGACTGGAGTTGAGCGTAGAAGACGTCCAACCCGATCTGGATCGACGCAAGCCGGGCACTTCGCGCCATGTCACCCAGCGCCGCGAATCGGACACGGTGGAGATTCTCTCCGGTGTGTTCGAAGGCAAGACCACCGGCACACCCATTGCGCTGCTCATCCGCAACGAAGACCAGCGCAGCAAGGATTACGGCACCATCGCCAATACCTTCCGCCCCGGCCACGCCGACTACACCTACTGGCAGAAATTCGGCATCCGCGACCATCGCGGCGGCGGCCGCTCCTCGGCGCGCGAGACCGCTGCGCGTGTTGCAGCCGGCGCCATTGCCAAGAAATGGCTATACCAGCGTTTCGGTGTCGTGGTGCGAGGCTATCTCATGCAACTCGGCGAAATCGAAGTCCCGTTCAAGAGCTGGGATGACATCAATGCGACAGGCAACAACTTTTTCGTGACCGATGCGAGCTATGTGCCCAGGCTGGAAGAATACATGGATGCGCTACGCAAATCCGGCGATTCCATCGGCGCGAAGCTTGCCGTGGTGGCGCACAACGTGCCCGTGGGCTGGGGCGAGCCGGTATTCGACCGCCTCGATGCCGATATCGCCCACGCGCTGATGAGCATCAACGCGGTGAAAGGCGTGGAGATCGGCGCGGGCTTTGCCTGCGTTACCCAGCATGGCAGCGAACACGGCGACGAATTCACCCCGGACGGTTTCCTGTCGAACAACGCGGGCGGCATCCTCGGCGGCATCTCCACCGGGCAGGACGTTATCGCGCAATACGCCATCAAACCCACTTCCAGCATCCGCATCCCGCGCCAGTCCATCAATAAGGCAGGCGAGCCGGTGAGTGTTTCAACCGAGGGACGTCACGATCCGTGCGTGGGCATTCGCGTTACGCCGATTGCGGAGGCGATGCTGGCGCTGGTGTTGATTGATCATGCGTTGAGGCATAGAGGGCAGAATGGGGATGTGGTTTGTGAGACGCCCAAAATACGTTAGCCGGCGATGACCATGGACGCAGCGATCACGAAAATTGCCCTCGTAACATTGGCGATCTCCGGTCTTGGCTACATAGTTCTTTCGCCAATGTATGAAACTGGTATCTGGACAATTGTGGTTCCAGTTCTAGGTGCCGTCGATTTGCTGATCGCGTACGCCGTATGGAAACGGCGAGCTTGGGTGAACAAGTGGCTCTTGCCAATCGGTATCGGCACACTGCTTGTCGCTGTGCCATTCTGGGGCGAGTCCTCGGAGGTTTATGGTGCCTTGGCGGTCACAATGCTCGGCGTTGAGTCTGCGGAAATCATCGCCGCGGTTTGCTTGATCGTGCTCGCGTTCAGGCCAGGCTTCACACGTTCCCATGGCTGAGCCGGCTAACCCTACGGTCGAGGCGCGGCTTCGCCGCTGGGACGCCGTGCCGGCGGGGCCGGCCCGTCGCCCCTCACCTTTACGTTAGTCGTCATGGAGGATCGTGCCTTGGAAATGTTCTCTACTATCGTTGCAGGAGCTGGGACATTTGTTCTTGGCCAAATAGTTTTGAAATTGTTAATTGACCCTGTTCAATCATTTAAAGCGACAGTCGCTGAAATTGCCAACAAGTTAATTTTTTACGCAAACATTTATGCAAACCCCAAGCCTCTTGGTGATGAAAAGCAAACTGCCATGTCCGAGGATTTTCGCGTTCTTTCTTCGAAGCTCCAATCTCACATGCACCAAATCCCGGCTTACAACATTTCAAGATGCATTTTTGGCTTGCCTAGCAAGAAACAAGTTGCAACAGCCTCTAGTAAATTGATATTTCTTCATAATGGACATGATGGAGCGTTGGAAAATCAGGGTATATTAAACTGCTATGCAGCACAAAAGGTACGCAACTCTTTGGGAGTTTATATCCCTGAAGGGGAGTACCTTAATCCCAAAGATGAGGCTAGCTTCCTCAAGGCCAAAGGCAATTGACTCAGGACGGGATGTTTCCCCGTTTATGCTGGGTGAAGCCCGCTGGTTTGCCAAATTAAAAGCAAAACCGTCGGGGGTAGCCCGACAGCTAGTCACCTTTCTTGTCTTGCCAAGAAAGGTAACCCAAAGAAGTCGCCCCCGGTGTGCCGCCCCTTTGGGGTTCCCTCGATATTTCACAAACAAGCGGGGCTGCGCAACTCGCCCTGGCAGGGCACACAAAACGTGCCCTGCTGCGGAGCTCGGACAGTGCTCGCCTAAATCCCCGCTTGTTTGCGAAATATCGAGGCGGCGCACAGGGGAAAGTAATTCAATTCCGGTTTTGTGTGGGCATAGCCCACGCTGTTTCTTTTGGGTATGTGGGCGCTTTGCGCCCACATACGGGTTGGAGGTTTTGCCGTTGAATTTGGTTTTTGTTTTACCTTCCCCTGTGCACCGCCGAGTAGCGCAGACCAGACAGGGGTAGTCCGACGAATATGTTTGAGCACGTGGCCGCGCAGCGGATCGTGCGAGTTTATGAGGAGGCCTGTCTGGTTGAGCAACGCAGGGAACCCCGCAGGGGCGGTGCGCTGGGGGCGACTTCTTTTGGTTACTTTTCTTGGCAAGATCAAGAAAAGTGACTAGCTGTCGGGCTACCCCCGACGGTGTTGAAGTTGATTTTGGAATATCCGCGTGGGCACCAACGACGTGCCCACCCTACAAAATCTCAGGGAACGGTCCAGTGGAGAAAACTACTCTTTCACCCTCCGATACAACCTGAACCTCTCATTCGTATCCCCCTTGCGCCCGCCTTCCCACATTTTCTCCCACCCGATCTCGTCTTCGATCGGTTTTGAAATGCGGTCGCCCTGTACCAGCAGCAGGTCGCAGACGCGTGAAGCATTGCGCTTCGGGGTGAGGTTGCCGAAGTATTGCAGCATGGCGCGCTGGCTGTCGCCGACGCGCACGCCGGCGATGCAGTTGTATTTCTTCGGCATGCTTTCCTTGAGGTCGTCGATCATGAAGCGGTAGCTTTTGCCGATGTCCAGCCAGGGCAGCCAGATGGTCATGAGGAGTATCCACATCAGGGTGACGCTGGCGGCCCAGTTGATGAGCGAGCGGCGCACGGAGCGACCGACACGCCACACCAGTACGATCCATCCTATTGTCGCCACAAAGGCGATCCAGAACGGGATGGCGTAGAACTCGGGCTTGAAACCGGGTTGAAAGTCTTTGAACTGGTGCGTGATCCAGGCGTTGTTGTCGAGCAGCAGGCCGGCCCAGCCCCACCATAATGCGATGGCGAGCAGGGCGAAGGTCATGATGCCGAACCAGTCGAGCGCGTTCGCCGCGCCGCGGCGCAGGGTGGAGAGCGAGGCGGTGGCGAGCAGCGCGATCGGAATCAGCATGGGCAGCGCGAATACTTCCTTGATGTCCGGCACGATGCTCAGCGTGACGAGCATGACGAGGAAGCTGACCAGCAGCAGCTGGAATTCGGCTTGATGCCAGACTTTCTTGCGCGCTTCCCACACCGCCCATGCGGCGAGCGGCAATGCCGGCCAGGCCAGCCACGGCAATATCTTTACGTAGTAAAAGACATCGCTGTAATTGCCGCCTTTTACAAAACCGAACCAGCGTCCGATGTTGTGCGTCCACGCCCATTCAACGAACAGTTGCGGCGAGCGCTGGAACAGCAGCCAGGGCCAGATGGTGAGCCAGGGTAGCGCACATACGATGGCAATGATCAGCGTGGTGATGAAAGCGCGGGTGCGCCATTCGCGGAACATCAGCAGCACAATGCTGATGAGCAGGAACAGGATGGGTGCGATAAAACCTTTTGAGAGGAAGCCGACGCCTATGCCGATACCAAGCATGACGCCAGCAAGTCTGGGGCGGCTCAGGCTGAGCGCGTAACCGTAGAGCATCATGGCGCAGCCGGTGAGCAGCGCCATGTCGGTGATGATTTCGTGCGCGCGGATCAGCATGCCGAGGCAGCCGACCAGTGCAATGACAGCGGCCCAGCCACGGTTTCCGCCGAACAGTTCGCGGCCGCTGAGACCGACGAAAAGCAGTGTCAGCGAGGTGTAGAAGCCGGTGGCCAGACGCGCGCCATCGTGCAGCGGCAGTATGGGGGCCAATAGCTTGGCAAGAAGCGCGGCTGTCCAGTAGTACAGCGGCGGCTTGTCCATGTAGGGTTCATCCACCAGCGTGGGGATGATCCAGTCGTGGCTCTGGAGCATGTGGTAGATCAGCCCGAAGCTATAGGCTTCGTCGGGTTTCCATGGGTCATGTCCGATGAGCCCCGTGAGCAGCCACACCGCGCACAGCAGGAACAGGAAGCCTGCTTTGAGCGGGGTGATCTCGGGTTCTTTCAGTTTTGTGTAGTAGGCGTACATCCGTTTATTCGATGATTTTCAGGGTTTGTCCCATAGCCGGTTCGCCTCGCGGATATTGCGCATTGATGAGGCGCAGATAACTTTCCGCATTCTTACCCAACGGCGAGCGTTGCGCCAGTTTTGCGTAGCTGTCGCCTTTTTTCGCGGTGATGAGTTTGAGGGTCAGCGGCTTGATCGCTTTCTTCTCGTTGTCGGTCAGTATGTGGAAGCTGTGTATTGTGTCCTTCATCGTATTTCGTTGTGCCTCCAGCGTAGCGGAAGTCTTGGCATTGCCCACGATGAGGAATGCCTTGCGGTCGAAATAGACGACGCCGAGCACGGCCTTGCTGTTGGCGCCAATGGCGGCATGCAGTTTTTCGATTTCCAGCGTCTCGACCGAAGTCTCGTTGCCAAGCGCGCGGTGCGCATATTCGGTGACGTTGCCGCCGGGTTTGTCGTCGATCTTCAGCTGGATTGCGGCATCGCTTGCGGGACTTATGCCGATGAGTTGCGTGGACGAATTTTTCACGCGCCATTCCGGCGGAAACGTCAGCGCTATGCCGAGGTCTTTATGCATGAACCGGTTGTTGCGCACGACGCCCTCCTCGACGCTGTCGCCAAACACCAGTCCCTCGGTCTGTTGCATGAATTCGCTTTTGCCTTCGTTCGGCTTGGCAACGGTCAGGCTGTTTGCCTCGCCGACCACTTGCTGCAAACGCGTGTCATTGTCGGGGTGGGTGGCGAAGGTGCCGTGATAGCGGCTGGGTTCTCGGCCTTCCTGCTTGGCGATCTCGGCATCGAACAGCTCCTGGTTTTTCAACACGCCGACAACGCGGATCATCGCTTGCGGGTCGTAGTTGCTGCGCGCCAGATATTGGGCGCCAAGGCGGTCGGATTCGAGTTCGTGCTCGCGCCCATATCCGGAAAGCAAAGCGCCACCGAGCAGGTTGGAGAGGTCATGCCCGGCTTGAGTCCGGAGTTCCGGCACAAAAATGGAAACAAGGGAAATGCCGATGTTGGTGGCCTGTGCCGCGCTTTGCTGGCGCACACCGTGGCGGGCGGTGACGTGGCCGACCTCATGTCCCAGCACCGCGGCCAGCTCGGCTTCCGAATTCAGGTAGGCCAGGATGCCGCGTGTGATGTAAACGTAACCGCCGGGCAGGGCAAAGGCATTGATTTCTGGCGAATCGAGTACGGTGAAGGTGTAGCGGATGTTCGTGCGGTGGCTATGCGCGGCAACTTTCTGCCCGACGCGGCTGATGTAACTTTGCAGGGAGGGGTTGGCATAGACCTTGTATTGCTTGCGCACCTCGACATCGGATGAACGCCCCAGCGCAATCTCCTGCTGCTCGGACATCATCACGAAATCCTGTTTGCCGCTGACGGGGTTTGCCGCACATCCGCTCAAGGCCAGAGCGGCAACGGCAATCAGTAAGATAATGAGATTACGCACGATATCGATCCTGAAAAGAAAAAGGCAGCCTACGCTGCCTTTTGATCTTTATGCTTAACGAAGTTCCATCAAGCGGCGGTTTTGGCGCCGGTATTGTATTTGCTGCGGAACTTCTCGATGCGGCCAGCAGTGTCCACGATCTTCTGGGTGCCGGTGTAGAACGGGTGGCACTCGGAGCAGACTTCAACGTGCAGTTCCGGTTTGCTCATGGTTGAGCGGGTGTTGAACTTGTTGCCGCAGCTGCATGTCACTGCGATCTCTTTGTATTCAGGGTGAATGGCGGCTTTCATTATGTCTTCCTTGCTAAAGTTAGGCGCGGCTTTTGTACGCGCACGGATACCGATAAGGGGGGCGCATTATCCATAAAAATAGGGGGTTGGGCAAATTCTTCTTGCGGGTGCCCTTGGCAAGCTGTCGAAAAACGTAGCGAGCGAAGGCAGGACAAGGCGCGCAATGGCGATAAAGCGGAATTTACTGATAGTAAATGAGCATTTTGAGCCGTTGCGCAACGCAGTCATGCCGAGCGCAGTAGTTTTTCGACGGCTTGCTAGCGCACCTGCCCGCGCTCGATGCTTATACCGACCTGTTTGCAGTTGCGGATGGCCTGTAGCTTGGCCACGCTGACCTTGACCCAGGGAGCGTTGAAATCCTTGATGATGATCTGGGCAATGTGCTCGGCCAGCGTTTCCAGCAGCGAAAAATGGCCGTTGCTCAGGACGGTCTGGATATGCTGCGCAACCTGGGCGTAGTCCAGTGCGTCCTTGATGTCGTCGCTCTGGCAGGCACGGCTGTTCGGCAGGGCGATGTCGAGGTCGAGTTGCAGGGTTTGCGGCACGCGTTTTTCCCACTCATATATACCGATAAGAGTGACGACTTTGAGTTCCCGCAGAAAAATGATGTCCATATGAAATGTGTGGCCGTTCGTTTGGTGGCATTGGCGCATTCGAGTAAAATTCGCCGTTTCGCATTTTAAGGTATTACCCGATGACCCCCCTAATCTTTGTTGTATGTGCCTACCTGATCGGCTCGGTTTCTTTTGCGGTGCTGATGAGCAAGGCGTTCGGCCTGGCCGACCCGCGCTCCTACGGTTCCGGCAATCCCGGCGCGACCAATGTGTTGCGCAGCGGCAAGAAAGCGGCTGCGGCACTGACCTTGATCGGCGATGCGGCAAAAGGCTGGCTGGCGGTGTTTCTGGCAATCCGATTTGCGCCGCATGATGGTCAAGGCTTGATGATTGTGGCGCTGGTCGCTGTGGCGGTTTTCCTTGGCCATGTATTCCCGATCTTCCTGAAATTCAAGGGTGGCAAGGGGGTGGCGACAGCGCTAGGCGTGTTGTTGGCGCTGAACGTCTGGATGGGATTGTTTGTATTGTTTACCTGGTTGCTGATGGCGGTGGTGTTTCGCTATTCTTCGCTGGCCGCGTTGGTCGCGTCTGTCGTCGCGCCAGTGTTTGCCATGTTGATTCACTTGCGCCAGGAACTGGTGCTGGCTACGGCGGTCATGTCCATGCTGCTGATCTGGCGGCACAAGGGCAACATTCAAAATCTGATGACGGGCAAAGAAACCAAGATCGGCGGCAGGAAAGCGGAAAATCAGTCGTAGGGGCGAATTTATTCGCCCGATTACAACTTCAACGATGGGCGAATGAATTCGCCCCTACATCGTTGAGTTCCTGCAAGTCCCAGCGCGGCTTGACGTTGAAGTGGTAATCGCGCTGCGCTGTTTGATGTTGTAGCCTCATCGCACCGGCGAAGGCGATCATCGCACCGTTGTCGGTGCAGAATTCCAGGTCGGGATAGAACACCTTGCCGCCGCGCTTGCCGATGATTTCGTTCAGGCGACTGCGCAACAATTGGTTCGCTCCCACCCCCCCTGCCACAACCAATTGATCCAGGCCGCTTTGCGCGAGAGCAGACAACGCCTTGCTGGCCAGTACGTCCACGATGGCTTCCTGCGCGGCGTGTGCGATGTCGGCACGAGTCTGCTCATCCGTTTCATTCTGTTGTGTAAGTGTGAGCACCGCCGTCTTCAATCCGCTGAAACTGAAATCCAGATCGCCGCTGTGCAACATCGGGCGCGGCAACTTGAAACGTCCCGGCGTGCCGCGCTGTGCCAGTTTTGCCAGCAAGGCTCCGCCCGGATAATCCAGGCCCAATAGCTTCGCGCTCTTGTCGAAGGCTTCGCCCGCCGCGTCATCCACGGATTCGCCTAATAAGGTGTAGCGGCCCACGCCGTCCACGCGCATCAACTGCGTATGGCCGCCGGAGACGAGCAATGCCACAAATGGAAATTCCGGTGCGGGATCGGACAGCAGGGGAGAGAGCAAGTGTCCTTCGAGGTGATGCACGCCGATGGTGGGGACGTCCAGTGTATAGGCCAGCGCGCAGGCAACGCTTGAACCCACCAGCAAGGCGCCGGAAAGGCCGGGGCCCTGTGTATAGGCAATGGCGTCGACGTCGGCGAGCGAGCATCCGGCTTTCTGCAAAGCACTGCGTATCAGCGGCAACGCATAACGCACGTGATCGCGCGAGGCGAGTTCGGGTACGACACCGCCATACTCATTATGCAGTGCGATCTGAGAGTGCAAGGTATGCGCGAGCAAGCCGCGCTCGGTGTGATACAGCGCGATGCCGGTTTCGTCGCAGGAAGATTCAATGCCCAATATCAATTTCACGATGCGTATTCACTGCAGTTTTTCGAGAGTCGCATTGTACGTTTCACCCGCACGGCAGCGCGAGCGCACATTAATGTGTAAATTTCTTTACAAAACGCTTGACGGGAAGTTCGCCGTCTATATAATGCGCACCTCTTCGCGGCCAAGGCTGCTGAGGAAGCGGTAGAAAAAGCTCTTTAAAAGATAGAAGAAACAACCGATTAGTGTGGGTACCTGTATCTGGGTAGACGAGATCACTCAGGTGATTGAGTCGAACTCAAGACATATAGAAGTACCCTCACGAAATCGAAGATA
>JBAQDF010000004.1:0-3777 GCA_049286265.1 Sideroxyarcus sp.
CTTTAACATTAATGCCGACGAGGACGTCGGCGCTCCCGCAAATCTTCAAACCTCCACCACTAGCGCAGGATTGAATTTCAGGTTCTCCGGTTTACCCGGATTACGGCAATATCCGCGCGGATTACAAACCACCCGCGTGCCGTGCAACACATAATCAAAACTGTCATGCGTGTGGCCGTGAATCCACAGCGCACTCGCCCCCATCAGATCGTCGAGATGGGAAGCAAAACAGGCGGAAGTGAGCGTTGTCTTGTAGCGTTCAGCGACAGATTGCATGCTGGGCAGGTGGTGCGTAATGACCACGGTCTTGCCGGGGAAGGGTTGCTGCAGTTTTGCGGTTAGCCACTTGCGTGATGCTTTATGTAGCTGCACAGAGCGTGCCGGACTGAACACCCTGTCGCGCTCTCGAATCAAACGGAAATCGTTGAGGTACTTCTTGCCTTCCGCCATCGCGGTCTTTTTCAATTCCTCGCCAAACAAATTGAAATCGGTCCACAGCGTGCTGCCCAAAAAGCGTACGCCCGCAATCACCACTTCATTGGTGTCCAGCAAGTGAACACCCAGCTCGCGAGCGACAGCGCGCATCTGCTGCAAGGTCTCCATGCGCTCATGCCAATAAAACTCGTGGTTGCCCGGCACATACAGGATGATCTTGTCCGGCCACATGTATCGAGCCCACTCTATCCCCCGCACATGGTTTCCGATATCGCCAGCCAGCACCACCACATCGCACTCGACGGGCTGCGGCTGCCAGGCTGCGATTTCAAGATGCAGGTCGCTTAGAACATGGATGCGCATGTCTTCCCCATGCATATCATTCTGCTACCTGATTGATCACGAAGTACAGCCCCACCACTCCCCCTCGCCCTCAGGCGGCATAACTGTTGCCCCTCGACATTGCCTATGCCCGACTAAATACTTGCTTTACAACGCTGCTGAACTATAACTTCGGCCCGCGCGTAACCCAATGATTACAGGATTGATATGCCAAAGGTATAGACCATTTTCAGAAAATACTAGGCATCTATATAGGCCATACGGCATATAGCCATTTAATAGAAAAGGGAATACTTTTCGTCTCAAGGATTTCAAGAAGTGCGCTCAAGTTTCTCGGCACTTATTCGCTTCAGAACGTTATCAAGCAGGAGTTGATCATGATCTCCATCAATACATCGCTGATGATTATCCTTGTCGGGACTGTGATCCTGATGATAGGTGTCATGTTATTCAGGGAGCCCCGCAAGAGTGTCCGCAGCACTTGCACTGAGTGCGTAGTTTGGGGTGTGGGGTTCTTCCTTTCAATGAGTGTGCAGGTGGCTTTGATTGCCACGATGGGCTGATAGCCTGCACAGCCGGACAAAAATCCAAACCCGCCATACTTTGCTGTATGGCGGGTTTTGTTTTGTTGGGGTTGCGAACTTGAAGATGAGTTATGCACAGTTTTTGTGGATAACTAGTCCGATAAGTGCGTTTCGGCAGGGCTAACTCTAAACGGTATATACGATTTTTTTTGACGATCAATTTGCGGGCGGTTGGTTGAGGCTGCAATGACAGCCAGATAAATCTACTGGATTGTTACAACTGGCTCTCGCCCGCTTTCTACCCTCACCCAAACTTGACGGCGAACGGATTGTTCGGCAAAAAAACAGCCTCGCGGGGGACGCGAGGCTAAATTTTGGTGCGCTTGCGTGGACCACACCAAAAGACGGTTGGGTTGGGAACGACTCTCTGGGTGAAACAACTTGTCGTTGTGTAACCTCAACCCTCACCCTAGCCCTCTCCCGCTTGCGGGAGAGGGGACTGGTTCTATTTCCCACCTTTTGCGAACGAGGGGGTAGTCGTTACTGGCCTTGGCTCTTCTGCCTGTAGTGCTCCTTGTTTGCGATGTACACGGTGCGCTCCACCACCGAGTGGACGACACCGCTTTCGTCTTTCAGCTCGATCCGGTAGACGCGATCAACTTCCTGCTGGCGGGTGAGGATGTCTTTCACTTCGGCAATTTCTTCGGCGGTGATGGTGCAGTCGCCATACAGCGTGGTCCGCCCCGGCCGCTTGTACTGGATGCTGGCGGCCTTGTCCCAGATGACGTAATCGCGGCCCAGCGCCCGGATCAGCAAAAAAGGGTGCGGGCCGTCGGTAACAGCGAACAGTGAGCCGCCGAAGATTGTGCCAACCAGGTTGCGCGTGCCGCGGTTCAACGGCACCCGCACGCGGATGGTGGTCAGGTCGGGCGACACGTAGTCGACCCGGCCACCCGTCCTGCGATAGGCGGGATGCAGGTTGAAGCCGTAGCGAATCAAAAACGGCTTCCACCTCTGCGGACACTTTTTCAGCAAGAACATCTGCCGCTTATCCTCACAGCGCTTCGAACAAACCTGCCGCACCCATGCCGGTACCGATACACATCGTCACCAGGCCGTACTTCTGCTTGTGACGGCGCATGCCGTGCAGCAGCGTGGCAGTGCGGATAGCACCGGTCGCGCCCAGCGGGTGACCCAGAGCGATCGCGCCGCCCAGCGGGTTGACCTTGGCCGGATCCAGGCCGAGTTCGCCGATCACCGCCAGCGATTGCGCGGCGAAGGCTTCGTTCAGTTCGATCCAGTCCATGTCTTGCAACGACAGCCCCGCCTGTTTCAGCACGCGCGGAATGGCTTCCTTGGGGCCGATGCCCATGATCTCGGGCGGCACCCCTGCCACGCTGAAGCTGTGGAACTTGCCGATGGGTGTGAGGTTGTAGCGCTTCAACGCAGCCTCGCTGCACAGCAGCACGGCACCTGCTCCGTCGGACATCTGCGAGCTGTTGCCTGCCGTAACCGAGCCCTTTTGCCCGAACACGGTCTTCAGCTTGCCCAGCCCTGCGAGCGAGGTGTCTGCGCGCGGGCCTTCGTCGTTGGTCACGATGCGCTTCTTCAGTTTGACTTCGCGCGATTGCAGGTCGGGCACATGTTCGACGATCTCGTAAGGCGTGGTCTCGTCCTTGAATTCGCCGTTGGCGATGGCGACCAGCGCACGCTGGTGGCTTTGTAACGCGAAGGCGTCCTGCGCCTCGCGCGAAACCTTCCAGCGTTCCGCCACTTTCTCGGCGGTGAGGCCCATGCCGTAGGCGATGCCGAAACGTTCATCGCGCTCGAATACTGCCGGGTTGAAGGCGATCTTGTTGCCCATCATGGGCACCATGCTCATGCTTTCCACACCGCCGGCAAGCATGACATCGGCTTCGCCCACGCGGATGCGGTCGGCGGCCAATGCCACTGCCTGCACGCCAGAGGAACAGAAGCGGTTGACGGTGAGGCCGGGAACGGTGTCGGGCAGACCGGCCAATAGCAGGCTGATGCGCGCCACGTTCATGCCCTGCTCCGCTTCCGGCATGGCGCAACCGACGATCACGTCGCCGATGCTGGCCGGGTCGAGCGACGGCGCCTGCGCCATCACGGCTTTGATCACATGCGCGAGCATGTCATCGGGACGGGTGTTGCGGAACATGCCGCGCGGCGCTTTGCCAACCGGGGTGCGCGTCGCGGCGACGATGTAGGCTTCTTGTACTTGTTTGCTCATGTTGTTCTCCTTAATTCCATAAAAACAGTTGCCCGCAGATTTCGCAGATTAACGCCGATTAAACCCAAATCATCCATTAGCACCGAACCCGTTCCTTCCCCCTTGCAGGGGGAAGGTTAGGATGGGGGTAGAGTTGTGGGACACCTCCGTTTCTACCCCCACCCTAGCCCTCCCCCTGCAAGGGGGAGGGGAGATATCGGCTATGGATTATCTGGGTTAAAA
>JBAQDF010000005.1:0-19941 GCA_049286265.1 Sideroxyarcus sp.
TTCCCCTGTGCGCCGCCGAGTAGCGCAGACTGGTCAGGGGTAGTCCGACGCATATGTTTGAGCACGTGACCGCGAAGCGGGTCGTGCGAGTTTATGCGGAGGCCTGACCAGTCGAGCAACGCAGGGAACCCCGCAGTGGCGGCGCGCTGGGGGCGCCCTCTTTTGGTTACTTTTGGTTCCGACATAACCTAAAGGTTAGTCTTCACCGAAACTTCGTTGTCTCGGCAAGACGAGAAAAGTGACTAGCTGTCGGGCTACCCCCGAAGGATTTGGTTTTGCGTACTACGATTTACGGTAAACAAAGCGCGCAAAATCGCCAGAGCGGAAAATAAGGATAAGGGCAAAGACGATCTCGACGAATGAAACAGCAACGTCGAGTTTTGCATCACTCGACAGCGACTGGAATGCCGGTTCACTACCCGCAGCCAGGAATGCCTTGAAGAGAAACCACACCATATTTGGCATAGCCACAAAGAAAAACCACAGACCGATCAGCGCGCATCCGACTCGCGCAACTTCCAACCCTTGCAGATTGATATGGTTTTCAAATCGGGTACGGGGTGCAATCTTGTGTGCCAACCACATGGGAAAAAACCAGAGCAAGACAGCGACAACCAGATACACGATCCCTACCGTATAGGAAAGAGAAACTCCTTCCGGGAAATTGTTTGAAACCAGTGCCACCGGAATCGATAACAGAAACTTGATGCTGTTTATCGCCATCCAAAGTGACGAAAACCGAATACCTATTGCGATCATTTGTTGCGGGGTCATAGTTTTCCTATCCAATTACAGTTCGCGCAGGAAGCTCGCGTAGGATGGGTGGAGCGTAGCGATACCCATCGTTTTCAAGTGTGGCGATGGGTATCACTACGCTCCACCCATCCTACATTTTTTCGGCGGGTGCTGTAGGATCAGTGCGCCTCATCCCAATTCCCTCCCTCACCCAATCCCACCTCCAACGGCACTTTCAATTCAGCGACATTGCACATCAACTCCCGCACTTTGTCTTTCACAAGTGAAAGCTCCCCCTGCGGCACTTCCAGCACCAATTCATCGTGCACCTGCATGATGAGCTTCGTCGCCAGCTTTTCCTTCTCCAGCCAATCCTGCACCGCAATCATCGCCAGTTTGATGAGGTCAGCAGCAGTACCTTGCATGGGCGCATTGATCGCCGCTCGCTCGGCGGCCTGGCGACGCATACCGTTGGCACCGTTAATCTCAGGCAGCCACAGCCGTCTGCCGAACCAGGTCTCCACGAACCCTTGCGCCTTGGCCTGCTCGCGCGTGCTGTCCATGTAGCGCTTCACGCCGGGGTAGCGAGCGAAGTAGAGGTCGATGTATTGCTTGGCGGCGCTGTTTTCGATGCTGAGCTGGCTGGCAAGTCCGTAGGCTGACATGCCGTAGATCAATCCGAAGTTGATGACCTTGGCGTAGCGGCGTTGCTCGCTGCTCACGGCATCGAGTGCGACGTTGAACACTTCGGCGGCAGTGGCGCGGTGGATGTCTTCACCTGCCGCGAAGGCTTTGAGCAGGCCTTCGTCACCTGAGAGGTGCGCCATGATGCGCAGTTCGATCTGCGAATAGTCGGCGGAGACGATGCGCGAACCGGCCGGGGCGATGAAGGCTTCGCGGATGCGGCGGCCTTCGGGAGTGCGGATGGGGATGTTCTGCAGGTTCGGGTCGCTGGAGGCGAGACGTCCGGTGACGGCCACGGCTTGCGAGTAGCTGGTGTGCACGCGACCGGTCTTGGCGTTCACCATCTGCGGCAGTTTGTCGGTGTAGGTGGATTTGAGTTTGGACATGCCGCGATGCTCAAGCAGTATCTTGGGCAGCGGATAATCGAGCGCCAACTCCTGCAACACTTCTTCGTCGGTGGAGCGCGAGCCGGTTGCGGTCTTCTTTTTCGAGGGAATGCCGAGCTTGTCGAACAGGATTTCCTGCAGTTGCTTGGGCGAGGCAAGGTTGAACGGCTGCCCGGCCAGTTCGTATGCCTGCTTCTCGATGGCCATGATCTTTTCGCCCAGCTCGTGGCTCTGTCTGGATAATTTCGTGCCGTCGATGAGTACGCCGTTGCGTTCCATCTTGAACAGCACTTCGCGCACGGGCAACTCAATATCCCTGTACACCGCATCCAGACGCCCTTGCAGCTGGGGTGACAGTGTCTGGTGCAGTTGCAATGTGATGTCGGCGTCTTCTGCCGCATATCTGGTGGCAGTCTCCAGATCGACCTGGTCGAAGCCGATCTGCTTGGCGCCCTTGCCCACCACGTCGGTGTAACTCACCGTCGACAACCCGAGATGGCGCAAGGCGAGGTTGCCCATTTCGTGCGGCTTGTGCGATTCCAGCACGTAGGATTGCAGCAGTGTGTCTTCGGCGATGCCGCGCAACGCGATGCCGTGGTTGGCGAAGATGTGCTGGTCGTATTTGAGGTTCTGGCCCAGCTTCTTGTGCGCCGGATTTTCGAGCCAGTGCTTGAGTTTCTTCAGCGCATGCTCACGGCCAAGCTGGTCCGGTGCACCGGGATAATGGTGCGCCAGCGGCAAGTAGGCGGCCTGGTGTACTTCGATGCTGAAGGAGATGCCGACCAGTTGCGCGGTCATTTCGTCGAGGCCGGTGGTTTCGGTGTCGATGCTCACCAGCGGGGCAGCCATCAGTATTTCCAGCCAGGCGTCGAGTTGGGCGTCGGTGAGGATGGCTTCGTAGTTGGAGGTGTCGTTGACGGTTGAGGGCAGGGAAGCCTGCTCGAACTGGCGCTGTTCGACGACCGCAGTCGGGCGCTCTTTTTTGTCCGGCGCTTCCCCCGCGACCTCGCGTAGCCAGCTCTTGAACCCGAAGCGCTCGAACAACTCCTTCATCTTTTCATTGTCGGCAGCGGGAGCGGCGAGTTCGTCGAATTCTTTATCCAACGCCACATCGCATTTCACCGTAACCAGTTTGCGCCCCATCGGCAGCCAGTCGCGCGCCGCGCGCAGGTTTTCGCCGACCACGCCGCCAACTTTCTCGGCATTGGCAACAAGGTTGTCCAGCGTGCCGTATTCGGTGAGCCATTTCACCGCAGTCTTGGGCCCGCATTTGGTCACGCCGGGTACGTTATCCACTGTATCGCCAACCAGCGTCAGGTAATCCACAATTCGTTCCGGAGGTACGCCGAACTTGGCCAGCACGCCCGCTTCGTCCAGCACTTCGTTGCTCATGGTGTTGACCAGCGTGACATGCGGATTGACCAGTTGCGTGAGGTCCTTGTCGCCGGTGGAGACGATACAGCGTGCGCCATGTTTCGACGCTTGATGCGTGAGGGTGCCGATGACGTCGTCGGCTTCAACCCCGTCGACCATCAGGATATTCCAGCCGGCGGCGGCCACGACTTCGTGCAGTGGTTCGATCTGCAGGCGCAGATCGTCCGGCATGGACGGGCGGTTGGCTTTGTATTCGGGATACCAGTCGTCGCGGAACGTTTTGCCCTTCGCATCGAACACGCAGGCGCTATAATCCGCCGGGTAGTCGGCACGCAGGCGGCGCAGCATGTTGAGCACGCCGTAGATCGCGCCGGTTGGTTCGCCCTTTGGGCTGCGCAAGTCCGGCATGGCGTGGAACGCGCGGTACAGGTAGGACGAGCCATCCACCAACAACAATGTCTTCATGCTTTGAGGTCCGAGATGAAAAACGATATGAAACTTCCGCCCATGCAGTCGCCCGAGTTGATGCAGTCGAAGGAGTCCTGGCGTGTGTTCGGCATTATGTCAGAATTCGTGTCGGCGACCGAACGCCTGCACGACATCCACCCGGCTGTCAGTATTTTCGGCAGTGCGCGCACCCCTAACGACCATCCTTATTACAAGCTCACCGAAGAAATCGCGCGCCTGTTGTCGGATGCCGGGTTCGCGGTCATTTCCGGCGGCGGTCCCGGCGTGATGGAAGCCGCCAACAAAGGGGCGTTCTACGGCAAGTCGGCCAGCGTTGGCCTCAACATCCAGTTGCCGCACGAGCAGCATAACAACCCGTACCAGAATATCAGCCAGACCTTCCACCACTTCTTCACGCGCAAGGTGATGTTCGTCAAATTCGCCAGCGCCTACGTGGTGATGCCCGGCGGCTTCGGCACCATGGACGAGCTGATGGAAGCGCTGACGCTGGTACAGACCGGCAAGACCCGCCGCATGCCCATTATTCTCGTCGGCAGCAAATTCTGGGGCGGCATGGTGGAATGGTTCAAGAACAGCCTGCTGGAAGAGGAGATGATCGGCCCGAATGACATGGACTTGATCCAGGTCATCGACGAGCCGCAACAAGTGGTTGCCGCTATTTTCCAGCACTACGAGACGCGCGGTTTCGAACCTTCTGCGGCAGAGCGCGAGATGCAGCTTAACCTGTAACCTGTTTCAGATAGAATCCGCCCACGTTTCTCCAAATGGTGATCATCATGCGCACAATCCTTTTTGCCGCCCTTGCCTGTCTGAGCCTGAACGCCTATTCCGCGCAGCCTGAAGTTCCGGCCAAAGCCGATGTCCCTCCGCCACCGATGATGGCGGCAGACGATTCCAGCGACGAGCCGCAAGTGACCATCATCAAACAGACCGAGCAGACCGTCGAGGAATATCGTGTCGGCGGCAAGCTGTACATGATCAAGATCACCCCTAAAGTCGGCGCACCTTATTACCTGGTCGACGATCTCGGCGACGGCAAATTTGCGCGCCAGGAAAGACTGGATTCCGGCCTGCGCGTGCCGCGCTGGGTACTTAAACGCTTCTGAATCGAGACCCATCGCATTGGCTGTATTTACCAAAGTCTCCGAGGCAGACCTCTCTGCCTGGCTTTCCAATTATTCGCTGGGCTCGCTGCTTGAACTTCGGGGCATCCCCGAAGGCATCCAGAACACCAATTACTTCGTCACCACCGGCAGCGGTAATTTCGTGCTGACGCTGTTCGAAAAACTCACCGCAAACGATCTGCCGTTCTTTCTCAATCTGATGGCGCACCTTGCGCGGCACGGCATCCCCTGCCCGTGTCCGATGGCGGATCGGCACAATCAATTTCTGGGCGAACTGAACGGCAAGCCCGCCTGCCTCGTCAGCCGCCTTTCGGGCAAATCGGTGATACAGCCGACAGCGGCGCAATGCGCGGCCATGGGCGCGATGCTGGGTCGGATGCATGTCGCCGGACAGAGCTTCGGCGATCAGATGCCAAACCCGCGCGGCGCGGCCTGGCGCGACGAAGCTTCACAGCAAGTCCTGAAGTTTTTGCCGGCACAGGATGCCGCCATGCTGGAACACGAGGTTGAGTTCCATGCCCGACATCCTCTGAACAGCATTCCGCGCGGCATCATTCATGCCGACCTGTTCCGCGACAACGTGCTGATGGAGGGCGAATGTATCGGCGGGCTGGTCGATTTCTATTTTGCCTGCACCGGAAATTTGCTTTACGACGTTGCCATTACCGTAAACGATTGGTGCATGGGCAGTGAAGGCAGACTGAATGAGGAGCGCACGCGCGCCATGCTGAAGGCCTATCATGCAGCGCGCCCATTCACGGAAGAAGAAGCCGGGGCCTGGCCGCAGGCATTGCGCGTGGCGGCGTTGCGTTTCTGGTTATCGCGGGTATACGACCTGCACCTGCCGCGCAAAGGGGAGCTGGTTGTTCCGCGCAACCCCGAGCCGTTCAAACGTATCCTGCAGAATCACATCGAAACGTCACAGCCGGTCTGGCTATAAACCTGAAAACCTTAATTTAGCCACAGAGATCACAGAGGACACAGAGAGAGAAGTGCTTACCCCACATAACGCGGGCTCCCCCAATAAGTGAACAAACTCTTGGCAAAACCATTTGCCTTTCCTCTGTGATCTCTGTGTTCTCTGATGGAACTACTAGCCATTCGACTAGGTGAGCAAAAAACGCTCACCAAGTCGCTGGTTATGTGGCTAACAGATTTTGATTTGATTTCAGATTCTCGCGCTTGCCTTGCGGATCTCCGCATCAAGTTCCGCATAGCTCCTGGTGACCGGGAATTGGGGAAATTCCCGTATCACGTTTTCCGGCGGGTGGAACAGGATGCCGGCATGCGCTTCGCCCAGCATTGCCGTGTCGTTATATGAATCTCCGGCGGCGATGGTCTTGAACTTCAGTTCCTTGAAGCGTTTCACCGATTCAAATTTCTGGTTCGGCATGCGCAGGTGATAATTGACCAGTATGCCGTTGGCATCCGCTTCCAGCTTGTGGCAGAACAGCGTCGGCATGCCCAGTTGCCGCATCAGCGGCATGGCGAATTCATAAAACGTGTCGGAAAGGATGATGACCTGGAAGCGTTGGCGCAGGTCATCGAGAAAATCCTTGGCGCCGGGCATCGGCCCCATCTCGGAAATCACTTTCTGGATATCGGGCAAGCCAAGCTTGTGCTGCTTCAGGATATCAAGCCGGTATTTCATCAGCTTGTCGTAATCCGGCTCGTCGCGTGTGGTGCGGCGCAATTCGGGAATGCCGGTGCGTTGTGAAAATTCGATCCATATCTCAGGAACGAGGACACCTTCGAGGTCAAGACAAACGAGTTGCACGGAAAGACTCCATAAATTAGGGCGATGCGCCGCGGAGCGCGGATTCTACCACCTCCAAATTATTTCCGGCCAAGAGCAAGTCCGGTTCCGCGCATTTCCGGTTGCCATGCCCCTTCTGCCAACCAAAGCCACTTTGAGCAGAGATTCAAAAGAAATACATTACAATGGAACAGCCGGTCTGGTAATGACTCAGAAGGATATTATGGAACCGCAACGCTTACAGGCAGAACGAGGATGGCAATGGATCAAGCAGGGTTACGCGCTGTTCATGAAAGCGCCGCTGCTGTGGATCGTGCTGCTGATAATCTGCTTCGTTGCCGCTGCACTCTTATCCGCCATTCCCGTGGTTGGCGACATACTCTCCAGCCTGCTGATGCCGGCAGTCGTGGCCGGACTCATGACGGGTTGCCGCGCCGTGGAAAAGGATGACGAGCTGGAGCTGGCGCATTTGCTCAGCGGCTTCAGGCAACGCACCTCGCAACTGGTCACCCTGGGCGGCATTTCGCTGGTGGCGCAATTGCTGATCCTCGGCGTGATGATGGCACTCGGCGGCGCCACGCTGGTCGGCATCCTGATCAGCGGCCAGCCGCCGCAGGACCCGCAAGTATTTGCGCAGGCAATGGCCGGGGCGGGATTCGCCATAATTCTCGGTCTGGTGTTATTCCTCATATGGATGATGGCAATGCAATTCGCACCGTTGCTGGTCTATTTCAATAACGTCGCCCCGGTTGATGCACTCAAGCTCAGTTTGAACGCCATCCTTGCCAACGTTCGGCCGATGATGGTGTATGGCATCACGCTGATGCTTCTTGCCGTATTGGCGTCGCTGCCGATGCTGCTCGGCTGGCTGGTATTGTTGCCCATCATTTTTACTTCGCTCTACGCCAGCTACTGCGATATCTTCCCTGCGGCTACCGAAGCCGCCGCCGAAACCGGCACGGAAGCCTGATCATGCAGCACACCCCCGTTGGCCATGAACCGGAATTGTTATGGAAATAAGAAAAATGACCGCCGCGCGCGGCTGGATCTGGATCAAACAGGGCTACCAGCTCATCATGATCAGCCCGCTGATGTCCGTCACCTTCGCGCTGATCTGCGCATTGGCCATGTTCACCCTCCTCATGGTGCCGTCGCTCGGTCCGTTGCTTGCCGTGCTGTTGTTGCCGGTAATCATCGCCGGTTACATGCGCGTCTGCCGCGCGCTGGAGGAAGAGAAAGAGATCGAACTGACGCATCTGTTCGAGGGCTTCAAGAAGCACGCAGCGCGTCTGGCCGCACTCGGCGGTTTCCTGATGCTGGGCATGCTGCTCTCGTCGATGGTGATGGTCGTGGTCGGAGGCGATGCACTCCGCACACTGCTGGAAAACGTCAATGCCGCCAACGATCCGCAGATACTGATGAATGCCATGATGGACGCCGGATCGAGCGTGACGCTCAGCCTGATGCTCGGCTTTGCCATGGTTTGCGTGCTGATGCTGGCATTCCAGTACGCACCGATGCTGGTGTTCTTCAATGACCTGCCGCCGCTTGTCGCAATGCGCGCCAGCCTGGCCGGTTCCCTGCGCAACCTCATCCCGTACACCGTGTACAACGTCATCCTGCAAGTCATTGCGCTGGCGCTCGGCATGCTGCCATTCGGCATCGGCCTGATCGTATTGCTGCCGCTCGGCCTCACTTCACTGTACGTGAGTTACCGCAACATCTTTCCGTTCGCGCATGAACTTGCCGCGACCGAACCAGTTCCACACAATCAGGAGATTCAACCATGAAATATGAAAATGCCACACCCGCCGAAGTCAAACTGGCGCAGTCACCGCACAACCTGTTCATCTCCGCTATATTCCTGTTCAACCTGCTGATGACACCCGCCGTGCTGGCGCTGAAAATCGGCATGATCGGGCTGCTGATCCCGCTGCTGCTGTCCGGCGCGCTCATCGCCTACATCTATCTGCGCAGCAAGAAGACCACCACCTGGTTCGTGGACATGCACTGGAAGATATCCTTCTCGCGCGGCAAGTTGCTGATGCTGGGATATGCCATCACGACAGCGCTGATCTTTCTGGCCTGGCTGATCAGCATCTCCACCAAGGACCACAACATGAGCCACATCATCCTGACTGCGCTCACGCGCGTCGCGCTGGTGCCGACCGTGATACTGGTGCTGGTCACCGCCGTGCTGGAATTCGGCTCTTTCGCGCAGGCGGGCAAGCGCGAAGTGCCGGACAAGCTGGCGGCGAAATTCCCGCCGCCTGCGGCCTGATCATTTCGGCTGAGAAAATTCCTCGAAGGCATGCATCACTTCTCCCGCATACATCAGTGACGGGCCACCGCCCATATAAACCGCCACAGCGAGCACCTCATTGAGTTGTTCGCGGGTGGCGCCCAGCCGGACCAGCGTCCGCACGTGATAGGCAATGCAGCCTTCGCAGCGCGTCGCCACCGCGATGGCGGTCGCGATCAATTCCTTGTCCAGCGCCGAGACCACCCCCGCAGTCATCGCCGCCTTCGACATCGCATCGAAACCGTTCATGGTCTCAGCCGCTTCCTTGCGGAAGGTGGCCAGCGGCGGGTTCAGGTGCTGGATAAGTTCCTTGAATGATTTGCTCATGGATTGTTCCTCTGTTGATTGATCGAGTCTTGCGTTACCGTTTCCAATACATCAAGGCGCGGCGACAAACACCGCCGCCTGACCGTGATATCCGCCCTGTTCGTCGGCAAGATTCCACACCGTGCAGTCTGTAATCATGAAACGTCTGCCGCTGCTGGCGATGCGCATGCCCGAGTAGTTGTCCACATAACCCTGCTGCGCGACCTTCGCCAGCAGCTTCTCGCGCGCCTCCTGTGCCAAAGGCTCGGCGGAGAGCCGCGATGGCAAGCGCGCAAACTCTTCGAAACTCATTTCGAACAACTGCAACGCCAGACGGTTGCCGTAAAAGAAGATCGGATCAGCCTCGGTGCCGTGCGCAACGATGGCGCGCGGGGCGTTCCAGACTTCCTCACACAACCTCTCCACCTCTTCACTCCCTCCCCCTGCAAGGGGGAGGGTTGGGGTGGGGGTGAAAACGGTATTGCCCAACGACTTTACCCCCTCCCTACCCCTCCCCCTGCATGGGGGAGGGAACGAATTATTTCCAAGCAGTGACTTCCCCGTAAGCCGTTCATAGCTCTCAACCAGCAGGCGCAAACGCCTCTCCAGGACAGGATCAAACGGCGGTAAGCTTGGCATATTCGAGGGCGAGCCATTTGCTGCCCGCGCGTTTGAAGTTGACCTGCACGCGGCCGTCGCTGCCGCCGCCTTCGGTGTCCGTCACCACGCCCTCGCCGAATTTCTGGTGGAATACCTGCTGGCCGATGCGCCATACCGAATCGGGCGAAACATGCGGCTTCGGGGCCGCCGGACCTGCGGCAAAAGCGCTGACGTAGCTGTTCGTCTCATAACTGCTGGTGTGAAAGGTTTTGCGCGCACTGACGCGCGGCGTGATCCAGTGCAGCAACTCTTCCGGCAGCTCGCGCAGGAAACTCGATGCCGTGCCGTAATGGGTCTGACCGTGCAGCATGCGGCTCTGTGCAAAGGTGAGATACAGGCGGCGGCGCGCACGCGTGATCGCCACGTACATCAGGCGCCGCTCTTCATCCAGATCGCCGTTGTCGATGCTGTTCTGGTGCGGGAACAGACCTTCTTCCAGCCCGGTGATGAATACGGTATGGAACTCCAAACCCTTCGCCGCATGCACCGTCATCAGGTGCAGCGCATCTTCGCTGTCGCCCGCCTGATGTTCGCCCGACTCAAGCGTGGCGTGCGTGAGGAAGGCGGTGAGGCTGTCGTCCTCATTTTCATATACGAACAGCGTTGTCGCGTTGATAAGCTCGTTCAGGTTTTCCAGCCGATCTTCCGCCTCGCGCCGCTTCGATACCGAAGCCTTCTCGGTTTCGTAATGCGCGACCAGTCCGCTGTGTTGCAACACATGCTGCATGATCTCTGGCAACGTCAAACCATTCGTCCCGCTGCGCAACGATTCAATCAGTCCGACGAAAGTGGTGACCTTGCCTCCCGCGCGCGCCGCCGCATCCCACAGCGTGGTCGAATTCATCTTCGCCGCTTCCTGCAGCTGCTCGATACTGCGCGCGCCGATGCCGCGCGTGGGGAAGTTGATAATGCGCAGCAGCGCATTGTCGTCGTCAGTGTTTTCCATCAGGCGCAGGTAGGCCAGCGCATGCTTGACTTCCTGTCGCTCGTAGAAGCGCAGCCCGCCGTACACGCGATAAGACAATCCCGCCGACACCAGCGCGTGTTCCAGCACGCGCGATTGGGCGTTGGAGCGGTACAGCAGCGCGATCTCGGAAAGCCTGATGCCCTCCCGGTTGAGCTGCTTGATCTCCTCGACGATGAAAGCGGCCTCGTCCACGTCGGTGCCCGCCTCGTACACGCGAATCTGCTCACCCTTGTCGGCGTCGGTCCACAGGTTCTTGCCGAGGCGGTTGCGGTTGTTTGAGATAAGCGCATTGGCGGCATCGAGGATGTTGCCGTGAGAGCGGTAGTTCTGCTCCAGCTTGATCACGTTCTCGACATGGAAATCGCGCAGTAACTCCTGCATGTTGCCGACGTTCGCGCCGCGGAAGGCATATATCGATTGGTCGTCGTCGCCTACTGCGAACAAGGCATTGTTCTGTCCCGCCAGCAACTTCAGCCAACGGTATTGCAGCGGGTTGGTATCCTGGAACTCGTCCACCAGAATGTGCTTGAAGCGCTCCTGATAATGCTCGCGCAATTGCTGGTTGCGCGACAGCAACTCATAGCAGCGCAGCAACAGCTCGGAAAAATCCACCACGCCTTCGCGCTGGCATTGCGCGTCGTATTCGGCGAACACCTCAATCTTGCGCCGCGTATAGGGATCATAGGCTTCAACTTCCGAAGCGCGCAGACCTTCTTCCTTGCGGCCGCTGATGAAGTTCTGCATCTCGCGCGGAGGATATTTTTCATCGTCCACGTTCATCGCCTTCATCAGGCGCTTGATGGCGGAAAGCTGGTCGCCGGAATCGAGGATCTGGAAGGTCTGCGGCAGGTTTGCTTCGCGATAGTGCGCGCGCAGCATGCGGTTGCACAGGCCGTGGAAGGTGCCTATCCACATGCCGCGCGTGTTGATGGTCAACATCGCCGTCAGCCGCGTCACCATCTCCTTGGCCGCCTTGTTGGTAAAGGTCACCGCCAGGACGCCGGAAGGCGAGACCTGCCTGGTGCTGATGAGGTAGGCGATACGAGTAGTAAGCACACGCGTCTTGCCGCTGCCCGCGCCGGCAAGGATCAGCGCGGACTGGGCGGGGAGTTCGACGGCGGCACGTTGTTCGGGATTGAGACCGGCAAGCAGGGTGGGATTCATGGCGAGATTATCCCACAGCCGTTCGCCAAGATTGATCAACTCACCGACTTTCTGCTTTGGCCGGAGGCCCGCAGTGGTGTAGGGTGGGCACGTTTTATGTGCCCACGCGGTTGCAAACATCATTTCAGCGTGGGCACATAAAACGTGCCCACCCTACAGGCTTCAGCTTCGGTTCTTGTACTCGTTATATTTCTTCGAGCTGCCGCGCACTTCCTCAGCAGGGTATTTCCGGGCATTCAATACCAGCTTCTTGTCGACGGCGGCTACCAGATCCAGTTTCAGCTTTTCCGCCAGGCTGATGAGGTAGATCTGGATATCCGCCAACTCCAGCTCGACCTCGGCGAGTTTCTCCGGCGACAGGTCGCAGCTCTGCTCTTCGGTCAGCCACTGGAAATGCTCCACCATCTCGGCGGCCTCGACGATGAGCGCCATGGAGAGGTTCTTGGGGGAATGAAACTGGTCCCAGTCGCGTTCGACGACGAATTGGCGCACCTGCTTCCTTATCCGGTCGAAATCCGTTTCAGCCATCATGCCCCCATATCTGCTATTGATGGTTTCATTGTGGCGTAGCAACCCGGCTAAATCAATTTTTGCGCGAAAAAAACGGGGAAGCGTTGCGCTTCCCCGTCCTGATGCTTACTTCTTCTTTTTGTTTATTTTTGCTTCTTCTTGTTCTCGATCATGTCATGCATGATGGGCGCAAGGATGATTTCCATCGCATGGCTCATCTTGCCGCCGGGCGTAACCAGCGTATTGGCACGTGACATGAATGAATTGGGGATCATTTGCAGGTAGTACGGAAAATCCACGCCCTTGGGATCGCGGAAGCGGATGACCACGAAGCTTTCGTCCGGCGTCGGAATGTCGCGCGCGATGAAAGGATTGGAGGTGTCCACCGTGGCCACGCGCTGGAAGTTGATGTGGGTGCGCGAGAACTGCGGGGTGATGTATTTCACGTAGTCCGGCATGCGGCGCAAAATGGTGTCCACAGTCGCTTCGGCGGAATAGCCGCGTTCCTTTTTGTCGCGATGGATCTTCTGGATCCATTCGAGGTTGACCACCGGCACCACGCCGATGCCAAGGTCCACATACTTGCCGGCATCGATACCTTCATCTTCCACCAGGCCGTGCAGCCCCTCGTAGAACAGCAGGTCGGAATTCTCCTCAATGGATTCCCAAGGCGTAAACACACCCGGAACCAGATCGGTCTTGCCGAAATGCTTGTTGTGCAACTCCGCCTCTTCTTCGCTATGCACGTAGTAGCGGCGTTGGCACATGCCGGTTTCGCCGTAGGTCTTGAACATTTCCTCTATCTTCGGGAAGTGGTTGGCTTCGGGACCGAAGTGGCTGAACGAATAGTTGCAATCCAGGGCAGCTTCGGCAACGGCGGCACGAAACGCCGTACGATTCAGGCTGTGCAGACTGTCGCCTTCAACGACGGCGGCACTGATGCCTTCGCGGCGGAAGATATTCTCGAACGCGAGCTTGACGGTGGTTGTGCCGGCGCCGGATGAACCGGTGACGGCGATTACGGGATGTTTAAGGGACATGTGCCACTCTCCTGAACAATATGAATTAATTTTGGACGTTAATTTTAGCAGAACCCCCCCGATGCTGCTAACAGGTCGCCGTGTCTATGCCCATTCCCGATATAATGTCAGTCTCCATTGCATAACGCCCAAATAACCACTTTCATCATGCAACAAAACTATTCGCCAAAAGAAATCGAAGCTTCCGCCCAGCAACATTGGGATAAACAGCAGACCTTCCGCGCCGTGAAAGAATCCGGCAAGCCCAAGTACTACTGCCTGTCCATGTTCCCCTATCCCTCGGGCAAGCTGCACATGGGCCATGTGCGCAACTACACGATTGGCGACGTGCTGACTCGCTGGCACAAGATGCGAGGCTACAGCGTGCTGCAACCCATGGGTTGGGACGCCTTCGGCCTGCCTGCCGAGAACGCGGCCATCGCCAACAAAGTCCCGCCCGCGAAGTGGACTTACGACAACATCGCTTACATGAAGAAGCAGCTGCAGTCGCTGGGACTGGGCATAGACTGGACGCGCGAGATCGCCACCTGCCAGCCGAGCTACTACAAGTGGAACCAGTGGCTGTTCCTGCGCATGCTGGAAAAGGGCGTCGCTTACAAAAAGACACAAGTGGTGAACTGGGATCCGGTGGACCAGACCGTGCTCGCCAACGAACAGGTCATCGACGGACGCGGCTGGCGCACCGGCGCGCTGGTGGAGAAGCGCGAGATTCCCGGCTACTACTTCGGCATCACGCAATACGCGGAAGAACTGCTGGCCGACCTCGACAAGCTGCCGGGCTGGCCCGAGCGCGTGAAGACCATGCAGGCCAACTGGATAGGCAAGAGCCACGGCGTACGCTTTGCGTTCCCGCATGACATCAAAGAGGATGGCAAAGCAATTAACGACGGCAAGTTGTGGGTGTACACCACACGCGCCGACACCATCATGGGCGTGACTTTCGTCGCCGTCGCCGCTGAACATCCACTGGCCGCGCATGCCGCGAAGAGCAACAAGATAGTCGCCGCCTTTGTCGAGAAATGCAAACACGTATCTGTAATGGAAGCCGACATGGCCACCATGGAGAAAGAAGGTGTGGACACCGGCCTCAAGGTTACCCACCCGCTCACCGGCGAACAGGTGCCGGTGTGGGTCGGAAACTATGTGCTGATGGGCTACGGCGAAGGCGCTGTAATGGCCGTTCCGGCGCATGACGAGCGGGATTTCGGGTTTGCCAAGAAATACAAGCTGACCATCAAGCAAAGCATCAACGTCGTCGGCAAGACCTTCTCCACTGAGGCATGGCAGGAATGGTACGGCGACAAGGAGAACGGCGTCTGCGTCAACTCTGGTAGCTACGACGGTCTCAATTACGGACAGGCCGTCGATGCCATCGCCGCCGACCTCAAGGCCAAGCACCTCGGCGACAAGCAAGTGCAATGGCGCCTGCGCGACTGGGGCGTTTCGCGCCAGCGTTACTGGGGTTGCCCGATTCCAATCATCCACTGCGACAGTTGCGGTGATGTGCCGGTGCCGGACGATCAACTACCGGTGGTGCTGCCAGAGGATTGCGTGCCGGACGGCAGCGGCAATCCGCTGCTCAAGCGCGCCGATTTCCTGAACTGCACCTGCCCCAAGTGCGGCAAGCCTGCCAAACGCGAGACCGACACGATGGATACCTTTGTGGATTCCTCCTGGTACTACGCACGCTACGCCAGCGGCTTCAAGAAAGACGCGATGGTGGACAGCGAAACCAACCACTGGATGCCCGTGGACCAGTACATCGGCGGCATCGAGCATGCGATATTGCACCTGCTGTACTCGCGCTTCTGGAGCAAGGTGATGCGCGACCTCAAGCTGGTGAACTACGACGAGCCCTTTGCGAATCTACTGACGCAGGGAATGGTGCTCAACCACATCTATTCGCGCAAAACTGACAAGGGCGGCATCCGTTATTTCGCGCCCGACGAAGTGGAACCGGTGAAAGACGAAACAGGGCACATCACCGGCGCAAAATGCCTGGCAGACGGCGCTGCGGTGGACTATCAGGGCATAGGCACCATGTCGAAATCCAAGCTCAACGGCGTGGATCCGCAAGCGCTGATCGAACAGTACGGCGCAGACACCGCTCGCCTGTTCATGATGTTCGCCGCTCCGCCGGAACAAACGCTCGAATGGGCCGATTCCGGCGTGGAAGGCGCACACCGCTTCCTGAAACGTCTGTGGGCGTTCGCTGCCGAGTTCGACGGCATCGGCAAACAGGCTGGCGATCTCGCAAATCTTTCCAATGACGCCAAGACGCTGCGCCGCGAAATTCATCTGGCTTTGCGCCAGGCCAACTACGACCTCGGACGTTTCCAGTTCAACACCGTGGTCTCGGCTGCGATGAAGATGCTCAACGCGCTGGAGAAATCCGGCAAGGATGCTGCCTGCCGCGCGGTAGTGGCTGAAGCGCTGTCCATCCTGCTGCGCCTGCTGTCGCCGATCACGCCGCACATCGCGCACGCCTTGTGGAAAGACCTCGGCTACGGCGACGACATCCTGACCGCGCAATGGCCGGAGCCGCTGGAAGCGGCGCTAGTACAGGACGAGATCGAGCTGGTGATCCAGGTGAACGGCAAGTTGCGCGGCAACCTGCGCGTGGCCGCGAATGCCGACAAGGCGACCATCGAGCAGGCAGCGCTGGCGCACGAAGCTGTGCAAAAACAACTCGCGGGCGGGACGGCGAAGAAGGTGATCGTCGTGCCGGGCCGACTGGTCAACGTGGTGATCTGATGACGAACGCGACGCGTACTCTTCTGTTGCTGATGGTGCTGGCACTTGCTGCCTGCGGCTACCACCTGCGCGGCAGCAATCTCAAGGACATTCAGCTCGCATTCAAATCGCTTTATTTGAAAGCTCCCGGCGAAACATCCTTCGTCGCCGATCTGCGCCGGGTACTGAGGGCGAACAAGATCGAACTGACCGGCAATGCTGCCTCGGCCGATCTGGTACTGGAAGTCGTCTCCGAGCAGTCGCTCAAGCAAATCCTTTCGCTTTCAGGCGCCGGTCGCGTGCAGGAATATCAATTGTTTTACCGCGTCTCTTTGCGCGCTTACGACAACATGCAGAACGACTGGCTGCCTGCCGAAGAAATTTCGCTGTCGCGCATTCTGGCTTACGACGATACCCAGGTGCTAGCCAAGGAGCAGGAAGAAACCCTGCTCTACAAGGACATGCGCAGCGATGCCGTAGGCCAGGCCGTACGGCGTTTGTACAAAGCCAAGCCGCAACTGTAGTGCGATGAGAATCTCGACCGAAGACCTGCCGCAGCACTTGTCCAAAGGACTCGGCTCGCTGTATGTCATTCACGGTGAAGCACTGCTGCTCGCCATCGAAGCCGCCGATGCCATCCGCACTGCCGCGCGCGAGGCGGGTTACAGCGAGCGCGAGACACTGATCGCCGAGCAGGGCTTCAAGTGGGCGGAATTGCGCAACAGCGCACAGAGCATGTCGCTGTTTTCCTCGCGCAAGGTGATCGATCTGCGCATTCCCTCCGGCAAGCCCGGCGTGGAGGGCGCGCAGGCGCTGCAGGAACATTGCGAAAGCCTGAACGCAGACACCCTCACGCTGATCTCGTTGCCGCGCCTCGACGGCACGGCCATGAAAAGCAAGTGGTTCACCGCGCTGGAGCAGCACGCCACCGTCATCAGTGCCGACGAAGTCTCGCTCGCCGCGCTGCCCGCGTGGATCGCCGCACGCATGAAACGCCAGGGGCAGTTCGCCGATGCGGACACGCTGGCATTCCTGGCACAGCGCGTGGAAGGCAACCTGCTCGCGGCATTCCAGGAAATCCAGAAACTCGCGCTGCTGTTCCCGGCGGGGCCGCTGTCTTTCGATCAGGTCAAGGATTCCGTCATGGACGTGGCACGCTACGACGTGTTCAAGCTGTCCGAAGCCATGCTGGCGGGCGATGCCGAACGCTATGCGCGCATTCTCGATGGCTTGCGCGCCGAAGGCACCGCAACCGTTTTGATTTTGTGGGCCATTGCGGAAGACATTCGCACGCTGGCTAAAGTCGCGCGCGCCATGCAACAGAGCGGCAATCTTGCCGGCGCCTTGCGCGATGCGCGCGTGTGGGGTGTAAGACAAAAATTGGTGGAGCGTGCGGTACGCCGCTTTTCGCCAACCTTCGCCGAGCGCGCCCTGCGCCAGGCCGCGCAGATCGACAGGCTGGTAAAGGGATTGCGCCAGGGCGATGTGTGGGATGAATTGCTGCAACTCGGCGTGCGCTGCGCGCGGGCGGGGGCGAGATGAACGAACAGGAAGTCCTCGTGGTCATCACCAACGTTCCCGACAGGGCTACTGCGGAACGCATCGCCGATACCCTGGTCACAGGATGCGTCGCGGCCTGCGTGAACATCCTGGCCGAATGCGCATCGGTCTATCGCTGGCAAGGCAAGCTCGAACACGCCAATGAAGTGCCTCTGCTCATCAAGACCACGCGCGCTGCCTATCCGCAGCTCGAAAAAGAATTGCGCAAGTTGCACCCCTATGAAATACCCGAGATCATCGCACTGCCCGTCAGTGCGGGTTTGCCTGAATATTTGAATTGGGTCGTAACCGAAACCAAGGACTGATAAAACATGATGCGTCGTTTGTTGCTGCTCGTTTTGCTTTGCGTCACCCCGTTGGTGCATGCCGATTTTCTTTCTTTCGGCAGCAAGAAGCCAACGTTCCTGCCCGCAGAACAGGCTTTCGCGCTGACGGTGCATGCAGTCGATCAGCACACCCTGATCGCCAGTTTCAAGGTCACGCCGGGCTATTATTTGTATCGTGACAAGACCACCTTCAGCCTCGCCGACAGAAAAAGCAAAATCGCACGCGTAACTCTGCCCAAAGGCGAAATCAAAACCGACCCCAATTTCGGCGAGATCGAGGTATATCACCAATCCTTTCAGGCCGAGATCGTGCTGGAGAAGGTGAATGTGACCAAGCCGGTCGTGTTGAACGCGAGTTACCAGGGCTGCAGCGACAAGGGTTTGTGTTACCCGCCGATCGAGAAGACGCTGACTGTCGAACTCACGCAAACGCTCAGTGCAGCCCCCCTCCCTGCCGCAACACCTGCAGTTGCCAATAGCGAAAGCCCGTTCCAGAACGAAAATGCGCAAATCGCCAAGTTGTTCAAGGACGGCAGCTTCTGGCTGATCATCGCCAGCTTCTTCGGCTTCGGCCTGCTGCTCTCGCTCACGCCCTGTGTGTTCCCGATGATCCCCATCCTGTCCGGCATCATCGTCGGGCGCGGGCACAAGATCACGCATATGCATGCCTTTATCCTGTCGCTGGCTTATGTGCTGGGCATGGCGATCACTTATGCCGTCGCCGGTGTCGCGGCGGGCTATTCCGGCAACCTCATTTCCAGCGCGTTGCAAACGCCTTGGGTGCTTGGCAGTTTCGCTGCGCTGTTCGTTGTGCTGTCTCTGGCGATGTTCGGCCTGTATGAATTGCAATTGCCCACCGCACTGCAAAGCAAGCTCACTGACACCAGCAACAAGCTGCACGGCGGTCATCTCTCCGGCGTATTTGCCATGGGTGCGCTGTCTGCCGTCATCATGGGCCCTTGCGTCGCCGCCCCGCTGGCGGGTGCACTGCTATATATAAGCCAGACGCACGATGCGGTGCTGGGCGGCGTTGCGCTGTTCGTGCTGGCGCTGGGTATGGGAGTTCCGTTGCTTATCGTCGGCACCTCGGCCGGCGCCATCCTGCCCAAGACCGGCCCGTGGATGGAAGCGGTCAAACGCTCTTTCGGCATGCTGATGCTGGCCATGGCGATCTGGATCATTTCGCCGGTCATCCCGGTGAGCGCGCAGATGCTGCTGTGGGCCGCTTTGCTGATCTTCACGGCGATCTACCTGCGTGCGCTCGATCCGTTGCCGCATAACGCGCACGGCGTGAACAAATTTGCCAAGGGCGTCGGTATCCTCGCCCTGTTGCTGGGTGCGGCCTACCTTATCGGAGCGCTATCTGGTGCGCGCGACATCCTGCGACCGCTCGGCAACATCGGACGAGCGACTGCCGAAGCTCCCACTACCCTGCGCTTCGAACGCATAAAAAGCAGCGCAGAACTGGATGCCCGCATCGCCCAGGCCAGGGGAAAAACCGTGATGCTGGATTTCTACGCCGACTGGTGCGTGTCGTGCAAGGAAATGGATCGCTTTACCTTCAGCGATGCGGCTGTGCAGGCCAAACTGATGAACGCGATATTGCTGCAAGCCGATGTGACAGCCAACAACGCGGACGACAAAGCCCTGATGCAACGCTTCCAGCTGTTCGGCCCGCCTGCGACCCTGTTCTTTGATGCAAACGGCAAGGAAAAGGCCGAGTCCCGCGTGACCGGCTATCAGGATGCACCGCAATTCCTGCAGTCGTTGAAGAGCGCGGGACTGTAAGCAACCACCTGGTAGCCAGATTGGGAGCGCCGACGTCCCCGTCGGCTTTGTCATACAT
>JBAQDF010000006.1:0-23190 GCA_049286265.1 Sideroxyarcus sp.
AGGCCGACGAGGACGTCGGCGCTCCAGGAGAACAAAATAAACAAGGTTCGCATCATCGGCGGCACCCACCGTAGCCGCCTCATCGAATTTCCCGATGCCGAGGGATTGCGCCCCACGCCGGACCGCGTGCGCGAGACCCTGTTCAACTGGCTGGGGCAGACGTTATATGGCAAACGTTGCCTGGATTTGTTCGCAGGCAGCGGCGCTTTGGGCTTTGAAGCGGCTTCGCGCGGCGCGGAGCAGGTGCTGATGGTGGAGAATAACCGTAGCGTTTATCGGACTTTGCAGGACAATCTGAAGAAGTTGGCGTTGAGCAATGTAGCCTTACGCTGCGAGGATGGGCTAAAATTCGCCCGGCAAGAAAACGGGCTGTTCGATGTGGTCTTTCTCGACCCCCCCTTTAGCAGCGATTACCTGCCCCAATTGTTACCCCTGCTGGAAAACAGTCTGACGCAAGGCGGGGTGATTTATTTGGAAAGCGGTACAGCGTTTGAGCCGGATGCAGCCTGGCGAGTCGTCAAGCGGGCAAAGGCGGGTGCGGTGCATTATCAATTATTGGAACTTGTATGAGCATGACCAAAGTGGTCTACCCCGGGACATTCGATCCCATCACGCGCGGACATGAAGATGTGGTGCGCCGCGCATCGGGTTTGTTCGACGAAGTGATCGTGGCTGTTGCGGCCAGCCGCAGTGCGACATTGTTCACACTGGATGAGCGCGTGGAAATGGCGCGCGAAGTTTTCGCCGGAGCTAGCAACGTCAGGGTCGAAGGCTTCGATACCCTGTTGATGAAATATGTGTTGTCGCAAGGCGCCCGCGTGGTATTGCGCGGACTGCGCGCGGTATCCGACTTCGAATACGAGTTCCAGATGTCCGGCATGAACCGCACCCTGCATCCCGATGTGGAGACGGTGTTCCTCACGCCGGCCGAGCAATATACCTTCATCTCCGCCAGCATCGTGCGCGAAATCGCGCGTTTTGACGGGGATGTGAGCAAGTTCGTATCGCCTTCGGTGGTGCTGCGATTAAAAGATAAATATCAACGATAGGAGAGTATCAAATGTCATTAATCATCACCGACGAATGCATCAATTGCGACGTGTGCGAGCCGGAATGTCCGAACGGCGCGATCACGCAAGGCGAAGAGATATACGTCATCGATCCCACTAAATGTACCGAATGCGTAGGCCACTACGACACGCCGCAATGCGTGGAAGTCTGCCCGGTCGATTGCATCCCGCTTGACCCGGCGCATGTGGAAACGAAGGAGCAGTTGCAGGCCAAGTACGAGAAGTTGATGGCGGCAAAGAAGTAAGTTTCGCTGTCTCCACGAAAAGCCCGCGTTTCGGCGCGGGCTTTTCATTTGCTGCTGAAGTAGGTGTCTTTGATTTTATCTTGCAGATAACTGTAACTCTAATTGCGGACACCTGGAACGACGGACTTGATTTCAGTTGTGGGGCTCTTGTTAACCCTTAATTGACAGTACAACTTCCCCAAAGCCGTCATTTATATTTCCATGATTACTTATTTTCCATATCCACAAGCAGATTTGGAAAAGGCTTCGTATTGAGACACTGTCCCACTTGTGCACGCCTTATAACATTCATCATCGAATCCATTTTTGGCAAATCCTGGTTTGCTGGTTATATCACCCAAGGTTCCCAAATCAGCATGGTTGGATGGCGTCATTCCAATGGCTCGGCTTGTGCAATTTTCTCTTGTGTGTTCCCAAGTGCATTCCGTTTTTGCGATTCTATACAATGCCTGACAATCATCGGAAGTGATGGCATTCAAATTAACTTCTTTGTATTCAATTGAGACTTTGTTATTTTCGAGAATAGCTAGTTTCTTTTTTTGATCTTCGAATCCAAGATCGACGATCAGTCGATTGTCCTCGGTTTTAACATCTAGCTCTTGCTCATAACTTGCGAAAACCCATGGTTTTTCGTATGTGATTATTGAAGCGCTCTTGTCTTCGTATATTTTCAAAAAACTAAGATCTTTGGGGTTCATGCCTCCTGAGAAAGACCCAACTAATACCCAAGGTTGCTGCCCAATATAGTAAACGCCATAAATGTCCGTGATTCCATTTTGTAGGAGTTTGCCATCCAAAAACATGAAAAACTCAAGCCCATAAGAGACACGATCAAACGCTGTTCTTAGCACCCCAAACTTGGTTTCTAATTCATCAGCAACTTCCAGTTTTCTTTTCTTACCATCAGGTAATGTGCCTACTAAATATTTGTAATTCCCTTTCACTATGATTTTCCCGCTTTCATCTGGAACAGCCAATGCCATCTGGGACATCAAGCAAACAATTATAAGTGACAGATATATTGATATTTTCATGACTCCCTCATAATTTACGGCTAGGTTTTATTGGCAGATGAGAACGGTTTGTCGAACGACCGATATTGGCCGCATTCTGCCCGTTTATCCTGACCTATGCCAACGACTGCTTTTAGGCGCCACGTTCTGGAAATTTCAGGTCAGCGCTGGCAGACCGGACAATAGAAAGTCGAGCGTTGCCCTTGTTTGATTTGCTTGATGGGCGTGCCGCATATGCGGCAGGGTTCTCCTGTGCGTCCGTACACGAAATAATTCTGCTGGAAATAGCCGCTGCTACCGTCGCTGTGCACAAAGTCGCGCAGTGTGCTGCCGCCTTGCCGGATGGCCTCCAGTAATACTTCCCTGATGTTCTGTGCCAGTCGCCGACAACGCGCCGGGGAGAGTTTATTCGCGGCCAGTTGCGGCCGGATGCCCGCGCGGAACAGCGCCTCGTTGGCGTAAATGTTGCCCACGCCGACTACCAGGTGGCTGTCCATGATGACTGGTTTGATGGCCGCTTTGCGCGAGCGGGTGGCGCGGTGCAGATACTCGTCGTCGAACGCCGCTTCCAGCGGTTCCGGGCCGAGTGCTGCCAGCAGGGGGTGTTGTGCGACATTGCCTTCATGCCACAGCACCGCGCCGAAGCGGCGCGGGTCGCGCAGGCGCAGCAACTGGCCGCTGTTCAGCACCAGGTCGAAGTGATCGTGTTTCGCGGCGGGCGTGCCCGACGGCAGGATGCGCAGACTGCCGCTCATGCCCAGGTGCAGGATGAGCGTGCCGTGATCGAATGCGATGAGCAGATATTTGGCGCGGCGCTGCAGGCCGCGCATGGTTTGTCCGCGCAGCAGCCGGGGCAGATTTTCGGGGATGGGCCAGCGCAGCCGCGAATTGCGGATGATGACGTCTTTAACTTGTTGTCCGCTCAGGTGCGGCTCGATGCCGCGCAGTGTGGTTTCGACCTCGGGTAATTCGGGCATCGCGTAAGGCTACCTCAAAAATTCAAAGTTCTAAGCAAGGCAAGGCGCAAGCAAAAAATTGCGACGCAGCATATGTGCGGTCATGACACGGTGCGGCGGAGCCGTTTGGTGCGGGAATGACCGCTTGCGCCATCTCCCGCAAACGGCTGCTTCGCAGTAACGTGTCGATGGCGCATATGTAAGGAGTAATTTTTTGTGAGCAACGCAGCATTGCGACGATATTTGGATTTTGGAGGTAGCCTTAGCGTTTTCTGCGCCACCACTGCAGCGCACCCATGGCGACGAGCAGCAGCGGCAGCAACACCAGGAAACTTACGCTGATGACGGAGAGTTGATTTTTGCTCAGGGTGATCTGGCCGTCTTTTGCCGCACGCGGCTGGATGCTGATGAGTCGTTCCTCGTTTGCCAGCCAGTTCACCATGTTGATGCCGAGATCGAGGTTGCCGCCGTTGCCGGAATAGACATTGGCGAGGAAGGCGCCGCTGCCCGCCACGATGATGCGTTGTTCGCGGTCGTTCAGGTTGCGTTGCAGTGTGACAGCCAGATCGACCGGCCCGGGGATGTCGCGATTCTTGTCGAAGCGTCTGCTGTTGTTGTTATCGCTTACCCAGCCGCGCGCGGCGCCTTCCACCAGCATGTGCGCATTCCATTCATCTTTCGGTTCGACACTCAGCGCGCGGGCATCCGGGAAGACGGTGATGAGATCGAAGTTGCGGGTGATGGCATGTTGCGGGTAGCCCGAGCCTATCGTCCAGTTGAGCGGAGCATTCATTTCCAGGGCGGAAGGATCGAACACGATGCCCGGCATGAAGGTAATGCCCAGTTTTTCCGCCACCGGTTCCAGACCGCGCAACGGCCCGGCATCCACCAGCCACAGCAGGTTGCCGCCATTGTCGATATAGCGCAGCAGTTTCTTGACTTCGCCCGGCATCAGCCTGGTTTGTGGGTGGCTGAGCACCAGCATGCTGGCGTTGGCAGGCACTTCCTGGGCGATGGTGAGATTGAGGCTGGCTGTGCGATAACCGAGTTGATGCAGACGTGCGCCGAATTCGCCGAGGTCGTGGTTGGCCGTGCCGTCCAGCTTGCGTTCGCCGTGGCCGCCCAGGTGCATGAGCAGTTGATCCTTGTTGTGCGCCAGACGCAGGAGCGCGCTGGAAAGCGTCTGCTCGTTCAGGGTGACGATGTGCTCGCTGCGTCCGCCGAACTCCACCACCATCTCGCCGTTGTTCTTGATGGAGGCTTTGCGCATCGCCTCCGCGTCTTTCACGGGATCGACAAAGTTCAGCGAGATGTCGGGCTTGTAGCGCTGGTAGAGCGAAATGAATTCGCGGATGAGTTTGCGTATGTCGCCGAGCTGCGCATCCTGTTCGGTGGCGTACACCGTGATGTTGACCGGTCCCTTGAGCAGGGCCAGCGCATCCACGCTGCCCGGCTCCAGGCTGTTCAGCGCGTTCTGCGTGACATCCCACTGTGCCGGATAACGCGCGGCTAACTGGAACAGCGCACCCGCGGCGGCCAGTACCAGCAGCAGCGAAACAATGCGTTTGAGCAGGGGCAGGAAGCGTTTCATGACGCGCGACGCCTCTCGTCGTTCAAATGGCGTATGGTCAGCCACAACAAGGTGGCGATGAATAGCGCGAAATAGATCAGGTCGGCACTGTTGACCAGGCCCGTGTTCATGGTCTGGAAATGCGCGTTGGGTGAAATTGCATGCAGGAAGCTGCGGTTATCGCCGGTAGTCATTTCCAGCAGCCACAGGCCGAACGAGAGCCCCAGCGCGCTGATGGCGGCAATGATGGGTTGTTTGTTCAATGCCGAAAAATACAGGCCCAGGGCGGCATAACTGGCGGCAAGCAACAACAACCCCAGAATGTTGGAAGCCATGAGGCCGATGTCGGCGTGCGTGCCGAGCAGCAGTGTGGCAAGCATGGCGGCGCAACCGGCCACGATGAGTACAAGCAACAGCAACAGGCCGAGAAATTTCCCCAGCACGATATGCGTTACCGAAACGGGGGCGGTGAGCAACAGCACCCAGGTCTGGTTGCGGCGTTCCTCGGCGATGAGGCGCATGGTGAACAACGGGATCATTATCATCAGCATCAGCGCCAGCACGCTGCACAACGGCGCCGCGATGGAAATGGTCGCGCCCGGCGCATTGGCGAGTTGCGCCAGTTGTGCCTGCACTTGCAGATAGTCGTCCATGCGTCCGAAATAGAACCAGGCGAACAGGAACTGCATCAGCGCCAGCATCCACCAGGTGGAAGGCGCGGCGAACAGGCTGCGAAACTCCTTTTTGGCGATGGTGCGTATCATCTGGCAGCGGCCTCGTTTCGGGTGATTTGCAGGAACGCCTCTTCCATGTTGCCGTTCGCCATCATTTCGGCGCTGCTGCCGCTGTAGATCAGGCGTCCTTTTTGCAGGATGATCACGCGGTCGCACAGGCTTTCCGCTTCGTTCAGCAAGTGCGTGGAAAGGATTACGCTGCTGCTGTCGCCAAGCTGCCGGATCAGGGTGCGGATGTCGCGTATCTGCGCCGGGTCGAGGCCGACGGTGGGTTCGTCCAGCACCACGACTGCCGGGTTGTGGATAATGGCTTGCGCGATGCCAACGCGCTGCTGGTAGCCTTTGGACAGCGATCCGATGAATTTCCTGCCGCTGTCCTGCAGGCCGCAGCGCTGCTTGGCCAGGGTGATGGCCTCGGCGAGCCTGGCGGACGGCACGCGGTGCAGGCGTGCGGCAAAGCGCAGAAAATCGTCGATGCGCATATCGCGGTAGAGCGGCGGGTGCTCCGGCAGGAAACCGATGCAGGCTTTGGCTTTTTGCGGTTGCTGCAACAAATCGAAGTCGCACACCTCGATTTGCCCGCTATTCGGTGGCAAGGCGCCGGTGAGCATCTGCAGGGTGGTGCTTTTGCCCGCGCCGTTGTGACCCAGCAGTCCCAAAACTTCGCCCCGCCGCAATTCCAGCGATACGCCGTCCACCACCAGACGGTTGTCGCGGCGGCGTGTCAGATCGCGGGCGGATAGGGTGAGCGGTGCGGTCATTGCGATGGGAGCTTTTTTGGATCGTTGGCGATAGGCAGAATATAACCTATTCCCCTGTACGACACCAAAATGCGCGGGGCATGCCGGACAGGTGGGGGTTTTGTACTTATTTCCGGGTGTCGTTCATGGATATTTACCGGCTTGGCGAAACCTTGTATATCCAAACGTGTCCATGTTCTCGGGTAGAATCAAACGCATCGCGGTGTACATATGGCCGCTACGTTCAATAATTCAGGGTGTTCCATTTGAATGCACTAATGAAATTTCCGGTGTTATGTTGTATGTTGGCTGTTTTGCACGGTTGCGCGGCGGGTCCGGACGTCAAGCGTCCGGAAGCCTCTTTGGCAACGCAAGTGCAGCCAGATGAGTCGCGAAAACCGGTTTCCGCCCGCGACATTTCATCGGAATGGTGGTTGTTGTTCAAGTCGCAGCCGATCAGCGAGCATATCAAGCTCGCTTTCAAGGCTAATCCGAATACCGAAGCAGCGTTGGCAACGATCCGGCTCGCACAGGAACATTCGGTCATCCGTCAGGGTTTTTTCTATTCCGGGACGGGGGGTGACAATTCAACTTTACCCGGCTCGCCGGTTCAACCAGGCAGTGCGAACGCTTACTACAACTTGCATACCGCCCAATTGACGGTGGGCTACGAGCCGGAAGTGCTGGCCATCGATCGCAGATTGGCAGGATTAACCCAGAACCTGGTCGAGGCGCAGCAGGAGGCAGCCTTTTTTACGCTCGCCTCCAATGTGGCTGCCGTTGCCATACAAGAGTCTTCTTTGCGCGTGCAGATTGAGGCGCAGCTGTATATCGTCGGCTTGAACCGGCAGGCGCTGGAAATCGTGCGCAACCAGTTCAAGCTCGGTTATGTTTCCGAGAAGGATGTGACGCAGCGGGAGCTGGAAGCTGCCCAGGCCCAGCAAGCGCTGGTTCCGCTGCAACAGCGATTTGAGCAGACGCGCGATCTGGTGCTGATACTGGAAGGAAATGTGCCGCATCCGGACGGGGATACTGACGATGTCTTCAGGCTGGAGGAGTTGCGCCTGTCAAAGGAATTGCCGCTGAGTTTGTCGTCGAGGCTGGTGGAGCAACGACCCGATGTTCGCATTGCCGAAGCACAGTTGCGGGCCGCCGGTGAAAAATACGGCGTGGAGGTTGTCAACACGCTGCCACGGTTTACGGTCACGGCGGCGGCAGGGAACCATGATTCTTCGTCGGCATGGATGCTCAGGGACGGCGGCAGATTTTTTGAGCCGAATGGCAATGCTGCGCAGTTCATCTTTGGCACAGGCGCGTTGCGATCCAGATCGCGTGCTGCGCAGCAGGCGTTGAACCGGGCCGCAACACAATACCGCAGCACGGTGATGGCTGCCTTGCAGGATGTGTACGATACGCTGAATGTTATCCAGGCAGACACGCGTGCATTGAACGCGGCAGAACAAGTGGCGCGCTCGGCGAGTGAGACGGGTGAGCAAACACGCAAGCGTTACGAAGCAGGTTCAGTGGACTTTCCGACCATGCGGATAGCCCAACAGACAGAACAGCTCGCGACCATCAATCTGGCCCAGGCCCAGGCCAACCGGCTGGGTGATACGGTGGCGTTATTTCATGCGCTGGGCGGGCGCTGGTGGAAACAGGAAGAGACGGACAAGACCAAGGCAAAGCAACCGTGATCCGGTCAAAGCAGGTTGCCGCTCCGACTGAACGTACACCCTGATAAGGGAGCCTCTAAAAATTCAAAGTTCTAAGCAAGACAAGGCGCGAGCAAAAAATTGCGACGCAGCATATGCGGTCATGACACGGTGCGGCGGAGCCGTCTGGTGCGGGAATGACCGCCAGCGCCATCTCCCGCAAACGGCTGCTTCGCAGTAACGTGTCGATGGCGCTATATGTAAGGAGTAATTTTTTGTGAGCAACGCAGTATTGCGACGAAATTTGGATTTTTAGAGGCTCCCTTAAGCCATTGCACGACATAGCCGGAGTTCGGCTAATATGTCGTCCTGCCCCGAATCAAATCGATATGATGAACTTCCACACACGCTATTCCATTCTCGCGCTTCTCGCCGTTCTGGCGGCTTGCGCGAGCGCCCCGCAAGAGGCTGTATCCGACACGCCGGCGCCTGCTGGCCGGGCGAATCTGGAGCAGATCGTCGAGTCGCCCAAGCTTGACCTGCCCAATGTTGAACTGACTGACCGCCTGCTGTACGAATTCCTGCTCGGCGATATTGCCATGCAACGCAACAAGCCCGAGCTGGCAGCGCAGGCTTATCTCGACCTGGCGAAGACTACGCGCGACCCGCGCGTGGCAAGACGAGCGGCGCAATTGGCGTATGAATCGCGCCAGTACGACACGGCGGTGGAAGCGTTCAAATTGTGGCAGGAACTGGAGCCTTCATCGCCGCTGGCCAAGCAGATGTTGCTCTCCCTGCTGTTAAGCGGCGGCAAGCTTCAAGAGGCCCGGCCGACTCTGGACGCGGTATTGCAGGCCGATCCGGCGAATGCCGGGCGCACGTTCAGCAGCATCTATCCCTTGATCGCGCGTTCGCCGGACAAACCCGCCACGCTGGCCTGGATGATCGAGGCGACCCGTCCCTTTCCAGAGGTGGCAGAAGGGCATTTGATTGTGGCGCAAGCGGCGTTGGCGGCGGACAAAAAGGATCTGGCGCTGAAAGAAGCTCACCGCGCGGTTACCCTGAAACCGGATTGGGATATGGCAGTGGTGTTCGAGGCTGAGCTGTACCTGAACAGCAATCCGTCCAGGGGGCTGGAGCTGCTGAAGGATTTCCTGGACGAGCATCCCTCCAATAAAGAACTGCGTCTGTACTATGCGCGGGCTTTGCTCAGTCTTAAACATTTGGCCGCAGCGCGCGAAGAATTTGAGCGCATTCTCAGAGACAAACCCGACAGTCCGGATGTGGCCTTTGCCATTGCGCTGATCTCCATGCAGATGGGTGAATATGAGCGTGCCGAGGATGAGTTGTTGCTGGCGCTCAGGAAAGGCGGCAAGGAAGAAAGCACGGTGCATTTCTACCTGGCACAACTGAACGAGGCGAAAAAGAACGAGGCATCGGCGCTGGAGAATTATCGCCAGGTGAAGGACGGCGAATATGTCTATACCGCTCGCATGCGCGAGGTCGGCTTGCTGGATAAGCAGGGCAAATTGAGCGAAGCACGCGAAGTCCTGCGCCGCACGGAAGCGAAGAATGACCAGCAACGCGTGCAGTTGATCCTGATCGATGCGCAATTGCTGCGCGAAGAAAAAAAATTCGAAGCCAGTTATCAGGTGCTGGCGCGGGGACTGGAGAAATTCCCCGATCAACCCGACCTGCTTTATCAGACCGGAATGGCGGCCGACAAGCTGAACAAAACGGAGTTGTTCGAGCAACTGATCCGCAAACTGATGAAAATAGCGCCGGACAATGCGCATGCCTACAACGCGCTGGGCTACAGCCTGCTGGATCGCAAAGTGCGCATTCCGGAAGCCATGAAACTGGTGGAGAAGGCCTACCAGCTCGCACCGGACGATGCGGCCATCATCGACAGCATGGGCTGGGGGGAATACCTGCTGGGCAATCTGGACAAGAGCGAGGTTTTCCTGCGCCGCGCCTTCAAGACCAATCCCGACCCGGAGATCGCTGCCCACTTGGGCGAGGTGCTGTGGAAAAAGGGCGACAAGGACGGCGCACGCAAAGTCTGGCAGGACAGTGCAAAAGCCAATCCCGATAATGAAGCGCTCAAAGCGGTGATGAAACGTTTTATTCCCTGACATGCGTTGTTTCCTGTTGCTTCCGATATTGCTGCTGACAGCTTGCGCGACTGCCCCGGTAGTGGTGCAGCGTCCGGTACAGGCCGATGCGCCGTTTGCATTCAACGGACGCATTGCCATTAAACAGGGCGAAAAACGCGACAACGCGGGAGTACGCTGGGTGCACAGCGCGGCCGAAGACGAAATTCTGCTGCTCGCCCCGTTGGGACAAACGATGGCGCGCATACACCGCGATGCGCAGGAAGCCACGCTGGAAGCCTCCGGCAAGCGCTACACAGACCATGATATGGAATCCCTGATGCAGCAAGTGCTGGGCTGGCAACTGCCCCTGGCAGGCTTGCGTTATTGGGTTACCGCCTTGCCCGTGCCCGGAGACGAGTTCAGTATCGACCATGACGCGAACGGTCAAGTGAGTGCGCTGAGCCAACAGGGCTGGGAGATCGGCTATACCCGTTATGCCGCGGAAACGCCGGATGCGCTGCCGTTACGGCTTAAACTGCAGCGCGACGGCATGGAGGTCTTGCTGCTCATCGACGAATGGGAGGCGCAATGAACCTTAAAAACTTGGTTAGCCACAGAGAACACAGAGATCACAGAGGAGAAACAAACGGTTTCCGCGAAATTGCGATTCACTTTTTGGGTGAGCCCGCAGAACATGTAAAAACCGCTTCTTTCTCTGTGTTCTCTGTGAACTCTGTGGCTTGAATTAAGGCTTTTAGGATGAACACACTCACCTGTCCGGCCCCCGCCAAGCTTAACCTCTTCCTCCATGTGGTCGGACGCCGCGCCGACGGTTATCACCTGCTGCAAACCCTGTTTCGTTTCATCGACCTGAACGACACCCTGCATTTCACCCTGCGCGCGGACGGAGAAGTACGCCGCGTCAACGCGCTGGACGGCGTACCGCCGGAACAGGACTTGTGCGTGCGGGCCGCGCGCCTGCTGCAACAGGAAACCGGCTGCAAGCTGGGCGTGGATATCGAACTGGAAAAGCGCATCCCCATGGGCGGCGGTCTGGGCGGCGGCAGCTCGGATGCGGCAACGACCCTGCTGGCCTTGAACCGGCTGTGGCAGTTGGGTTTGCCGCGCCGGCACCTGATGCAGCTGGGATTGAGTCTGGGGGCCGACGTGCCGGTATTCGTCTTCGGCGAAAACGCCTTTGCCGAGGGGGTGGGCGAGCAATTGCAACCTTATTCTTTGCCCGAGGCGTGGTATGTGGTTCTGTGCCCCCCGGTGCATGTGCCTACGGCACAGATATTCACTCATCCAGAATTGACACGAAATACGATTTCGATGACAATGCGCGCCCTTCCGAAGGGGCTGGATTTTCGGGTGGGAAGCCAAAACGGGCTGAAAAACGACCTGCAAGCGGTAGCTTGCAAGCTGTACCCGGCAGTGGCGGAACATCTGGCATGGCTGGCAAAGTATGCGCCCGCCCTGATGACCGGCTCCGGCGCATGCGTTTTTGCCGAGTTTGCCACGGAAACAGAAGCACAAGCGGTATTGCAGCAGTTGCCCTCGAATATGCGCGGATTTGTCGCGCAAGGCCTGCAACAGCACCCGCTGAAAGATTTTGCAGTAGAAACTGTTTAATGCTGTGTTTTTAAACAGTTTGTAAGAGTTATTGGGGAGTCGCCAAGTGGTAAGGCATCGGATTTTGATTCCGACATTCGTAGGTTCGATCCCTACCTCCCCAGCCAGATTTTCAATCAAGTCGTGATGGGCGTTCGCGCCCATTTTACTTTGTGAGGTGACCATGTCCGGCGACATGATGGTTTTCACCGGTAATGCCAACCCCAAGCTCGCACAAGATGTGGCGAAGCATCTGCACATCCATCTCGGACGCGCAACGGTAGGCCGTTTCTCCGATGGCGAGGTGATGGTTGAGATCCTGGAACACGTTCGCGGCAAGGACGTTTTCATCCTGCAATCGACTTGTGTACCGACCAACGACAGTTTGATGGAAGTGATGGTGATGGTGGATGCGCTGAAGCGCGCCTCCGCCGCCCGCATCACGGCGGCCATGCCGTATTTCGGCTATGCCCGCCAGGATCGCCGTCCGCGCTCGGCGCGCGTGGCGATCACCGCCAAAGTGGTGGCAGACATGCTGGTCGGTGTCGGCGTCGACCGCCTGCTGACCATGGACTTGCACTCCGACCAGATTCAGGGTTTCTTCGATATCCCGGTGGACAATATTTATGCCGCGCCCATTCTGCTGTCGGACGTGTGGAAACAGCATTACGACAACCTCATCGTGGTCTCGCCGGACGTCGGCGGCGTGGTGCGCGCGCGGGCATTGGCCAAGCGCCTGGAATCCGATCTGGCCATCATCGACAAACGCCGTCCCAAGCCGAACGTGGCCAAGGTCATGAACATCATCGGCGACGTGGCGGGACGCACCTGCATCATCATGGACGATATGGTGGATACCGCCAACACGCTGTGCGAGGCGGCGAACGCATTGAAAGAGAAGGGCGCCGAGCGCGTGCTGGCTTACTGTACGCACGGCGTGCTGTCCGGTCCGGCAATCGAGCGTCTGGAAAAATCGGCGATTGACGAACTGGTGGTGACCGACACCATCCCGCTGCGCGAAGAAGCGCGTAACTGCAAACGTATCCGCCAACTCAGCGTGGCGGAACTGATGGCCGAAACCATGCGCCGCATCAATGCGGAAGAGTCGGTCAGTTCGCTATTTATGGATTAAGGTAATACTCGCGTAGCGAGTCGTTTGCCTCCTCGCCCGCATGCGGGAGAGGATTGAGGTGAGGGAACAGGCATGGCAAGTTTCCTTATCTGGTGTGGCCACTTGCCATGCCTGTATGGATTGAGTATTTGCGGTGACCATGTCGGTCATCGCGCAACCCGAAGCCTCTGGTCGCGGAGCGCTTCACTAGAAGTGGAGAAGTAAAATGGCAATTGAAATCAGCGCAACAACACGCAATGCGCAAGGAACGGGTGCGAGCCGCCGTCTGCGCAAAGCAAATCGCGTTCCCGGCATCGTTTACGGTTCCGGCGAAGCAACCATGATCGACCTCGATCACAACACACTGTATTACGCACTGCGCAACGAAGCATTCCACGCTTCCATCCTGTCGCTGGATCTGGACGGCAAGAAGCAGTCCGTGCTGCTGCGCGACTTCCACATGCATCCGTTCCGCCAGCAAGTGCAACATATCGACTTCCAGCGCGTCGATGCGAAAAAGAAGATACACATGAAAGTGCCGTTGCACTTCATCAACGCCGAAGTTTCTCCCGGCGTGAAGACCGGCGGCGGCATCATCAGCCACGTGCTGAACGATCTGAACATCGCCTGCTTGCCGGCCGATTTGCCGACGGCTATCGAAGTGGATCTGGCTCACCTGGATCTGGGTCACTCCATCCACGTGTCCGACGTCAAGCTGCCCAAGGGCGTTGAAGTGGCAGGCCATCACCACGCGATCGACGCCGTGGCGACGGTGCAAGTGCCGCGCGGCCACGTTGAAGCCGCCGCAGAAGCCGCTGCCGCTGCAGATGCTTCCGCTGCTTCCACAGCCGCTGCCGCACCTGCTGCTGCCGCCGCAGCGAAGCCTGCAACTGACGCCAAGAAGTAATCAGCATCAGGAACAACCCGCCATGCGATCAAACATTGCATGGCGGGTTTTTTCATTATGAGCGAACCATTCAAACTCATCGTCGGGCTCGGCAATCCAGGCCGTGAATACGAAGCCACGCGCCACAACGCCGGGTTCTGGTGGGTGGATGAGTTGGCGCGTTTGAATAATGCGAATTTCAAGGCCGACAGCAAGTTCCACGGTCTGATCGCCAAAACCAACCTGCACGGGCACGAAGTGCACCTGCTCAAGCCGCAGACCTTCATGAACGTGAGCGGCCGGTCGGTCGGCGCGGTGGCGCAGTTCTACAAGATCGAACCGGCGCAGATACTGGTGGTGCACGACGAACTCGACCTGCCGCCGGGTAGCGCCAAGCTCAAACTGGGTGGCGGCCATGGCGGACACAACGGGCTGAAGGACATCATCGCGCATCTGGGCACGAAAGATTTCTGGCGCCTGCGCATCGGCATCGGCCATCCCGGCGACCGCGCGGAAGTGGTGAACTACGTACTGAATGCGCCGCGCAAGGAAGAGCAGGGTTTGATCGATGAAGCATTGCAGCATGCGCAAGAGGTTGCACCGCTGATCATCGAAGGTAAACTCGAAGCAGCGATGTTGAAGCTGCACAGTAACTAGGATTTAGGAACTGGGATTTAGGATTTGGGGGTGGGGTTTTGCTAAATCCTAAATCCAAAATCCCAAATCCTCTTCAAGAGGAAAAGATATGAGTCTCAAATGCGGTATCGTCGGTCTCCCCAACGTGGGCAAATCCACACTGTTCAACGCGCTCACCAAAGCGGGCATCGCTGCAGAAAACTATCCTTTCTGTACGATTGAACCCAACGTCGGCATCGTTGAAGTGCCGGATCCGCGCATGGACGAACTGGCCAAGATCGTCAAACCGCAACGCATGCAACCGGCCATCGTCGAGTTCGTCGATATCGCGGGCCTGGTCGCGGGCGCGTCCAAGGGTGAAGGTCTGGGCAACCAGTTTCTCGCCAACATCCGCGAGACCGACGCCATCGTCAATGTTGTGCGTTGCTTCGATGATCCGAACGTCGTGCACGTCGCGGGCAAGGTCGATCCCATCTCTGACATCGAAGTTATCCTCACCGAACTGGCACTGGCCGACCTCGCCGTGGTGGAGCGCACCATCCAGCGCGACGGCAAGAAAGCCAAGTCCGGCGACAAGGACGCGCAGAAGCTGGTGGCCGTGCTGGAAAAACTGCTGCCGCACCTGAACGAAGGCAAGCCCGCGCGCACTTTCAACCTGAGCGATGACGACAAGGTCATCATCAAGCCGCTATGCCTGCTCACCGTCAAACCCGCGATGTATGTCGGCAACGTGCTGGAAGACGGCTTCGAGAACAATCCACATCTGGACAAGTTGCGCGAGCACGCAGCAATTGAAGGCGCTCCAGTCGTCGCGCTGTGCGCCAAGATCGAAGCCGAACTGGCCGACCTCGAAGATGCCGACAAGCGCGAGTTCCTCGCGGATCTCGGCCTGGACGAACCCGGCCTGAACAAACTGATCCGCACCGGCTACGACCTGCTTGGCTTGCAGACCTACTTCACCGCCGGCGTGAAAGAAGTGCGCGCCTGGACCATCCACAAGGGCGACACCGCACCGCAGGCCGCAGGCGTCATCCACACCGACTTCGAAAAAGGCTTCATTCGCGCACAGACCATCTCCTACGCCGACTTCATCGCCTGCGGCGGCGAAGCGGGTGCCAAGGAAAAAGGCAAAATGCGAGTCGAAGGGAAAGAGTATGTCGTGCAGGACGGCGACGTGATGAACTTCCTGTTTAACGTCTAATTGCAGAATTGACTGCCATGCGGGTGGCATGACGCTCATCCGCATGGTTGTCAAATCACCAGTCTTCCCTCGCGCTCGGCAACGCTGATCAGCGCTTTTGCGCCCGAGTTGAATTCGAGGAAATCCGCTTCTATCCCGTCGCTAAAGATCACGCCATGTTCCGGCATCATGGATGAGATGGTCAATGGTGTCCGAATATCGGTATCACCAAAGACCAGTTTTGCCTCGGATGCCTTGCTTGGAAATGGTTCGCGTACTGCAAAACGCAGTTTCTTTGCATCCCAAGGTATGGGCGAATATTCAAACTTGGTCTCTCTGTGAAGGAGACCAGATACAACACCCAGCGACCCGGTAACGACGCTCTTCATCCAGCCGGTTGATCCTACCCCGGTCGATATGATGATGCCGCTGGAAGATTGGACTTCTTTGTGTGATCCCAGCTGTATCTCGTATCTGGCAGATGTGTGCGATCTTGGGCCGATGAAAAGGTCATTCACGGCATAGAGCGATTGGTTGTCAGCGAGAGTCGCTTTCGCCATCGTGACCAGTTTGAACTGCCGCTGGTCTCTCAGCGTGTCCTGTAATACCAAACCCAAGTCGCGCGGCTCGAACGGAAGCAGTACGCCGTCGTACCGATAAGTGTCCGGATTGAGGCCGATCAGCGGCTGTCCATCCAGATACTTGATCGTGTTGGCGACCAAGCCATCCTGGCCGAGTGTCGCCACGACATCGTCGGGCGCGAACAGGAAATTCGGCAAAAATGCACGATCGATGATCTGGTAGCGCCCGTGAGCTTCAAGTGTCTCCACAGTTTCTCTGCGGGCGCGCACATAGTTCTCGTTTTCCTTCAAATAATCACCGAAGTCCGCACCGAGATGCTCGATGTAGAACTTCGCCTGGGCGAGGGTGTGGAAGCGCAGCAACAGTTCCTCCAGTCTGGTTCTGCGCGTTACCAGCACCACCTTGCGATCAGCTTGCGCGTCCATTTCCCGCCTCCGTCGCATTGGGCCTGTTAAGTAATGTCTGCAGTAAATCCGGCGAGACATTGAACTGGCCGATTTTGTCCGCGTGTTCGGCGATGCCTACGAAGGCCTGCGCGATCAATTGCGCCGGTTGCATGCCGACAGCTGCAAGAGCCTGCACGACGCGCGGATCGGTCTTTTCCAATGCCTGCATGACTGCGGCTACGCGATGTGCCTCGGCTTCCGCGAGCATCTTGGTATTTTCCGCATTCTTGGCCACGAATGATTTGCGCTTTTCCTCCAGGGCGATGTCGGCATCCATCTCAAGATCGCGTAATTCCTGTTTCTTGCGGCGGATGCTGGCCTCTGCTTCCATCTGTGTTTCGCGGATGGTGCGTTTCTTTTGTTCAACGGCCACTTCGGTGTCCAACTCGCTTTCCCGGATGACGCGCTCGTTCTCGAGCGCTGCATTGCGCCGGACGAATATCGCATCGTCAGAAGAGCGCAAAATGGCTTCACGGGCCTCAGCTTCCAGTGCGCGCGCTGTTTCGGGAGTGGGCTTGATGGCTAATACCGAAACTGACTGGATCTCCAACCCGAGTGCCCGTATCTCCGGGTGTTGGCCCAGCTCCGTGCTGATCTCCGCCGCCAACTGATCAGAAGCCAATAGCGCTTCTTTGAGCGTGATCGACTTGATGGATTTTTGCGCCAGAACCTCGACGGCGGTCAACACGCGCAAGCGGAGTTTTTCGGGGTCATCCGATTCATAGTTGCGACCGTCTGCCCGGAGTGCGAAATTGAGCATGTTGGCTGTCTTGGTCGGATCGCTGATGCGAAACGCAAGCTGCCCCTGGATGGTGACCGACTGAAAATCGGAAGTGACTTGCTGGAAGATGAACGACTCGTCGCGGCTGGCCGCCGGGATGGCGACCAGCGTGGTAGTCGGGGAAAAGTAGAAAAAGGAAAGACCGGTGCCTGAACGGACGATTTTCCCCGCCCTGTATTTGATCAGGTATGTGGTCGGCTGTGATTTGATGAATCGTATTCCTAACATGGCAACCTCCATTTGGTTGTTTACTTAGTGCTCTAGTGCCACTAAGTTAGTTGCACAGTAGCACTAATTAAATTACGCTGTCAACAGTTCAACTGAAAACAGTGTTTGCGAGCAGAGATGAAACAGGAAAATTCAATCCAGAACAAAAAGTTACTCCCGGAAGCAAGGCCTCTCACCTCGGTGGATGTGGTGATATTTACTGTTCTGGATGATCGATTGAATGTCTTGCTGGTGAGTCGTCCGAGCACTCCCGAGGAGCCTTTTCCGGGCATGCAGGCGTTGCCGGGCGGATTCGTCAATGTGGAAAATGACGCCGATCTGGAAAGTTGTGCATTGAGGAAGTTGCACCAGAAGACAGGTGTCAAAACCCCGTATCTTGAACAAGTGGGAAGCTGGGGAGGAAAGGTGCGAGATCCGCGCGGCTGGTCCGCAACGCATGTCTATTTTTCCCTGATCCCGCCTCCCGACCAGCTTGGAGAAGGGGCAGTCTGGTTACCAATCGGAGAACATGGCGTCAAGACCAGGCTGGCGTTCGATCACAACATCCTGCTGGAAGCTGCGGTGCAGCGCCTGCGCAGCAAGGTCGAATACACTTCCCTGCCTGCATTCCTGCTGCCGGATGAATTCACCTTGTCGGAATTGCAGCGGATGTATGAAGTGATACTGGAGCGGCCGTTGGAAAAGAGTGCGTTCCGGACCAGAGTTTTTGCAGCCGATCTGGTGAAGCCGGTCAACAAGATACGTACCGGCAACAACCGGCCGGCCCAGCTATACAGGCTGATGCACCCACGCAAGGCAGTCTTCTTCCCCCGAACGTTCAGCCCCAGAAGGAACGATTAGGGAACGGCGCGCCGGGTTTGCTGTTACACTGCGCGCCGCAATATCGTTTCAGTCTAGTTATTGCCGCCGATACCGGTACGTAATACCCACCTCATTCAGCCTCAGACTGGCGTTCCTATTGAACGACAGGCCGTTTGTATTCAGAAAGAAATTATTAAAATGACATTTGCATCCCTCGGCCTGTCCGAAGAACTCGTTCGCGCCGTCACCGAGCGCGGTTATACCGAACCCACCCCCATCCAGGCGCAAGCCATTCCCGTGATACTCAAAGGCGGCGACCTCATGGGCGGCGCGCAGACCGGCACCGGCAAAACCGCCGGTTTCACCTTGCCGCTGTTGCAGCGCCTGATGGCCAAACCCGTCACAGGAAAACATTTCATCCGCGCGCTGGTGCTCACGCCTACACGCGAACTCGCCGCCCAAGTGGAAGAAAGCGTGCGCATCTATGGCAAGCACCTGCCGCTCAAATCCATGATGATGTTCGGCGGCGTCAACATCAATCCGCAGATCAAGCAACTGCATGGCCGCGTCGACATCCTGGTGGCGACGCCGGGGCGTTTGCTCGATCACTTGCAGCAGAAGACTGTCGATCTCTCGCACGTCGAGATACTGGTGCTGGACGAAGCCGATCGCATGCTGGACATGGGCTTCATCCGCGATATCAAGCGCGTGCTCGCCGTGTTGCCCAAGCAACGCCAGAACCTGCTGTTCTCCGCCACCTTTTCAGACGAGATCAAACTGCTGGCCGACGGCCTGCTCAACAATCCCGTGCTGATCGAAGTGGCGCGCCGCAACCAGACCGCGGAACTGATCGAACAGCGCGTGTACCCGGTCGACCGCGAAAAGAAACGCGTATTGCTCACCCAACTCATCAAGGACAACAACTGGTTCCAGGTGCTGGTGTTCACGCGCACCAAGCACGGTGCCAACAACCTGGCCGACCATCTGAACAAGGAAGGCATCCCGTCGCTGGCAATTCACGGCAACAAGAGCCAGGCGGCGCGCACGCGCGCGCTGGCCGAGTTCAAGACCGCCAAGCTGCAAGTGTTGGTCGCCACCGACATCGCCGCGCGCGGTATCGACATCATCGAACTGCCGCACGTGGTGAACTACGAGTTGCCCAACGTGCCGGAAGATTATGTGCACCGCATTGGCCGTACCGGCCGCGCGGGCAGCAACGGCGAAGCGAGCTCGCTGGTGTGTATCGACGAACATAAATTGCTGCACGATATCGAGCGCCTGATCAAGCGCGAGATCGCTGTGGTGCAAATTCCCGGTTTCGAGCCCGATCCGCGTATCAAGGCCGAGCCTATCCTGAATGGACAGAACCGCGGTCAAGGCGGACGCGGGCAGGGACGCGGACAACCGCGCAGCGGCGGCGGACAAGCGCGCACAGGCGGTGGCCCTCGCACCGGCGGCGCCAAACCGGCAGGCGGAGCGAGTCGCGGTGGAGTTCCCGCTTCGGCACAACACCGCTCCGGCGGTCGCGGCCGGTAAGTCATGTAGGGTGGGCATGTTTTTGTGCCCACGCGGAGCAAATTGTTGCAAACAGCGTGGGCACAGAATACGTGCCCACCCTACTTGGAATTTCTCTGTGTCCTCTGTGATCTCTGTGGCAAATAGTTTTTCGGGGGTAAATCAATGAACTCAAACGTAACCAACGACCAAGCCATCGCCGCCACCAAACTCTGGCTGGAGAAGGCGGTGATCGGCCTCAACTTGTGCCCGTTCGCCAAGGGTGTGCACGTCAAGGGCCAGATACGCTACTTCGTCAGCGCGGCGCAGACGCCGGAGGAATTGCTGGTCGATGTGCGTCGCGAACTGGAAGTGCTGGCGGAAGCCAGCCGCGAGAAGATCGACACCATCCTGCTGATCCATCCGCATGTGCTGACCGACTTCCTCGACTACAACGATTTCCTGGAAGTAGTGGATACGCTGCTGGAGGAGATCGATCTGGCGGGCGAACTGCAAGTTGCCAGCATGCATCCGCTGTACCAGTTCGCCGATACCGAGCTGGACGACATCACCAACTTCACCAACCGTTCGCCCTACCCGACACTGCACCTGATCCGCGAAGACAGCATCGACGAAGCAGTCGCATCGTTCCCCGAAGCCGAGACCATCTTCGAGAAGAACATGGAGACCATGCGCAAGCTGGGGCACGAGGGATGGAATGCGTTGGGACTGGCCGACGTTCAGAAGCACAAGAGCTAAGCTTATGTAGGGTGCGTTTACGCACCATCGCCAATGGTGCACCAAAGGTAGGCAATCCGCAGCCAACCAAAGGTTGGGCGGATTTGACACCGCAAGCGCACCCTACTGGGCTATAGTTGTCCCCATGGATACAAATCAGGATCACTCATTCTCGTTGCTTACTCCGGATTGCATGCTGAATGCGCTGGAGAGCATCGGTCTGCGTTGCGACGGTCGCCTGCTTGCACTCAATAGTTATGAGAATCGCGTGTACCAGGTAGGCATCGAAGACAGCACGCCGCTGGTCGCCAAGTTTTATCGTCCCGCACGCTGGAGCGATGAGGCCATTCTCGAAGAACACGCCTTCGTGCAGGAACTGGTGGAGCGCGAAATACCCGTGGTGCCTGCCTTGGCGATCGAAGGCAAAACCTTGCATCTGTTCGACGGATTCCGTTTTTCGGTTTTCAACAAGCACGGCGGCCGTGCGCCCGAACTGGAGAATCGCGACACGCTGGAATGGCTTGGGCGCTTTCTCGGGCGTATCCACGCCGTCGGTGCGATCAAGGATTACCGGCATCGCCCCACGCTCAATATTGAAACGTTCGGCACCGAGCCGCGCGATTTTCTTTTAGCCAACGGCTTCATACCGGCGGACATCGATGCGGCTTACCGCAGCGTGGCGCAACAGGCGCTGGATGGTGTGCGTCACTGCTTCGACCGCGCGGGCGATGTGAAGCAGTTGCGCTTGCACGGCGACTGCCATGCCGGCAATGTGCTGTGGACCGACGACGGCCCGCACTTCGTCGACTTCGATGACAGCCGCATGGGGCCCGCCGTGCAGGATTTGTGGATGCTGCTCTCCGGTGAGCGCGAAGATCGCGTGAAGCAGATGGGCGATGTGCTCGCGGGCTATGAGGATTTTTGCGAATTCGACGCGCGCGAACTGCATCTCATCGAAGCGTTGCGCACCTTGCGCCTGATCCATTACTCAGCCTGGCTGGCAAAACGCTGGGACGATGCCGCCTTCAAACAAGCCTTTCCCTGGTTCAACACACAAATCTATTGGCAGAATCGCATCCTCGAACTGCGCGAGCAGATCGCATTGATGGAAGAGCCGCCGCTGTGGCAGAACTGAGCTCGCCGAGTTTCGATTGCGCGGCCTGATAGCGCGACAAATCAATCTGCACAGTTAATCTGCTGTATGTGTTTGCACGTACAGACATAAGCCGGCAATTTGTTATGGTTACCCTCTTTGGTCATGTTATCCAACCTTCCGAGGAGGCTCTATGTACACCTGCATCGACAACATCCACGCCCGTGAAATTCTCGACTCGCGCGGCAATCCCACCGTGGAAGTGGAAGTCACGCTTGAAGACGGCTCTTTCGGCCGTGCGGCAGTGCCATCCGGCGCATCTACCGGGGTACATGAAGCGCTGGAACTGCGCGATGGCGACAAGAAACGCTACGGCGGCAAGGGTGTCAAAACAGCCGTTGGCTATGTAAATACAGCCATCGCCGACGCGCTTATCGGCATGGACGCGCTCGACCAAGGGGCGATAGATCGCGCCATGATCGAACTGGACGGCACACCCCACAAAAAAAAGCTCGGCGCCAATTCCATCCTTGGCGTGAGCCTGGCGACTGCCCGAGCAGCTGCGACCTCCTGCGACCTGCCGCTGTTCCGTTACCTCGGCGGTGCAGCGGCGAACCGCCTTCCTGTGCCGATGTTCAACATACTCAACGGCGGCGTGCACGCCAACTGGCAGGGCACTGACTTGCAGGAATTCATGATCGCCCCGGTGGGCGCGCCCAATTTTGCCGAAGCCTTGCGCTGGGGCAGCGAGATTTACCACACCCTGAAAAAAGTGCTCAAGGACGGCGGCTACACCACCGGTGTGGGCGACGAGGGCGGCTTCGCCCCCGCACTCAAGCGCAATGTCGATGCCATGGACCTGATCGTCAAATCCATCGAAGACGCGGGCTATCGTCCCGGCGACGATGTGGTGATCGCGCTCGATCCCGCCTCCAGCGGTTTCTACGAAGATGGCCTGTACAACCTGCGCACCGAGAAACGCAAAGTGAGCTCCGCCGAAATGATCGCGATGTATGCCGAGTGGGCGAAGAAATATCCATTCCTGGTACTGGAAGACGGATTGGCGGAAGACGACTGGGACGGCTGGAAAGCATTGAATCGCGAACTGGGCAACAAACTCGAGCTGGTGGGGGATGACCTGTTCGTCACCAACGTGAACCGTATCCAGCGCGGCATCGACGAAAATGCCGCCAACGCCGTGCTGATCAAGCTCAATCAGATCGGCAGCCTCACCGAAACCATCGCGGCAGTGAACCTCGCCTACAGCGCCAACTGGGGCGCGATGGTGTCGCACCGCAGCGGCGAAACGGTGGACAGCTTCATCGCCGACCTCACCGTGGCGCTGGGCACCGGCCATCTCAAGACCGGCGCACCGTGCCGTGGCGAGCGTCTGGAAAAATACAACCAGTTGATGCGCATCGAGGAATATCTGGGCGATTCGGCGGTGTATGCGGGGCGCAAGGCGTTCGTGCGCTAGGCGGTGCAGGCAGTAAATGTAGGTGCGAATTCAATCGCACATGGTTTATT
>JBAQDF010000007.1:0-26940 GCA_049286265.1 Sideroxyarcus sp.
CAAATTCCGGGCGGCAAACAAACGATGGGTATCGCTGCGCTCAACCCATCCTACACAAGCAATACCCCGCAACTTGCTGCGGGGTGCTTTATTTCGATTCGCTCTACCCGACCGACCGGGTGTATGCGAGTCTTCCCTCAAAATGAAGTTGTCGGTCTCTTCGGGATTTCGGGATTTCTGGACGGTGGCAGGTATTCCGGCTTGGGCGCGTATTCGGGTTTTTGATAATCTGCTGCGACAGCCTGGATTATCTTTCCCCTGTACATCGTATCGACCTCAAGGCGTTTTGCTGCGAACTGCGAATAGCTGAGATTGCCCTTGTGCAGTTCCAGTATCAGCAGCATTTGGTCGCTATCCAGCGCGGCCGACCATAAGGCAACGTTACGCGGCTCATAAGCGTAGCCCTGGGCCTTGATTTTGTAACAGCGCTCAAGTTTCGCCGCCCATTTCTTGATGGCAATCTTTTCGGCAGAAGTGGGAAAGGCTTCAATATTCTGCAAATCGAAATATGAATCGCGATCATAGACGCTATCCAACGTAACCTTGTCGGCAATGGCATCCAGTTCCGGATCGTTGTTCAATTTTTCCAAACATTGCCGGGATTCATGCTTGATTATCGCCCACGGGCCTTGCGGCTTTTTTTCAAATAAACCGGAGCACCCCGAGAGCAACAACAAACCGGACAGAAAAAATACTTTAAACATCAAATTCCTTGAATTCATGGGAGACCCTGCCGAGGCAGTCATTTATTCCGGCGTTACCGCAACAAGCTCTACTCTAGTCGCTGCTGTAAATTTATCAATATCCAGCTGCACTTCACAATACTCGTTGATTTCACTGTCCGGCGTCGGATCGCCCGCACAACTGCACCCGCCGATCACGCCTTGATAAATAATCCCGGCCTTGACGCGGATTGCGTCCTCCGTTTCGGCAACATTGATGATCACCACAGCGACAGGTTGATCACTCACGCTGCTGCTGTTGGACAATCCCTGCTGCAAGGGCAGTTGTTCTGCGCCAAGTTGCGCGACTTCCTGCTTGAGGACGGACTCAAAACCCGGGGTTCCCCAGGCACGCAGCGCTTTTTCGAGTTTAATCATGAAGTCGTGATCGCCGGATAGTATTCATGTCCGCATCATTCTAAACTCAAGTCGGCCCGGACAGCATTGTCCGACCCATTTAGCCTGTCGGGTTTATTTGTGTACAATCACGGCAGACGTGGAAGGACTGCGTTATCTCGGGGCATGAAATCGCCTGAATAACCAATTTCAACAAAAGCTTGGCGAATCAAACAACAAGGAGCAAATGATGGCGAAGTTCACACTGGCAATGCGTACGGTATTGATGGCGACCATGGTTGCAGGCCTGTCCGCTTGCGACGAAAAAGAAACGGCGCCGCCACCCCCGCCTCCGCCTCCTCTCACTGTCGGCGGCACAGTTTCCGGCCTTGCCGGTGGCGAAGTGGTGCTGCAGATCAACGAAGCGGACGATCTATCCGTCAAAGCCGACGGAAAATTCAAATTTCCCAAGCCCTTGAAGAAGGGAACGTCCTACGCCATCACCGTCAAGACTCATCCCGCCGTACCGGTCAAACAGACCTGCAAGGTCAGCCTGGGCAACGGCAACATCACGAGCGCCGCAATCAATAATGTCGATGTCGCCTGCACCACCAACAGCTATGCCGTCGGCGGCACAGTCTCCGGGCTGGCCAAAAAGAGCAAGGGAGTGGTACTCGAACTCAAGGGTGGAAATGAAGTCACGATCGTGAAGAACGGCAATTTTGTCTTCCCCGACACCCGCCTGCCCGATGGCAGCGACTACAGCGTAGTCCTTAACTCGACTCCGCCGGGACAAGATTGCAAGATCGAAGCAATTGCCTCCGCACCGGACAAAGATACGCTTAACATTGTCTCAGTCACCTGCTCCAAAAAAGGCAGCCGCAAATAATCGCAATCCGGCAATCCTCTGATTACGCCCCGCAAGGGGCTTGATCAGAGGTTGTTTCCTGTTACACGCGGGAATTCATCCGCCTGAAAACCGTAGTTCAGCCCGCAGATTACACAGATTAACGCAGATTATCAGGCAGTTACTGACAAGAGCTTAATCGCCCAATCGGTGGAAATTCAAAGTTGTTTAATCTGCGGAAATCTGCGTAATCTGCGGGCAACTGCTGTTTTCAGGATCAGAGACCTGCCAATCAATCTTGCGTATCGACCACCTCGGCTGAGAAATCACATCCCTCACCGGCAGCAATTCGCGTGGCAATGAATAGGCCAGCACGTTCGCGCCATTTCTCGGGAATCAGCCGCATATAACGGTCGGGGAAAACGACCATGCCGCACACATAGCGCCTCGTGTCCTCTTGCCACAACAACGCACGACACCGCCCACGAAACTGGAACAAAAGGACAAGTGCCACTGGGCAGGGCTCCGCCGCACAACATACCACGCAGCCATTGCAGCGCGCGCCGTAAACCGGCTTGTACGGCGCAAGCGGGTGCAACTCGATCAGTTGAATTTGTGTCTCGTTCTCCGGCAAACTGGATGCCAACGCAGTTAGTCCGGAGAAATCTTCTTAACGATGCATCAGGTTAAGCTGCTTGGCGATCACGTCGTGGTTAAGCCACAGCACGGGGCCTGCCGGGTTGGAGGATTCGAGGAACATCAAAGGTCCGGTGCCTTCCAGCACCAGTGAACTCAACACATCGGTTACCAGCGCATCGCGGCTCTTGTGCATCTTGGTGATCTCTTCCGACGTGCCGATCATGATATCGGCCAGTTCAACCGTGTTCGGCATCGGCCATGCTGCAAAATCGCGGAAACCTTTCATTGTGCTGCTGTCGTTGTAGTCATCGATCTTCTGCAGCAAACCTTCCAGCGTCTGCCCTTCCTGCAGCACATCGCGGCAGGCTTGCCACTGTGCGTCAGCCCAAGCCCCGCCCTGTTCTTTCTTCAATGCCTTGAGCAAGGGAAACAGCGAGAGTTCGACCCCGACAAAAATGTCGGAAGAGTTGGTGCGAATCTCGGGACAGTTGTAAACCGTGGCCTTGATGCCCTTTGCCCAGGCCGCTTCGGCAACGCTCTCGAGGCGCATTTTTGCTTTGCCCTGGGTATAGCTGGTGTAGGTCTGCCACTGGTATTGGTTATCGATGAGAATCTCGGTGCCGTGATAGCCATAGGCCGAGTAGCGCACCTGCCCGCCGGTTTTCTCCAGTCGGGCGCGGATCGCCGTGCTGCCGTCGATGAGATATTGGAATGTATTCGCCGTAACCTCATCGAAATTCATCAGGATCAGTTTGCCCAGATCGCTGTTGAGCAAGGCGCTCGAAGACAGGAAACGTTCGCCGCGCCCCTTGTAGATGCGGTTGGCGATGGCGAGGAACACCTTCACCTTGGGAATGCCGCCCGCCATGGTATGCGCGAAGAAAGCATTGCTGCCGTCCGGGATCATCTTGTCCAGTTCGGCCATGACCTTCGCCACGGAGTCCTTGAAGCGCTTCACGCCCACCGCGCGGCATTTTTCGATATGCGCGAAATCGAGCTTGTCGTCCTGCCAGCTCTTGAGCGTCATGTCGGCCAGCAGGTCGGTCGGGGTCGGTTCGCCGGCAGGCGCATCCAGATCGAAGCCCGCCATTAAAGGTTCATTGATGATGCGTCCACCCAGATTCGCTTCGGCGGTCGCCAGTTCCTCTGCGGTCAGGGCACGCAGCGCATTGTTCTCATCCCGGCGTCCAACGGTAATGCCGACGATTGTCATGCCCGCCTTGCGTGCCTCGTTGATCAAACCATTCGCATACCCGCGCCCGAACAACTCGCCGAACAACACAAAGACATCGCCTTTGCGAAAGATGCTGGATTGCGGAATGTTGCGTAAAGGAATGGGGGCTTTCAAAATAATCGACTCCAATTAAGTGAATGGTTCAAAACAACAATATCAGGTGGATCTTCAACAAGGGCGTAATTGTACAGAAGGCTACCGGCGGATATAAAAAAACTGTTGCAGCCCCGGTAACTTTTTGAATTATTGCGATGCTGCTCTATTTTAATCTCTTCTGGTCAAACTCCGGGCAGCCAACAAACGATGGGTATCGCTGCACTCAACCCATCCTGCACAAACAATACCCCGCAGCAAGCTGCGGGGTGCTTTATTGGCTGATGTTGCAAGACTTTTTATTCCGGCACACCTTGCCAAAGCATGTTGTAGCCCAATTCCTTGCTCTCCACGCACAGCTTGCCCAACGCCGCAAACTTCTGCTTGAACACAGTGTCGGCATGCGACTTTTCATGCTCCTCAAAGGACTTCCAGTAAGTCACGATCGCAATATGTTTCTCCGCCGACCTGGAAGCACTCAGCGATCCTTCATTCGAAACGAAGCCGGAGAACTCGAAAACCTGACCGGCGATGAACCCTCCCTTGTCGCCGCCGTAGGTATCTTTCACCACATTGCACATCTCGGCCAGTGCCAATTCCACATCATCGAACGCCACATCGGGCTTGATGGTGGCCGTATTGAAAAGCATTTTGGCGCCAAAGGGAATGGAAATAGGAGCAAACATGATATTCCTCCAAACTTGAAGTTGAAATGATTCGCTCGGGAAAACCGCATGCATTCGGGCATTCGATACGAAGAGCAGCCCAGTTGAATCATATCGAAGTATGCCGACCACTGCACTCAATCATGACCACTCCGACCCCTCATCCCGGACGTCAGACGATCTCCGGCAATGCATAAGTCCATTCGAGGCTGCCTGCGCTATCCATGAAGACCCGTTCCAGCGAAAATCCCTGTTCACGCAGTTTGATCCTGAGATCGTTGACGGCAATCCGCTGCAGGCCCGCGATGCCATTGAAGGAGACCATGGTTCGCACCAGCGTATCTCCGGACACCTCCGAAATCTCGCAATGGATGTCCGCACCGCTTTTCTCCCGCTCCGCCATCAGACGCTTCTGTTCCTGCTCAAGCGCGACGATCCGTTCCAACTGTTCCTGCTTTTCCTTACCCAGCATCTCCATTGCGCGAAGGGGGCCGGCAAATTTGGCCGTCATCTTCCGCCAATTGTCCTGCTGCGCCGCAGTCAGCTTGACGCTTCCCTGCGCGATACTCGCCTCCAGCACCAGATATTTGGCCACTTCCTCATCCGCCCTGATCTGCGCCAACTCCTGTTCCTTGGCTGCAATGACTTGCCTGCATTCGATGATCGCCCTGCGCACCTGATTGATTAACGCATCGATCTGCGTCAGGCCCGGCACCAGCATCGAAACGATGTTCTGTTTGTCCCGGCGCTCGCTCGACGAACCGATGCGAATCCGCTTTCCCGCTATCCCGCAACCCTCGGCACTCCCGACCTGCACATTCTCGGCGACGATCTCGCAATTCACCGCCCGCTCGATTTCCGCCGTCTCGGCCATGATCAGGCAAGCTTCGGCGTATTTCGCCTTGACCACCCCGTCCCAGGCCTCGATGACGGAATTGAGCATGCGGCCGTTCGACGTAATATCGCCGCCGCGGTTAATGGCGCGGCCATTCGACAGGGTCGACTCCAGCAAAATATGGCCACCCTGCGAAACGATTTCGCCGAAGACATCCGAATGAAAAGTCAGGTTCTTGCCTTCGACAACACGCCCTTCCTGCACCTCGCCGTGCTCGATGAAGTCATCCCCGGCCAGCGAAAGATCGCCTGTCGTTTTGGCGCTGATACCGCCCTTGTTCTCGATCTTCTCGGTGACGGCAATATGATTGGTCGCAACATCGAGTGAAAGGAAACCATCGCGGCTGGCCACGATGAATTCATTCAAGTCCTGATTCTCGACGCGCGTGCCGTCGCCCGCCAGGGTCTGCAGATCGAAGTCCGCGGGCAGGGGCGGCTCGATGATCTCTCCGCTCACCTTGAATCCGGGCTTGCCGAGTACAGGTTTTTTCTTCCTGAGCAGACGCGCGCCTTTTGCGATCTGCGGGAATCTATTCTGGAACCTGCGCAGATCCGCCATGCCATTGGCCAGTCTTTTCGGTGAGTTGTCCCGGCGCAACGCATCGCTCGCTTCTTCAATTTCGGCATCTTTGCCTTCGGTTGCATCGAGTTGGAGGGCAATCTCCATACGCACCGGTTCGCCGCGTGCGACCGCGCTTTTCACTCCGTCGAAATCAATGCCGAAGCGGACACCCTTCAGCCACATGTCCGCGACGAACTCATCCGGATCGAGCCCGGTTGGCTGCAACACCGTCTTGAGCGACGAACCGACGACAGGCGCCACGCCATCATCCCCGGGTTCGCCGTACACCGGCACTTCCACCTCAACACCGATCTGCACCGGTTCGAACAGGTATTCCGCGCTCTTGCCCTCGGCATCCGCCTTCACTGCTTTGTAGAGCCCCTTGCGCCTGGGCGGAAAATCGACGATATCCGCGGCCAGCTTCACTTTTCCCCTGCTGCCATGCGCAACCAGGATCGCGTCGTGGTCGTACAGCAAATCTGTCAGCAAGGAATAATCCAGGTCCTGGAATCTCGCCCCCGCGCCAAACAGCCGATCGATGAATTCCGCGAAACCGCCACCCGCCGGAAAATGAGACAAATCGACGTAGATACCACCCGGCTGCCTGTGCAGATAGTCGGGCAACTGAATATCCATCCGCGTTGCATCGCCCGGCATGGTTTGACTTGATTGCAGAGTCATATTCGCAAAAATACAAACATCAATATCAGGAACAAAGCGCGTAAAACGCAACGCGGCGGCGCCAGCCAGAACGGCTGATCAGGGCAGCAAACCCCATGATTCAATTATGAAAGATTGGTCTGCTGCTGATTGCCTCATCCAGCCGACAGCGCCTGCAACACCGCCTTCAGCAACTGCCAGCAACGTGCAACGGATTCTATCTCAACCCGCTCACCGGGTGCATGCGCACCGCGGATATCGGGGCCGAAGGAGATCATGTCCAGTTGCGGATGGCTGGCGGCAAGCAAGCCGCATTCCAGCCCGGCGTGAATCACCTGGAGGCTGGCGGACTGGCCGAATTGTTGGGTGTACACCTGCTGGCACAGCGCGAGCAGGCTTGAAGCCGGGTTCGGCGTCCAGCCCGGATACATGCCGTCCTTCCAGGCACGCAGTCCGTAACCGGCCGCATGCGAGACCAGTTTGTCGGCCAGCGCATCCGCTCGCCCGTCATGCAGCGAACGCACCTTGAACGTTGCGCGAAACGCCCCCTGCGCCAGACTTACGACGCCGAGATTATCCGAAGTATCCACCACACCGGGGAAGTCGTCGCTCATGCGCGAGACGCCGTTCGCGGCAACGTCGAGGAAAGCCAGCAGGCGATCACGCTCGGCATGGTGAATGGCCCGGCCTACCGGCATCTCGTCCAGGTCGTATTTGAACAACACATTCGCGTCCGCCTCCGCAAAGCGCTGCCGCCAAGCCGCCAAGCGATGCTCCACCCATTCATCTATCCCCGATACGGCAGCAACCGGCAGCGCACACACGGCAAACGCCTCGCGTGGAATCGCGTTGCGCGCCGTGCCGCCATTCAATTCGATCAGGCGCATGTCGGTGTGCGCGGACAGATCGCGCAGCGCTTCCGCCAGCAGCTTGATCGCATTGCCGCGTCCGAGATGAATGTCGATACCGGAGTGGCCTCCGCGCAGGCCGGACACATCGAAACGCAGGATCGCGTAGTCGGCCGGCAATGCTTCCTGTTCGCAAGCGTGCGCCAACTCCACATCCACGCCGCCCGCGCAGCCCAGATAGAAATGCCCCCACTCCTCGGTATCCAGATTGATCAGCGTCTTGCCCTGCAGGGTGCCTGCCGCCAATCCGCGCGCACCGTCCATGCCCGATTCCTCGTTGACGGTAAGCAGCACTTCCAGCGGCGGATGGTTCAGGCCGGGCTCTTCCAGCACAGCCAGTGCAAGTGCCACGCCGATGCCGTTGTCCGCACCCAGCGTCGTGCCCTCCGCCACCACCCATCCATCGCGCACCTGCGCATTGATCGCATCGTGTTCGAAATCGTGTTGCGTGCCGGCATTGGCCTGGCACACCATGTCCAGATGCCCCTGCAGAATCACGCCGGGCATCGCCTCGCAGCCGGGGCTGGCAGGCTTCTTCAGGATCAGGTTGCCTGCATCATCGACGATGGCACTGATGCGGTGCGCTTGTGCCCACGCGATCAAATGTTCGCGTAACGCCGCTTCATGCAGCGAGGGACGCGGTATCGCGCACAGCGTGGCGAAGTGCGCCCACACAGAGTGTGGTTGCAAGTTCTCCATATTGTCTATTGCTGCCATCGAGGAACACCTGAAAAAAACGCCCTTGCGGGCGATGTATGGAAATGATGAGTGTTTATGGAAACTCGCAAATATTATCGCGAAGCGGGCCGACTTGCGAGTCTGCCCTCAAGATTGCAATTGATGTGGTTTATCCGGAGTTCAGTCCCGGCGTCCCCCGCCTCTGCGGTCTTCATTTCCGCGACCGCGACCTTTGCCATCGTCGTTTCCGCCTTCATCTCTGCGCTCGTCTCTGCGTCCTTCATCCTTGCGCTTTTTGCTTTTACGGTCACGGTAGCCCGGCTCGTACTCGGCCGATTTCACAAAATAGACGGAACGGTTGCAGGCGTTGTATTCGTGGCAATGGCGCGCCCAGTGCCTCGCATGTCCGGGCGGCACATGCAGATAAAGAGGCCGACCTGTCTCGTGACGCGGTTGCGGAACAATGATCACCGGTTGTGCATAGACAACCGGCGGCGGCGCATTGCCGACCTGCACTTCACCATACACGCCCGGAGCGACTTCTCCGCTGACAGTAACACTGACCGAAGGTGTTCCAGCGTGGGCCGCAATACCGCAAAGCAGAAGTGACACAAATGTTGTTGCCCGGATAGTCTTCATAGTTTTTCCTTTTTGTATTCGAGCTCCAATAACGCGCCAACCTGTTACTTCGCTGACACAGTCACGTATATTTTCATACTACGCAAGCGGTATAACACAAACAAGCAACAGCCCTTATTGCGATAAGGATATGCGCATTTCGAACATCCAGATAAACAATGAATTCGCCATCTGTTATTCTTATCAGGTTCGAAACGGAAAGATTTTTTGATTCTGTATACTCAAAAATGCAATGCACGTTGAACTAACCCGTCAATTGATATTCAAACCCGAGCTTTTTGCGACACCAGCCCCATAGGCTGCAAGATCAACTTCCGCGATTTGAATTCGCTAACCACTACAATTTCTCATGGAGAATATTTTGAACACCAACACAACACGCAACAGCGCATTCGTTATCCTGGCTTTGATCGGCATGCTGGCATTCAGTGCCTGCTCGCAAAAACCTTCCAGTGAAGAAATTGCGGCTCAAGTCAAAACCGCCATGGCAGAAGAAAAAGCCAGGGAACAGGCAGCCGCTTCTGCTGCAGCTGCGACTCCAGCACCGGTCGCCGAAGTTGCCGCCCCCAAACCAGCCGCAAAATACAAGCGTGCGGCCCAGGCAAAACCAACTGCACCCGCCAGGAAAATCGTCTGTGACAATTGTGGCGTGGTGATTTCTGTCCAGGAAATCGAACTGGAAGGCAAAGGCTCCGGTCTTGGCGCCATCGCCGGCGGCGTGGCGGGTGGCCTGGCCGGCAATCAAGTGGGCCAGGGCACGGGACGCGATCTGGCAACCGTTGTGGGCGTTGTTGGCGGCGCGATTGCCGGAAACAAGATCGAGCAAAAAATCAAAAAGGCCAAGGTCTACGATGTGGCCGTGAAAATGGATAGCGGTGAAGAACGCATCCTGCGTTATGAAACCGCACCCGGCGTCATGGCAGGCGACAAAATCAAGGTTGAAGGCGAGCAGATCACAAGACAATAATCCGCAGCATAATTGAGGCGCAAAAAAAGAGGGCTTGATGCCCTCTTTTTTCTCGCGGGCTCATGCTCGCACGGCCCCATTGCTTCGCATTGATCGCGGCGAAGATCGCCCCGCTAGTTAAACCATGCGGAACCGTGACCTGCCTCTGAATTTGCTGCTTGCGCATGTTCTGCGGCGAGTTTGAACGCTTGCTCCGCTCCCGCCGAGTCGCCCAGTGCAACGCGGGCATTGCCGATCACCTGCCAGTTCAAGGCCTGCAAACGGCGCTCCCGACCGGCAAAGCTGATCGATTTGCGGGCGAGCGTTATTGCCTGCGCATACTGCCCCTGGGCAAGGCGCAATTGTGCAAGCTCCAGCCACACCCAGGCATTGCGCGGCTCGATGCGCAGCGCGCGTTCCAGCGAGGCGCCAGCCGCTTCGCGATTCCCGGCCTTATTGTCGAGTTGCGACCGGTCCAGCAAAGCGATGATGGCCTTGTTGCCTGACATGTCCGACTTCGGCACCGGCTCAATGACGATGGCTTCACCGGGCGGCCGGGGAAGTTCCCCCTGAGGGCTCTCCCCTTGCGGCATACCCGCTTCGGGCGTGGCGGGCGTTGCCGACGGCGGCGTTGGAACGCTGGCACATCCGGCAAGCAACAGCAGCAATGCCGGGGCAAAAAATAAATGGGTTCGATTCATCAATTGAATATCCTCTGCAACCAGCTCTTTTCTGGCTCCTGTTTGACCTCGGGCTTCACTTCGGCCTTCACTTCATCTTTAACGACCGGGGTATCGACGGTCACCGGGGTGTCCGCAGAAGCAAAAGCGCAGGCCGATCTTTCGGTCGGCGCACTTCCCTTGATGAACGGCAACAACACCCCTGTTTTGCATTCATCGTCATAACGCACTCCACTGGCCGGATCGATATTGACCATTTCGATCTCCTCCGGCACGGTGGGCTGCAATGGCTCGGGTTGAATGTTCTTCATCATCTCGCCCCAGATGGTCATGGCTCCCGAGGCCCCGGTCAATCCCGTGGGCTTGTTGTCATCCCGGCCGACCCACACCACCGCCACATGATCGCCGGTATATCCGGCAAACCAGCTGTCACGCAAATCATCAGTGGTGCCGGTCTTGCCCGCCACATTCATTTCGGCAGGCAGCCAGTTGGTCAGTTGCTGTGCGGTGCCCTCGCGCACCACGCCCTGCAGGGCCGCCGTCAACAGGAACACGGGCGCCGCTGCCGCAACGGGTTCAACGTTAAGCGGGTAACGTTGCAGCGGCTTTCCATCGGCAGTAACGATCTCGCGGATCGCGCGCAAGGGCGTGCGGAAACCGCTGTCGGCAAACGTCTGGTAGAGCTGCGTTACTTCGATCGGAGAGAGCTCATATGCGCCGAGCAGCGACGAGGCAAAAGGCGGCGGCCGCCGTTCGATGCCGTACAAGGGCAACTTGTCGAGGATACCGTCGACACCGAGTTCGATGCCAAGACGCGCGGTCGACACATTGTAGGAGTGCGCCAAAGCGGTACGCAGTTGAACCTGGTCGTGGAACTTGTGATCGTAGTTCTGCGGCTTCCAGTCGCTGGTGCCTGCCTGACGCAACACCAGCGGACTGTCATCCAGCGGTGTGATCAGCGTATAGCGATCCGGTTTTTCAAGCGCCGTTAAAAACACGACGGGCTTGGCCAGCGAACCGATCGGGCGTTGCGCATCAATGGCGCGGTTGTATCCGGCATAACGCGCTTCGCGCCCGCCCACCATGGCTTGTATCTCGCCGTTCTGAGTGCTGCTTATCACCACGGCGCCTTCCAGCGTATTGGCGGCTATCTTGCGCGCTTTTTCTATTGCCCCGAGACGCGACGCCAACGCCTCCTCTGCCTGGCGCTGGATACGCGGATCCAGCGTGGTGAAAATGCGCAACCCTTCGCTACGCAGATCCTCTTCGCGATAGTCGCGTTCCAGCTGGCGATGCACATATTGCAGGAAAGCCGGGTACGGAGAGGTACCGGTAGGCGGTCGATGGATCACGCCGAGCGGCTTCTGGCGGGCCACGGCGAACTGCGCCTGCGTGATGACATTCAGACTCACCATTTCCTGCAACACAATGTTGCGCCGCTTGAGCGCCTGTTCCGGTTTCTTGCGCGGGTCGTATACGCCAGGTCCCTTGACCATGCCGACCAGCAAGGCAATCTCTTGCAGTTCCAGTCGCTCCAGCGGGCGGTCGAAATAGAAATGGCTGGCCAGGCCAAAGCCGTGAATGGCACGGCTGGCATCCTGCCCCAGAAAGACTTCATTGAGATAGGTTTCGAGAATCTCATCCTTACCGTAGTGCATCTCCAGCAGCAGGGACATCAGCACTTCGGTGCCCTTGCGCGTCAGCGTGCGTTCGGAAGTCAGGAAGAAATTCTTGACGAGTTGCTGCGTGAGCGTGCTGCCGCCTTCGATGCGCTGCCCGGTGAACGTCTTGAACAGCGCACGCGCAATACCGCGGGGATCGATACCCCAGTGCGTGAAATACTTCCGGTCCTCGACCGAAATCAGCGCATCGACCAGCGGCTTGGGAAACTGGTTGAGCTGCAACAATTCCCGATCTTCGTTGTGGCCGGGATAAATGCCGCCGATAAGGGGAGGCTCGATGCGCAACAAGGGCAGATCGGTGTCAGTGCTGCCGCGCTCCTGCAACAGCGACACCATGCCGTCGGCGAATTCGACACGCAAATGCTGCGCCGTCTGCGGGCCATCGCCGAATACAAAGTCTCTGGTCGTAAACTCAAGCCCATTCAGGGTGTATTTATAGGTCGCCGCTTCGTTCGGCTCGGGATTCTCGTGATATCCGACTGTCCGTAACTCCTCCGCAAATTGCACGGGAGTCAGCTTCAGCCCCGGATACACCTCCAGCGCACGCCCGTAAACACGCGCCGGCAACGCAAATTTGCGGCCTTCGAAGGCTTCGCGGATAGTAATGTCGAGATAGAGGATATAGCCGGATAACCCCAGCAGAATGAGCAGCACAACCAGGCGCAACGCCTTGCCATGCGCTCCAAAGTTGAAATTGAAGGGAAATCTGTTCCAGGGCAAGGAGGGCAACTTCATTGTTTATTTACCTGCGAATGTAGCGGTTATTGTCTGATTGTATATTGGCTGTTGCAAAGCCGTCGAGGTACGTATTTCCATACGGTATTGTGGGGCCATTCATTCCGCAGTCCGGGTTCGCTCCCCGCCACGCTCTACAACACCGGCATTCCACGCAACCGGCAATCGGCAAACACAAACCCGTCACGCGTAACCACCTCGCCCATCTCGATATCGAGGGGCTCTGAAAACATCGGGCCATCGAAGACAAAACTGTGGAACTCGCCGTTCTCGCCGCACGGATCGATGCCGGAAGGCATGCTCGCCAGCAGCGCCGTCGTCAATTCGCGCCCGGCGAACTCTGCGGGCAGCACGCGCGGATCCACGCAGGTGAGGCAAGCGCGCAGACCGCCCGCCAGCATTTCCTCCAGCAATGCCCGCGTCGGCTTCTCCCACAATGGAAACACAGCCTCGATGCCGGTGCCCTGCATGCGCTCCTCGCGGTAGCGGCGTACATCCTGCAAATACAGGTCGCCGAACGCCATGCATTGCACGCCGTCGTTGCGGGCGCGCGCCACAAAATCCGTCATCGCGACTGCATATTGGTCATCTGAACAGGGATAAGGAATCTCGATCAGGTACAGCGGCAAACCGACCGCCTGTGCCTGCCGCCGCAGCAACTCGACACGCACGGCATGCATGGCGACACGCCCGAAGGTGGCATTAACCGTGGTAAACAGCCCGGTCACCTCATATTCGCCGGACTGGCGCAGCACATGCAGCGCCCACGCGCTGTCTTTACCGCTGCTCCAACTAAGCCATGTTTTCCTGCGCATATCGTCCGACCGGATAAAAAACTGAGTGCATGGAATTGAAAATATATATTCGGCTACAGCCCCGCCATTTGCTCAAGGGCAACCGGAAAAATCCGATAAAGAATTCAAACGGAGGCGATCATGTTCAAGATATTCCTGACAACAGACCCACAGACACGGCGCGGACTTTACGACAGCGAAGCAAAGTTCATGGGGATTTTCAAATCCATGCGCGAAGCCGATGAAGTGCTGGGTGAGTTGCTGAATTTCTGCAGCATCCGCTCCGTTGTTTAGGCTTGTTCATACGCGTAATAAATACCAGCGCCCCAGTTAATTCAAGCTTACTTTTTATCGACTTTCTCAAGCGCGGCCAGCAAAGCCGGTTTATTCCACGTTAAAGTCGTGCATGCATTGCAGGGATGCCCGGCAATATATTCCTCGATCGTCTGAATGCGGAACAAGGTGTCCGGGTGTGAAGAAAACCAGCTTGCGACTTCCGATGGTTCTTCTTTCGATTCCTTCTCTGGCGATTCCTTTTCCGGCGATTGTTCTTTTGCGCCGTCTTTCCGGATATCGGGACCCGCAGCGATCTTCCGGAACATGCTCACCATGCCTTGGGCATCGATGTTTTTACTCTGCAACAGTTGCACACCCTTGATGTCGGCATCAGACTCGACCTGACGGTTGAAGTATTGCGTTGAAACCTGATGCGCCATCATCATGACAATGGCATTGGCATCCCCCAGCACAACCAGCATGACGGTTGCCATCGCCGCGCTGTTCATCATGTTCTTTAGAGTATGCCGCTGTTCAATATGCTGTACTTCATGCGCCAGCACCGCAGCCAGTTCGTTGGGGGAATCCGCCAGTTTGAGCAATCCGCTATTCACCACAATGATCCCGCCGGGAATGGCAAATGCATTCACTGCCGGATCTTTCGACACATACCATCGGTATTGATACTTCGAACCGGTTGTGAGCTGCTTGCCGATCTCCTGGACGGCCTTCACTGCCTCGCCCTCGCTCAGGAAGTTTGCCTCGGGATTGAGCGATTTCAGCACGGAATCGCCAATGTTCTTTTCCGTTTCCATCGAGACGCGATTTGCCGCCCACATCGCCGCGCGATCATGCTGCCAAACCAGCAGCGTCAATGCCAATCCGACAAAGCCGAACGTATAAAGAATGCCCTTCCACACCCAGCTTTGCGACCGCGTCGATCGCTTCCATTGCGTCAAACCCGGAATGATATTTTGTGGCAAGGCCGCGATGAGTTTTTTCTGTTCATCTGCGCCTGCGGGTATGAGCGACCAAGGGGCATGGTCGTCATTCCGCCAGGTCAATTGAAGCTGGTCGTGTTCAAAACCTGCCACTGTGGCCTGCAATCCGGCCAACTGGACAATCTGCTGACTCTCCGCCTGATGAGAGCGAATGTGAATTGCATCCTGTCCGACAACGCAGTGCACCGGCTGGCCGGCAACCGGCAACTCCGGGCCGAACAATAAAGCCTGAATTTCATTCATGTAGTCAATGCCATCCGCCCGCGAAATCGCGGGCTATCATCAATTAATAAACCACTCACTGCTTGCCGGCAAAAATCGAAATGGCAACGAATACCACGATCCCGACCAGATACAGCTTGCCCAGCACAGACCCCCTGCTGCGGCCCGTAACTGCGGCAGCCATCAATGCCTTGCTCAGGCGATTCATTGGCAAAGATTGCATCCATACAGTACCGGGGCCCGAAACCGTGGCGTAGAACAATCCCTCGCCGCCGAACAAACTGGTTTTGAGCTTGCCCGTATATTTGATGTCGTAGCGCACAGAAGAGGACATGCCAACCAGGCAGCCGGTATCGATTTTCAGCGTATCAGTGGGGCCCAGTGCCACTTGTTTTAACGTGCCGGAGGCATGAATAAACACCGTACCCTGCCCGCTGATCTTTTGCATGATAAAACCCTCGCCGCCAAAGAGTCCCACCCGCACGCGCTTCTGAAATGCGATCTGGACTCTTTGCCCCCTTTGGCCGGCCAGATAGGCGCCCTTTTGGCAAATCACCGAACCGCCCTGTTCATCCAGATTGATGGGAACGATTTCGCCCGGTCCCGGGGCCGCGATCGCGATATTTTGCGGAAAATCGGAATTGTTTGTGTAAAGGCTGCTAAACATCGACTCGCCGGTGAATGAGCGTTTAACGGCATTGAAAAAACGGCCAATTCCACCGAACCTGGAAGCGCTCCCGTCACCCAGGATCGCATCCATGGCAATGTGTTGATCTATAAACATCATGGCGCCCTGCTCGGCAAGTGCTTCCTGCCCGCCGGCAAGCGTGAACTGGACGTACTGCAAATCGTTACCATGAACCTTGTAAACAAACTGACTCATAATTTCTCCACTTTCAATGTTTATAATCAACACACTACAAACGCACAGATTTCTTTCGATCAAATCAGTCTGGTATCTGTATAACCATGATGCCTGGCAAGCCTGAGGATATTACCTTTCCCAGTACCGCCTGACCACCTGGTTTTTGTCTGTTCGAAAAAATGTATTGCGATGCTTCGCCAGTTGCCTGTCCGCTCCAATTCCCGAAAGTTGCGACCGGAGAATACGCAATATGAATTGCCTAACTGCCGCCTGCTCCGGGCAATCTGTAAACCAGATTGCCGCTACCCGTCAGCAAGGTATGGCTAACCGGCAAGCCATCGGCAAATTTCGCCAAGCCCAGATTGCACTCGGCGCTTACTCGCAAATCGCTATTCATTGCTTTCAGCAGTTGTTCCTCGGTACGCCAGCGGAGGCTGGGACTAAGTCCCCAGTTGCAATGTTTTCGTGTTCCGGTTTTGAGACAGGCCCCTTTCTCCAGAAAACGGGATTGCATGACGTCCGGTTCGTTACTCAGGGAAGAACTGGTCAACTGGTAGCAATGCAATTGGCTATTCTTGCGCAGGAAGCTGGCGCTGGCGGTGAATGCATAATGCACATCACCGGAAAGAAACACGCAACGAGTAATGCCCATGCGCAGGCATATCGTGTCCAAAAAATTAACAAAGCCCCCCTTGTTCGAATTCCATGACTCTGCGTCAATCATTTTCACGACCATGCCGGTAAGAAAGCCTTCCAGGCTGAGCAGTTGTTCCAGAAATTGCACCCATCTATAACTTTCAACCTTGTTTGTCAGCCACAAGAGCATTCTCTGAAAGAATTCGACAACGGAATAGCCCATGACTGGCGAGGAGGTAATCAACACGGGACAGGTGTTACTGTCGATTTTTTGGCCGGTTCTCAACTTGGTCCACTCCACCCGCAACCAGTCCAGCGCATAGCGATCCAGCAATTGAGCCGGGAAATACTTGTTTTCGTATTGCCTCTGGGTACGGCAATCGACGGCGATAATGGGCGGTTCGCAGGGTATGGAAAAACCCCAGCCCCGATTTTTCCAGGTATGCAGGTCATAGCGTTCGCCGATGTCGCTATCGTTTTCGGTATCGTTAAGGTGCTGGACGATGGTAAGGATCAGGTCCTTGTTGAAATTATCAGGATCGTTACCCCTGGCCTGAAAGCCCCAGTTGGCCGCCAGGCCATTGGAGACAATTCGCCGGCCCATGGGCGATTCACGCACATCGTCATACCAGTGACCGTTGATGTTCCAGTCATCGGTCACGTCGTGGTCGTCGAAGATCATGTACGTGGGCACGTTAGCCATCAGCCTGCGGATATCCGGAAGGGTATTATCGAAAAAGCTCAATGGCTCGAGTTGTTTGGCCCAGGCTTTGTCGGCGTCATCCGCCACCCCCAAGCCTGCCAATTGTTGCCAGTCCCAAACAGGCTCCCATGCAGGGAGGTTACCGAAAGAGTAGATATACATCGCGGCATATTCGCCGAAAGTGAACAAATGATTCTCCGACTCGGTAGAACTGAAACCGGAATGCTTGTCCTTGAGTACTTGCTTGCGGCCGTGCAGCGGGATTGCCGACGGGTCCAGACAGGCGGCAGGCAACGTAATTCCATCGTATAAGGGTAGCTTTTCCTGTTTACCGACGAGAGTCAACGATTGTTGTTGCAACATGGCCAGCAAGGAAACGGCTACGTCATCCGCATATATTTGATCGCCGGTCAGCAACAAAACGGCGGGACGATGCTCCATATCGTTGCAGGTCTTTTCCAGGAGTGTGTGTCCATGACTGAGCGCATCCGGAACATGCTTCTGTTTTTTCGGATTGAAGCCGCCGTGGGGTTTGCGGCAACTGCCGTGCAACAGATTCTTGAGTTTGGTCGGTATGAAAAAACTGGGGTACGGGAACGAACCGTAAACCAGTTTCTTGATATCTTCGTCTGAACACAGGGGAGAGCGGAAATTGTTTTCGGCTTCAACCTTGTCCAGGCGATAGTACATCAGCGCATCGGCTGGGAAACCCGTTCCATTGTCCGGTCGCGCCTGCAGGAGGTATACATAAAGATTTTTGCCAAGCTGCACGCGCTGTTCGCCCAGCCTTGCCAGCGCGCTTTGCCCCAGCGGGTTTTCCTGAGCATCCATTACCGTCAATTGCAGTGACATTGGTCCGGAGGTTGCCAACCACACACAGACTCTGTTTTTGGTTGTCCGGCGCAGGACAGGACCGGCCAATAGTTTCGCTTCCATAAATTCTCCTTAAAAGCATGCTTTGTCCAGTGTACTTATGATTACAAAAAAATTGCTTGCAGATCGCGATACACCCCTGTCCCCCAAACCGCCTATCACCGATCAAACGGCAAATGCCGAATCCGCCTCGGTTTCGCGCCCTTTTCATACATGCGCTTCTTCTCGAAACCAACCGGAACAGTATTCCGGCCATTCGCCTACCCGTGCCTGGAAACTTAACAGGCTGTTGAAAAACGTAGCGAGCGATGACAGAACAAGGCGCGCAATGGCGAAAAAGCGGAATTTACAAGTAGTAAATGAGCATTTTGAGCCATTAAGCAACGCAGTTATGTCGAGCGCAATAGTTTTTCAACAACCTGTTAATGCACTGCCCCCTTTAATTACTCCCTTTGTCATGTAAGAATGAACAAAAGAAACCCACTCATTGTATCGAACTATGGACAACCTGCTTGAGGTCAACGACCTGCATCATTCCTATGGCACACGCGATGTGCTGAAGGGCATCAATCTCACCATTCCTCGCGGCAAGATCGTCGGCATCATGGGCGCCAGCGGAAGCGGCAAATCCACTTTGCTGCGCCACTTCACCGGACAGTTGCATCCGTCTGGGGGCAGCGTGAAATTCATGGGCAAAGTGCTGCATGAACTCAGCACCCAGGAGCTGTACAAAATACGCCTGAAGATGGGCATGATGTTTCAGGTCAGCGGCCTGTTCACGGACTTGTCCGTTTACGACAATATGGCCTTCCCGATGCGGGAGAACACCGACCTGCCGGAAGAAATCATCCATGACCTGGTATTGATGAAGTTGCAGGCTGTCGGTCTGCGCAACGCCCACAAGCTGATGCCGAGCGAACTATCCGGCGGCATGGAACGCCGCGTGGCGCTGGCACGGGCAACCGCCACCGACCCTGCACTGATCATCTATGACGAACCTTTTGCCGGTCTCGACCCGATCTCGCTCAGCACCATTGCCAACCTGATCCGCAAATTGAACGACGCTCTCGGAGTATCCTCCGTCGTGGTGACCTATGATCTGGCGGAGTCGCTCAAGATCGTCGATTACATTTATTTCATCCATGACGGCGTCGTGGTCGCGCAGGGCGAAACGGGCGAGATGATCAACTCGCAAGACTCCTTTGTCCGGCAGTTCCTCCATGCCCAGCCGGATGGCCCGATTCCCTTTCATTACCCCAGCAAACCGTATCCGGAAGAATTGCTCCACAAAGCCTGAGGCTCTTTCCTGCGCAAGCGCAATGCAGCAAAGGCACAGTTGGAATCGTAACGATCACCTTGTGACTGGAAGCAATGGGACTGCTCACCAACCTCTTCGGCAAGCAAGACATGGCGGACGCTCCCCATCTCGAGACAGCCGTTGCACACGCCGTGTCTGCGGTTGAGCCGCTGCTCATGCAAACGGGCGGTTACCCCGATCGCTACCGCCAGCCGGTCAGTGCCGCGCTGGCATACGCCAGACAGCTTGCCGACAGCCTGCCTGGCCCCGTACTGATCGACCGCGAAGCTTATGCCAGGGATGCTTTCGTCCATGCGCTGTTTCCGGACGCCAATGCCATCTCCGATGCCATCGCCTCCAGCCTGTCCATGCAGGAATATCTGCGCAGACCAATTTCCGGCAACGGGTTCTACGCATTGATGGGAATGCGGCGCGTCGACAAAAAGTTCCTGGGCATGGAGATGGCTGGTGCGACTTTGCAGCGGGACGTTGTGCAACAGGCGACCTACTTCATCAACCACACGCTGGAGAATCCCTCGCCCGATGAAGCGCTCGCACGGGAAATGATCGCGACAAGCTTCTTTCACAGCCTCGTGGACAAAGTGAAGGCCCGCATCGAGCTACGCAGGCAAAGCAAGGAAACACTGACCGCAGAAACAAACGCCCTGATGCCCCGCCTGCGCCATATCAACGATATCGAGCGGGCCGCAACCGAAGAACGCATGGACAAAATGGCGGACGAACTGCAATCCACCATTGAATCGCTGGAACCGGAACATTTCCTCGCAGACTTCGAGGCCGTGTTGCTCCATCCCGAAGAACATCTGCGCCTCAACCGGACCTCGATCACACTGGACAGCATGGGCATAAGGCACACCGCAGACGATCCCGGGCAGGGCAAGGAATTCATGCTCTGTGAGTTGATCGGTTACGACCGTCGCGACTGGAATGTGATGATCGTACGCTGCACCGATCTGCAATACGAAACCTTCGCGGAAAAACTGGACAAGGCGTATCGCTATCTGTCACTGTGAATCGATTCCGGAGATGTGATCAGCCGAAGAAAACAGCGATGCACCCCATTTGTTTTTACGGGGCCCTGTGTGCCGCAGTAGCTGCTTCCTGGAGTTCCGGCCTTTTCTCAAAAACAACTTGTATGTCTTCGATCTCCGAAGGGACAGTAGACAGATCCAGCATCCCGCCATATCTCACTACCAACCCCTTTTCCGATTTCCACACCACATCCGCCTCGAAAGAAACTGCTCTTGATAGCGGGTAATTGTAAGTAGTCCTTGGGGGTGTGCTTTTGGTGACATCAAGAATCAAGCCCTGCATGGTTGTTTCGTCTTTGCACGTCCTGTTAACCAGCTTCGCCACGTATGCCCCGCCGGGTGAAGTTGCGCTGCCAAGCACCTCATTATTGCAATCGGCAAGCTGAAATCCCAGTGTCCCAATGAGCAAATAAGCCAAAACAAGGCCCACAAACACGCTCACCGCAATCTCTACCTTGCGGCCATTACCACCCGGCGCCAGATCATGAAATGAAACCCGGGAGACACCTGCGGGCGCAGACATTATTTCGCCTGAAAGAGATTGCTCATGTATTGCGTAGTGCTTTGCCAGTTCCTTGTATGTAAAGGAAAGCGCAATGATCTCGATTGAAAGCACGACAAAGGCAAGAATGGATAAAACAACCTGCTCCAGAACCGTTGCTTCTTCACGCCACATAAACCCAAGCAACATGCTTGCAAGCCATGGGAAAAGACCGACAACAACAAAAATGCGCCACCCGTTCCCTTGAGTTCGTATCCATGACCATCTCAGACTGGAACGTTTATCGATAGCCGTTGCAGGAAATGCGAGACTCAGGCGAGCCAACACATACAAGGCGGGTATCGAAGCAATTTGTTTAATCCAAACGTGCATGTTCCCGCCACCTTCAGCAAGCAAACCGCTGCTGGCATTTTGAACAAGGATCTGAGTGAAAAACTCCAGAAAAGCGTTTATTACATAAATCACAATTGCCCAAGCCAGAAATCTCAGTTCCCGAAACCCCGGTTTGGCATTAAAGGATTTATATCTGTCGGCACCATCAACCAGTATCAGTCGATGACAGGTAACCGCAAGAAAAGAAAAACTCAGCCCGTAGCCCAGCAGATACAACCACGATATATACGACGGCAGCACATCCGAATAGCTGGTCCAGACAGCCCACAACGCCACCAGAGCCAAAGTTGGAATGGCGGTGGCCTTCATGAATTCAGCTCTATTCGACCATGAGAAGAATACAGCCGCCGCAATGATTTTCAGGAAGGGTAATTTGTAGTTCACTGGGAAAATATTCCTGCTAATGATTAAATTCTGTATGTGCAGGACAACCTGCTCCAACGACAATTTCGAGCACGTTTCCGCATTCGAAAATACTGCAACTCCATTTGCAGTCCTACCTGAACTGATACGCCCCGCTGGACAAATCAACTGCCCCGCCTGCACCGCCTGATTCAAAGCTCGGGTTCGCAGCATGAAAATCGGCAACGGTGTCCTGGGTACTGTTGTAAGTGAACGTATATGTGAGTTCGTTATGGCAATTGTTATTCATCACAACATCGCCCGTAAAGCCGGGATAGTCAACCTCATCACTTCAACTCCCTTCATCATGGAAACCGCAACCAATTGTTCACTATTCTTTGCGAACATAACCCGCGCGAAGGTTCACCGAACCGTCAGCCTGATAAATGCCATAGATGAAGTACAGCACCTCGACGCCATTGATCGTTGCGACAGTGGGTTCGCCGATGACGATCACGCTACCCGCTTCCGCGATGGTGTCCGGATCAAGCAGACTGACCGGCGCCCCCCAGGAAGCAGCAACACCCACCCCTCCGCCGTTGTAGGCGTACGACAGCAATTGCGAACCGTTGCGCAGGATGAGTTGCGTGCCATCGAAGTACGGCTGCGTATCGCCGTAGCCGGTGGTGTTGAACGGGGCAAAATCGAGCACGACGGGCGCATTCCACCCGCTGCCGTTCCAACTGGCGACGTGGATAAACTGGCTGGCGGACGGCTGCGTCTCCTCGTCGTAGAACAGCAGCGAGGGCGTGTTGCCGCTGTAATACACGTGCGGGTTGCCGCGGTGGCCGTCCGTGCCCGCAATGGTGGCCTTGCTCAGAACGAAATTGCCGATCTGCACCCCGCCCGAATAGCTGGTCTCGCCCAGCGTCTGTGTAGCCCCGGGAGTAAGGTTGAAATCGTATATATGGGCAAAATCGCTCGCCGTGCCGGAATCCCTGGGGTCGTTGAAGGCAGTGAACATACGGTAAGTACCGTCGCCATTGGCCTTGATCGAAGGTCCCCACGGGGCGAAGCATCCGTCATTGTTGGTGAACATGAATACGAACGGCTCCGCATAACTGCCGTCCGCCTGCCGATGAAAACCATATAGTGCGATCGGCGGGATTGGAACCGGCGACGGATCGAAATTGAGCGATGGACAGCCGTGATGAATCGAACTCGCGCTCGTAACCCGGCTTGCTCCCGGCATATTCGGACGTTCCGGCGCAGTCACCGGACCGAGTTGTGTCTGGCAAAAGGGATGGGCCGGATCGCCGCCAAGAATGCAATTGAGCGTGACCGGATAATATTGCAGGAACAGATATTGCCCGTCGGGAGATACAGCAAGCGAATCCTGCGTGCCGCCGGTATTCACCAGCCCATCGACAGAGAACGGCTGCCCCCAACCGCTGGCAACCTGCTCCATGACAATGGCTGTATGCGAAATACTGATGCTGTTGCCGGAAACCATTGCCGACAATGTCACCCTGTATTCGCCGGTCTTTTGCGCATCCGGCGTGACCGTCGCCTCCTGTTTGCCGTCGCTGCGCAACGTGAGCGCAGAGACCGTGCCGCGAGTGGAAGCGAGTGTCGGCGCAGAATCAAACGACACCGTGGTACCGTTTGCATCGCTCACCCAGATGAGCGCCTTGAATGAACCGTCGGCAGGTGCTGTGTTGCGGATGAAATCGAGATGCGGCGTGAATGAAGCTGAGTAACCGGCATCACCGCCGCCGCAACTCGATACGACAAGAATCATCCCTGCCGCCAGCAGCACTCTGAACAGTGCGGAGTATTTTTCAACAAGATATTTCATAGGGCCCATCGCTATCTCTCCAACCCGACACCAGACAAAATTCCGACTCCTGGAATATTCATCCCGGAAATCATTTCCGCTGAACCAGACCTGCTTCCTTTAATTAGCCAACAAGAATGTTCAACAATTACGGCACCATGCTATCAGTTTAGTCTGTTGTTGCGCGATGAGCCGCTCGTCTATACTCGCCATCGGCCAGAGAGACTTGCCTCGGCTGCCCTGCCGTCAATAAAGAGATAACCGGGAGAGAATGATGCAAGAACAATTCCGCTGGTGGCACAAAGGCGATCTGGACGGTTTCTTCGGGCTGTTCGTGGACAACCTCATCCAGCTCATCCTCATCGTCGTACTGTGCGGCGTGATCCTGCACATGCCGGGCGAGATGATCTATGGGCGCATCCTGCCGGGCGTGGCGGTGAGCCTGCTGGTGGGAAATATTTTCTATGCCTTCCAGGCGCGCGCATTGAGCCGCCGCACCGGTCAGGCGCAGGTGACGGCGCTACCCTACGGCGTCAACACCGTTTCGCTGTTCGCCTACATCCTGTTCGTGATGAAGCCGGTGCTGGACCAGACCCACGACGTGGAACTGGCGTGGCAGGTCGGACTTGCCGCCTGCCTGGGTTCCGGCCTGATCGAACTGGGCGGCGCGTTCGTCGCCGGTCGCGTGAAAAAACTCACGCCGCGCGCGGCGCTGCTGGCAACGCTGGCGGGCATTGCCATTACCTTCATCTCCATGGATTTTTGCTTCCGCATCTTCGCCGATCCGTTGGTCGGCTTCATCCCGCTGGCCTTCATCCTGATCCAGTACATCGGCCGCATCGTGCTGCCTGCGGGCGTCCCCGCCGGACTGGTGGCCGTCGTCAGCGGCAGCGCGCTGGCATGGGGCCTGGGCAGGATGGACCCTGACGCACTGGCGAATGCGATGCAGTTGCAAGTGCAAATCCCGCACCTGTTCATCACCGACCTGCTGGGTGCGACTTTCTCCACTTACATGATCACCTTCTTGCCGGTGATCATCCCCATGGGCCTGTTCAATCTGCTCGGCTCCATGCAAAACCTGGAAAGCGCGGAAGCGGCGGGCGACGTGTACCCGGTGAAAAGCTCGCTGGTCGTCAACGGCGTTGGCACTATCGTCGCAGCCTGTTTCGGCAGCGTATTCCCGACTACGATCTACATCGGGCATCCGGGCTGGAAGAAGATGGGCGCAGGCGCGGGATACTCCATCGCCAACGGCATCGCGATCACGCTGCTGTGCCTGCTCGGGCTGGTCGGTTTCGTTTCCGCGCTGATCCCGGTCGAGGCCGGAGCGGCGATCCTGCTGTGGATTGGCGTCACCATCGCCTCGCAGGCATTCCAGGCCACACCGCGCGAACACGCACCCGCAGTGGTGATCGGTTTCTTCCCGGCATTGGCTGCCTGGGGACTGCTGATGCTGGAAAGCGGCTTGCGCACGGCGGGCACCAGCGTGGAAGCAGTGGGCATACAGGCACTCTCCATACAGTTGCCGATCGCCGGAATGATCTCGCTCGAACGCGGCTTCATCTTCACTTCCATGATCCTCGCCGCGATGACGGTCTGCCTGATCGAAAGAAAATATCGCGCAGCGGCGGCATGGGCCGCAGTCGCGGCGGCGGTCAGCGCCACCGGGTTGATGCACGGCTATGAGATCGCCAACGGCGCGATTATCAATGCCTACGGCCCGTCACACACCTGGCCGTTCGTGCTGGGATACGGCGGAATCGCCGCCGTGTTTATCGTGCTTGGATGGCGGGAAAACAGGGCTGAGGGGCGGCCTGCTTCACAGGCTTGATCCGACTCCATCCCCGACTACTTGATGGTGTTCACCTAAAAATTCTTGTGGCTCATATATATCCGGAACAGATCCGTGGCGGACGTATTCAACTCGCTGTACAGCATTCCGCTCAGGTTCGCCGAAGCGTTATAGGAGCATGCACCGTTGAAACTTCCCGTAGTTCCATTGACCGAACCGACCAACGCGGGCTGGGAGCCGGAGGTTTGCAGCAGTGCGGAATCGATGTTCGAGAACCGGTAAACCCGGCAACCGTTGTAGTAATCCGGCCACGGCGCACCGGCCGTCTGTACGGGTGTCGCCACCAGGTACATGCTGCCGGCAGATTCAAACAGGCCGGATCCCGAAAAGCCGGAGTCGAAACCGATTGCGGTGGCATTCGAGTCTTGCAGAACTGTTCCCAGATAGGACCAACTGGCGGCGCTTCCCGTGTTGCAGGGGCTGGTGCATTTGAGCAGAACAGTCAGATGGCTTAAGTCGGAAGTTTTTACGCAAAGCAAACTCAAATACAGGGCGCTGTCCGATGCATACATCCCCGGCTCGGTAAACACGCAGGTATTGAGCGCAGGGTCCAATGCAGTATCGAGCTGTATCTGAGGCGCGCCACCGAGGGGAGATTGCGATCCTCCGCCCACCGTGTCGTTGCTTGTATCATAGCCGTAGCCCGCAAAGAGCTTCACCTCCGGCGCCGCAGCTAGTCCCGCCGGTGTGCTTGCCGTCTTCATGCCGAGCCAACCATGCTCGAAATGCCGCACATCGTTAATCCTCAGATAATGGTGCCAGAGGATCTTCCATCTTTCGTTGGCGGTGGCGCCGGGGTCGTAGACCAGTTGCGACACTTCGTTGACCCAGGTGCCTGCGTTAAGCGGTGTCGCAAATGGGAGAGTCACATCCGCATAATTGCTGATGATCGCCCCGCTGTCGGTCCAGGTCTTGCCATTGTCATCCGAGTAGGCCAGGCGGTTCGCGACGACGTTGATGTTCTGGGTTGGCCACAGCGCCGAAGGATCAACTGCGGAGTAGCTCATCCATATCCGTCCGCTTGCAGGATCGCGCGCGATGGCTGGATCGAAGATGCCGTGTGTCCCAATCCCGGCAAAAGTAATCCGCTCCGGAGACGGGGGAGCATCTGCCGAGCCGCCGCCACAACCGATAAAGAACAGAACAGCCCCGAGTGTGCAGAACCCTAAAATGAATTTCCGTATCAGTTGCATGAGCCACCTCACTTGTCCAGACACAAAATTTTCTACATGACCAATATTAAGCCAAAACAATCAGCATTATTATTGGTTTCAACTTCCTTTCAATAAAGCACCCCCGCAGCAAGCTGCGGGGTATTGCTTGTGTAGGATGGGTTGAGCGCAGCGATACCCATCGTTTATCGGCCGCCCGGAAT
>JBAQDF010000008.1:0-44176 GCA_049286265.1 Sideroxyarcus sp.
GATTAAACATGCCGACGAGACGTCGGCGCTCCCATTGGGGATGTAGGGGCGAATTCATTCGCCCAATATTCGGGGGGTGTGCGAATAAATTCGCACCTACAAAACCACCATCTGCCGTGCCAGCTAACGTAGGGTGGGCACGTTTTGTGTCCCCGCAAGGGGGAGGCCGATGGGTTCCCAACGGCTGCGCCGTTACCCATTCGCTCTGCCCACGCTGTAGCAACATGTGTTTCCGCGTGGGCACTTGGAACGTGCCCACCCTACCAAGCTATATTCAACAGCCGACGAGACGTCGGCGCTCCTACATGGTTGCTCATATGCGCGCCGACCCTGCTTTTGACTTTCGGGTACTTGAGTGAAGTGCTCCCGATTAATCGTATATAATTCCCCGCTGTTCATTTTGGGTCTTTTCTTCATGCTGGAAGTCGGCAATCTTGCGTGCAGTCGCGGCGATCATCGCTTGTTTTCCGGATTGAGTTTTTCGCTTCATCCTGGGCAGATCATGCAGGTGCAGGGAGCAAACGGCAGCGGCAAGACAAGTTTGCTGCGCACGTTGTGCGGCTTCATTCAGCCCGACGAGGGAGAGATTCTCTGGCGCGGCAAGCGGGTCGGCGACCTGGGCGAGGATTACCATGCCGAGTTGCTGTACCTGGGGCATCTGAATGCCATCAAGGACGAGTTGAACGCGCTGGAAAACCTTCAAATGAGTGCGGGATTGGCGGGCTACACGGTGACCGAGCAGCAAGCCATCGCAGCATTGCGCCGCATGGGGCTGCAACGCCGCGAACATCTGCCGGTGCGCGTGTTGTCGCAAGGGCAGCGGCGCCGGGTGGCACTGGCGCGTTTGCTGATCAGCGATGCGCATCTGTGGATACTGGATGAACCATTAACCGCACTCGATGTGGGTGCAGTAGGCCTGATGCAGGAACTAATCGGCGAACACCTGTCGAAAGGCGGCATGACAATATTTACCACTCACCAGCCGCTGCAGGTCGCGGGTGTGGAGACCAGGCAGTTGAAGCTTTCATGAACAAACTGTCTTTATTCGGGTTGTTTGGTCTGGTAGTGCGGCGCGACCTGCTGCTGGCGATGCGCCGCCGCGCGGATGTGCTGACCACGCTGATCTTTTTTGTGATGGTGGTGAGTCTGTTTCCGCTTGGTGTCGGGCCGGAAATGGACATGCTGCGCAAGATGGCTTCCGGTGTGGTGTGGGTTGCCGCGTTGCTGGCTTCCATGCTGTCGTTGCCGCGCATGTTTTCGGCGGACCATGCGGATGGGACGCTGGAGCAGATGATGCTCGCGCCGCAGTCGTTGTCGGTGCTGGTGCTGGGCAAGATCGTGGCACACTGGATGCTGTCTGGCCTGCCTTTGGCCCTGATTGCGCCGGTGCTGGGGTTGCAGTTCGATATGCCCCCCCAGGCTTTGTGGATACTGGTGCTTGCGCTGTTGCTCGGGACTCCCGTGTTAAGCATGATAGGCGCCGTCGGCGCGGCGCTGACGTTGGGCTTGCGCGGTGGCGGTGTGCTGGTTTCGTTGCTGGTATTGCCCTTGTGTATTCCAGTGCTGATCTTCGGTGCGGGCGCGGTGGAGGCGGTCACCAGCGGCATGAGTGTAGTATCCAACCTGGCGTTTTTGGGCGCGTTCATGTTGTTCGCGTTGGTGTTTACGCCGTTCGTTGCGGCGCAGGCGTTACGTATTTCGATGGAGTGATAATTTGGCAATCAACTGGTTCAAGTATTCGGCACCGACCACCTTTTACGGCCTGGCCGGCAAACTGATTCCCTTCTTCGCCTGGCCTGCCGCGGTCTTTCTTGTCATCGGTCTCTACATCGGCTTCTTTGTCGCGCCGACGGATGCGACGCAGAGCGAGGCCTATCGCATCATCTTCCTGCATGTTCCCGCTTCCATCCTGTCCATGTTCATCTACCTCATCATGGCCGGTTATGCAGCGCTGGGATTGATCTTCAAGACCCGGCTTTCTGCCATGATGGCGCAGGCCCTGGCACCGACCGGCGCCATGTTCGCTTTCATTTCCCTGTGGTCCGGGGCGTTGTGGGGCAAGCCGATGTGGGGCGCATGGTGGGTGTGGGATGCGCGTCTGACCTCGGAGCTGATCCTGCTGTTCCTGTATCTCGGCTACATCGCTTTGCATGCCTCCATTGAGGATGTCCGTCGCGCCGATCGCGCCAGTGCCTTGCTCGCCATCGTCGGTTCGGTGAACGTGCCCATCATTTATTTCTCGGTGAAGTGGTGGAACACCCTGCATCAGGGCGCCACGATCAAAATGTCCGGCACCAGCATGCATATCGCCATGCAGCAGGCCATGTTTGCGGTGCTGATCGCTTGCTGGCTGTATGTCATTGCGGTGGCGCTGGCGCGCGTGCGCAGCATCATTCTGGAGCGCGAAGCCAATACGCAATGGGTGAACGACTTACCCGAAGTGAAGCTGGCGAATGGAGGGCAACAATAATGAATTGGGCAGAATTTTTCGCCATGAATGGCTACGCCTTCTATGTGTGGGGCTCATACGGCGTCGCGTTGCTGGTATTTGCGATCGAGATCGCACTGGTGCGTAACCGCAGGAAAATAGCATTGCGCACACTGCGCCTGATGCGCGACGAAATGGGAGAATCGGCATGACACCTCGGCAGAAGAGACTTGCATTTATCGTGGCCGGGGTCGTACTGGTGGCAGCGGCTGTTGGTCTGGTGTTGTACGCATTGAAGAACAACGTCAGCCTGTATTTCACGCCGACCCAGGTCTATAACAAGGAAGCGCCGCAGGGGCGCAGTTTCCGTATCGGCGGTCTGGTGGAAGTGGGCAGCTTGAAACGGGAGAAAGACGGTTTGACCTCGCATTTCAACATCACCGATAACGACAAGACCATGGCGGTGGTGTACAAGGGCATCCTTCCCGACCTGTTCAAGGAAGGCAAGGGCGTGGTCGCTCAAGGCAAGCTGGAAGCCGATAACGTGTTCCATGCCGACGAAGTGCTGGCCAAGCATGACGAAAACTACATGCCGCCGGAAGCCGTCGATGCGCTGAAAAAAGCCGAAGCGGCCAAGATGGCCAAGCCTGCAGAACCTCAAGCGGGCGGATCCTCCGCAGAATATCCCGTAGCCAAATAATTATTGAAAGCATCAGCATGATTCCAGAAATCGGTAATTTCGCACTCATTGTTGCATTGTTTATTTCCCTCATTCAGGGGGTGCTGCCCATCGTCGGTGCGGCACGCAATGACCTGGTGATGATGGGTACGGCACGCATCCTGGCTGCGGGGCAATTCCTCATTGTGGCAGTTGCCTTCGGTTGCCTGGTGCAAGCCTTCGTCATCAACGACTTTTCCGTGATGTATGTCGCGCAGAATTCCAATTCCCAATTGCCGATCCAGTACCGCATCTCGGCGATCTGGGGCGGGCATGAAGGTTCGTTGTTGCTGTGGACATTCATCCTGACCCTGTGGACGGTCGCCGTTGCGATGTTCAGCCGTCATCTGCCGCAGGAGATGGTGGCGCGCGTGATCGGTGTGATGGGCCTCGTTTCCGCCGGTTTCCTGTTGTTCATGTTGTTTACCTCCAATCCGTTCGATCGCCTGTTTCCGGCCGCGATGGACGGGCGCGATCTGAATCCCTTGCTGCAAGACCCGGGTCTGGTGATCCACCCGCCGATGTTGTACATGGGCTACGTCGGATTCTCGGTTGCATTCGCCTTTGCGCTGTCCGCCCTGTTGGGCGGAAAACTCGATTCCACCTGGGCGCGCTGGTCGCGCCCGTGGACGACGGTGGCCTGGGTGTTCATGACTATCGGTATCGCGCTGGGTAGCTGGTGGGCGTATTACGAATTGGGCTGGGGCGGCTGGTGGTTCTGGGACCCGGTGGAGAACGCCTCGTTCATGCCGTGGCTGGTGGGCACGGCGCTGATGCATTCGCTGGCGGTGACGGAAAAACGCGGCGCGTTCAAGAGCTGGACGGTGCTGCTCGCCATTGCGGCATTCTCGCTCAGTCTGCTGGGAACGTTCCTCGTGCGTTCCGGCGTGCTGTCTTCGGTGCATGCGTTTGCGACCGACCCCAAGCGCGGCGTATTCATTCTCTCCTTCCTGGTGGTCGTCATCGGTTCTTCGCTGCTGTTGTTCGCCTGGCGCGCACCCAAAATCGGGCTGGGCGGCAAGTTCGAACTCATCTCGCGCGAATCCATGCTGCTCACCAATAACGTCCTGCTGTCGGTGGCATCGGCTTCGGTCTTCCTCGGCACGCTGTACCCGCTGTTCATGGATGCACTGGGCTTCGGCAAACTTTCCGTCGGCCCTCCCTATTTCAATACCGTGTTCGTGCCCCTGATGATTCCCATGGTGATGATAATGGGCCTGGGCCCCGTTGCCCGCTGGAAACAGGCAAGCATGCCGGACATCTGGCAGCGCGTACGCTGGGCATTGGCGGCCAGCATCGTTGTTGCCTTGCTGTTGCCGCTGGTCATGGGCAAATGGACGCCGCTCATCGCGTTGGGATTGTTGCTGGCAGCCTGGTTGATTACCACTTCCATGCTTGACCTGCGCAAGCGCATCGCAGGCGAGGGTACCTTGATGCAGCGCCTGAAGACGCCTTCACGCAGCTACTACGGCATGCTGATGGCGCACCTGGGCATTGCGGTGTTCATCATCGGCGTGACCATGGTGAAAGGTTACGAGACCGAACGCGACGTGCGCATGGAGGTCGGCGACACGGTCGAGGCGGGCGGTTACGAATTCCGCTTCGACGGCGTGAGCGATCAAACCGGTCCCAATTATATGGCTGCCCAGGGGCGTGTGACGGTCCGCAAGAACGGCAAGATCATCACCGTGCTGAATCCGGAAAAGCGTCAATACAACGCCTCCGGCATGCCGATGACAGAAGCGTCCATCCTGACGGGATTGTTCGGCGACCTGTATGTATCGCTGGGCGAGCCGATTCCCGATACGAATGCCTGGGCTGTGCGCGTCTATATCAAACCGTTCGTGGACTGGATATGGTTCGGCTGTTTCATGATGGCATTGGGCGGCATACTGGCGATCAGCGACCGTCGCTATCGTATCCATGCACGCAAAGCGCAGACAGCCACCGCAGGTGGTGCGAAATTGAAGGAGAAGACAGCATGATGCGTTTCATATTGCCTTTGGTGGCTTTTCTGGTCTTGGCGGGATTCCTGTTCGTCGGGCTGGGGCTTAATCCGCATGAAGTTCCCTCACCGCTGATCGACAAACCCGCACCCGCATTCAATCTGCCGCAATTGCAGGACACGAGCAAGAATTTTTCTCCGGCGGATATGAAAGGCAAAGTCTGGCTGCTCAACGCGTGGTCGTCCTGGTGCGTATCGTGCAAGGAAGAGCATCCGGTGCTGATGTCGCTCGCACAGCAGAATATCGTGCCGATCTACGGTCTCGACTATAAAGACAAAAGAGAAGATGCACTGAGGCAACTAGGTCAGGGCGGCAATCCCTATGTCTTGAGCGTGATGGACAGGGAAGGGCGCACCGGCATCGACTACGGCGTGTATGGCGTACCGGAGACCTATGTGATCGACAAACAGGGCATCATCCGTTACAAACAGATCGGGCCGGTTAATTATCAGAACCTGCGCGAGACGATATTGCCACTGGTAGCGGAGCTGCAGAAAAAATGAAAAAACTACTGATCCTGCTGTTTTGCCTGATGCCGGTTGTCTCTTATGCCGGCGAAGCCAAAGACATGGCTGCCGATCCGGTGCTGGAAAAGCGCATGATCGGATTGGCTGAAAATTTGCGCTGCCTGGTATGCCAGAACGAATCCTTGGCCGGTTCGCACGCCGAACTGGCGGAAGACCTGCGCCGCGAAGTGCGCGAGCAAATGGCGCAGGGCAAGAGCGACCAGGAGATCATGGACTACCTGGTGGCGCGCTATGGCGACTTCGTGCTGTATGAACCGCCGATGAAGAGTTACACCGTATTGCTGTGGTTCGGTCCTTTTGCCTTGCTGCTGGTCGGTGCGGGTGTGCTGGTATTCCAGCTGCGCAAGCGTCGTCAGCTTGTCCGTGAATCCGAACTTAGCCCGGAAGCGCAGCAGCGCGCCGCCTCCTTACTCAACGAAGAAGACAACAAATGACTTTATTCTGGATCATCTGTGCGGCGCTAATGGTTATCGCCATCCTGTTCGTCGCGGTACCGTTGTGGCGAGGCACTTCAAAGAACAATGCCGTGGTGCGTGACGCGGCGAATCTGGAAATCCTTCGCGATCAGATCGCCGAAATGGATGCCGACCTGAAAAACGGCCTGCTCACTCCCGAATTGCATGAGCAAGGCAAGCGCGAACTGCAAGCCCGGCTGCTGGAAGAGGTGGGCGAGTCGCAGGCAGTCGAAGCAACGAACAAGCCGCATCCGCTCAGGATCACGGCTGTCGTGCTGGCGATTCTCTTGCCGCTGTCTTCCGTGGGCCTGTATCAGATGTTGGGCAATCCGGATGCGTTCAAGCCGGCGCATGGTGCAATTGCCATGCCAACCAATCAGGAGGGTCTCACAGCACTGGAAGAAAAGGTTGCGCAGAACCCGAATGACCCTGAAGCATTGGTAGTATTGGCTCGCTCGTATGTTGAGCTCGGACGTTATGCCGATGGATCGAGAATCTACGAAAGTCTGGTCAAGATCATTCCGGACGAACCCATATTGTGGGCGGACTACGCCGACGCTTTGGCAATGACGCATGGCAGTTTGCGCGGCGGACCGACCAAACTGCTGGAACGCGCGCTGGAACTCAATCCCAACCACGACAAGTCGCTGGCCCTTTCCGGGACAGCAGCCATGGAACGTGGCGACTATGCTGCAGCCGTGCGTCATTGGGAAAAATTGCTCAGGCAGCTTCCCGCCGATGATGCGGAAAACAGGAAAATGATCGAAGATGCCCTCAGTCAGGCGCGTCATATGGCGGCGCAGAGCAAGGGCGGCAAGGTTGCTTCTGCGCTCGATCAGATCAATGAGTCCGCACCCCGGATGCAAGCAGCGGGCAAGGAACGCATCACCGGAACCGTGACGCTGAGCGCCGCCCTCAAGAGCAAGGCCGATCCGAACGATACGCTGTTTGTGCTGGCGCGCGCCGCACAAGGTCCCAAGATGCCGCTGGCCATTCTGCGCAAGCAGGTGAAGGACTTGCCCTTCAGTTTTTCGCTGGACGACAGCATGGCGATGCAACCGGAGATGAAAATGTCCAACTTCGACCAGGTGGTCGTGGTGGCGCGCATCTCAAAATCTGGTGAGGCAATACCAAAGCCGGGCGATTTGATGGGTATGAGCAAGCCGCTGGCTCTGGGCAGCACCGGGATCAAGATCACTATCGACCAGTCGGTTCAATAATCGTCGATTGGGCGTTGCCCCATAAGAAAAGGGCTGGCGCATGATGTGCCAGCCCTTATTTTTTGGCTCCCCGACCTGGACTCGAACCAGGGACCTGCGGATTAACAGTCCGTCGCTCTACCGACTGAGCTATCAGGGAATTGATGAGGGCGCTATACTAATGACTGTGAGCGTTTTGGTCAATAAGAGAAACGCACTGATGAAGAGATTTTGGTACTATTTCGCGATAGGTCATACATTTTCAAAGATGCGTGATCGCTGAACAAACCTACGTGGACCATGGATAAAAAAACTATCTTTATCAGAACACCAAAAGGCGAGCAAGATGGCGCGAACCTTTCAAGTGATCTAAGACGCATTCTGTCGCTCATCGACAACAAATCCAGAGCAGATGAATTGGCCAAGCGCGCCCCGCCGAGCCTGCGTGCGGAATGGATGGATTTCCTTGGCGAGTTGGTCGAGGGCGGTTACATCCGCGATAAAAGTATGCCTATCGTCGAACCGAAGATAGCCGTTCCAAAATCTTCCCTGTTTAAAATGTTCACTCCCAAGCCTGCTGCCGAGCCTGTGCGCGAGTTGGAAGAGTTGGACTACAACACCTCCTATACCGCACCGGCACAGAATGCGGCCGCATTGCAGGCAAAACAGAAAGCCGAGCAAGCGGCGCGCATTCGGGCAGAGATGGAGGATGCTGTCGCGGCGGCCAAAATCCGGGCAAGTGCAGAAGCAGCAGCCAAGGCCGAAGCCAAAGTCAGACAGGATGCCGAGAATGCAGCACGGGTCAGGGCTTTGTCCGAAGCCGAGGCGGCAAGCAAAGCGCAATATAAAGCCAGCAAAGAAGCCGAGAGCGCAGCGCGCGCAAGGGCCAAGCTTGAAGAAGCCGCACGCGTTCGTGTCGAGATCGAGGCTGCTGCTCGTGCCCAACAAGTGGCCGAAGCAAAAGCCAGACTGGAAACGGCAGCCAGAATGAAAGCCGAACAGGAAGCCGCGCAAGCCAAGGCTGCACTGGAAGCGGCTGCAAGAGCAAAAATTGAAGAAGAAGCACGGTTTCGAGCCCAGATCGAGACGGCAGCCCGTTTGAAGGCAGAACAGGAGGTTGCGCGGGCCAAGGCTGAACTGGAAGCGGCGGCAAAAGCCAAACTCGAAGAAGCGGCGCGGGTTCGCGCCGAGATCGAAGCGGCTGCCCGCGCGCAACAGATGGCCGAAGAGAAAGCCCGGCTTGAAGCCGAAACAGCACGTTTAAAGGCGGAACAGGAAGCTATGCAAGTTAAAGCAGAGCTGGAAGCAGCCAAGGCGCGTGCGGAAGCAGAGGCGAAAGCGTTGGCTGAAGCACTTGCCAGACAAATCGCAGAGGAAAAAGCGAGGCAGGAGGTCGAAGCCGCGCGAGTGAAAGCGGAACAGGCTGCCGCTCTACTCAGAGCCGAGCAGGAAACTGCGGCCAGAATACGTGCCGAGGCAGAAATCAAGGCGGCGACGGAAGCTCTTGTGAAGCAACAAATGGGAGATGCGGTTGCGCGACGCGAGGCTGAAGAGCAAGCCAGACGTAGTGCCGAACTGGCTGCGAGGGCACGTGTTCCTCAGGCGGGCACTCCCCCTGTCGCTGCAAATAAGTTTGAGATCAATCTGGATAGTTTTATGGAAGGTACTGAGTCGGCTGCGCAGAATGCGCCTGCAGGGCAGTATGTGAAGCAGGCGAATGGCGGGGTTGAAGCAAAGGCAAAGCGTGAAGAGGAACGGAATGCGGCAGACGAGGCGAAGACAGCGACCGAAATAAATTCGATGCATGGTGTTGCAGCCGAGATGGCGCGCCTCAAGAGCGAAGCCGAAGCTGCGCGCCGCAAGCTGGAAGAGGAGGCGCGCAGACAAGCCGAGGAAAAAGCCCTGGCGGAACAGCAGTCCAGGGCGTGGGAAGAAGCCGAGCAACGCGCCAAGGCACAGGCCATCATTGATATCGAGCAGGCCGCGCATCAAGCCGCACTGTCACAAGCCAGGGCGACTCAGAAGCCCGTCATCAGAAAGCGCCGCAAACCTTTGCCGCTGGGAAAAATCACTCTCGGTCTGAGCATTCTGGCACTGATCGCAGTGCTCGTTCTGCCCTATGTATATCCTCTGGAAGAATATGTCGCTCCGTTGGAGCAACTCCTTTCCGCGCGCTTGAAACAGCCGGTGCGCATCGGCGGGTTGAGTGCCACCTCTTTGCCTCCAAAACTGAAACTGCGCAACGTGACAGTGGGAGGCGCGCAGGAGGTAAAGGTCGGCAACATCAATCTGAATTTTGATCTGCTCTCCTTGTTCACTGAAGTTAAAGCTATCAGTAATGCCGAGATTGAGGATGTCAGCATTCAGGGAAATCAGCTCGACAAGCAGGCTGCAAAATTGAAAATGCTGGGAAGCGATGCGCAATTTCCGGTGCGTCATCTGACCTTGCAGCGTGTGAAAATAGTATCCGATGAAATCGCGTTACCCGTGCTGAATGGTGTTGCCGATATGGATGTCCAGGGGGCTTTCACCCGGATCGCGTTACATAGCCCTGACGATAAGCTCAGTATCGATTTGCAACCCATTCAGGGGCGCTGGCAACTCGGCATAAATTTGAAAGGCGGTAGCCTGTCAATCCTGCCAGGTCTCGTATTCAACGACCTGAGTGCCAAGGGCGATCTGAATGACAGTGAAGTGAACTTTACTGAAATGGATGCGCATATCTATAACGGCATTCTGCTGGGTAAAGCGAAGCTGAGCTGGAGCAAAGGCTGGCAGTTGCAAGGCAGTCTGGAAGCAAAGATGTTCGAACTGGATAAAATGTTCCCGCAGTTCCACATTGAGGGAGAGATGTCCGGGGAAGGAAATTATTCGATGGCGGGCGCAAAACTTTCACAAATGGGTGATGCGCCGCATCTGGACGGATCGTTCTCCGTGAAACGGGGGGTTGTCAACATAGACATGGTCGAGACGGCGCGTTTGATGAGTCGCGAGCATCTGGTTGGCGGACGCACTCATTTCGACGACTTGATCGGACTGGTGCAAGTGGATAACCACTTAACCCGTTTCCGCCAAATCAGGATTGCTTCGGGGGCGTTGAGCGCGAGTGGATCGTTTGATGTTTCGACGAACAACCAAATCTCGGGTATTTTCAATGCCGAGATCAAAATGCGAACAGGCAACAATCCGCTTACTTTGTACGGTACGCTTGCCGAACCAAAACTGCGCGCGGGGCGCTGAGAAATCTCTCTCTTTTCGATTTTTATTCCGGCTAAATAAGTGAAAAAATAACGGCCTCCCTTTGTGGGGGAGGCCGCAGTCAGTTTTTAGCGTGAAATATTACGCCAATGCTTTGGCGATCCGATCCAGCGCCTTTTTCAGGTTATCCATCGAGGTGGCAAAGGACAGGCGTATATAACCTTCGCTGCCAAAGGCCGAGCCGGGTACCACGGCTACGCCGGCTTCCACCAGTAAATACTCCGAGAAGGCGAGGTCGTTGGCTTCCTTGATGACGCCTTTCTTGTGCAGAGCGGCAATCGCCTTGCGCGCATCGGGGAAGGCGTAAAACGCGCCGCCCGCCATGATGCAGCTCAGGCCAGGAATCTTGTTCAACGTATCAACCACAAAAATGTGACGCTCACGGAAGGCTTTCAGCATCGGTGTGATGCAGCCCTGGTCGCCGTTGAGTGCGGCTTCTGCGGCAACCTGGGAGATGGAAGTCGGGTTGGAAGTGCTTTGCGACTGCACGTTCTCCATCGCGGTGATGATGTTTTCCGGTCCGGCGGCATAACCGATGCGCCAACCGGTCATCGCGTAAGCCTTGGATACGCCGTTCAGAACCATGGTTTGCGGATACAGGTCGGGGCAGGCATTCAGGATGTTGGCGAATTTGGCATCGGTCAGCGCGATATGTTCATACATATCGTCGGTGGCGATGATGATGTTCGGGTGTTTGCGCAACACCGCGCCGATGGCCTTCAGGTCTTCCAGAGAGTACACAGCACCGGACGGGTTGCTCGGGCTGTTGATCACCACCATTTTTGTCTTCGGCGTGATCGCGGCCTCCAGCTGCGCGGGCGTCATCTTGAAACCCTGCTCGATACCTGCCTCCACGATCACCGGTTTGCCTTCGGCGATCAGCACGATGTCGGGATACGACACCCAATACGGCGCCGGGATGATGACTTCGTCGCCGCGGTTGATTATTGCCAGCGCGAGGTTGAAGAAACTCTGCTTGCCGCCGCAGGACACCAGAATCTGTTTTGCAGTGTAGTCCAGACCGTTGTCGCGTTTGAATTTGGCGATGATCGCCGCCTTGAGAGAGGCGGTGCCGCCGACCGGGGTGTACTTGGTGAAACCTTTGTTGATCGCGCCGATGGCAGCGTCCTTGATGTGCTGCGGCGTATCGAAATCCGGTTCACCTGCGCCCAGCCCGATGATGTCTTTGCCTTCGGCTTTCAGCTTGGCCGCACGGGCGGTGACGGCAAGAGTGGGGGAGGGTTTGATGGCTTGTACGCGAGTGGAGAGGGACACGATATTTCCTATGGGTTTTGAGGTGGCAGAATTATACCTGTACCGCAGAAAGAATGAATCTGAAGGAAATCGCCCGTCAAAAAAACAATAATGGCTTGCAGAATTTGCAAGCCATTAATATTTATCCGGAATTTGCTTATGCCAATAGCGACAGAGTGGTTTCGCTATTTGATTTGTTATCAGCATTATAGGCCTGCATCAGCAACATGATTTGCTGCAATATTCTGGCGGCCGTGTCAGTTGATGATGAGCCGGAAGCCGAGGAGGTGCTATCGCTACTGCCAGAGGCTGTCGTGGCGGTTGAATTCGACTGTTCGAATGCCATCGCTTCCTGCATGCTGACCTTGCCGTCCCCATCGGTATCCGCCTTGTCGAAGTTGGCAATTACGCTCGAAATCAGGCTGGAGCGTTTGCTGTCAGTTGAGCCGATTTCACTGAGTTGGCTGCTGAGTTCGTCTTTGGTGAATCCCGCATCATTTTGCGGCGGAGGGGGAGGCAGCATGCCGCTGTTTTGCAGATTTGCATTGGCATGAAGCTGACTTTCAAGTTGCTGCAGGGTATCGGTGAATTCCTGCTTGGTGACTTTGCCATCGCCATCGACATCAAGCTTGGAGAACAGCGCATCTACGTTCGATGTCGAGGATGACGCATTTTCCAATGCTGCTTGCAGCGTCGATTTGTCGATATAGCCCTGGCTCGATGTATCGAGCTTGGCGAAAAGATCTTCCGTCATCTTTTGCCGCATGCTCTGCATCATTGACCAGGTATTGCTCCCGCTGATTCCGCTAATGCTGCTCATGGCTTGCTCCTTTGCTGGTTAAGGTTTGCGTTGTGCATCACCTCCTGCACATGGTTTGATTATCGGCTTCATCCTGTAAGAACTGCATATCGCTTTGCGTAAATTCAGGTAAAACTGCGTCAAGATGACCGGCGTTATGGCTTGTGCGGACGCGGTTCCATCTGTCCGGAAACGCTTTTGCGCTGGTCTGCGGTGAGCACTGCCCATACCTGCGCCTGGACTACCGTGTGCAGGTAGGCAAGCTCGGTGAGTGCTTTGCCGTGTGCTTCCGCCAGGGTCTTTGCTTTGGCGACATCGAAGCGGTCAAGCCGGGTGAGTTGCTGGAGTTCCTGCATGGTCTTGCGCGCGATCTTTTCATTTTCGAAAAGTGCGGGCGCTTTATCGTGCATTAACTTGAATACCTTGTCCTGCTGTTCATCGCTCAAATCGAGTTTGGCAAAAGGCAGCGGCATGCCCATTGTCAACGGCGGGAACGCATCTTTCGGCATAGCAAGGCCGCTAATGCGTTCGCAAGCAGGAGGTTCCCCGGGAGGCGCATCATGTGCATAGGAAAATAACGGCAATGCGGAAAGCACAACGCACGCAATGGCATAGGGCATAAAGGACAATATCAAGCCGGCCGGGGCAGGATGAATGGTGTGTTGGATTGGTGCCTGCATAATGGTTCTCCGATAGGTTGTCTCGATGGAGGCGATTGTGCGGGCGGGAGCCGTAATACGCCTTCAAGCGAGGTAAATTTGCGTAAAGACGGGGCTTTTGCCTGCAAAGCCGGTCGGCAATTGGATAACATTAGGGACTGTCAAGATCGACGGAGCAAGGCAGACGATGGCCGAGAAAATTTTACTGATCGATGATGACGTGGAACTCGTCGAGATGATTCGCGACTATCTGACCCGGGAAGGGTTTGAGGTCACGATGGTGCATGACGGGGAATCGGGTGTGCGCGAAGCGCTGAGCGGTCATTATGTCATTGCCGTCATCGACGTGATGATGCCGGGCATCAACGGCATCGAAGTATTGCGGCGCGTTCGCCGCGAGAGCTCAATGCCCATTCTCATGCTGACAGCACGCGGCGACGACACCGACCGCATCGTGGGGCTGGAACTGGGGGCGGACGACTACGTGCCCAAACCCTGTACTGCCAGGGAACTGACCGCGCGCATTCGTGCCATCCTGAAACGTACCGGCAATACCGGAAATGGTGAATCGCGGGCGATCAAAGTCGGTGCGCTGGCCGTCTGGCCGGAGAAACGCAAAGTCGAGCAGGCAGGTCGGCCCGTTGAACTGACCAGTACCGAATTCGGCTTGCTGGAAGTGCTGGTGCGCAACGCAGGTCAGGTCGTCAGCAAGGAAGAATTATCCGAACAAGCTCTGGGCCGTCCGTTGATGCGCTTCGACCGTTCCATTGATATGCATATGTGCAACATCCGCCAGAAACTCGGGGAAGCGCAGGACGGGCGGTCACGCATACAGACCGTCATCCGCAAGGGTTACATGCTGATCAAGGAGTGATGCATGGGCAGACTGTTCTGGAAATTCTTTTTCATTTTCTGGCTGGCCCAGGTGCTCACTTCCTTCGGAGTCGGCTATGCAGTCTGGGCATTGCGTCCCGAGTTGCAACAGGCATTCGTGCCGCCGTCCGGCGATCAATTCGGTCGGCTGCCGCCGGAAGGACGCAACGACATGCCACCTCCACCCGGTACTCAATTCGGCATGCCGCCCCCCGCGCCGCCGGGCGGGATGGAAATGAACCGCCCACCGCCGCCCCCTCGCGGATACATGCCACCGTTGCTGCCGGTCTTTGCCGGGAGCGTGGTGAGTCTGATTTTTGCCGCTGTGCTCGCGTGGTACTTCGCAAGACCCATCCGTACCCTGCGCACAGCCTTCGATGCTGTAGCCAACGGCAAGCTCGATACGCGCATCGGCCTGTCCATGAGCGGGAGGCGCGACGAGCTGGCCGATCTGGGGCAGGACTTCGACCGCATGGCTTCCCGGTTGCAAGGACTGATGGAAGCGCAGCGCCGCCTGTTGCACGATATCTCGCACGAACTGCGCTCGCCGCTGGCCAGGCTGCAGGCGGCAACCGACCTGATGCAGCAACAGCCCGATCGGGCAGCAGAGCTTATCTCGCGCCTGGAACGCGATACGGGTCGTATCGATTCACTCGTAGGCGAACTGCTTACTCTTGCACGTGTCGATTCCGGCATGGCGGGAAAAATGGACGAACCGGTTGATGTAAGCGAAATACTTGAGCATATCGCCAGCGATGCCCGTTTTGAGGCCGCAACCAAACAATGCACGGTCGACGTCAGCATGCCGGAACATATCCCCGTCAAAGGCAATCACGAACTGCTTTTCCGGGCGCTGGAAAACGTTGTGCGCAATGCCGTGCTGCATACCCCCGAGGGTAAGCGCGTTTCACTTTCTGCAAGGCAGGATGACTTCAGCAAGGAATGGCGCATTACCGTGTTCGACGAAGGCAGCGGGGTGCCGCCGACGGAACTGGAAACCATCTTCCAGCCATTTTTCCGCAGCAAGACGAACAGCGGTTATTCCGGTTACGGGTTGGGTCTGGCGATTACCCGGCGTGTGGTACAGGCGCATGGCGGTACAGTGACCGCGGCGAACCGGCAAGAGGGGGGGCTGGCGGTGACAATCACCCTGCCTGCGGGCGAGTAGTGCGGCGGGGTACAGCCATTCCTCATGGCTACAGGTAGATTCTGCCCACCTGATTTCCCGCCAGTTTTTCAGCAAGAACATGCAGGTTGTCGACGCACAGTTTTGCAATGTCCCGCGCTTCATCCGGAAAATCGTTCTTGTTCGAGTCAAGCAACGAAGCCGTTGTCGCAATTTGTTTTGCCTGCTCGAAAAGTTCAGTGGTATTCATGGTTGTCTCCTCAACATTCTCAAACAGCATCTGGGTTGTATCCATTAAGACAATGCTGTTGTGATGGGCGGATTGTCAGGCATGGCCAGGTCAATTGCTGTTTGCGGGAGGTAAATTCCGGTAAAACAGGATGACGATCCGGTTGGCACGATGCAGAGTGAGCACATCGGCTAGCTTGCCTTGAGCCTGCCGGTGAGCCGGTTTTAACAACATGCACTTAATTGGGAGGATTCATGAAAAGATTGTTATACCTGAGCGCGATGGTTTGTTGCCTGGCTTTGGGCAGCGCGTTGGCCGAGAGCAGTTCCTCCGACACATCAACGACCATGCCCGACAAGGCGGAATTGGAAGCGGCACTGAGCGCCTGCGCATCATCGGCGGGCAATGACTCCAAAGGACAGCCCGACATGCAGGCAATGGACAGCTGCATGACGAAGAAAGGTTTTACCCGACCCAGCGGTCCGCCGCCCGGACAAGGCCGCAATCCGCCGCCGTCGAAATAACTGTCGAGAAACAAAATTCCCGTGAACATCAGGATAGTGTGATGTGGCTGGCGAATACGCTGTAGATGATGCTGCCATCAAGTCGTACACCTCGTTGAGGCTGTCGCTGGCGCCGCAGGCAGGTTAACTGTTTTTCGGCGAAAACACCTGCACCTTGTCGCGCCCTTTCTGCTTGGCCTGGTACATGGCGATATCGGCGAAATTCAACATTTCGGTTTCGTTCTTCGCATGCTCCGGATACAGGGACATGCCGATGCTGCACGATATTTGAAGACTTTGCTGCGCAAGTTCGAAAGGCATATTCAGCGAGGTGCGTATTTTCTCCGCCACCATCACGGCATCCTCCATGTTGTCTATGGAGCGCAACAGCACGACGAATTCATCGCCGCCAACCCGCGCCACGGTATCCGAGTCGCGCACGCAATCGCGCATGCGGCTCGCAACCTGTTTCAACAGCCAGTCCCCCACGACATGTCCCAGCGAGTCGTTGATTGGCTTGAAGCGGTCGAGGTCGATGAACATCAGGGCGACGCGCTGCTTGTCGCGTTTGGCGTAGGACAAGGCCTGTTGCAAACGGTCGGTCAGCAAGGCCCGGTTGGGCAAGTCGGTCAGCGTGTCATGCTGTGCCAGATGGCGGATGCGCTCGTCGTTAAGCTTGCGTTCCGTGATGTCGTGAAACACCACCACAGCCCCCCTGTTGCCGCCGTTCACCAGATTCGGCGAGACCGTAATGGCGACCGGAAAGCCGGAACCGTCCTTGCGCCAGAACCATTCCTCGCCACTGCGAGTCTGTCCATCGACCAGCGACAGATAGACCGGACAATCGTTACCCGGGTAGGGAGAGCCATCATGGTGGTGATGGTGGAACAGCGCATGCTGATCGTTTCCGGTCACTTCTCCTTCGGTAAACCCCAGCATTTTCAATGCGGCGGGGTTGATGAAGATGCAACGTCCGCGGAAGTCCACGCCATATACACCTTCACCCAGGGCGTCGAGCAAGCCATGGCGCAAACGAACCTCATTGTTGAGTCTGATACTTTTGAGTTTCAGGCTGCGATTGGTCAGGAACAAACTGATCGCCAACAGGATGATCACCAGAGCGGCCGACACAGCCGTAACGGATTCCCAGTAATAACGCGACCACACATCATGCAGCGTGAATTTTGGTGTGCTATCGAACGGAGGCAATCTTAATTCGCGCTGCAGTTCTTCGACCTGGGAATAATCGCTGGGGGTGGAAAAGCCGTGTATGCCTATGGCCTGCGTAGTTTTTATATCTTCTTCCAGCTGGAACAGGGCAGCCGCGACCCGGCGCGCAATGTTTTCGTCCACTTGCGGCAAGGCCGCGAATGTCCACTCGGGGTAGAGGCGCGTGGAAAGAATAAGTGGGAAATTGGCGACGTGCTGCTGATTCAGGATCCGTATGCGCGACATATCCAGCTTGCCTTCGCGCACCATCGACTCAAGCAGACCGGTGCGCACGAATCCGGCATCGACGCCTCCTTGCAGCACGGCATTGACTGCGTTGTCATGGGGCATGCCAACTACCTGAATTGCGGCATCACCCGGAAGTCGCACACCCGCCAGTGCCAATTCGAAGGCCTGTGCCTGATAGCCGCCAAATGATCCCTGATCCGGCGTCACCAGACGTTTACCCTTAAGGTCGGAGAGCTCTTTCAGGTCGGTGCGTTCGGCAAGCGTAAAGATCACCCCGCCGAAGGCAGACAGTGCCATGCCGTTGTCTTTGACGATTAACGTTGCCAAAGGTGCAGATACGCCGAGTCGGCGGCTCAACAGTATAAAGTGCGCAGGGTTGGTGAGGACAAAATCCACCCGTTTTTCGGAAACAGCCAGTTCCAGTTCCGGGTAGTCGTAGGTAGTGATTCTGAAGTCATGCTGCGGTATGGCGCGCTTCAGTGCTTTTTCCAGTGGTTGCCATTTCTTCAGCATTTCCGGTTTGGGGCGGAAAGCGAGTACACCAATCTCCACCGTTCGCGCTGCCGCGAACGATGTCCACAGCATCCCGGTGATACAGAGTAATGTCAGTAGCTTGCGACCAAATAAGGACATGCCGTTTCATCTCAGTGAGGGACAGGAGCGGACAATATCTTTGCGCTTTCGAATTCAGTATGGCCCGGTTATTGCGGGGGCCATCAACATCGTACTTTGTGCCAGTATCTGCCATGTGCCAAGGTTTGGCAATCATGCATACCCTGTCGTGTTGGCACTCAGGTTGGTTTGTTTCCAGCCAATACTGGTTCGGCAATCCATGGAACAGACATGGTATTGCAAGCTTGTTTTAATTTTGATCAACCAGGTGGTTGAATAGAATCGTCCGCGAGCCGTGACAAACCATCGGGCAATCAGGAATCATCGTGCATCCAGAAATCAGAAAGTTCTTGAGCCGGGTACTGCTGTTGACGATGGTCAGCAGCATGAGTTTTGCTGCGGTGGTCGAGCGGCGCAAGGATCAGTTCGGCCGCGATTTTGCCTACTATATTTTTCCGATAGCGGGAGAGATTCCCGGCATGGGAAAAGCGACCGGGCTCGGTGTCACCCTGTCCAATATGGCTGGCGGCGATTCCGATTTTACCGGCTACTATGTGCGTGGCGACATCAAGGCGACCGGATTGGCCTTGCTTGATTACCATGTGTTGCCTCAACGCCTGATATTCGATGTGGGCTACAACGATTATATGGTCTCGACCACATCCTACAATTCCGGAAGCAATTCCGACCCGCACAATGTGATCTACCCCAGGATTGAAGGCAATTACCTGCTGGGACAACTGACCCTGACCTTCGACGAACGCCGCTATGAAATGTTTGCGCGCGCTTTGAACGGACGGAATCGCGTGAAAGAGATTCTCGACAAGGACAACCATGCTTTTGCAGGGGTGGATACCAGTTGGGACAGCGGCATCTATTACAGTCTGGGCGGCTCCCTTGATTTGACCGATGACCGGCTCGATCCGCGTACCGGCGCACGTTTCGAGTTTTCCAGCCGCCTGCCGCATCGTCGCAGGGCGGACGAGAGCGAGTACTACGTCAACGACTACAATCTCACCGGTTATGCGCCGATGCGCAAATGGGACACGCTGGTATTCAACCTGTTTTACTCGCATGCCCATGTCACCCGCGAAGGGGTTACCGACTATGCCACGTTGCAACAAAGTTATGGACTGAACTGTAACCAATACCCCGTCGGGCCGGATCAGGATTCCTGCTTCTCAGCCGAAGCCAACCTGCTTGCCAGCAAACTGGATAACAACCGGTACGGCAGCGCCAGCCCGCTGGGCGGGACGCAGCGCCTGCGTTCCTACGATAACGGGCGTTTCTATGCCGGTCAGGCGCTGTTCTACGGAGTCGAGTACCGCTGGAACCTGACCGATGAACGCACCCCGTTCAACATCTATCTGGCCAAGGGCATTCGCACCGGCATCCAGCTTGCCGCTTTCTGGGAGCGCGGCATGGTGGCAAATGAATCCAGCCAGCTATTCAAATATCCGCGCGAGAGTTATGGGGTCGGCTTTCGCATGATTCTGTCCGGGGTGATCATCCGCTTCGATCTGGCAAAAGGGCAGGAAGGCTCACAAAGCCAGCTGTTCATTACCTACCCGTGGAGCATGTTCTCGGTGGACAACCCCGGTTGAGACAATTCGAACCTAACTCATTTCAGGGAGCCTCTAAAAATTCAAAGTTCTAAGCAAGACAAGGCGCGAGCAAAAAATTGCGACGCAGCATATGTGTGATATGTAAGGAGTAATTTTTTGTGAGCAACGCAGTATTGCGACGAAATTTGGATTTTTAGAGGCTCCCTTCACAATGGCACTGGAAGACTGAAGGACATGATCGGACTGATACAACGCGTCAGCGAAGCAAGCGTCAAAGTGGATGGCTACATCGTCGGGCAGATCGGGCGCGGACTGCTGGTGCTGGTCGGCGTCGAGAAGCACGACGACGAGGCAAACGCAATGCGCCTTCTGGAACGCATTCTCACCTACCGCGTCTTTCCGGATGAACAAGGCAAGATGAACCTGTCGCTCAACGACATCGGCGGCGAATTGCTGCTGGTGCCGCAATTCACGCTGGCCGCAGACACGCACAAGGGCACGCGCCCCAGCTTCTCATCCGCTGCCGCGCCAGAACTGGGTGCATCGTTGTTCGAATACTTCGTGGCAGCGGCGCGCGCATCCCATCCCAAGGTTGCGACAGGCGTGTTCGGCGCAGATATGAAAGTGAGTCTGGTCAACGACGGGCCAGTAACTTTTTGGTTGCAAGTGGGAAAGGAGACTTGATCTGCGCTTCATGAATCAGGATATTCACGCACAAACTATCTGATTTCGTCCCTGTTGTTTCGCGCGATACAGCGCTTTGTCTGCTTCCCGAATCAGGAAGATCTCGGACTGTTCACTGTCGGGGATCACACAAGCCACCCCTGCACTGATTGTTATCCGCCTTGTTCCGTGATAGCCCATATCAAGTTCATGGATCGTCTGTCTGGCTGCGTCCGCTACTATTGCGGCATCCTCAACGCCGGTGTCTTCCAGAAGCAAACCGAACTCCTCGCCGCCATACCGGATTGCAAGGTCGCCGGGTCTGCCGGCAGCCGCCTTAAGGACCTGGGCTACTTTTACCAGACATTGATCTCCTGCAAGATGTCCCAGATCGTCGTTGTAATCCTTGAAATGATCGAGATCGAGCATGACAAAACTGAGCGGTGAGTGGTTGCGGATGCTGCGCCGCCATTTATTGCTGAAAATCAGGTTGAAATGACGGCGATTGGCCAGTCCGGTCAGTGGGTCATGCAAGGACAGGTGTTCGACCTGTTCCTCAGCCAGTTTGCGCTGAGTGATATTAAGGTGGGAAATTACAAATAATTTATCTGTAGCGCCATGCAACGGAGCGGCACGCATCATGAACCAGCGCTTCTCTGCGGGGCTGTGACAGGGATACTCAAAGTGAAAAGAATCTCGCTTGCCGGTCAATACATCCCGGATGCCCTGTGCGGCTTCTCCGGCAAGGCTATCGCCGCTGGAACCGGAGGTATTGCAGACTGCCAGATAGTTGTTGCCTATTCCGGTAAAACTGGAACTCAGTCCGTTTTCGATTCCAAACGCTGTCCAGGCACGATTGACATACACGATGAAGCCTTCCAGGTCGATCACGGCGATTTGCTCTTCGAGCGAGTCGAGGAGCAAAGAGTGCAATGCAGTTTGCTCGAGCAAGGCAAGCCTCCTGACGGTGAGAACGTGCGTGACTGGGCTGTGAGGACATCTCCAGAGCCGCATCGTGCCGCGAAAATTGCCGGTTGGCAAACCAATCTTTGTCCGTACAATGTATAACTAACCACATCCATCTTCACTTTTCCCGATCATGAGACTGGGCATCGACCTCGGCGGCACCAAGATCGAAATCATTGCGCTCGACGATAGCGGCAAAGAACTGCTGCGCCGACGCGTATTCACTCCAACTGGAAATTACGCTGCGACATTGCAGCTTATCGCCGTGCTGGTTCACGAAGCGGAAGCGGAACTCGGGCAACGCGGTTCGGTCGGCATCGGCACACCCGGCACCCTCTCCAGGGCAACCGGCCGTCTCAAGAACTCCAACTCGGTCGCGCTCAACGACCAGCCCCTTCTGCAAGACCTCGAATCCCTGCTGCAACGCAAGGTTGCAATCAGCAACGACGCCAACTGCTTCGCGCTTTCCGAGGCGACGGACGGCGCTGCGGCAGGTACATCCGTTGTGTTCGGTGTCATCCTCGGCACCGGTGTCGGCGCGGGCATCGTCGTTAACGGCCAAGTCCTCACCGGCCCCAACGGCATCGCGGGCGAGTGGGGACACAACCCGCTGCCTTGGCCGGAAGCGTACGAACTGCCCGGTCCGGAATGCTATTGCGGCAAACAAGGCTGCATCGAAACCTTCCTCTCCGGACCGGGCGTGATGCAATTGCATCAGCGCGAGACCGGAGAATCGTTGAGCACCGAAGAGATTGTGGCAGAAGCGGAGGAGGGCGATGCCGACTGCGTGCGCAGCATGCAAACCTGGGAGAATCGTCTCGCGCGTTCCCTCGCACACGTCATCAACATCCTCGACCCGGACGTCATCGTGCTGGGCGGCGGCATGTCCAACATCGAAAGGCTGTACACGAACGTGCCCAAAATATGGGGTCGCTGGGTGTTCTCGGATCAGGTGGATACGAGATTGGTGAAGCACCGCTTCGGCGACTCCAGCGGCGTGCGCGGGGCGGCGTGGTTGTAGTCAGCGAATTTTGTAGGGTGCGCTTGCGCACCGTATTGCTAACGCGCGCTCGACTGCTGGTGCGCAAGCGCACCCTACTTTTTTATCCCTAAGTGCCGATTTGAAAAAGGAAACGAACAATGCGCGGGCGTGACGCGAAGCATATCCCACTGGCGCTGCTTGCCAGTCTGTTCGGCGGCGGCAAGGGAGAGCACAAACTGCACGAGGAGACCTGGCTGGCAGTCACGGATTTGCCATTGTTCGACGGCCTGGATGCTGACGAGCGGGCACGGCTGCGCGAACTGGCGCTACGCCTGCTGGCCGACAAGGCGTTTTCCGGCGCGGGCGGCATCGAGGTGGACGACGGCATGGCCACCGCCATTGCTGCCTTCGCGGCGTTGCCGGTGCTGAACATCGGCTACCAGGGGTACGAAGGCTGGCACGAGATCGTGGTCTATCCGGGCGCATTCATCTACGACGGCGAGCACATGGACGAGGCCGGCATCGTCCACCATGTGCGCGATGTGCGTAGCGGCGAGGCGATGCAGGGCGGCCCGATGGTATTGTCGTGGGAAGACGTGGAACACTCCGGGCAAGGCGAGGGCTTCAACGTCGTTATCCACGAATTCGCCCACAAGCTGGACATGAAAAACGGCGATGCGAACGGTCTGCCGCCGCTGCATTCCGGCATGATTCCGGCCGAATGGGCGCGCGATTTCCAGACCGCCTATGACGACCTCTGCCGTCGTGTGGATCGTGGCGAGGACACAATGATCGACCCGTATGCCACGGAAAGTCCGGCCGAATTTTTCGCCGTCCTCTCCGAATATTTTTTCGAGGCGCCAGATTTTCTGAAGCAGGAATATCCTGCAGTGTATGGACAATTGTCTCGCTTCTACCGGCAGGACCCTTTGGCACGCTTGGGTTGAACTTGAACAATTCGATGGACGGGCCGGGCTCCCGGATATTGCCCTCGATGGTCGAATGGTCACCATACCCCGATTAACGCGGTTTTCACATTTCGATTCTCAAATGGGTGTAGGCTGGCAATCTCATGCATTCAGCACCAGCTGGGGTTGCCTATGTATGAAAACCTGACAGCACTCGTAAATCGCTTGAGACTGAAAATTGGTCTCAGGTTCCCTTTCCTCATTCCGAAAAATCGCGATGGCATCTATGCCTATCTATTGACGGTTGTCCTGATGGGGGTGGCATTGTTGGTGCGCTTGGCGATTGCCCCCGTCAGCGCCGGGGTGCAGTACGTCACCTTTTTCCCATCCGTCACACTTTCCGCAATCTTTGGCGGATACAAGTCCGGGTTGCTCGCCACAGCAATCGGATTGGTTCTCGCCACCTATATCTTTACACCGCCTTATTACTCCATTTCGATGGAGGTGCTTCGTCTCAGCTTCTGGTCAAATATGGTGTTCCTGCTGGACGGCGTCATCGTATCTTTTTCGATCGAGGCGATGCACCGATACCGTCTGCAACTCAAAAAGGAGTTCGACGAATCCAGGCATTCCGAAGCACAGATCATGAAGATCAACGAGGAGCTGGAGAGGCAAATCGCCAGGCGCATGCAAGCGGATATGGATCTGGCAGAACAGGAAGAGTTCTTTCGCCTCATTGCCGAGAATGTCGAGGACTTCATCGCGGTGGTGGATATGAAAGGTCGGCGAATCTACAACAGCCCTTCCTACGCTCGGCTTTTCGGCGATGTGAAACCCCTGAAAGGCACGGACTCGTTCGCCGAGATACATCCGGACGACCGCGAGCGCGTCAGGCAAATTTTCAACGACGCTTTGCATTGCGGTATGGGGCAGCGCACGGAATACCGCTTCCTGTTGCCCAATGGTGGTATCAGCTACATGGAATCCAGCAGCGGAGTGATCAAGAATAGCCGGGGCGAACCGCAGAGTGTGGTCGTCGTGTCCCACGACGTTACCGAACGCAAAATGGCGGAGCAGAAAATCAAGGAATTCGCTTTCTACGACAGCCTGACGCAACTTCCCAATCGTCGGCTGCTGGACGACCGTCTGGAGCAAGCCATCGCCGCCTGCATGCGCAGCGGTCGTTATGGCGCAGTGTTATTCCTCGATCTGGACAACTTCAAGCCGCTCAACGACAAGTACGGACACAAAGCGGGCGACCTGTTTCTGGTGGAGGTGGCCCGCCGCCTCTCCAGTTGCGTACGCAAAGTTGATACCGTGGCGCGTTTCGGCGGAGATGAGTTCGTGGTGGTACTCAGCGATTTGGCCGGGAGCGAACCCGAATGCGTCAAAGAGGCCCGTAGCGTGGCGGAGAAGATTCATGTGGCCCTGACCGCGCCATACCTGTTGACCCCACATCCCGCAGGCACAACGAAAATGATCACGCACCAGAACGTGGGAGCCAGCATAGGCGTCGCGTTATTCGGCAAGGAAGTGAGCGCAGAAGATGTTCTCAAGTGGGCCGACAAGGCGATGTATCAGGCCAAAGAATCAGGGCGCAACCAGATTTGCTTTCGTACCGCCTGAAGATGCCCGTGTTTATTGGATTTTGCGTGGGCTGCTATTTCCCGAGCAGCGTGCGAACACGTGGTCCGTATCCAGCCAGAAGTCGGCAAGAGCCTCCCATACCGGGACGCGCGATTGGATTTCATGGGGAGACAGAGTTTGTTTCATGTCCGTGATGGTGATCGTCTCGATTGTGACATGCCATGCTGGCTATTGAGCTCGGCGTAGGTTGGGTGGAGCAACGCGATACCCAACATTCAAACGATGGGTATCACTGCGTTCAACCCATCCTACCGCGCTGTGAGAATCAAGCGACTTATGAAATGAACCTCGAAATCCTCGTTGGAACGCATTATTATTTCGTAATCGGCTAATACACGTTAGTAATGAAGTTTTGCCAGATCCATTAGTTCCAGTTAGCAAATAGGCTCCTGGTTCCGGAATCGTGAACTCCAGTGTCTTTATATTTTTGAGATCACAAATAGTCAACTTGGTGGGCATGGCGTTTCGCGTGACGTAAAAGTACAAGGCCCATACTTGATGGTTCTGCAAATTCCCCTTTGCGGCGCCAGCATTCTCCTTCACGCATCATGGTTTAGCAAATCGCTCCTTTCCCCGTACAATACCCGCCGCCCATGAAAACCATCACCTTCCCCAACAGTCCCTATCTCCTGCACTTGCCCTTCGAACCGGCAGGCGACCAGCCCACGGCCATCGCGCAACTGGTGGAAGGTATCAATGACGGGCTGGCGTACCAGACGCTGCTGGGCGTAACCGGCTCCGGCAAGACATTCACCATCGCCAACGTGATCGCGCGTACCGGGCGGCCGGCCATTGTGATGGCGCCGAACAAGACGCTGGCGGCGCAGTTGTATTCCGAGTTGCGCGATTTTTTCCCCGATAACGCCGTCGAATATTTCGTTTCCTATTACGACTACTACCAGCCCGAGGCCTATGTGCCGTCGCGCGATGTGTATATCGAGAAGGATTCCAGCATCAACGAGCAGATCGAGCAGATGCGGTTGTCGGCCACCAAGTCGATGCTGGAGCGGCAGGATTGCATCATTGTCGCCACTGTCTCTGCCATCTACGGTATCGGCGACCCGGTGGATTACCACGGCATGATCCTGCACCTGCGCGAGCACGAGAAGATGGCGCAGCGCGATGTGATCCAGCGTCTGGTGGCGATGCAGTACGAGCGCAACGATATCGATTTCAATCGCGGCCACTTCCGCGTGCGCGGGGATGTGATCGACATCTTCCCGGCGGAAAGCAGCGAGAACGCGCTGCGCGTGACGCTGTTCGACGACGAGGTGGAATCGCTGTCGTTATTCGACCCGCTCACCGGACACATCATGACGCGCGTGCCGCGCTACACCGTGTATCCCTCCAGCCATTACGTGACGCCGCGCGAGACGACGCTGAGCGCCATCGAAACTATCAAGGTGGAGCTGGCCGAGCGCATCGCCTTCTTCATACACGAGAACAAACTGGTGGAGGCGCAGCGTATCGAGCAGCGCACGCGCCACGACCTGGAGATGCTGGCCGAGATCGGCTTCACCAAAGGCATCGAAAACTATTCGCGCCACCTTTCCGGACGCGGTGCGGGTGAAGCGCCGCCGACGCTGATGGACTACCTGCCGCCCAATGCGCTGATGATCATCGACGAAAGCCACGTCACCATTCCGCAGATCGGCGGAATGTACAAGGGCGACAGGGCGCGCAAGGAGAACCTGGTCAACTACGGCTTCCGCCTGCCGTCTGCGCTGGACAACCGTCCGCTGCGTTTTGACGAGTTCGAAAAGATCATGCGTCAGAGCATTTTCGTCTCGGCCACGCCTTCCACTTACGAGGCCGAACATCAGGGGCAGGTGGTGGAGCAGGTGGTGCGCCCGACCGGGCTCATCGACCCAGCCATCGAAGTGCGTCCCGCCACCAACCAGGTGGATGACCTGATGTCCGAAGTGACTTTGCGCACCAACGTGGGCGAGCGCGTGCTGGTCACCACGCTGACCAAACGCATGGCGGAAGACCTGACCGACTATTTCTCCGAGCACGGCATCAAGGTGCGCTACCTGCACTCGGATATCGAAACCGTGGAGCGCGTGGAGATCATTCGCGACCTGCGCCTGGGCATGTTCGACGTGTTGGTCGGCATCAACCTGCTGCGCGAGGGGTTGGATATTCCCGAGGTTTCGCTGGTAGCGATCCTCGATGCGGACAAGGAAGGCTTCCTGCGTTCAGAACGCTCGCTGATCCAGACCATAGGCCGCGCCGCGCGTCACCTGCACGGAAAGGCGATTTTGTATGCGGATCGCATCACCGAATCCATGCGCAAAGCGATCTCCGAGACCGACCGCCGCCGCGCCAAGCAGGTGGCTTACAACGAGGCGAACGGCATTACGCCGCAGTCCGTGGTCAAGCGCATCAAGGACATCATCGACACCGAATACGATATGGATGCCGAGCGCAAATCGCTGAAGCTGGCGCAGACCGAGGCGAAGTATCTGGCGATGAGCGAGAAGGAAGTGTCGAAGGAACTCGCGCGGCTGGAGAAGGAGATGCTGCAGGCCGCGAAAAATCTTGAGTTCGAGAAAGCTGCGCAGATTCGCGACCAGTTGAAGAAACTGCGCGAGAGCGTGTTCCTTTCCCCGTTGTGAGTAGGGTGGGCACGTTTTCGGTTCCCGCAAGAAGGGAGGCCGATGGGTCCCAACGGCTGCGCCGTTACCCATTCGCTCTGCCCACGCTGTAATTGAGCATCAACCGCGTGGACACCCAAATCGTGCCCACCCTAAAAAAGCAGATACGTGCCAGCCCTTCGACTTCGCTCAGGACTGGCTTGCTGGCTAATGTGTTGCGTTATTCGCGAACTAGCTCACTCCTGCAGGCCATTCAGATAAAATGGTTTTTCCATAAAACTAAGGATGTGCCATGGATCTTATTCTTTTCTATATCGCAGTCATTTACGCAACCTGGGTTTTTTATACGTCCGTCATGTGCCTGCGCAGGGCGCGCGACGAAGGGCGGATTACCCCGGTCATCCGGCCAGTCGCCTATCTGACGCTCTTCGTCGGGCTGCTGCTGGATGTGTTTTTGAACACCATCATGTCGCTGCCTTTTCTGGAGCTGCCGCACTGGTTCGATGGCGAGTTTTTGCTGACCGCGCGTCTCAAGCGACTGGTGAAAGGCGGCGGTTGGAGGGCAACGCAGGCGAAGTTCTGGTGCAATAATTTTCTGGAGCCATTCGATCAGGGGCATTGCAGTTGAACAAACTGCGCGCGAGCGTGTTTCTTTCCCCTTTGCGGGTTAAGGAGATTGCAGGAATGTGGTAGGCTTCAATTCGGGATTGTCAGTTCAGTTGTAGTGCATCGATAAATTCTGTCGGAGTTATAAAAATAACATGGCGAATGAGGATGGCAGCACAAGGATTGAGTTTTCTGAATTGATGCACGGTTATGCCAGCGCGGCGGCGACCACATTCGCCGATGGCTATGCCGATGGCGAGAAGGCGGGGAATACCCTGTCCATCAATGTTTCGGTACTGATCCCGGACCTGGAACTTTTTCTGACTGACGCCGCGCATGCAGGCACACTCGGCGGCGAAATAGATTGCGCCTTGCTCGGCGGGATATGCCCGGTGCAATCGGGCGTTTTCAAGTTGCTCCCCGATACCGCCGACCTCGACCGCAAGGTGATGTACTACCAGTTGTATGCTACAACGCCGCAGCAGGAACCCGTCACTTTCGTCGGTGTGAAGCAGGTGCAGCACAATGTGCCATTCGATCTGTGGCGCGACACGACCACGCTCTACGTCAACATCTACCGCGGCCATGTTGATCCCGACAAGGCGGCACAGGCAACGCTATGGATCACCGGCATCATCGGCCTGGGTTTGCAGGATTTCATCAAGGTGCTGGGCCAATTGCGCGCCGTTGCTCCCGATGGCAGCTCCAGCCTGAAAGGTCTCGCGCAATTCGGCAGATTCTTCGCCGGAAAATTATGGGATGTCTATGCGCCATCGCTGCCGCCGCCGCCCAATCAGCCCAAGCGCAAATATCCGCGCTTTACCAATGAAGGCGTGCATGATGCCGCGATTTCGGTGCATCCATTCAACACTGCCGATGGCCTGACGCTGCAACTGACCCGGTTCAAGCGCGCCGACTGCGACGACGTGGTGCTGCTCGTCCACGGCCTGACCAGCTCTTCCGACATGTTCATCATGCCCGAGCACCAGAACCTTGTGCAGACCCTGCTTGACCAGGGTTACGGCGATGTATGGACGCTTGAACATCGCGGGAGCGGCCGTTTTTCCTACAACCTTGCGCGTCATCGCTACACTTTTGACGACATTGCTCTCTTCGATCACCCGGCTGCATTGGATGAACTGCGCCGACATACAGGCAACAGGCGCATCCATATCATTGCCCAGTGCGTCGGGGCGCTGACGATTTCCATGAGCTTGTTCGGAAAAACGATACAGGGGATCAGCAGCGTCATTCTAAACAGCGTCGCACTGACGCCTAACGTCTCCCCCTGGGCAAAGATGAAGCTTGCCGTGGGTCCCTGGGCTTGCGAGAACCTGCTCGGCATCGAATATATGGACCCCTCGTGGCGTCGAAAGGCGGGCTGGTCGGTCGGCAAACTGCTTGCGCTGGGCGCCGACCTGGTTCACAAGGAGTGCGATTCACCCGAATGCCACATGCTGAGTTTCATGTGGGGAGATGGCCGACCTTCGCTTTTCAATCATGCCAATCTGGCCCCGGAAACGCATGAGCGTCTTGGCGACCTGTTTGGCGGGACGGGTGTGCATTACTACCGCCACGTGCTGAAGATGGTGAAGAACAACAATACGGCCGTCAAATACGCTCCCTCCGACCCGCGCTATGCGGCGCTTCCCGACGACTATTTCCACTATGCAGCGGAGATAACGACACCCATCCTCTTTAGCCAGGGGCAGGATGCCCGTATCTTCATGGATTCCAACATTCTCTGCCATCAGCGCCTGGAAAAAATCTCGCCGGGACGCCACCAGTTGCATGTCTTTCCCGGCTACGGGCATCAGGACGTATTCATCGGAAAGAATGCGCATGAAGACATTTTTCCTCGCTTGATCACTTTTTTACGGGAGAACAGCCATGACTGATAACCAACTGCCACCCGGATTGGTGTTGTGGCCAAACGATGCCGGGACTGAGCGGCGGATTGCGGTGCTGATCAGCGATATTCATTGCACCGATTGCAGCGTCGGCAACCAGACGGCGGAGGAGGCGGACTGGAAGAATTTTTTCTGCGAGCTGGAAGTGGTTCTGGATGCATCAATCAGTGACACCAGCGAAATATTGCTGATACTCAACGGTGACGTCGTCGATCTGCTGCGTTCCGGTAAATGGGCAGACGCCAATGTATATCCGTGGCAACGGGACAATCCGCGTTTCAGGCAGATCATATTGGACATCATGCGCGACATTGTCGAGAAGCATGCCCGGCATCCCGGGGGCAATTGCGATTCATCGGGTTTTTTCTACTATCTGCAAGGCATGGTGCTGAACCTGAGAAAGAAATCCGCGCGCGTGACCATCATTCCCACCGTGGGCAACCACGACAAGGAACTGCAGGTCGTGCCCGAGGCGCGGGAGATTTATTACCGGCAATGCCTGGGCCTTTCGGCAGCCGACCTGGGTACCGGCTACCGCAACTGGGTGGCAGAACAGATGGGAAGCGATCCGGACACTGCCTGGCCGTTGCTGCCGTTCTATGTTGCCGACCCGCGCTTGCGCCTTTTCGCCACGCACGGGCAATGGCGCGACAACATGAATTCGCGAACCACTGGGCACTGGAAATATTGCAATGGTTGGCAGCCGCAAGTCTGGCGGAAGGAGCAATATCAGTCGTTCAGCGATCCCTGTTGCGGCGATACGATTGCCAGCGGGCTGCTTTCGCACTTCATCTGGAACGCCACCATTGCAATCAAACAGGTCGTCATCCCTCGCGCAAGCGAACGTCATCAGGCTGAAGAGATTAACCACATCCTGAATGTGCTGCGCGAAATGGATTTGTACCGACCGACTGCGCGGGCGGTTGTGCGCCTGCTGGAAGAGGCCAGAAAAATCGACCGGCGCGATGAAAATACCAAGCTGCTTTACAACACGGTGATCGACCAGTACCGAAACAGCCTGCAATCCTGGCTGGCTCATCCGGAAACCTTCCAGACAGCGCCGGTGTTTTTTGGATTAATTTTGTATGTGATTTCGTTCCTGAGCCGCCTGCACTGGGCCTGGCTGGATACTGTCCTGATGCGATTGATGGCATGGACGTCGGATCTGAAAATAGAGACGCCATTTGCAAAGCTTCCGGCATTTCTTGCCGCTTACCGGCCTGTCGGCTTCCGCCTGCATGCCGAAGGCCATACGCATGAGACGATGGAAGTTGACGTGCGTTATAACTCTCCGCGGGAACATCGCAACTACTCCTATATCAATCTGGGGGCATGGCGCAACCGCATCGTGCAGAAAATCGACAATTTGGGTTACCGTCGCCGCAGTGTAGGCCGTGCCATGATCGTGCATGGCAGCGCAACTTCCGGCTCGGCAGAAAGCGCCTACTGGTTTACCTTGCGCGATATCACCAGTTGGGGAGACAAGCTGGATCGGTGGTAAACAGAGTGTAGGGTGGGCACGTAATTTGTCCCCGCAAGGGGGAGGCCGACGGGCTCCCAACGGCTACGCCGTTACCCGTTCGCACAGCCCACGCTGTGGGGGAAAAGAATTTCCGCGTGGGGACACAATACGTGCCCCCCTTCTACAACTCAACTCAGCAGGGGGTGAAATGGAACAGCCAAGTTCAGGCCGGAATATCGGAAAATTTTCAGAAAAAATGGAAGCCGTGGTCATCGGCAGCGGTTTCGGCGGCGCCATCAGTTGTTGCCGCCTGGCGCAGAAATGGGGCAAGGGCGTGCTGCTGCTGGAGCGGGGCAAACGCTACCCGATGGGTTCTTTTCCGCGCTCGCCGCACCAGATGGCCGACAATTTCTGGAGCGATCCGGTCTATAAGGCACGCCGCCCCAGGCACATACGCGGCCGCGGTTTGCGTGGCCTGTATGACATCCGCAATTACACCAAAATGGATGCGGTGGTCGGCGCCGGATTGGGGGGCGGGTCGCTGATCTATGCCAACGTGTTTCTCGAACCGCCCGCGCATATCTTTGCCGCCAACTGGCCTGCCGGGGTTAACCGGGAATCGCTGCAACCTTATTACGACGTGGCCAAAGCCGTTCTCGGCGCGCGTCCCATTCCTTCCTGGGAAAACGATCCCCGCCGCCGCGTTACCCGTACCGGACTATTCAGGGATTTCGCCAAAGAACAGGGGCGCGAATCCAGACTTGCCGATCTTTGCGTATTCTTCGGTAACGATTACAGCTATAAAACCCCGCAATCCTCGCCCGCAGCCATCGGTCTGCAGGAAAAGAACCGCTATGGCGCAACGCAAACTTCCTGCACTTATTGCGGCGAATGCGATGTGGGCTGCAATACGCAATCCAAGAACTCCGTGGACCTCAATTACCTCCATGTTGCCGAGCATGTTCACGGCGCCCGCATCCAGACCGATACCCTGGTCGAAAAAATCGTTCCGCTGAACGCTCAGGGCGGCGAGGATACCGGGGCAGACGGAGCGCATGGATATCGGGTGCATTACCTCCACCTCGACCAGGGGGCTGCCTGGGTCGATACGCAACGTGTCGTGGTTTCCGCCGGTACTTTGGGAACGAACGAATTGCTGCTGCGCTGCCGCGATGTGCATGCCACATTGCCGCGGATCAGCCAACAACTGGGGCAGCGTTTCTCTGGTAACGGCGATTTCGTTTCCTTCGCCGCCGTGGGGAAAAAAGACGCCGATCCCAATTACGGGCCGGTGATCACCCAGTACTCCGATTACAACTTGTTCAATGCGCATGACCCCGAACGCGCGTTCCTGCTGGAAGACGCCAGTTACCCGGTGTTTATGGCCTGGTTCATTGAGGGCATGCAGCCCTTGTTAAGCCCGCTGGGATTGCTGAAAAAGGCATGGCGCGCGATCAAGTGGCTGTGGCGTCGCATCATGGGAACTTTGTTCGGCGGAAAGTGGAGCGGCCAGGTCGCCGATCTCTTCCATGAAATTCTCCAGAGCGATTTGTCCTACCGCAGCAGTGTGCTTCTATGCATGGGGCAGGACAAGGGCGACGGCGTACTGTCGCTGAAGGAAGGTCGGCTGGATATCCGCTGGCCGCAGAAGTCCAGCATGCCGCTGTATCAAGCCATTGTCGGCTGCGGAAAAAAATTCAAGGCGTTTGCGGGCTCAAGTTTCTTCACTCCGTTGCCGACATGGACCTGGCCGGTGCGCAACAACATCACGGTGCATCCGCTCGGAGGCTGTGCCCTGGCTCAGGATGCCGGGCAAGGTGTGGTTAGCGCAAATGGCAATGACCGGGGGCAGGTATTCGGCTACAAGGGTCTTTATGTTGCCGACGGTTCGGTTTTTCCGGGCGCGGTCGGCGCCAATCCGGCGGCCACCATCTCTGCCGTTTCAGAATGGATAGCGGAGGGGATTACAGGCGTTGCGCCGGATGTTACTCTTGGCATGCAAGTGCCAGCCGGGGAATAAGCGGGATAATTTTGAATCACAATATGAATCATGCCTAAACAAGCAGTTTTGCTAAACGAAAACGAAGCAATCGAGGCCGCGCAGGTCAAGGCATATTTCAATGATGCCAACGACCTCAACTGGGCGGGAGCATTGATCTTTTCGCTTATGGTCTTTGCCGTGCATGATTCGGCGCCTTGGTGGACATGGGCGCCCGCAGTGATCCTTATTTACCCCATTACCCTGGTTCGCTCTTACCTGATCCGCCAGTACCACATCAAGCCGGAATATCGCAGTTCCACGCAATGGAGGAACGGCCAGGCCATATGCGGGGGATTGGCCGGCGTTGTATGGGGCATGTCTTCCACCGCGATGATGGCTTATCTGCCCGTCACATTGCAGCTCTTTGTACTGACCGTATCCGCCGTGGTGGCGGCATCCGCCATGTCGGAAGGTTTGTCGCTCGTCCTGCCGCCGCGCATGTTTACGCTGGCCAGCATCAGCCCGCCTGCCCTTTGGCTGTTGACCGTCGGCGACCGCCTGCATTTGATGCTCGCCGTGATGTTGCTGTTGTTTATTCCGGTGGCGATGGTGCTTGGAAACAAGAAACATCAAATGTTTCTCGAGGCACAGCGTCTCCGTTTTCATAATGAATTCCTGGTTGCCGAACTGTCGCGGCAGCATGAGTTGCTGGAAAGTGCAAGCAAGGCAAAATCCCGCTTTCTTGCAGCGGCCAGCCACGATTTGCGCCAGCCGTTGGCCGCTTTGATGATATTTCTGGAACAGCTGGAATTCGAGCGGCAACTGTCCCCCAGCGGAAAAGATGTATTGGAACACGCGCAACAGGCAACCACTTCCTTGTGCGGCTTGCTGGATGGCCTGCTCGATATTTCAAGACTGGACGGACATGCCATCAGGTTGAAAATCAAATCGTTTGCCATCCAGAATCTGTTTGACGAACTGGAGAAGGAATTTCGCCCGATCGCGGAACAGAAGGGAATCCGCTTGAAGTTCTCGCCATCCTCGGCCGTCATAGAAAGCGACATCATCCTGGCGGTACAAATCCTGCGCAACCTGATTTCCAATGCGCTGCGCTACACTCCGTCAGGAAGCGTTCTGGTCGGCTGCCGTCATCGGCAAGGCAAGCTTTCCATCGAGGTGCACGACACGGGTATCGGTATTCCCGAGGATCAGCTTTCCAAAATCTTTGACGAGTTTTACCAGGTCAACAATCCCGAACGTGACCGCCAGCAAGGATTGGGCTTGGGATTGTCGATAGTGGATCGCGCGGCACGGTTGCTGGGGCATCCTGTCACGCTGACTTCCACGCCGGGCAAGGGGTCGACTTTTACGGTAACCGTGCCGCTGGCGAAGGCGGCAATTATCGAGGAGCAACCCGATTTAGCCCAGCCGCATGTAGTTCCCGATCTGGAAGGCCGCTTGATCGCCTTCATTGAAAATGAAGGAAGCATACGCGCAGGAATGCAGTCCCTCCTGCAATCGTGGGGGTGCAGGGTGGTGGTCGCCGATTCTGCCGCAAACATGATCAAACAGCTCGAAGCGATGGATCAGACTGTTGATATGATCATCTCGGATTTCGGGTTGCGAGGCTCCCTGAATGGAGTTGATGCGATCAATGCAATACGTCATCGCTGGGGAGCCGGGCTGCCTGCAATGCTGTTTACCGGCAACATCAGCAAGGATACTTATACGCTGGCGAGGAATGCGAGCCTGCAGATTTTGTACAAGCCGGCAAAAGCGGATGCTTTGCGCGAGGCGATCACCACCGCCATTGGAAATAACAGGCTTCAGGAAGAACATGCTTGAGAAAATCACCGCACTGAATTAAACGGCAAGTCCGGCGAATGCAATGAAAGATGAAGACAAAGTAAGGGTGCTCTGCCGCGTACGGTTCTGTAAACTGCCATTGAAAGGATTAAGCCCACCGATTTTCCTTGGGATGCGCTGATTTATTTAACTGGGTTCCCATCTTCGCGGAAACGATATAAGCGATTGAATCGGCGCCACGCTGGATACTGCTAACAGGCTGTTGAAAAACTACTGTGCTCGACATAACTGCGCTGCTCAATGGCTCAAAATGTGGGGCCGCGAAGCGATTAACTACCAGTAAATCCCGCTTTTCCGCCATTGCGCGCCTTGTTCTGTCGTCGCTCGCTACGTTTTTCAACAGCTTGTTAAGCTGTTACACTCTCGCGCCGTTGCTTTGCAACAAGAAACACTCTAGCCGCAACAATTTTTCACAGTATTTTTCTCTACATTAGAGAAAGAAACGAACAACCGCCAGGAGACTGCATTGCGCATCAAAGGTAGCCTATTGATCCTGCTGATCATCTCTTTAGGGACATCATTGGCTATGTCAGCTAAAGAACAGGAAGACGTGTCCGGTGACGTTGTTGGCGCAGTCATTAAAGATGCCGGCAAACATAGTGTCTCCGGCAGTGTTGAGCAGGTGTCTGAAATGCATTTCGATCTGTCGACGATCAAACGCCCCATACCCAAAAATGTACGCACAACTGGATTATTCGAATCCAGGTCATGGTATCTTCCGCCACCTTTGCCAAAGGTAACCGCACCAGTTTACGTCCCGCCGCCCCAGCCAACTGCGCCAACACTCCCGTTTTCTTTCATCGGACGCATGCTGGACGGCAAGGAGATTACGGTGTTCCTCTCCAGAAATGACCGTCATTACACCGTCAAAGTGAATGATGTTTTGGACGACACCTACAGGGTAGACAAAATCAGCGAAGGCGAAGCAGTGCTGACTCATTTGCCCACCAATATTCAACAGACGTTGTCTTTCAATACCACTTCAGCAGCCAACGCCCTGATCAGTGCTTCGGTACTCAAAGCGGCTATGTACGGCAACATAACTTCGCCACAACCTGAACCCAACGACTGAAGCTAATGTTCAAGAAAAATCTCTTAATCGGTGCATTGGTTGCGTTTTTATTGACTGGATGTGCGGCACAGCGTGCCTTTGATGAAGGTCTAGGCCTGTTTGAGCAAGGCCGAGTTGAAGAAGGTCTGGCACAGATGGATAAAGCCTATCGGCTTGATCCGGACAACAGCGAATATCGCTCTCAATATTTCAAGCGCCGTGAAACAGCCGTCTTTCAGTGGCTGACACAAGCTGAAGCAGCCAAGAACAAACCCAACTGGGAAGAGGCAGAAAACTTCTACCAACGCATCCTTCACATTGATCCGGATAACTCACGCGCCAAAGTTGGCCTGAGCTCACTCGCCGACGAGAAGAAGCAGATGCAGTTGCTTGCCGAAGCGAGAACCCAATTCGACAAAGGTGATGTCACAGAGGCAGCCAAAAAAGTTCGCTCTGTACTGACCGACACACCATCGCACCCTGGAGCGTTGAAGCTTAAGCGAGAAATTGAAGCCAAGCTGGCAGCATCCGGCCAGGCTGGTACGATCTTCAAGTCCAAACTCTCGCGACCCATCACTATCGAATTCAAGGATGCTTCGATTCGCTCGGTATTCGACTCGATCTCCAAAGTTGCCGGCGTCAATTTTCTCTTCGACACAGAAGTACGCTCCGATCTGCGAGTCAATCTGCTGGTGCGCGATGCTCGTATTGAAGATGTCATTCGTTTCATTCTGGTCACCAACCAATTGAAGGAAAGCGTGCTGAGCAGCAACACGCTATTCATTTATCCCAACACGCCGGACAAGTTGCGGGATTTTCAGGAATTGCAGATCAAAAATTTCTATTTGACCAATGCCAGTGCCAAGGACGTTGCGGCAGTACTCAAGAACATGGTTAAACCGAAGGACATTAATGTTGATGAGAAGCTCAATCTGATCATCATTCGCGATACCGCCGATGTCATCCGTGTCGCCGAAAGAGTGATCGCGGCGCAGGACATCGCCGAACCCGAAGTCATGCTGGAAGTGGAAGTGCTGGAAGTCGGCTCTAACCTGCTGGACAACATCGGTGTACAGTTCCCGAACAGAATCAGCTACAGCATACTTGGCGCTGCCAAGGTTGCCGGAACGGCGACCTTGAATGAATTGCGTAATAGCTCAACGGACGTGGTGCGAGTGTCGATGTCCGACCCCGCATTGATCGTCAATTTACTGCATCAGGATGGCGAAACCAATCTCCTGGCCAATCCGAGAATACGCGTCAAGAACCACGAAAAGGCCAACATCCACATCGGCGACAAAGTACCGGTCATTACCAATACCACGACATCGACGGGCATGGTTGCCGAGAGCGTGACCTATCTGGATGTCGGTTTGAAACTGGAAGTTGAACCTACGATTTACCTCGACAGCGAAGTCGGCATCAAGGTCAGCCTTGAAGTTAGCAACATTGCGAAGCAGATTCAAAACACCAACGGCTCGCTTACCTATCAGATCGGAACGCGCAATGCAGCTACCGTGCTGCGCCTCAAGGATGGCGAAACTCAAATATTGGCAGGGCTGATCAGCAAGGAAGACCGCAAATCGGGCAACGGCATCCCGGGTCTTGGCCAATTGCCCATTGTCGGGCGCTTGTTCTCCAGCCGCTCAGACACAACTTCAAAGACCGAAATCGTATTGTTGATTACACCGCGTGTCGTGCGCAACATCGTCCGGCCAGAATCGCCTATCGAAGAATTCCCGTCGGGTACCACATCGCTGATCAGCCTGGACAGACTGGAAATCAACCAGGTTGATATGGGCAAGCCAAGCCAAACCGAAACAGAGAAACAAAACCAGCCTGCTGCAAGTAACCGCGATGCATTACCAACACCGGCTAGTGTTGTTCCTGTCGCGCAAGCGAATGCCTCACTGCCAGTTGATCCGGTCAAACAGTTGGATGTCCCCGTGGCGATTCCCGCACTGGGCAGCATACAACTATCGCTGGATAGCCCTGCGCAGGTGCCGACAGGTAAGCCCTTTACCGTCAAGATCAACGCGTCCGCGATTGGGTTGCAGAATGCGCTCCTGGACATGTCTTACGATCCCGCTAAACTCAAGGTCGTGAGCGTGCTGGAAGGAGACCTGCTCATGAAACCGGATGGCAAGACGCAATTCATGCAGCAAGTGCAGGATAAGAGCGGACGTATCAACCTGGGCATCATTCGCCAGGGCAATGTGCAAGGTGACGGGGTACTCGCAAGCATTACCTTCCAGCCGCTGGACTCGGCAACAGGCGCCACGCAACTGCGAGTGGGCGCGGCCAACTTCTCGGACGCGGCAGGGCGCGTACTGCCGGTCAACAGCTTGCCGACAGCCACTGTAGGCATTGCCAGGTAGCACGCATCGCGATGCAGCAAAAACATAGTCTCGACACTGAAACCGGTTTCACGTTGATTGAACTGCTGGTCACGGTAGTCATCGTGGCCATCCTGGCATCCGTCGCCATGCCTCTATCCGCACTCTCCCGGCAGCGAGCCAATGAGGCTGAGTTGCGTCAAAGTTTGCGCGAGATACGTATGGCGATTGACACGTACAAGCAGGCTGTCGATGAGGGCAGAATAGCCCGATCACTGGATCAAAGCGGCTATCCACCGAAACTATCAGTTCTGGTTGAAGGCGCGACCGATGTCAAAAGCCCAGTCTCAAAAAAGATCTACTTCCTGCGGCGCATTCCCAGAGATCCGTTTGCGGATAACGATGTTAGTGCCGAGGCATTATGGGGAACGCGCAGCTACGATAGCCCGTCGGAGACACCTCATGCAGGGAGAGACGTGTATGACGTCTATTCCCAGAGCGACCGGACAGGGCTGAATGGCGTGCCTTACCGCGAGTGGTAGAGATGATATCCAGAACTCAACCAGAAAACGGCTTCACCCTCATTGAACTCCTGGTCGCCATGACCATCATCGCCTTGCTATTGTCCATTGTCTCGCCGCGTTATTTCCACAGCGTAAGCAAAGCCGAGGAAGCCGTGCTCAGACAAGACCTGTCTTTGCTGCGCGAGACACTGGATAAATTCCATGCCGACACAGGCAAGTATCCCGACACCCTGGAAGAGCTGGTCAGCAAAAACTACTTCCGCAAAATCCCGGTCGACCCCATTACACAAAGTAGTGCCACATGGATACTGATCCCGCCAGCCAGCACCGAGAAAGGTGCAATCTTCGACATCAAGAGCGGCGCTCCGGGAAACAGCAAGGATGGAACGCCCTATGCTGATTGGTAAGCACAAGAAGAAGCAATCCGGATTCACCTACCTGACCATCCTGTTCGTCATCGCCGTGGCGGGCGTGGTGATGGCCAATACCGGCATTGACTGGAGCCACGCCGCCCAACGAGAAAAAGAAACAGAATTGCTCTTCGTCGGCGATCAATACAGGCAGGCCATCGCGCTCTACTACCAGCGCACCCCGGGAGCAATCAAACGTTACCCAGCCAAGCTGGAAGACCTGCTCACCGACACCCGCTACAACCCACCCCAGCACTACCTGCGCCAACTCTATCGCGACCCTGTCATGAACCAGAAACAGTGGGGGATTATCACGGCACCCGAAGGCGGCATCATGGGCGTGTATAGCCTGACTGATGCATCCGCGATCAAAAACACCAACTTCGGTTACGCAGACAGGTCATTCGAAGGCAAGACCAAGTACTCGGATTGGCAGTTTATCTATACCCCTCAAAATCCTGCCTTCAAGTAAATCGGGTAGGCGCGAAGGATCGCCACATTGTCAATAAATAATAAGCCACGGCCTCCGTTAACCCGGATGCAGTCGCTTTCTTTAGCTACTGATCTTCGTCTAACTACCGCCCCTGCTGGACAAGCACGCCGTCGAGCATTTACATCACCAAGCGCTGTTGCAGCTTGGGGCTGGCCCGCGCATGGAGCGCGTCTTGGTTTCTTTCCCGAGCAGCTCATCGGTCTGCACCTTGAGCGCCTGCGTCAGCGAAGGCGGCATCGACACCGGAATGCGGCGGCGACCAACCTCGTAGGAGGCCACCATCTGCAGCGTCTCGGCGAGCTGCACCTGGGTTAAACCTGCTTTGGCGCAAGCTGATGTATATACGCCCTGAATGCTGTTAACTACTGTGAAAGTAGAGCGAGGAATAATCCCTTGAGGTCGGTTTCATTTAGTTTGTCATAGTGATGAAAGCAGTGATATGTCAAATCCGGGCTACCGTATAGATATGCCAGCATGCCTAATTTGAGCAGCTTGTGTGAAGAAAGCTCAGGTATTTTGAAGATGTCTCTGATAAATACCGCATCTGACCAGATATGCTGTGTCACAAAGTTGGGATCGTTGTTAACAACTATTGGTGAAAGAGCGCTACCGAAAAGCCCAAGGAACTTATGAAACATAATGTCTTGTTTGCTCAGGAAAGCACAGACATCGCCAAATAGAGGTTGATTAATATAGTGAGGAATGAACTCAACCTCACAGACCATAGCGACAATCTGATCAAGGACGTTGTATCCACCTTGGAAGACTTCCAGTTCAGCCCCTTGAATATCGATCTTTATGAAGTCTACCGATCCAATGTTGTTTTGTTTGGTGAAGTAATCCAAGCTGACTGTTTCAATAGACCCCGCAGACTTTAAATAAGCAACTTCAAAATTGTTATATAGGCTAATCAATCTTTCATTGGGCCTATACAGCGAGCAGCACATTGGGTGTCTGGTTTCATAAAAAGTGCGGGTTTCCTCCGTGCGCCCCAGTGCTATTGGGAAAGTCTTAATTCCAGGTTTAGATGTCTTATTTAATCTTTCGCAAAGATCCTTTTCTACTTCAAAGGCCAGTATTTGAGATCCCGGGAACAGGTCCAATAGTTGATGGAACGGCTCAGGCGTTTCATCTAGAGGGGCTGAACCAATTTCAAGAATGGTAAACGTTAATGAGTCTTCTTGTTTCAAGATCAAGTCGGCCAACTTCTTTAAATCTTTATCTCCTCCGAATGCCAGATTTCTACTCTCTCTTGAGGAGAACTCTGGGGTTGTTAATTCACCCAATGTTTTATCTTTAAATTTCCCCTTAAGAATATCTTTCAACAGGCCGAACAACATATCGCGATTCTCCCTACAATTCTTTAGCTCGTTGTGATTGTTGTGCCACATTGCTACAGCGAATTTTCTTCGCTGAGAGTTTCAATTCATCATACGGTAGTGCATGATTTGTGTAAATTATAATTCAGTCCGCCTAAACAGTTTCACTGTACCAGAGTTTGGAGTGCCAGCCGCAGACGATTGGCCAAATACTGAAGCTGAGCAGCACTTTGCACAAAACTCAGATTGGCAGTTTATCTATGCCTCTCAAAATAAATTGGGCAGGAGCGAAAGATCACGCCTTGTCAATATGCCAAAGTATATAGGCCAAAAAACATATAGGTAGAGACACGTATTGTGTGCGAGGATGCGCGCGTTCGCATTTAGCCATCATCTCAACGTTGTGAAATGCAAAAACTCATATAAAATATAATGAAAACACCATATGTGCAGCAAAAGAACCCCAAAGGGAGCAACATCGAAATGAGGATGGCTTATCTACGCGCGGAGTTCGTTCACGTTTCAAATCTGGCTGGCAAGACAATTCCTAGTGTTTCTCAAGTGCGTGCTTTACTGCATCGCTTGACCACAATGTGCATGAAAAGTAATGGGTATGTTGTGATGCAAGAAGCAGCGTTGCGGCCCAAAGTTGCGAAGTTTTGGCAGTTCTTAATAGTCTCAATATTCAGCGCGCTAGTAAGCTTGCCGCAAATTGCTCACTCTGTCGACATTGGCAAAGGGTGGGTGTGGCATGTGATGTCCGGCAACACTATACAAGCGCCCATATTTGATTCGGCGCTAAGCGCATGCGAATGGGAAGTGACACAGTATCCACCATTTCTTGGGCCGGCGGTTCTTGATATCGTGGCCGATTTCCCTGACCCTGGATATCCAGACTACAGACAATGTCTGGGGCATTGGACAACAGACGCAAATGCGTGTTCACCCAACAAATATTGCTTATGGGAGAGTGTTGTAAAAAGCGCAATTTGCTATCCAGGCTATCTAATGTACGCGGGTCAATGCGTCACACCTTGCCCAGCCAATTCCACCCCCCTGAACGGCACCCAGTGCACCTGCAAGAGCAACTTCGTATCCGACCCAAACAATACCTCTTGCGTTGTAGGCAACGGCCCCGCGATACAACCCCAGCCACCAGTAGACCCTGACAAAGGCAATCAGTGCCCCAGTGTGGGTAACCCGATCAACCCCTCGACCGGCCTCAAATTTCAGGTCGAAACCGATTACCGCTCGCCTGCCGGACTGGAATTCACCCGGATCTACCATAGCCTCGCGACAGACAAAGAGACGCTGGACGGCTCCCTGGGCACAGGCGGCTGGCGTTTCAACTGGCAGCGTTCCGTACAAGCGGTATCCAACCCCATCGTTTCGCAACTCAGAAGTTTGGGTATGGATACTGGTTCAGGTTCAGGCGGCGTCAATGCGCCCTATGGCATGACTGTACATCGCCTGGGATATGCGATCCCGCTTTGCTCTGCACCCACATTCGGCGTCGCCAACGCAATTCGAGGAGAGGGTAATGTTTACACCTTCAACAAACAATCGAGCGGCGTCTGGACATCCGATGTCGACGTAAACGACCAACTGAATCGTCAAACGGATGCGACCGGCAACGTACAGGGCTGGACCTACATTACCGCCGATCACGACGTGGAGAAATACGATGTGACGGGTAAACTCCTCTCGGTCACAACCCGTGCCGGACAAACCACAACCCTGACCTACAGCGATGGCACGGCAGTCGCCCCCAACGGCGGAGTCATCAGCGGCACAACAACAGCATTACCCGCCGGACTGTTGATTCGCATCACAGACGCCCATCAGCACAGACTCAACCTCGGCTACGACGAACAATCCAGAATCATCAAGATGACCGACCCTGCAAACGGCGCGTACAGCTACACCTACGATACCGCGGGCAACCTGACCTCCGTCACCTATCCCGACGGCAAGACCAAACACTACCTGTACGAGAACACCACCTACATCCACGCCCTGACCGGCATCACGGATGAGAACGGCACACGCTTTGCCACTTATGCCTACGACAGCAACGGTCGCGCCATATCCACCGAACATGCAGGCGGAGCGGAACGCGCAGCCATCACCTACAACACGGGATCGAGCAACATCACCGATGCACTGGGAACGGTACGCACCCAAACATACCAGATAGTGCAGGGCGCTACCAAGATCACCGGCGTCAGCCAACCCGGCGGCAGCGGCTGCGGCGCATCTGCGAGCAACCAGACGTACGATACCAACGGCAACGTGGCAAGCCGAACCGACTTCAAGGGCAACAAGACCTGCTACGCGTACGACCTGACGCGCAACCTGGAGGTGGTACGCCTGGAAGGCGTAGCTTCAAGCGCATCCTGCCCAACGACCCTGAGTACCTACGTTCCGTCAACTGCAACCGGCAGCGTCGAACGCAAGAACACGACTACATGGAATGCCACTTACCGACTGCCACTACAGATTGCCGAACCATTGCTCCTGACCACCTACACCTATGATACCAAGGGCAACCTGCTTACCCGCACGGTACAACCGACCACGGATGCGACCGGCGGAGCAGGGCTGGCAGCAGTGGCTGACCCCAACTCACAACCGCGCACCAGCAGCTACACCTACTACACCACGACCGATGCCCGAAAGAGCCTGCTCAAAACCGTCAACGGCCCGCGCACCGACGTGACTGATGTGACCAGCTACAACTACGACACCACCACCGGCAACCTCACAACGGTGACCAACGCCCTCAA
>JBAQDF010000009.1:0-49041 GCA_049286265.1 Sideroxyarcus sp.
TTCCCCTGTGCGCCGCCGAGTAGCGCAGACTGGTCAGGGGTAGTCCGACGCATATGTTTGAGCACGTGACCGCGAAGCGGGTCGTGCGAGTTTATGCGGAGGCCTGACCAGTCGAGCAACGCAGGGACCCCGCAGTGGCGGCGCGCTGGGGGCGCCCTCTTTTGGTTACTTTTCTCGGCAAGACGAGAAAAGTGACTTGCTGTCGGGCTACCCCCGACGGTGTAGGTTTCAGAAGTAGAGGGAATACAACGAGTGTTCCCTCACCCTAGCCCTCTCCCAGAGGGAGAGGGAACAAGCGGTGCTCAGCCCGAACAGCGGCGCTTATTGCAACGATAATGAGTCAGCCTCGCGACTGTTCAAACCGCATAGGCCCTAAAAGCCATCGCGCCTCCTTGACAACCCGCTGAGCAAGGAGGAGATTGCCCGCCATTCCGCGTCCTTCCTGAATCGTCACCGGACGTTTTACATGAGGTTGCCACCATGCGCCTGATCACTATCCCCGTTAGCCACTATTGCGAGAAAGCCCGCTGGGGTCTTATTCATGCGGGCGTGCCGTATGTCGAGGAGGCGCATCTTCAGTTGTTCCACAATCTGGTCGCGCGCCGTTATAACAAGCTGGGGATGGTTCCCATCCTGGTGACGGATACGGGGGCCATTACGGATTCGACGGAGATTCTCCGTTATCTGGACAGGAGCTTGCCCGAGGGAGACAAGCTGTATCCGTCCGATCTCATCGGTGAGGTGGAGGCGCTGGAGGATTATTTCGACGAGAAGTTCGGGGTCGAGTCGCGGCGCTGGGTGTATTTCAATCTGCGTACCTTATCCTCGCGCCAGATACTGAATCTTGCGGGGCAGGGCGTGCCGCTCTGGCAGCGCACGCTCGCACAGCCGTTTTTTTCCGTGTTGTTCCCCATCCTTTTGCGCACGCTGGATGTGTCGAAGGAGAACGTGGACAAGGGATTCCCGGTGGTGGCGGAGGGATTCGATCTGGTGAGTGCCCGCCTTGCCGACGGTCGACCGTTCCTGTGTGGCGACCGTTTCACTGCGGCGGATCTGACGTTCGCTTCCCTCGCTGCGCCCGTGCTGTGGCCTGCAGAATACGGGATCAAGTTCCCGCCGCTGGAGGAGGTTCCGGCCCTGGTGTGCGATACCATCCTGCAGTTCCGCGCACATCCGGCAGGCGAGTTTGCAATGCGTCTGTTCAGGGAGCATCGCGCTCCCGTATCAGGTATCCGGTCTGAACCTGCGTAGAGGGCGATCAACAGCGTGCCCACCCTGCATGCTTATTGCACCCTTCGCATAAACAAATACAGCTCCTCCACTTTCGCCCTCGCCCAAGGCGTCCTCCGCAAAAACTTCAAACTAGATTTCACGCTGGGATCATGCGTGAAGCAGCGGATAGGAATAGCTTCGCCCATCGCCTCCCATCCCATGGTCTCGGAAAGTTGCGTAACGATCATCTCAAGCGTGATGCCTTCCAGCGGAGGTCGGTTTGCAGGTTTTTTGTCGGTATTCATGTCCGGATTTTACAGGTGAACGACGCTGCTGAGCGTTTACAATGCGCTCCTTGATTTCAGATTCACATCAAATGTCCGACCCCATCCGTCTCGCCAAACGCCTCGCCGAATTGGTCCACTGCTCGCGCCGCGAGGCGGAGCTGTATATTGCGGGCGGTTGGGTGAGCGTGGATGGGCTGGTGGTGGAAGAGCCGCAGTTCATGGTGGCGGAGCAGAAGGTCGAACTGCATCCGGATGCCACGCTGGTTCCGGTGGAACCGGTAACGATCCTGTTCCACCAGCCGCCCGACACGGACATGAATGCGGACACGATCAAACAACTGCTCTGCGCCGATACGCGCGCACCGGACGACCGTTCCGGCATCCGTCTGCTCAAGCAGCACTTTGTGCGACTGACGCAATGCCTGCCGTTGCAAATACACGCGAGCGGCCTGGCAGTATTTACCCAGGATTATCGAGTTACCCGCAAGCTGACCGAGGATGCCGCCACGATTGAACAGGAATATATCGTCGAGGTTGCAGGTGAACTTGCTCCAGAAGGGCTCAAGTTGCTTAATCACGGACTCAGTTTTAACGGAAAGCCGTTGCCGCCGGTCAAGGTAAGTTGGCAAAACGAAACACATTTGCGTTTTGCCCTCAAGGGCGTGAAGCCCGGCCAGGTCACCCATATGTGCAAGGCCGTGGATTTGCAGGTGCTGGCGATGAAACGGCTGCGCATCGGGCGCGTGTCGATGTCCAAATTGCCGCAGGGGCAGTGGCGCTATTTGATGCCGTATGAAAAGTTTTGATGGGAGCGCCGACGACCTCGTCGGCTATTGTGAACAAACCTGCCGACGAGACGTCGGCGCTCCCAAAGGGATTCATGCAGAATTGTCTCGATCACGCGTGGGCACAAAGTACGTGCCCACCCTACAGGAGCTGTTTTCATCTATATGAAAAACGCCAAATCCGGATTGGTGATGTCTTCGTTTTGCCAATGGGATGGCGAGACATTGGTGCTGAACATCCTCGGCCGTCCGCGGGCTAACAAAACCAAACTCGGCAAGGTCATCGGCAAGCAGTTGGAGATTCATGTCGCCGAGAATCCGGTGCATGGCAAAGCGACGGCGCATCTGGTGACGTTTCTGGCAGGGGAGTTCGATGTTCCTGAAAGCGCGATTACGGTGGTGTTCGGGGTGTACAACGTCAACAAGCAGGTGCGCATCACGGCGCCAAAGCGTTTGCCTTCAGTGATTGCAAAGCGCTTTGAAGCAAAATGAAATCAGCCGAACAGTCGTTTCAGCGCGCCGCCCAGCCAGCCGCCGGTCCTGTCGACGGTTGATTCGAGCCCAAGGTTCTGTTTGACGCATTCTGCATAGTCCGCGTCGTCGCCCTTGATGTGGTTGACCAGCCAGATTTTCAGCATGGAGAGCACTTCCGGTGCGACGTTTTCCCCGGCTTCGGCGCGCTTCACGAATTCTCCCACGCGCTTGGTGAAGATCTCGTGCACGCGTTTGTGTGCTCTCAGGAATGGATAGCCTGCACGCTCCTGCAATTCTTCTTCAAAAGCAAAATGGGTGAGTGTGTAGTCGACCAACTCGTTCAGAACGTGATTCGTTGCCTTGGTGTCGCCGGTGTCATTCGCTGAATTGAGTTCGTTCAGGTACTCAACAATGCGTCGGTGTTGTTTGTCGACCACGTCGATGCCCGTGTCCAAATCGCTGGACCAGTGCAGGTATGCCATAATTCCTCCTAATTCAAAGCCAATTTTGTATTGGTCTTAATTCATTAATCGCAGCATTGTTTCTTACCCATACTTCCTAGTCAATGCTATTTAGACAAAGCGATCTCTTCGGGTTCCATGCATGAGTACTTCCTTACTTGCAAAGCCTCGCAGCCTTTTGCGCCGCTATCTGGTGGCGGGGTATGCCGCGTTTATTGTTTACGCCAGTCTGGCGCCGTTTATTGGCTGGCAGGAGCAAGGACTGGAGTTCTGGGGAGTGCTCACTTCACCAGTAGGGTTAACTTATACCGGCTTTGATGCGTTGAGCAATCTGCTGGCCTACTTCCCGTTCGGGATACTGCTAGCGCTCACCCTGCACGCCTGGTTCAGCAAGGGGTCCAGCGTGCTGCTGGCTACGCTGCTGGCGATGGTGCTCTCTGCCACACTGGAATATCTCCAGATGTATATGCCCGCGCGCACCAGTTCCAATGTCGATATTCTGTCCAACAGCGCCGGAGCACTGGGGGGCGCGCTGGTTGCGGCGTCCATCGCCGGGCGCGCCTGGTTCGTTCGCATCACGCAATGGCGCATCGGATTGTTCCGGCAGGGGGCGGGCGTGGATTTCGGTCTGGCGCTGGTGATGTTGTGGATGTTCGCGCAGATCAATCCGTCGCTGCCGATGCTGGGCAACGTGTTTATCACCGAGCCTGCCTTCCGCATGCTGGTAGCGGTACCGGAAGAACCGTTCAGCGTATGGGAAAGCCTGGCGGTCGGGCTGAACCTGATGATGGTGGGCGCGTTATTGCTCAGCCTGTTGCACATCCGCCGGAATGCGGTGTTCGGTCTGGCGCTGATGCTGAGCGTGGTGGCTTTGGCAAAATTCATCGCGGCGGCATTGTTGCTAAAATCCTGGGCGCTGCTGCTGTGGCTGAATGGCGAAGCGATCCTGGGCATCCTGATCGGCGTGCTGTTCATTACCGGCATTGCCTGGCTGTCGCAATCGCGGCTGATTTGGGCGACCGCCCTGGGGACGCTGAGTTACGTGGTGCTGTCATACTGGGTGCTGGACAGCGGAACGCCGTCCGCCGCAATGCGCCTGTACCATTGGCGATATGGACACCTGCGCAATTACAACGGGTTGTCGCATACCGTGTCGCTGATTTTTCCGCTGCTGCTGGGCGGCTATCTGTGGTGGACGCGAGCTTCATACAAACAACATCTGGAGGGGAAATGAGTTATTACCATAAACATGTATTTTTCTGCGAGAACCAGCGCCCGGCAGGCGAAGACTGCTGCAATAACCATAATGCAAAGGCTGCGCGTGCCTACGTCAAGGACAAGGTCAAGCTGCTGGACATTTCGAATGAACAGAATTTCATCCGCATCAACTCGGCTGGCTGTCTGGGCCGGTGCGATCTGGGGCCGGTGCTGGTGATCTATCCCGAGGCGGTCTGGTACACCTATGTCGACCAGGCCGATCTCGACGAGATCATTGAAGAACACCTGACGCATGGTCGTGTGGTCGAAAGGCTAAAAGTTTAATGACGGTCGGGCAAAAAAAATTCTCCATCGCGGGTGCGGCAGGAAATCTCGAGGGCATAGCCCATTTTCCGGTTGAGACGCCGCGCGCGATCGCCGTCGTGGCGCATCCGCTGCCGACCATGGGTGGCACCATGGAGAACAAGGTGGCGGTGATGCTGGCCAAAACCTTTGCCGAACTTGGCTGTATTTCCTTGCGCTTCAATTTTCGCGGCGTTGGCGAGAGCGAGGGCGAATTCACCGGCGGCGAAGGCGAGGAGCAGGACATGATAGAAATCGTGCGCTATGCCCGGGAACAATTCGGCGATGAGTTGCCGCTGCTGCTGTCGGGTTTTTCATTTGGCGGCTATGTCGCCGCGCGTGCCGCCAATTTCCTGCATCCGCAACATCTGGTGCTGGCCGCGCCAGCCGTCGGGCGCTTTGCGATGCCTGCAGTTTCTCCCGACACCCTGGTCATTCACGGCGAGTATGACGACGTCGTGCCTTTGGCCGACGCGCTGGAATGGGCGCGGCCGCAGCACCTGCCGATTGTTGTGTTGCCGCAGGCCGAGCATTTTTTCCACGGACGATTGACGCAATTGCGCGATATCGTGAAACGGCATTTCACCGGGGTTGAGTTGTGAGTACAGCAATTTCATTGGCACGTCATTCCGGCGCAGGCCGGAATGACGGTTTAGCGGGGTTCTTTGAATGAATCCAGTCATACAAGCTAAAGGTCTGCAAAAATCCTACGGTGGCCAACGCGTAGTGGACGGCCTCGATCTTTCCATTGGCAAAGGCGAATGCTTCGGCCTGCTCGGCCCCAACGGCGCGGGCAAGACCACCACCCTGCGCATGCTGCTTGGCCTGATCGCACCGGATGCGGGCACGGCCACGTTGCTCGACTTGCCGGTGCCGCAGGCCGCACGCGAGGCGCGCATCCGCGTCGGCGTGGTGCCGCAAATGGACAACCTCGACCCCGATTTCACCGTGGCGGAGAACTTGCTGGTGTACGGGCGCTACTTCGGCATGCAGGACGGCGAGATCGAGGCGCGCATTCCGTCATTGCTCGAATTCGCCAGCCTCACCAACAAGCGCGATGTAAAGGTACCGACGCTGTCCGGCGGCATGAAGCGGCGGTTGACGCTGGCGCGTGCGCTGGTGAACGATCCCGATGTCATCTTTCTCGACGAACCCACCACCGGGCTTGATCCGCAAGCGCGCCATCTCATCTGGCAGCGCTTGCGCGAACTCACGCAGCAAGGCAAGACCTTGCTGCTCACCACGCACTTCATGGACGAAGCCGAGCGCCTGTGTCACCGCCTCGCGGTGCTGGATAACGGCAAACTCATCAGCCAGGGTTCGCCGCGAGAGTTGATCGAGCAAAACATCGAGCCGCAAGTGGTGGAAGTGTTCGGCGAGACTTCGGGGCAGTGGGCGAATGAGCATGCTGCAAAATTTTCGCAACGCTTTGAAGTCAGCGGCGAATCGGTGTTTTGCTACGTGAAAGATGCGCAGCCCTTGGTCGCGCATTTGCAGGCGCAATCCGCACTGCGCTACCTGCACCGTCCGGCGAACCTGGAGGACGTGTTTCTGAAATTGACCGGCAGGGAGATGCGCGAATGAACCTGATCTTCCGCATGCTGTGGGTCATCATCCGTTCCTTCTTCATGGAGCGGCTGGAAGGAAGCTACACGAGTACACTCACGCTGCACGTACTGCCGAACGATATCGACATCAACTTTCACATGAACAATGGCCGTTATCTCACCATCTGCGATCTCAATCGTGTGGATGTGTTCGCGCGTAGCGGCCTGCTCAAGGCCATGTTCAAGCGCGGCTGGATCCCGGTCATTGCAGAGCACACCATGACCTACAAGAAACCGTTGAATATCTTCCAGCGCTATGAGGTAAAACTGGAAGTACAGCACTGGGATGAGAAATACTTCTACATGACACACACATTTACTTGTGGCGACCGCGTCATGGCCGAAGGAACCTCCAAAGGGTGTGTGTACGAGCGCGGTGTCGGGGTGGTGGCGCCGGAGCGGGCATTCACGGCGGTGGCGGAGGATAGAAAGAAATGAACAGCCAATATTTTGCCCTGCCGCGTTTGAGTCTGCGCTTCCTCCCCATCTGGAGGCGGCATTGGCTGGTATGGAAAAAAATCGCAGCACCTTCCATTCTCGGACATCTGGCCGACCCGGTGATCTACATGCTGGGTCTGGGTTACGGCTTGGGCAGCCTGTTACCGGAAATGGGCGGCATGTCGTACATGGCGTTTCTCGCGGCGGGTACGGTGTGCTACAGCACCATGAACAGCGCCAGTTTCGAGGCGCTGTATTCCGGCTTTGCCCGCATGCACGAGCAGCGCACCTGGGAGGCGATCCTTAACACGCCAGTCTCGCTGGACGACGTGGTGCTATCCGAAATCCTGTGGGCGGCCACCAAGAGCCTGATGTCTGGCGCGGCAGTGCTTGTCGTGATCTGGGTGCTCGGGTTGTCGCATTCGCTGATGTCGCTGTGGATGATTCCGCTGGCCTTGCTGATCGGTCTGGCTTTCGCTGCCATCGGCCTGATCATGACCGCGCTGGCGCCTGCCTATGACTTTTTCATGTACTACTTCACGCTGGTCATCACCCCGATGATGCTACTATGCGGCGTCTTTTTCCCGGTTTCGCAGTTGCCGCACGGCTTCCAGATGGTCGCCAGCGCGTTGCCGCTGACGCATGCGGTAGACCTGGCGCGGCCGTTGATGAGCGGAGCGGTTCCGCCGCAGGCATTGCTGCATATCGGGGTGTTGCTGGCGTATACGCTGGTCGCATTTTATGTTTCGCTGGTGTTGTTCCGGCGCAGGTTGTCGCGTTAACGTCTTTTCCGCTTATGCGGGAATGATGGATTTATCAAGTGTTGAGGAATTGTCATGTTGTGGCTAAAAGCATTTCACATTTTTTTCGTTGTCAGCTGGTTTGCCGGCCTGTTCTACCTGCCGCGCATATTCGTCAATCACGCAATGGCGGAAGAGCAGTCCGTGCGTGAGCGCCTGAAGCTGATGGAGCGCAAACTGTACAAGTTCGTCACGCCCATCGGCGCATTGGCCGTTATTACCGGCTTTTGGCTGTGGTTCGCCTATGCCGACCAGTTGGCAATCGGCGGCTGGATATATGTCAAAACCGCAGTGGTGGCCGGACTCGCCGCCTATCATCTATATTGCGGCCATCTGGTGAAGGTGTTCGCCGAGGACCGCAATCTCCGCAACCATGTCTGGTTCCGCTTCTTCAATGAAGTGCCGGTGCTGGCGCTGATTGCAGTGGTGGTACTCGTTGTGGTGAAGCCTTTCTGATGAAAGTCCCGGCCTCTTCATTTTGCGGGCGAATCGCGGCGTCGCGTGCTCGTTCGTTCCTCGCCTGCCAATTGCGGCATGTCTCGTCACTCACTCCGCGGCTCCTTGCGCTTCATCCCGCGAAAATGAATTTCCAGGAGCTTTCATATGCCTGATTTCTTCGCCCCCTGTCCGCGCGGACTGGAAAAACTCCTGGCTTCCGAGCTTATCGGTTTCGGTGCTGCCGATGTGCGTGAAACTGAAGGCGGCGTTGCCTTTGCGGGCGACTGGCCGCTGTGTTACCGCGCCAACCTGCAAAGCCGTCTCGCTTCGCGCATCCTGTGGCGCGTAAAAGAGGCCACGCCATTCCGCAACGAAGAGGATGTGTACAAGACCGTATTCGAGATGCCGTGGGTGCGCTGGTTCGACGTGAACGACACCATCCTGGTCAAGGTCACCGCCATTAAATGTCCGCTCAAGAGCCTGGAATTCATCACGCTCAAGATCAAGGATGCGGTGTGCGACAAATTCCGCGCCGAAAAGAATGCGCGCCCCAGTGTGGCCAAGCTCGATCCGGACATGCGCATACATGCTTTCTTCGAGGGCGAAAGATTCACCATGTATCTGGATACCTCCGGCGACGCGCTGTACAAACGCGGCGTGCGCATTCACACCAATATCGCGCCGCTGCGCGAGAACCTGGCCGCGGGCATCTTGATGATGGCCGGATGGAAACCCGGTATTCCGTTGCTCGACCCGATGTGCGGCAGCGGTACCTTTCTTATCGAGGCGGCCCAGATGTCGCTCAACATCCAGCCCGGCATCGCGCGCAATTTTGCATTCCAGAAACTGAAAAATTTCGATGCAAAATTATGGAATGCGATGCGCGAAGCCGCCATCGCCGCGCAACTGCCGGTGAGCGAATTGCCCATCTACGGCAGCGACCTCTACGGCGACGCACTCAGGGCTGCGCACCAGAACCTGGAAGAAGCGGGTATCCGCGAAACGGTGGATTTGAATCAGTGCAACGCGCTGGAAGCGTCGCCGCCGGAGAAAGAAGGCATTCTCATCGCCAACCTGCCCTACGGCGAACGCATGGGCGACGAGGACGAATTGGCCGAGTTGTATCCGCAACTGGGCGATGTGCTGAAGAAGAAATTCGGCGGCTGGAACGCTTACCTGTTTACCGCCGATTTGCGCATCACAAAATTGATGCGGCTATCGCCGTCCAGACGCACACCGCTTTACAACGGCGCCATCCAATGCCGCCTGTTCGAGTACAAAATCGTGGCGGGAAGCAACCGGCCGGGATGAGCGGTACACGCAATGCCCAGTTTCTAACGGGCATGGCAAGTGTGCCACCCCCGATGTGCCATACCCGTTTCCCCCTATCCAACTTTCCCCCGCACGCGGGATAACCAGCCTGCGCGAATTTCACGCTAACGATGCCATTCGTCTGAATCAGGACGAACGGTCGAAGCGGGAATTTCATGTGACTGAACTTTTGGGTATGCTAACGGTCCAGTTGAATATCCAAGCAGGTTACAAATAACAGGTGATGAGTGTGAAAATCGAATTCAAATCCAGCGAAATACTTGTTTTATTGGCGGCCTCGGTGATGAGTCTTCTCGCCAATCTGCCGGAAGACATCCTGGGCCATCTGGTCGACAGGAGAATGCTATTGAGCGCCCTGACAGCCTTGATCGTAGTGGCATTGTTCCGCTATTTGCAGATGTTCCTGTTGTTAACGATCAGTATTCTGGCTATCGGTGCGAATATTCCGGAAGAGTTGGCCAGCGCGCTGGGCATCAGCCGGATTGCGCTGATCGTGTCGCTGGGCGTTCTGATAGCGGTAGCTTTGCTGAATCGTGTGGCCAGTTTCCTGCCTGTGGCCGCAGATAATTCTTCCGAAGACAATACCGATGTACGTCAAATCCTGCTGGAAGCAATCGCGCGAGGGGATCAGGCAACAGTTCAACGTCTGTTGGTCATGAATGTGGGCATCAATTTCTTCCATGAGGGGATGACGCCGCTGCATCTGGCTGCCGAAAGGGGCTATCCCGAGATTGTGCGATTACTGATCAAATATGGCGCAGATTTTCGCAAGAAAAATTCGGAAGGCAAAACCGCGCTTGAAATTGCGCTGGACAAGAAAAAGTTTATCCAGACGACTGAGATATTGCATAGTGCCGGCAAACCCGGTTACGGTACTTCCGGCCAGGCAGAAACAAGGCGCGGGGATGCGGAAATGTGGCAAAAGCAGCATAACCATTAGTGGCGTACATTTTCGTGCGCAGCTTCAACATCAAGCAGTTGGGGCGTTACAAAATTTTCTGAATCGCAGATTTTCCAGCCCCGGCAGGCGCAGATTTCCTGCTATTACAGGTTGGGGTGGGATTTGGCGTGGAGCAACCTCAGTTGCAATATTTCCTGCCAGGCTTTTTCGGGAAAGCCGTCACGGTCAAATCTGCCGCCACCGCGGCCATCGGGTTGCAATAAATCTGAGAAATAGGGTTCTGCATCGGGCGACCCCCAGAGTTGGATGACCTTTTCCAGTATATGTGGAAATCTCTCTTCGAGCAGTTGCGGATACTGGCCGGGGCTGCATTTCAGTGTCTGCAGGACGACTTCTCTATTGAGCATGGTTATTCTCCCTTGTCATCAGTCTACTCCGGCAAATCATGAATTGTGCCCGTCATTCTGCGCTAAGCGTAAAACGGGCAAGCAATGGAGTCAATCGCGGTCATTCACATGATGCACGTGGCGTGATCGCGAAACGACCGGTAATTTCGCTATTTGAACCAAATTGAACCCAGCCCCTCATAAGTCATGCGTTATAAAACCGGAGGTCAAATCATGAAAAGAATTCGCTATATCCTCATCATGTTATGGGCGCTGTACTCGGTGCCGGCCAATGCCCAGGTAAGTGTCAATATCGGACTCCCTCACGTCAGCATCGGAATCAACCTGCCGGTATATCCGGAACTGGTCGTCGTGCCGGGTTATCCGGTTTACTACGCTCCCCAGCTGGAAGCGAATTTCTTTTTCTACGACGGCGTGTACTGGATCTACCAGGATGACAACTGGTACGAGAGCTCGTGGTACAACGGCCCTTGGGTGCTTGTAGATCCAGTGTTCGTGCCGGTATTCATCCTGAGAATCCCGGTGCGCTATTTCCGTCGTCCGCCTGCATACTTCTACGGTTGGCGGATCGATGCGCCACCGCGCTGGGGCGATCACTGGGGCCATGATTGGGAGCGGCATAGAAAAGGCTGGGACAAGTGGAATCATGGTGTTCGCCACAAACCAGCCCCTTTGCCACTCTATCAGCGGCAATACTCAGGGGAAAGCTATCCACGCCAAGTGGAACAACAGCATGAGCTTCATCGGAGGAATTACCGCTACCAGCCGCGTGACCCCGTAGTGCGGCAACGGCAACAGGGGCCGACTAATGCCACGCCCCAACAGGAACGCCAGGAATCACAGATTCGCAGGCAGCAACCGCAGCCGGGAAAAATGCAGCGCGAGCAGCCGAGGCAAGGATCGCAAGAGCGGAAAGACGGACAGTCCAACAGGGAAATACGACAGAAAGGCCGGGAAATCAGACAGAAAAATGGCGATGTACAACCCGCGCCCAAACGCGGGGAAGAAAGAGAACGCGGCCGGGGCAGGGAATAGTTTTGACACCGCCCGGATACAACCGGGGGTTACGCAGAGCCCGTATTGAACGTCAGGCAGAGACGATGAATCATCCCCTCTTCGTCGGCCGGAACGATCAATACGGGCTTGGAGCCTTTGCGCTCGATTCTGGCAGAGGCCGCGCTGTTGGCTTCATGGTCCAGCGAGAGTCCGAGGAAAGCCAGCGGTGCGCAAATCGCTTCACGTATGTGTGCGGAATGTTCGCCAACTCCTGCGGTAAAGACCAGTGCATCAATGCCGCCCGCCTTTGCCGCGAGGCCGCCGATGGCGGCGCGCACCTGATTGCAAAAATAGTCAACCGCGAATTTCGCCTGCGCACTCCCGCTGGCCAGCAGGTCGCTCATTTCGCTGCTTTCGCCGCCGGACAGGGCAAGCAAGCCCATCTTGTGGAAAACCATATCGCTTAATTCGCCTGCGTCGTAGCGCTTGGCCAGTTCCAGCATCACGCCGGGATCAAGGTCGCCACTGCGTGTGCCCATTACGACGCCGCCCGCCGGGGTGTAGCCCATCGTGGTATCGACCGATTGCAGATTGTCCATCAGGCACAGACTGGCGCCGCTGCCGAGATGGGCAACCACGACCTTGCCGTAGGCGATATCGCCGAGGATATAGCGCAACCGGGTTGCGACATGCGCGTAATTGAGGCCGTGAAATCCGAAACGGCGCAGGCTGAGTTCCTGCGGAATCGGCAAGCGTTTTGCCAGCTCCGGCAGCGTGGTGTGGAAGGCCGTATCGAAGCAGGCGATCTGCGGCACGTCGAAGCGCTGTTTGCATAAATCCAGCCCCATCAGATTGCCCGGCAGGTGAAGCGGGGCGAGGTGGACGATATTTTGCAGCCGCGCGCGTTCTGCTTCATCCACCAGCCGCGCCGTATCCACGATCTCGCCGCCATGCACAAAGCGGTGACCGACGATGGCGGGCGCATGCCCGGAGAGATCGCGCATCAGTTGATCGAAACCCGCACGCGGATCGCGCAGATGTTCATAGCGGAAGTTGCGCCGCGCTCCGTCCGCCGCGAACAGGCAGGCCTTGATTGAAGAAGAACCGCTGTTGATGGTGAGTATGGTGGGCATTTAGGAATTGGGAATTGGGAATTGGGATTCAGGATTTAGCCGATTTGCCAAATCCTGAATCCCAGTTCCTGAATCCTAATAGGGCCATGTCCAGTTATCCGCTTCCGGCAGATCGATGCCGTTCTCATAAGCGTAACTGCGGCACTCAATCTGCATGTTCAGCATTTTCTCTTTGACGTGCGCACCGGCCACGTGCAGCGCCGGAATGCGGTCGATCACATCGATCACCAGGCTGAAGCGGTCGATCTGGTTCTGGATTGCCAGCTCCAGCGGCGTGTTGATGCTGCCTTTTTCCTTGTAGCCGCGCACATGGAAATTCTTGTGGTTGTTGCGGCGGTAAGCCATGCGGTGGATCAGCCACGGGTAGCCGTGGAAATTGAACATCACCGGCTTGTCCAGCGTGAACAGGCTGTCGAAATCGCGGTCGCTCAAGCCGTGCGGGTGTTCGCTGGAGGGGACGAGCTTGTACAAATTGACCACGTTGATGAAGCGTATTTTCAGATTGGGAAAGTGCTCGCGCAGCAGCACCACGGCGGCCAGCGCCTCCTTGGTGGGAACATCGCCCGCACTCGCCATCACCACGTCCGGCTCGCCGCCCTGGTCGTTGCTCGCCCAGTCCCAGATGCCGATGCCCTTGGTGCAGTGTTTGATGGCCGCATCCATGTCCAGATATTGCAAATGTTTTTGTTTGTCGCACACGATGACGTTGATGTAGTTGGTGCTCTTCAGGCAATGGTCGGCGACCGAGAGCAGGCAGTTCACATCGGGCGGCAGGTAGATGCGCGTGACATCCGGGCTCTTGTTCACCACCAAGTCGAGAAAGCCGGGGTCCTGGTGGGTGAAGCCATTGTGGTCCTGGCGCCACACGGTGGAAGTGATGAGCAGGTTCAGCGACGACACCGCCGCGCGCCACGGCACGGCCTTGGACATGGCCAGCCACTTGGCGTGCTGGTTGAACATGGAGTCGATGACATGCACGAACGCTTCGTAAGTGGAGAAAAAGCCGTGGCGTCCGGTGAGCAGGTAACCTTCGAGCCAGCCTTCCAGCGTGTGTTCGGACAGCATTTCCATCACGCGCCCATCCGGTGACAGCTCGCCGCCGCCAGCATCTTCCGGCAGGTAATCCGCCAGCCAGGTCTTCTTGCTCACTTCATACACGTTGTCCAGCTTGTTCGAGCTGTTCTCGTCCGGACCGAACACGCGGAAGTTGCTCATGTTGTCGCGCATGATGTCGCGCAGGAATTTGCCCAGCGGGCGCGTGTTCTCGGCGGTGATGGTGCCGGGCTTGGCGACAGGCTGTGCATAATCCTTGCAGTCCGGCATATGCAGCGCCTTGCGCAACTGGCCGCCGTTGGCGTGATGGTTGGCACTCATGCGGCGGTTGCCTTTCGGCGCCAGCGCTTTCAACTCAGGCAGCAGCGCACCATTCTTGTCGAACAGCTCGGATGTCTTGTAACTCTTCAGCCAGTTCTCCAGGATGGAAAAATGCTCCGGCGTCTTCACGTCACCGAGCGGAACCTGGTGCGCGCGCCAGAAGTTTTCCACCTTCTTGCCGTCCACTTCTTTCGGACCGGTCCAGCCCTTGGGCGAGCGCAGTACGATCATCGGCCAGCGCGGGCGGATTGGCTTGCCGCTGCCGCGCGCCTCCTGCTGGATACGGCGTATCTCCAGCACGCATTGTTCCATGGTCTGCGCCATCGCCTGATGCATGGTTTCCGGATCGCTGCCTTCCACGAAATACGGCGTCCAGCCGTAGCCCTTGAACAGGTTCTCCAGTTCCTCGTGCGAGATGCGCGAGAGGATGGTGGGGTTGTTGATCTTGTAACCGTTGAGATGTAAGACGGGCAGCACCGCACCGTCGCGGATGGGATTCAGGAATTTGTTGGAATGCCAGGATGTCGCCAGAGGAGCAGTTTCCGATTCGCCGTCGCCTACCATCACCGTCACGATCAGGTCGGGGTTGTCATATGCCGCTCCGAACGCATGCGACACACTGTAGCCAAGTTCGCCGCCCTCGTGGATGGAACCCGGTGTCTCCGGCGTGCAGTGGCTGCCGATGCCGCCTGGGAAGGAGAATTCCTTGAAGAACTGGCGCATTCCCTCTTCGTTCTCGCCCTTGTTCGGGTAAACCTCGCTGTACCTGCCCTCCAGGTATACCGGTGCCAGGACGCCGGGCGCACCATGCCCCGGCCCCGCCATGAAAATCGCATTCAGGTCGTATTTGACGATCAAGCGGTTCATGTGGATGTAGGTGAAGGCCAGTCCGGGACTGGCGCCCCAGTGGCCGAGCAGGCGGTTCTTGATGTGTTCGGGTTTGAGCGGCTCCCTGAGCAGCGGGTTGTCGCGCAGATAGATCATGCCCGCGGCGAGGTAGTTGCAGGCGCGCCAGTAGGCGTGGATGCGTTGGATTTCCTCGGGAGACAAGGGGGTGACTGGTTGCGTACTCATGATGCCTATCCTTTCTGCTTGGTGGAAGGGAAGAGCGTTTGAGGTGCCGGGTCAATTGTTGTTGCAGGAAGTTGCAATGATACGCTTTCAAATGGTCAGCCTGAGCATTTGCTTTGCCAAAAAGGTCACGGATGGAGTGCTTCAACTCCTTTGGTTCTGACGGCCCGCAGTGGCCACCCTGCATCGCCGCATCTTTCGGGGCAATCATCCCGCTTCAGCATTGCTTCAAACTGCTCGATCGGCACGGGCTTGCCGAACAGATATCCCTGAAATTGAAAGCAGCCATTGCCAAGCAGGAACTGGCGTTGCTCTTCAGTTGACACGCCTTCGGCAATGACATCCAGGTACAGGTTTTGCGCCATCGCGATTATGGTGCCTACAATCTCCCGGTCGCTGCTGTCGGAGGCGATGTCGCGCACGAATGATTTATCTATCTTGATCTGCTCGAGCGGCAGTCGGTTGAGGTATTGCAGGGATGAATAGCCGGTGCCGAAATCATCCAGAGCGAACCGGACTCCGATCTCTTTCAACTCGTTCATGGCCTTGATCGTATCTTCGATGTTCTTCAACAACATGCTTTCGGTCAACTCGAGCTTGAGCAGCGCGGGGTTGATAGCGTGGCGTTGCACGGCAGCCTGCACCTGGGCCACAAAACCGGTCTGGTGCAATTGCGCAGCACTCACATTCACTGCAAGCGTAAGGTGGCGGGTAAGTGCATCCTGTTGCCATGCCTTGAGCTGTGCGCAAGCAGACTCTATTACCCATTGACCGATGGGCAGTATCAAATCAGTTTCTTCCACCACCCTGATGAATTGGTCCGGAAGCAGCAAGCCGCGCTCGGGGTGAATCCAGCGCAACAATGCTTCCGCCCCCAGCGGCCGGTTTGCTTTATCCACCTGGATCTGGAAATGCAACTGGAATTGCTGTTTTTCAAGCGCCTTGCGCAATTCGCTTTCAAGGACAACGCGGGCGGTCACCGCGTCCTGCATCTGTTGGTCGAAGAAGCGCACCGTGTTGCGGCCGGCTTTCTTGGCCTGATACATGGCGATGTCGGTTTGTTTCAGCAGCTCCTCTATTTCCAAGTGGTGACCATTGAACAGGGCCGCACCGATGCTGGGGGTGCAGCGATATTCATGCATCATCAGCTGGTAAGGCCGGCCCAGCGCAGCAAGGATCTTCTCGCCGACGGCTTCAGTCTGTGCCGCCGCTTCAAGATCCTGTTCGCCCAGGTCTTCCAGCATCACCACGAATTCGTCTCCGCCCAGGCGTGCCACGGTGTCGTCCTGGCGCACGCAGGCAGTCAGACGTTGCGCCACCTGTTGCAGCAGCAAGTCTCCCATGTCGTGGCCCAGCGTGTCATTGAGCGCCTTGAAATTGTCCAGGTCGATGAACAGCAGCGCACCCTCTTTGCCGCTGCGCGCACTGGAAGCCAGTGCATGATGAAGCCGGTCCAGCAGAAGGCGCCGGTTCGGCAGGTTGGTGAGCGGGTCGTAGAACGCCAGATTCATGATCTGATTCTCCGCCAGCTTGCGCTCGGTGACATCCTGCACGATCGCAATACCACCCACGATCTTTCCGCTGCCGTCGCGGGAAGGTGTGCAGGTGATATATGCCCATCCTTCGGCCTCGCTGAAGGTGGCCAGATAATGGCCCTCGTAATGGCCCGTCTCGCCGTTCAGGGCAACGCGCAAACCGGGCAGGATGGCCTGATCCTTGAGCAGTTTTATATCCAGCCCGGTGATGTGCTCAACGGAGTTGTGCAACATACCGGCGAAACGCTCGTTGCAATAGGTGATGACAAGGTCAGTGTCATAATGGAAAATTCCAACGGGCAAATGGCTCAGCAGCAAGCGATAGCGTTCCTTGCCTTCCTTCAGTTTTTCCTCGCGCGCGGCCGCCTCCAGGCGCAGGGTAATATTTTCCAGTACGCTCCGGCTGTTGCGCCACAAGATCGTGATCATGAAGCCGAGATACAACATTACTGCCATGCCCATGGATGCGGACAAGCTATCTCCTGCAACAAACAAACGGATCGTAATCGGCAGGCAAAGCAACACTGAAAACGAAACTGCACTGATCAGATCGGCAGAAAACGAAGCCACGCCGCCGACTGTCATACCTGCCAGCACAAAAATCAGGAACATGACATATTGCGGTTGATCGGAGGGGAAGAGCAGGAAGCCTGCCGAACCCCACACCGCACCGGCAACAATCACCCCGAGGCGGAACCACCGCAACCTGGAACGAACAGCGTCATCGTCCGGAAAACGTTGCGGGGAATAAACATGGGCAGCCCGCAACAGCGAGGCCAACACCATGAGAGAACACCATACGAGGAGCTCGGTGGACGGAATCACCGCTCGTTGCACATAAGCCAGAAATGCAGCGAGAGCAATGCTGGCAATCAACGAGACCTTGCTGATGGAAAGCAACTGTCGCAGCTGTGCGGATTGTATTGCAGTCGAATTGTTCAATTCTTCTTCACGCGTGATCCGGTGATCGAATGGCCATTTTTTCGGCCAAAAGCAAAATCGGATTATTAGTTGATTAAATTACATGGATTATGCCTCAAAATTGAGCTTCACCTCGTGCAGTTTTGTATCAACCGAATTGCAAATCCATGTTTGTAATGGGTATTAAATCTGAGCTTCATTTCCGCCGATCTTCAAGCCGCTGCATGCATTTGCACGAAGCGCGAACTGGAGGGGCTGCAGATTGACGGCGGCGGACAAGCTCGGTGATACTCCAGAAAGGCCTTTGAACTTCCGGTTTTTCTCCGCGTGTTGCATCTGCCGGAGTGGGGGATTCAAGTTCTATATGACAGGCGCAGCGAGCGCCGAAAAAAGGGGGAGTTTCAATGCTGAATGACGCCGCATCACGCGTCACTGCCGTTTATCGTGTCCATCTGATCATTGCCTTGTTCGTGGCCCTCATTTTTGGTCTCGTGCTGTATTTCCAGTCCCAGATGGATGCCGCCGTTGGCATACGCATATTCGTCAGCGGTGAAGGGCTTTGGGCCAAGGCCCAAAAAAATGCGATTCTTAAACTGAATCAATACGGCAATTCGCGCGACGAAGCCGACTACCAGGCCTACCTGAACATGATCAAGGTGCCGTTGGGGTATCAAGCGGCCCGCGAGGAAATAATGAAGAGTCGGCCCGACCTGGACATCATCCGCGCGGGCTGTCTGCAGGGTGGCTTGCATCCGGTCGATATCGAATACGCCATCCCGTTTTTCCGCCGCTTCCGGCATATGCCCTATCTATCCCTCGCAATGGAACACTGGCACCGCGGTGACCTGCTGATTGCAGAATTGATGGAGGTCGCCGGACAGTTGCATGAGGAAATTGCCGGTGGGCATGCCAGGCCGGCGGCAATTCGCGCCATCGCAGCCAGCCTGGACGACATCGACCGTCGGCTGACAGTGGAGGAAGACCAGTTTTCCGCCACGCTGGCAGAGGCGTCGCGCTGGGCCAACGAATTTTCGCGGAAACTCACTTACGCCGTTGCTTTATTGATCGTCGCGCTCGGTATGGCGCTGTCCTGGTCCATCATCAAGCGCATACGCGCCACCGAAAATGCCCTGATCGAAAGTGAAGTGAGGTATCGCAGCATTTTCGAACGAGCCAGCGACATCATTTATTCCATTGCACCCGACGGCAAATTCACGTCAGTCAGCCCGTCTTGCCAATGGATCACGGGATGGTCGCCCGCCGAATATGTCGGGCAATCATTCGCCGGCTTCACCCATCCGGATGACCTGTCGCGTGCGGAGGAGATATTCCGCACAGCGCTGGCAAGACAGCGTACAGCCAATGTCGAAGTGCGCATGAAGCAGAAATCCGGCGAGTATATCGAGGGCGAACACAGCGTCGTACCGGTGATCAGAAACGGCTGTCTGGTGGGGGTGCTCGGCATTGCGCGCGACATTACCGCGCGCAAACGGGTCGAAGCCGAACTGATCGCCGCCAGGCAAGCAGCGGAGAACGCGAATCTGGCCAAGACGCGCTTCCTTGCCGCCGCCAGCCACGACCTGCGCCAACCGCTTCAGGCCATCGGACTGTTCCACGAAACGCTGGTCAGAACCGGGCTGAACGAAAAACAGGAAAAAATCAGCCAGCATCTTTCCGCCTCGCTGCATTCCCTGGGCGAACTGCTGAACAAATTGCTCGATCTTTCAAGGCTGGATGCCGACATGATCAAACCGCAGCCTGCGGCGATCCGGGCCATGGATCTGATCGAGACGCTCGATGCCGAATTTTCCGACCAGGCACGAAAGAAAAACCTGCGTCTTAACCTGTTCTGCCCGCTCCGGGGCCTGACACTGTTCAGCGATGCCAATTTGCTTCAGGATCTGATGCGCAATCTCATCGGCAATGCTGTCAAATACACGGAAAAGGGCGGCATCCTGTTGAGCGTGCGCCGTCGCAGAGATCGCGCGCTGATACAAGTATGGGATACGGGCATCGGCATTGATCGCGAACATCTGGATTTGATCTTCGAGGAATACTTCCAGGTCGGCAATCCCGAAAGGCATCGGGCCAAGGGCGTCGGATTGGGCCTGGCCATCGTCAGGCGCCTGAGCGAACTGCTGGGTGCCGACGTGAGTTGCCGCTCCCGGGTTGGCAGGGGCTCGGTATTTGAAATCAGCCTGCCGCTGATCCATGAATCGGACGAACATGCGGCACCGGCACAACCTCCGGCAATCCTTGGGGCCAACGCATTCGACGATTTTGCGGGCAAGCGCATCGTGGTCATCGAAGACGACATGGAAGCGGGGAAGGCCATCAAGCTATCGCTCGAAACGCTCGACATACGGGTCTCTCTCTTCGGCACGGCCGAAGAGGCGCTCGGAAACGCGGAAACAAAGAGGGCTGATTACTACATTACAGACTATCACCTGCCCGGCATGAATGGCTTGAAGATGCTCGAGGACATTCAGAACTCTTCGGCAAAACAGATTAACGCAGTGCTGCTGACGGGGGAAATTTCGTCGCCCCATATCGAACAGCTAATGCACTCGCGCTGGACTGTACTTTTCAAGCCCGCCAGCCTGCCTGCTCTGCTAACCAACCTCAGGATGTCTTATTCGAGGTGAAGATAACGAAAATCCCATTCTCCCTAAAAAAACGTAGTTGAGGGATTTGTAGGTGCGAATTTATTCGCACATAACTTATTGAGCGTGCGAATAAATTCGCACCTACACTGGTAGCGCAGGGTTGCTTCATGTCACACATTTCAATTGTCCACATTTGCCGTGCGGTGTTTCATTTTCGAAAAGTCCATCGGAATCGGTCACATAAAATAGGATAAAATACACAGCACTTGGCAAACATACTGAAAGGTATGGGCGCAAAGTCTCCGGCCTAAGGGAAGCTATGGTAGCGGGACTGCGACATGGGTTTTCCATACCTGTGCCCCGATCTCTTCATCTGACAGCCGTTGTAACGAGTCGACCTGCAGTGCACCTGATTATTATGTGCCGAGGGGCGCTAGCACCCTGTTGATGTTGAGAGGTAAAGATTGAAAAAGCCAACGCACCATAAAGGCAAACTGTCACAGCACCCAACCTGTGAGAATTGTATACACACGATCAGGAAAAATGGCGAGCCGGACATCGTTGTCTGCGTACCGCATTTAAAAGACATGCCCGGCAATAACTTTCTGGTATGTGAATTGCACGCGATGAAATACAAGGTTGAGGCGGCTTAGACTTCTGAGGGGATGGCACAGTAGGTCGGGTTAGCGCAGCGTAACCCGACAATATGAGACAGGAGCAGCGGCAACGTCGGGTTACGCTGTCGCTAACCCGACCTACAGAATCTGTGCAGTAAATGCCCCTGACATTCACGGCATAGTGTCGCAATGGTTTGCACAAAAATACCGCCAAGAGCGAACGCTGTATTGGCGATCACACCCGCAACGCCGCCATAAACCTGGCGCGATTCCCCACCGCACCTAGCAGCGACACCGCAAACCTGGGATTGGCACAGACCAGATCGAGGAACACATTGCGGCTGATTGCAAGCAACTCGCAATCGGTTAACGCAATGGCGCTCGCTACCCGTTCTTCGCGCGTGATCAGCGCCATTTCTCCGAACAGGCCGCCCCGTTCGATTTTGCCCACGATGTTGTCCTGGACTGCAACCTCTACCGCGCCTTCCAGCACCACATACATGAAGACACCCGATTGGCCTTCCTGAACGATAACTTTGTGTGCCGGGTAGCGAATGCGCGCGCTGTCGTCGAGTTCTTCCGTCAGTTTTTCCAGCATCTTCCTGTCGAATATCTCGGCGTCTCTCAGCTCTTCGTGGCTGGCCAGCGTGCCGCTGGCTTTCAAAAAGGCAATCGTGTCGCGCAGGCGCGTGATCATGATGCTCATCAGCAGCAACCCGAACTCGGGTGCCGTGCCCAGCGCAGTGTGGAGTTGGCTGCTCGTCAATGTGTAAAAGCGGCAATCCGTCCTTGCCGTGGCCGTCGCAGTCCTGGGCATGCCGGTGATCAATCCCATTTCGCCGAATAGTTCACCGCTGCGTATCACGCACACCCGGGACTTGTTTACCGTCAGATCGACTTCCCCTTCCACCAGAAAATACATCTTGTCGCGTTGCAGCAAAAGCGGATTGCTCTTCTCGTTTTCGACGAAGATGGTTTGTCCCGCTGCCACATTCATTGCGCTGCCCGCAGCTTTGAAATATTTCAGCGCGACTTTCGTGTCGTAACTGGGTTTTGCCGGGGGGATGGTGAAATTGAGATCGTCCATATTGGATTCCGGTAGTCTTCTGCCGATCAATGATTGAATACAGTAAGGAAGTGTTCCTGTGCGAGCGAGAACGCTGGAATTTACCTGTGCAAGCGAGCGGGCGTCAATCAAATTCTGACCTTACTGAATTATATTGTTCAGTATTCATTTGTTTATCTGTGCGAGTGAGGTGTCTCGTCTACTGTTCAGGCTTGCTTGGTGAAAGCATTTGATCGAAGATTATTGCGAATCTGTCCATTCCAGCCGAGCCTCACCCTTTTCAACCATACTCAAATTCACATGTACCTATCACCCCTGATCCTTGCGTTCAGTCGCATCCTTGCGTCTATCGCTGCGCTATTGAATAAACTGGGGGCATCTTTCCGGCGAGTTGCGTATAAACGCCAACGCGTCCGCATCCAGACCATTGCCCCGCACTACGACAGAGCCCAGCCCAAGCCAGCCTGGGTCAGGCATGAAGTCCTCAAACTTAAAGCGCTTCTTCCGGATACAGGTTGCAGAAAGATCGCATCCTTGTTCAATAGAACGCATGCGTTCAAACGAAAAATGACTGTCAGTAAATCCTACGTGGCTTACACCCTTCGGCAGCATCGCTATCAAGTTCTCATCCTGCGGCGCACGCTCAAACATCGCTTCCCCAAACCTGTACCCAATAACCACCTGTGGGCAATCGATCTCACCGGCAAGGGCGACACAGTTGGAGAAGTTCATTCCATCCTCGGCATCATCGACCACGGCAGCCGCAAGTTACTGACAATCGAAGCAGTGAACAACAAAAACGCATGGACTCTGCTCGGATATGTTTTCTTGGCGATAGGGCGTTTCGGCAAGCCGCGAAGCATCCGCTCCGACAATGAGCCGGTTTTCAAGAGGCGCATATTTCGCCTGATTGTTGCGCTTGCGGGTATTCGCCAGCAATTCACCACTCCCGGGTGCCCGTGGATGAACGGGCGTATCGAGCGCGTATTCGGCACGCTGAAAGAAAACCTGGATCGGCTCAAGATCGATGGACGTGAAACACTCGCGGCATTACTCTCGGAATTCAGCTTCTGGTACAACGCCGTTCGCCCGCATCAGCATCTGAATGGCCTGACGCCAGATGAGGCCTGGCATGGCGTCAATCCTTATGCGCACGCACCCAAATCGGCGCAACTGTTTTGCGGTTGGGGTGGTCTGTTGCAAGGTTTCTGTCTGCGATATTGAGGCAGACGGCAAACGATTATGTTGGAGATTTGGCTGTCCACATAAACGAGGGTCGCCGGGATCTGGCTCGGCATAAATTTGAAATTGGAGGATATTTACAAGGGAACGAGGGCAGATTTCTGCGTATTGAACAGTATAAATTTACCTCCTTGCGCTGCGAAGGCTAGGAATTTGCCTTGCAAGGTATCAGGGATGTTGTATTGGTCGGTTGGACGGGGCAAGGAGATGAGGCGGCGTTGATGCATCGGTATCTATCGCAGGTGTGAACCTTGTCCGAGTGATTCAGTTTGAAGAAACAATCCGAGTACGACCCTTTAGCTCGCCTTAGCTTGTACGATTGTTCTGCTACCAAGGTCTTCTTGGTGGCCCATAGAAATGCACAGTTCCATCATTCAGATTCAACAAGTAATCTGTGCCATACCAGTTGTATACAAAAATCTCACCTCCATCCTCACGCATTGACACATAGGGTGCAGAATAATTTCCCGCGCCTGGCATTTCTTGTATTTGCCAACGTAGGTCACCATCCACACTAAAAGCATAGATATTTCGATTAAGCGTTTTATCACCACGATGGTGAACCTTTTCATCATCAATAAGAACAAGCACTAAATCACCAATATTTAGTGTTTTCTTTATTGGACATGGAAGCTGTTTCTGGAAAATGTCATCAGGTATCAACATATCTATTTCAACGCCCTAGTATTTGTAAACGAGCTGCTCGGCAATCGGCTTATCAATTCATATTGGACAGCACCTTGGTTGCCATTAAAATTACTTGCTACTTTTCCAGTTCTGATGCCTGTGCCTGGTGGCACATTGACATCTGTAATAAATTTTGGAACTGATGGCAGTGAATATTTTATAGCTATTTCTTCTGGGGTCAGCCCTTGGATGGCTTCTTTGCGCATCATCCATGCCCCCTCAGCTGTTTCGCCAGGGGTAACACGGACGAATTGGTCTGTCTCCTTTGTTGTATATTCAGTAACCCTAGTTCCTGCTTGATACGGTGGGCGACCATCCGGCCCAAGGCGTGCAAGCGCATCTATATTTACATCCTCAGCTTTTCGATAGCTAACCTCCAATCGGTTTGCATACTTGCCTTTCCCCGCCGCCTCCAAATCCTGAATCAACCTAGCCGCCTCAGGCGTACCCTGAACCGAGGCTTTCGCAAGTTGAAACAGCCCGCCCGCCTTTTCAATTACTTTCGCGATGGCGCTACTTTCGCCGAGTGTGGCAATGCCCAGCAGTGCCAACAGGCGATTCGATTCTTCGCCGTCCAAGCCAGTTCCGGTCACGAGTGTCTTGCTGTCGTCCACAGCACCGACCGGGGTCAGCATTATGCTCAGGTAGGCAAGTTCGCCGACTATCTTGGCGGTCTTTTCGTTACTCAGAATTTGAGTCGCACAACTTTCTGCGCTGGCGCCCCGACAGAATTGGTTCATGTACAGGGTGAGTTCATCCTTACGGCTCGTGATAATCTTTTTCTCAGTTACCGTCATCGGCGCTATCTGCCTTTGTGCGGTGGCCTGCCATTTATTGACAGCTATACCCAATGCCGGGCTATCCATATACAAAGCAGCCAAAGCCGTGTTGGCTTCATTGATTGCAGCAAGGTGCCCCGCAATGCAGGTAAAGTCCTGGCAGGCTTTGAGTGCGTTGTCGTTGTTGACGCTGATCTGCCGGTATTCTGTTATCAGTTTGTTTTGACATGCGCTGTCGCCTGCGCAGTTTTTCCAGGCCTTGTCGAGCGCTGTCATTTGATTGTGGTTGAGATAGTTATTCTCCGCCGCATTCCCCCCCGTACTCGCCGCCAGGTTGATCGCTTCCGCATCTCCGCCGGTGATCGCCGCCGCAATGCCCGCCATCATCTTGGCGAAGTTGACGGTGTCGGTCTTGAAGCCGGGTTGGTCGATGCTGTTGTTGGTGCGGTTGCCGCCATACCATTCCGCAGACAACTCACCCACTACCGCACCTAATGCCCCGTTGCTGCAATCCCCTGTCTTGGCCGCGCCTACTGCACAGCCTGCGATGGCATGGGCGAGCTTGTGGGTGAAGGCGTTGAAGGTTTTGTCATCCTTCATGTCGCCTATCCAGTTCGCACTTTGTGCCGCGCCGGTGTCGATGAAGGCGCTCTTGAGGCTTTGTTCCAGCATTTGTTGCAGGTCGCCGCCGTTGATGGCGTGGTTGAGGACGGCGGTGGTGCTTTGGTTGATGATGTTTTTTCCGAGTTGCTGGCCGAAGGTGGATTGGGCGTTGATTTTTTCGATGCCGAGTGTGGCGTCCAGGCCTTGCAACACGCCTGCGGTGACCATGGCCAGGGCGAGGGCGCGGACGTTTTCACTCTTGCCCATGTCGTCGAGCGCTTTGCCAACGTTGCCTTTGTTGTTGATGATGGCCAGGGCGGCCTGGCTGGCGAGGGTGGTGATGGCGGCGGTGACGGCTGCCCCGGCGACTGCGCTGCCGGTGGCGGTGGCTACGGATGTGCCTGCGCCGCTGGCAGTTCCTGCAGAGAAGTAGGTGACGACGATGGCGATCACGGCCATGGCTTCCGGGGTCAGGCTGCTATGCGCATAGTCCCACTTCTCCAGCGCCGCATTGACTTGCTGCAGTTTGATCTGGTCGGGTTTGTCTTTCGCCATCTTGACGAGTTGGCCTATCCATTCCTGGCCGGGTTTGCCGGCGAGTTGGTTGATGTGGTCGTTGAAGCGTTTTTCGTCGCGGAGGGGTTTTTCTGCGGCGTATTTTGCGGCTTTGGCGGCCTTTTCTGCGGCCTTGGCTTTCCGCTCGGCCAGCAGGGCGGCTTTTTGTTCTTCGGTGAGAGGTTGTCCATCGGGGCCGAAGGTGGGGATGGGTTGTTCTAGTTCTACGGCTTCTTCCGGGGGCGGGGCTTCCTTTGCTACTTCGGGGATGTCGACGATGATGCCGCCTTTGGCGTCTACATTGAGGCCTTTGCCCGCCTTGATGTTGGCGAGTTTGATGGTTTCGACCATCTGGCCGTTGCCGCTGCTGCTTTGCCAGGGCATGGAGTTGCTGCTGTTGACGTTGTTGATGTAGCTGCTGTCCTTGATGGCGGCGAAGGTGACGGTGCCGTCGCGGCCTGCGTATTCGGTGCCGTCTGCGTAGGCGCCGCCTTCATAACCTGTGGCGCTGACGTCTACCGCGCCTTCGGCCTGGATGTCGCTGGCTTCGATGAGAGTGTCGCCTTCCGATTCGGTGGTGATGTCGCCTTCGCTGACGAGGCTGACGACCTGGTAGGTTTGGGTCTGGTCTTCGTGTTTGTTGTTCATCCGACGGGTGTCGGTGTCGTTGAGGCTGCCGTCGGCACGGAAGAGGTAGCCGTCGGTGGCGAGGGTTTCGGTGTGGGTGCGGCTTTGCTGGTTGGCGGCGGCGAGGAGTTTGAGGTCGCCTCCGGCGTCTATCGTTATCCCGCCTTTGCCTGCGGTGACGGTGGTGGCTTGCAGGATGGTGTCGCCGCCGCTGTTGATTTTAACGGCCTTGCCGTTGAGGGTGCTGCCCTGGTAGTCGAGGCTGGCGTAGGTGTCCGTTATCGTGTGGCGTTGTTTGGTGAAGATGTTGTCTTGGGTGACGGTTTTGCTGCTGCTGCTTTGGTTGAGGATGTCCTGGCCTGCAAGGAGGGCGACGGCGCCGCCTGCGGTGAGGCTGAGTTCGCCCGCGTCGGCGGCGAGGTCGGTGCCGCTGGCGATGAGGTTGCCTGCGGCGAGGAGGTTGAGGTTGCCTTGTTTGCTGGTGAGGCTGCTGCGGTTGTAGCTTTGGTTGCTGCCTTCGGTGCGGGCTTTGTTGGTGGTGTGCTGGTATTTATACGGCAGCCTTGCCTGTGAATAGGCTTGGGCGGTCTGCGTGAAGATCAGGCAGATGGCGATGAAGAGCGATAGCAGGCGGCGCATCACGAGTTTTGCAGGGAGATATTTTGTCCAGGTTTATGTCATTTCAATTTCTTTATCACTTCAAATTTAGAAAAATCTGCAACCACCAAACGCCAACAATCTTTATCAATAAAAACATTCCCACAATTGCAGCCTATATTGTCATCTGGGATTGATGGAATCTCAGCCCCACAAGCCACACAACGATAAAAAATATTCTTATCTTTCGGTACATCAGCGGTGTTTGTATACCCGCCGATAACTAATTCTTCCTTGCCATCACTCATTTCACCACCTCTAAATAGCCGTCCTTTACAAGTTGTTGAATTGTACGACCAGAAAGATACTGCGTTGCTCCACCCGCTGCACCAAATTGTGGAACTCCTGCCGCTGGACCGACTTGCATTTCTATAGGTTTAAGAACTCGGTATTGCGTATATGGCATACCCTCTGATCCAGACGCCATACCACGGTCTGCAATACTTGTGCCCGGTTCCCCCAAAAACCTACCCGTGTCATAACCAAATCGATCCAAAATCTTTCCTGGTTCAACATTCTGCTTTTCACTACTTTGAAAGCCCGCATTTGGTGGCCAAGGCAAATCACGTGCCGAAACAAATTGCCCTGTATCAAGGTCGCGATAGCGACCAGTGTTTGCATCAAACACATATTTGGCTGCAACCCCACCCACACCTGCCCCCACCTTCGTCACCCCCAAAGCCGGAGTCAACCCCACCTTCGGCAACAGGAACGACGACCCGATGTCGCTGAGGACGCTCGCAGATTGCGTGGCCGCATTTACCTTGTCCGGGTCTGCGTTGATCGCCGTGCCGAAGAGATAGGTGCCGGTTGCGAGTATCGGGCTGTTTATAAGCGCAAGTAACGTCGCAGAGTCATACCTGTTTAGCTGCGCATAGGGCAGAGCGTCCACATTGCTGTTTTGTAAATACGGATCAGATTGCTGCCATGCATCATAGAATGTTGCGGCATTTCCTGAGTCGTAGGGGCCTGCGACCCTGACGTATGGGAATTCGTTGGTAAAAATACTGAACTCATCTGGACGTGCGTTTTTGTAAGCGAGCTTTGCTTCGTTTGAGCCTGCATACGGCCAGCCGTAGGTGGGGTTAGGGCCGTTCTTGATGAGTGCAGCTTTAGCCTGAGCGCCATCAGGAGATTGAGATTGATAGACATCCAGATAATAGTTCAGGTTGTAGTTATCTTTTTTTGTCATCGACGACGGGTCATCGCGGTATTTGTTCAGCAATTCGTCGCTGAGTTGATCTGCACGTTCCAATGCAACAAGTTGCGCTGCTTCATCCGTCGTTAATTTTTCGCCGGCATCTTTTCTGGCACGCAAGCTGTCACGCACTGCTTTTGCGTAGTGTCCCAGGAAGTTATTCTCCGCCGCATTCCCCCCCGTAGCCGCCGCCAGGTTGATCGCCTCCGCATCGCCTCCCGTGATCGCCGCCGCAATGCCCGCCATCATCTTGGCGAAGTTGACGGTGTCGGTCTTGAATCCGGGTTGGTCGATGCTGTTGTTGGTGCGGTTGCCGCCATACCATTCCGCGGACAACTCACCCACGACCGCACCGAGTGCACCGTTGCTGCAATCCCCTGTCTTGGCCGCCCCCGCTGCGCAGCCTGCGATGGCGTGGGCGAGTTTGTGGGTGAAGTTGTTGAGTTCTTTCCCTTTCATGTCGCCTATCCAGTTGGCGCTGTATGCGGCTCCGGCGTCGATGAATGAGCTTTTGAGGCTTTGTTCCAGCATTTGTTGCAGGTCGCCGCCGTACATGGCGTGGTTGATGACGGTGCTGGTGGCGTTGTTGATGATGTTCTTTTGCAGTTGGTCGATGAACGGCGATTTGGCGGTGAGGGCTTTGCCCGCGCTGTCTTTGGCAAGAATGTCGAGGTTCTGGCTGAGGCCGGAGAGTACGCCTGCGGTGATCATGGCGGTGACGAGGGCTTTGACGTTTTCACTCTTGCCCATGTCGTCCAGGGTTTTACCGACGTTACCTTTGTTGTTGATGAGGCTGGTGGTGGCCTGGGTGGCGAGGGTGGTGACGGCGGCCTGGACGACGGCAGCGGTTACGATGCCGGTGGTTGTGGCGGTTGCTCCGGTGGCCGTTGTGCCGACGATGCTCGATCCCGCGCCTGCGGTGAAGTACGTCACCACGATGGCAATCACCGCCATGGCTTCGCTGGTCAGCCCGTCATGCGCGTAGTCCCATTTCTCCAGCGCCGCATTGACTTGCTGCAGTTTGACCTGGTCGGGTTTTTCTTTCGCCTGCTTGGCGAGTTGGCCTATCCATTCCTGGCCGGGTTTGCCAGCGAGGGCCTGGATGTGGTCGTTGAAGCGTTTTTCGTCGCGGAGGGGTTTTTCTGCGGCGTATTTTGCGGCTTGGGCGGCTTTTTCTGCGGCCTTGGCTTTCCGTTCGGCTAGCAGGGCGGCTTTTTGTTCTTCGGTGAGAGGTTGTCCATCGGGGCCGAAGGTGGGGATGGGTTGTTCTAGTTCTACGGCTTCTTCCGGGGGCGGGGCTTCTTTTGCTACTTCGGGGATGTCGACGATGATGCCGCCCTTGGCGTCTACATTGAGGCCTTTGCCCGCCTTGATGTTGGCGAGTTTGATGGTTTCGACCATCTGGCCGTTGCCGCTGCTGCTTTGCCAGGGCATGGAGTTACTGCTGTTGACGTTGTTGATGTAGTTGCTGTCTTTGATGGCGGCGAAGGTGACGGTGCCGTCGCGGCCTTCGTATTTGAGGGTGCCGTCTTCGTTGACGGCGGCGGCATAGCCGGTGGCGCTGACGTCTACCGCGCCTTCGGCCTGGATGTCGCTGGCTTCGATCAGGGTGTCGCCTTGCGATTTGGTGGTGATGTCGCCTTCACTGATGAGGCTGACGACCTGGTAGGTTTGGGTCTGGTCTTCGTGTTTGTTGTTCATCCGACGGGTGTCGGTGTCGTTGAGGCTGCCGTCGGCGCGGAAGAGGTAGCCGTCGGTGGCGAGGGTTTCGGTGTGGGTGCGGCTCTGCTGGTTGGCGGCGGCGAGGAGTTTGAGGTCGCCTCCGGCGTCTATGGTGATGCCGCCACGGCCTGCGGTGACGGTGGTGGCTTGCAGGATGGTGTCGCCGCCGCTGTTGATTTTAACGGCCTTGCCTTTGAGGGTGCTGCCCTGGTAGTCGAGGCTGGCGTAGGTGTCGGTGATGGTGTGGCGTTGTTTGGTGTAGATGTTGTCCTGGGTGACGGTTTTGCTGCTGCTGCTCTGGTTGAGGATGTCTTGCCCTGCAAGGAGGGCGACGGCGCCGCCTGCATTCAGGGCGAGTTCGCCGTTGTCGGCGGCAAAGTCGGTGCCGCTGGCGATGAGATTGCCGACGGCGAGGAGGTTGAGGTTGCCTTGTTTGCTGGTGAGGCTGCTGCGGTTGTAGCTTTGGTTGCTGCCGTCGGTGCGGGCTTTGTTGGTGGTTTCGGGGCCGTGGTTGGTGATGTTGAAGGCGTCCTTGACTTGCCAGCCATTGGTGATTTCGTGGTCGTAGTGGTCGGAGCCGTAGGTGTCGGTGGCGGCGGCGATGTTGAGTTCGCCCATGGCGGCGACGCTGAGGTCGTGTTCGGCGCTTGCGCTGCTGCCGGTGAGGGTGAGGTTTTTGCCGCTGGTGATGCTGATGCTGTCGCCGGTGAGGCTGCTGCCGATGGTGTCGGTGCGCCAGGTTTCGTCGCGGGTGGTGCGTTGGGTGGTGGTGGTGAGGCCGCTCGTTTGGGTATGCAGTTCGCTGTAGGTGCTGTGTTCTTCTCCCGTTACGCCGATGTCGATGTCGGCGTCGGCAGCGACGGTGAGTTTGCCGGTGTTGCCGGTGATAGCGGCGCTTTGCAGGGTGATGTTGCCTTTGCCGTCGGTGCGGGCGGGGATTCCGTCGCCGCCGCTTTCCTGTGTAACGGCATTCGCATTCAACTGCGTGGCTACAAGGGTGACGTTGCCGCCTGCGTTAATGGTGCCGCCGAGTACGGTTTCGTCGTAGCTTTTCTGCGCCGCATAGAAATCGTCTTTACCGGTGGCGATCATGCTCTTGCGGTAGCTGTCCTTGGCGGCGTCGATGGTCAGGTCGCCGCCGGTCACCAGTACAGCTTCTTTGCCGACTTCTACTGTCGCAGAGGTCAGGTGCATGTCGTCGCCGGATACGAGCGTCAGGTTGCCGCCGGTCTTGATGCTGCTGGTGTGGTTGGTGATCTGCTGCGTGTTGTAGTTGAAATTGCTGCTATTAACCGTGGCGGCCGCTTCTTCGACGACGGTGCCGACAGTCAGCTTGCCGCCCGCGTTCAGCGTGGCATTGCCGCCCGCTTCCACGTTTGCGCCGGTAATGGCGATGTCGTTCCCGGCATCCATGCCGAGGTTGCCGGTGGCGGTGATGGCGCCGGTGTCCGATACCACTGTGTTGCTTGCGCCAAAGCTGTTGTCGCCGTAGCGGATGGTCTGGGTGAGGGTGGTGTTGAGGATGTCGCGCCCGGCTGTGAGCTGGACATCGCGCCCGCTGATGCGCCCGGATTCGTTGCGGATGTCGTTCCCGGCCTTGAGGGTGAGGTCGCCCAGGCTGCCGATGCTGCCGTTTTTGTTGAAGATGTCGTTGGCGGCGAGCATGACGGAGGTGTTGCCCTTGATCCGTCCGGAGTTCGCCAGTGCGCCGGTCGCGTTGATGTCGATGACGTCGGCGGCAATCAGGGCGCCGTTGGGTTTGAGGTCGGCGGTGTGCAGGCTGCTGAGGTAGACCTTTGGCACCAGCACTTTGGTCGAGCTACCGTCGGGCAGTGCGACTTTCTCTTCTTCCATCCAGAGGATGTCTGTGGTCAGTGCGGCGATTTGTTCTTTTGTGAGCGTCAGTCCGGGGACAAGTTCGAGGTCTTGTGAGGCGGCGATGCCGGCATCCATCAGGGCCTTGATTTCATCCTGGGCATTGGCATAGGGGGGGAGGAAGCGGCGCCCGGTCAGTTGGGTGATCTGGTCGTTGATCAGCATCTGCTCATAGAAGCCGTCGCCCAGACGTTTCTGGGTGTAGAGCGGGTCCAGCGACATGCGCGACAGCATGTAGTCGCTGGAGATGAAGTCCTGGTAGTTGGTGAAGCGCGGGTCGGTGACGACCAGGTAATTCTGGCCCGGCTGCGGGTGGAGGGTGTAGAGGCCGCTCGTGGGGACGGTGATTGCGCCGGTTGTGCCGTTGGCTGTGGGGTTCGCGGTTTGCGTGCCGCCTATGGTGGTGTTGGTGACGACACCCGCATGCATCTGCACACCATTGCCCGCGGTGATCGAGCTGGGGATGGTGCCGAGGGCGGTGAGTTTGGATGTCGGCGGCGCAGTGAGCGTCGCCGCATGCTCACACGTTACCATTCCCCCTAAGCCGCACGAGAATTCGCCATACAAGTAGGATGAGCCGGTGGTGCCGACGGTTCGGTTCAGCGTAATCCCGGTGTTCTTGATCGTGGATGAAGCCGGTACAGCCCCCGTTGTTCTGGTGACATTGTTAACCGTAAGATTATTGCCTGCTGCAATGGTGCTGACGTAGTTGTTCAGCGTACCGGTCGTGCCGAGGTTGATATTGATATTACCGGTTGCGCGTATTTGCGCTTCCCTGGGCACGGTCGCCATATCGACAACCTGGTCGGTTGTCGTGATGGTTACATCCCGCCACTGTTCGTAGATCGTGCCGTGGGTGCTTGATGTGGACTGTATCGCGGTCGGGTGAATGTGGACATTGGGATCGAAGCCGGGGTAGTAGGTAACGTCGTAATACTGGCCTTGTCTATCCAGCGCATCAAACGTCAGGACAGTGCCGGTCTTGAGCCGGACCGAGTAACTGCCGCCAAACATAAGTGTCGATGAAGCGATGTCTGAAGCTTTTATGATTTGGGTGACTTTTCCCGGGAAGCTACCGGTGCTGTATTGATATGCCAATGAAGACGTCCCGGAAATGCTTTCGTAATAGACGGTAGCTGCAGGACTGGTCAGTCCATTGCCCGCAAAATAAAACGATTGTGTATCGACATTCAGTCCCGACATATCTTGTGCAAAAAATCCGCCCTCGGTCGGCCTGCTCGCTAAATTCCCGAATAGTCCGAATAGTCCGCCGCCGCCGAATCTGCTCAGCCTTATCAGCCTCTTGTTGACTTCCGATCTTTTCACATTGTCGGGCGTGATCGTCGGGCGCTGGTTATCAATTGTGTCCGCCCCGATGTTGATGTTGCCGTCGGCCTCGATCAAGGAGCTTTTTGTGAGGGAACTGCCTTCGTTCAATATCCGTTGCGTCAGGCTGGTGTAATTGCCGTTGGCATCCATCGCGTTGTTTGCCGCGATGTTGAGGTTGCCCATGCTGTAAATTTCAGCGCCCTTCGAATTGCTGAGGAGATTGGCGATCCACAGGTCGATGTTCGTGGTCGCGCCGATGATGGCGGCTTCGCCCCGGTTGGTGAGGTTGTTGGCGGTGATCGTTACGGTGTCGCCGATGACAGAGGCGTTGTTGGTGAAGTTGTTGCTGTTGGCTGTGATGATGCTGCCGTCGATGCGCCCATCGTTGACGATGTTGCCGGTGGCGGTGAGCGATGTTCGGGTGGAGTTGAACGATCCGCCCGCCGCCTGATTGACCGACTGATTGTAAATATTCGCTGCGGTGACGGTCAGATTGCCCTGCGCTTCGAATGCGGTCTGGTTGGTGAAATTGCCGCCGGTGGTGAAGGTCAGGTTGCGGTTGGCAAAGAGTATGTTGTCTGCGGCATTTGCGTTGCCTGCGGCATTGGTATAGTTGTCTTGCAGGGTGATGACGGCATCGCGACCGGCAAGGACCTTGCCGTTGCCGGTGATGGTGTTGGCGGCGATGGTCAGGTCGCGTCCGCTGGCGATGTATTTGTTGGCATTGGCGGCGGGGTTGATGATGTCGATATCGTTGTTGATATTGAGGTTGCCCGTCCCGGCTGCGAGGGTGATGTCGTTCAACGCGATGGTTTTGCTGTTCGCCAGGTCAATGCCGGCGGCGGTGATGCTCAGGTTGCCTGCGGCGAAGTTTGTTCCTGTTGCAACGGTCTGCTTGTTGGTGGTGATGCTGAGGTTGCCATTGATCGGGTTGCCGTTGAGGATGGCGTTACCACCGGCGTCAATACCGGCGCCCAATCCGCCCGTCGAATTCAGGCTGTCCGCATTGAGGGTGAGGTTGCCACTGGCAGTGGTGTTGCCGGTCAAAGTGATCAGCCCCGCGCTATTCAAGGTGAAGTCGCCCGCCTGTGCCGCGAGTGTGCCGAAGCTTCTTACGCCGACGCCCGCTTCGGTGCCCACCAGGTAGATCTTGTTGGCATACATGCCGCCGAGCAGGGCTACGTCGATGCCAATGCCGGGTTGATTGGGAACATTCGAGATGGCCGTCATGCCTTGCAGGTTGTAGTTAACCTTGTTGGTCCCTGCGATGATGTTGAGGTTGTTGGCCCAGATTTCGCCGTTGATTACGACGCTTCGCGCGATGAGGTCGAGCTGGTCGAGGTTGCTGCCGTTCAAGCCTGTGCTGCCGATAGCGATATCGCCGCCGGTGACGCGGAAATAATCGAGGTTGCCGCCGCTTCCGATAACAGGGGTGCCGGTGGTGAGCACGCCACGGCTGGTGTTGATGAAGCCGCAGCCGTTGCAGGTGATGCCGTTGGGGTTGGCGATGATGACTTCGGCTTTTGTTCCGGCCACTTCGGTGTAGCCGTTCAGTTGGCTGCGGCTGGAGCTGGTGACTTCATTCAGGATGATGCGTGCGGTAGTCCTGTTCAGGTTGGGGTTGGCCGAGACATAACCCGCTTGCTGGGTTTGTACGGCGGCCGTGCTGTTGTTGAGGATGGCGCCCCCGGGGCCGACGTTGAATTGGGTGTACTGGTTGTGCGAGAGGCCTGCTGAATTGGGCGTGGCGATCTGTACCAGCGGCAGGCCGTTGGCGGTGGCGTCTACGGTGGTGCGATTGTTGGCCACAGTGATCACTTCCGCGGTGGCCGCCATGGGTTGGCCGATGTAGGCAATGAGGGTGATCCATGCGACGGAGCGGCGGAAGGGGGACGGTCGAACCAGTGAGTGGGTGTCGGGGGTCTGTTCGATGTTCGCTGGGTTGCGGGTGCGCATGGTTAATCTCTCAAATTACTGGTGGTGCCTGGGTTGCATTCGTTGAAGGTTCTTCGGTGTCTGCTGTCTCGGTGGCTGCGAAAGCACATGCTGAAAAATTCTTGTTGGGTGAAGCCGTTTTGAGCATCGTTCCTTACCAAACCGCGCGTTACCAATAATCCAGCGCGGAGCGCGGAACTATCCCTTCCAAAGGCGCGGGAATATAACCCCATACACGGAATATGACCATATGCCATTTGGCCTATATCTTTTGTTACAGGCTTGGGCAGTCTGTGTGAAGGTGGTGCGGGCGATGAGAAAACAGAGCCTGAAACAGCGGGTTGCCGTTCCTTCCCCTTCAAGGGGAAGGCCAGGATGGGGATGGGTCATATTTGTGGCTAAGTAACCCATCCCCACCCGCCCCTTGAAGGGGAGGGTGTAGGCATCATTTTTTCCTTAACCGGGTGCCACGAGATGCTGACATGTTTTAGTTCCCGTTTGCCTTTGGTGTAATCTTGGCCTCTGTCGATCTTCCATAGTCATCTTAGCCATCATGCCGCAAATCCAGTCCCGAACCGAAACCCTCAACGTGCGCGGATTCAACTACTGCGTCCGCCACTGGGGAGCGTCCGACGCACCAAAAATATTCTTTCTGCACGGCCGCATGGACTCCTCTGCCACGTTCCAGTTTGTCGTGGATGCGCTCAAACAATCGTGGCATATCATTGCGCCGGACTGGCGTGGTTACGGTGCTTCGGAATGGCTGTCCCGGCCTTACTGGTTTCACGAATACTACGCGGACCTCGATTGCCTGCTGGAGCACTATTCAAACGGGCAGCCTGCGCGCGTCGTCGGGCACAGCATGGGGGCCAACATCGCCAGCATGTATGCGGGAGTCAGGCCCGAACGCATTGCGCAACTGGTGATGCTGGATTTCCTGGGCCTGAAACCGGAAAAAGATCCCGATGCGCCAGCTGCAATGGCAGGCTGGCTCAAAGAACTTCAGGATCAGCCGAAAATGCGAACCTATCCCGATCATGAAGCTTTGGCGCGGCGCTTGCTGTTGGCCAATCCGCGCCTGGACGGAAATAAAGCCGCATTCCTGTCCCGCGCCACAAGCCGGATTCGCCCCGACGGCCAGATCGAAATGGCGTGCGATCCCTGGCACAAGATTCCGTCGCCGACGCCGTACCGGGTGGAGGACGCCAAGGCGACCTGGCGGAAGATCGAGGCGCCCGTACTGATATTGGCTGCCGATCAGGGTTTTATGCACCAGCGTTTCGGCAACGACCCCGAAGAATATCGCAGCCGCATTGAGAGTTTCTCAAACGTGCAGGTTGTCACGATTTCCGATTCCGGGCACAACGTCCAGCACGATCAACCGGAGCAGGTTGCGGCGGCACTGGAGGAATTTCTGGTCAGAGATTGACCCATCCATCGTGTCGATTACGGCAGCGTGTTTTAGTCAGCTTTTCTATAAGTTTTTCACCTGGAGTATGATAGTCAAAACAATACGAAGCTTGTAAAAAAGCAGATTGGCTTCAAGCGTTGCCATTTCTGTTTTACCAAGCTGCCAAATACGCAGGGGAGGAGTGTATGTTTTTCATGCGTGCTGCTGCGAAAATTCGCAGTCCCTTGTTGCTGCGGCAATTCGCATTGATCTATCTGCCTGCCGCAGCAATACTCACGATCGCCATCCTCGCCAGCCTGCGTCTCGACTCGCAGGACCGGATCGATCTGGCCAAAGTGAGAGAAGCAGCACGCATTGAAATTGCAAAAAATCTGGTGACGCAGGATTTCTCGTCGGTCACCTCGGACCTGCTTCTTCTTGCCGCCACTCCCGCATTGCGCCACTACCTGGACGGCGACAACAAAGCGTGGCGAGCCGATGATCTGGCCAATCTATTCATGGAAATGGCCAGAGCCAAAGGGTGCTACGACCAGGTGCGCTATCTGGATGCGACCGGCCGCGAGATCGTCCGCGTCAACTTTAATGCGGGCAACCCGTCCGTCGTGCCGCGCGACCAGTTGCAGGATAAATCCCAACGCTATTTCTTCCGCGACAGCATCAAACTCGAGCGTAACGAGGTATTCGTTTCGCCCCTGGATTTGAACATCGAACACGACCAGGTGGAAATCCCTTACAAGCCGATGATCCGCTTCGGTACGCCGGTATTCGACAGCGCCGGACACAAGCGCGGAGTCATCCTGCTCAATTACTATGGCGAAGAATTGCTGGGCCATTTTCGCGAAGCCATGCGCGGCGGCGCTCCGGGCAGCGGCATGCTGCTCAACCGCGACGGTTACTGGTTGAGCAGCGCAAAGAGCGAAGACGAATGGGGCTTTATGCTGGGCAAGCCGGAGCGCAAGTTCGGACAAGATCATGCCGCCGAATGGAGCTCGATTTTGGCCGGCGAAAGCGGCGCCCTGCAAACGGGAAAGGGACTGTATGTTTACGCCACGGTTTATCCGCTGCTGGCCGGCCAGCGTTCCTCTACCGGCTCGCCGCTGCCGCGCTCGTCCAGCCCGCAGGAACTGACGGGGAATGAATACCAATGGAAGATCGTTTCGTTCACGCCCGATGAAGAACTCGCCGGAGGTTCAGTACACAATCGGACAGGCAAAAGCATCCTGTTCGGTGTCACCTACCTCCTGCTTGCAATCGGATCGCTGGCGATTGCCTATTTCCGGTTAAGCCGCATGCAGGCGCAAAACAGACTGAGAGAAGACGAGGCCCGTCTGCGCGAGATCACCGTTACCATGAGCGACGGCTTGCTGGTTGCCGACTACAACGGCCAAATCACATTTGCAAACCCCGAGGCCAGCTTCCTGCTGGGCTACAGCGAGCACGAATTTCTCGGTACAGACATGCATGGTCTGTTGCATGTCATGGAAGACGGTTCGCCTTGCATCAGGGAAGAATGCAAGCTGCTGCAGGTGGCGCAGACTGGAACCACCTACCGCGGAGTGGAGGAATTTTTCAGGTGCAAGAACGGGCAGTTATTGCCAATATCGGTAAGCGTCTCCGCAATCATCAGGGGGCAGAAGGCCTCAGGCATCGTCGTCGCCTTCCATGACATCACCGAAAGAAAGAAATTCGTGCTTGAACTTGAACGGCAGGCGCAAATCGATGCGCTGACCGGGCTGAACAACAGGCGGTATTTCTACGAGTTGGCCGAACAGGAAATCGTACGCACCAGACGCTATGGCAAACCGTTGGCCGTCATGATGGTGGATGTGGATCACTTCAAAGCCATCAACGACACCTATGGGCATCATTCGGGCGACACGGTCCTGCAACAGCTTGGAGTCATCTGCCGTCAGACGATGCGCGAGATCGACATCATCGGCCGTATCGGCGGCGAGGAGTTTGCCATCCTGTTGCCGGAAGCAAACGGCATGCATGCGCGGGAGGCGGCGGAGCGTCTGCGGGAAGCTGTTGCAGCCACGGTGGTGCGACTTGAACAGGATGTGTCCATATCCTTCACGGTTTCGATCGGGGTAGCCGCCTTGGTCGCAACAGACAGCGGTGTGGCAGCCATGCTTAAACGCGCCGACGAGGCCCTGTATGAGGCAAAGTATTCGGGGCGCAACCGGGTGTGCAGCCGGGTTTGAGTCGGAGCGACTTGTACTGTCCCGTAACGCGGCCTGTCTCCGGGAATCAGGATGATGCAGGTTTGCAAGGCAAGGTGAAATAAAAGGTCGCGCCTTCGCCTTCCTGCCCTTCCGCCCACACGCTCCCCCCGTGACGTTCGACGATGCGCTTGACGATGGCCAGGCCGATGCCGGAGCCCTCGTATTGGCCGGTGGGATGTACGCGCTCGAACACCCGGAACAACTTTTGTGCATATCGCATGTTGAAACCCACTCCCCGATTCTTGACGTAATAACGGTTCAGCCCGCCGCTGTCCAGGCCACCCACCTCGATCATCACGATGTCGTCAGCGGGCGAAAATTTGACGGCGTTCGACAGCAATTCCTGCAGAACCTGGCGGATCATGCCGGAGTCGCACCAGGCAGACGGGATGTCGCCGGTCTTCAGTCGAATGCCGGGGTTGGGCGTGGCGGATTGCATATCCGCGACAATTTCGGCGGCCAGGCGCGCAATGTCGACAGAGGCGTATCTGATTTCGCGCTTGCCAAGCCCCAGATAGCGCAGGATATCGTCGATCTGCCGCCCCATGCGCTGCGCATTGTTGCGCAGCACTTTAAGCAGGCGCTTGCCCTCGACGTTGAGGCTGGTGCCGTGTTCATCGAGCAGTATCTTTGAAAAGCCGTCCAGCGCCCGCAATGGCGTGCGCATATCGTGCGACATCGAATATGAAAATTCGTCCAGCTCCTTGTTGGCAGCCTCCAGTTGGGCGGTGCGATGCACCAATTGCCTGCGATCCTTTTGCAACTGCTCGACGGCGCGCGCCATTTCGCCTATCTCATCCTCACCCTGCACGGGAATCGTTTGCGGACTGTCGCCTGTGTCGTTCTGGCGCAGATTGCGGCTGACCCGTTGCAGGCGGTCGAGTACATGCTTGCCAAGGAAACTGTGTGCGAGCAGCCATGCCAGCAGCAGGCTTCCGGCCAGCAACAGCGTGACCCAGCGCTGATTATTTGCCGATGTTTGCGCCAGCTCGCGCAAAGCGGCAAGTAAATTCTGCGATAAGCTTTCGGATTGTGCCTGGGCGGAGGCGACCATGGCGCTGGCTTGGCGGCGCAGTTCGTTGCGGAATTTGTCTGCCGATTTGCGCCCGATGCCGGGCTGCGCTTGCGTGGAGGCACGTTTGCCGATGGCTCCCTGTTTGGTGGCCGTCTGCAGCTCGTTTTCCCGCAACTGGGCGACGACGTTCGCCGTATTGCGGAACAGCTGGCTCGAGTGATGCAGGTCAAGCACTGCGATGTCTCCGCCGCCTGCAGCGGCGATCTTGTCCACGAGGCGTTCGAGACCGGCCAATTGCAGGTCGATTTCCTTATAGCTTGCATGCAGGGCATCGGAAGATTCGGCGCTTGCCAGCTGATACGATTCGCGTTCGATGAGCAATGTGTAGCGCACCAGATCCTGAGCGTCCTGCATCCGCACCATGCGTTCTTCAACCAGCAGCCGGGTGGTGTTGGTGTTGGCGTGCAGGGCATAGATCGCCGTCGCGCCCCCGGCCAATATCAGCAACTCCAGTCCTGTCACGGCGAGAATGAATTGCAGCCGCAGGGACTGCGGCAACAGCCGGCGAAACTTGTCCCGCATCGGGGCCATGGCAGTCAACGTCAGCGCTTCCAGATGCGCCGGTAAATATCGCGATACCCGTTGTCCGGGTCATACTGCATTTGCTGTCCTCCATCGAAGGTGATGTTTTTCGCGGTGACCAGATGCACCGGAGCCACATAGCCTGTCACCGGCTGGCGGGAAAGCAGCCGGTTCAATTCGTCGACGAGTTGCCAGCCGTGGAGATTGAGCGGTTCGGCAACTGTTCCCGACTGAAAAATTCCAGCCTGTATGCGCAGGAAAGCGGCGCTGCTGCCATCCCCGGCCGACAGCATGCTGATGGCGTTGCTCGGCCATCCGGCCTTGGTCAACTCCGGCGCGGCATAGTCGAAGTAAATATCGTTGATTGCCAGCGCATGCGTCCAGCGCGCACCGTAGCGCGCGAGCAACTCCCTCGTCACGCCGGGCATCAACTCGGCGTTTCTGGAAATGGCGACATCACGGATTTCGAGCAGCGTACAGCCCGCACATGCCCTGATCACATCCGCCATGGCGTTCGACTTGGCTTTGGCAATGGCGAAATTGCCGTCGGTAAATACAACGACACCTGCATGCCCGCCGGATTCGACGACCGCTGCCATGGCGGTGACGCGCGCGACATCCAGCGGGTCGGTCGAAACGTTCATGAGCACCGGGCTGTCCGGCACCGGGCCCGCGAAAGGACCGACATGCCAACCGACGACAGGTATCTTGCGTTCAACAAACGGCTGCAACTGCGCATGATTTTCCCTGGCATCGGTACCGACGATGATTACGCCATCCGGCCTGGAGGTTGATGCGGCAGAAAACGCCTTTTTGCGACCCTTGGGCGTACCGCCCGCATCGTAAACCGTGATCTTCCAGCCGATGACTTTGCTGGCCTCGTTGATTCCCTTGGCAACGCCCAGAATCCCGCCGTTGCGCAAGTCTTCGCAGACCACCGCAACCGATGCACCCGGCCTCGCAGCCGGGCCGGACACAGGCCCGGTCCAACGCATGCCGCGCGCACTGGCTCGGGCGACAAGCTGTTGCATCTCGGCCAAACTGGTAGAGGTGTTTTTGGATGATGGCGATGCTGCAGGCTGCGCAAAGCTGAACATGACACCGAACAGGCAGAACACAAACGTAAAAAATATCCTGGCAAAGTTTTTCAGCATGGTTCCTCCAGGCAGTAACTTGTCACTATCACCTTCAAAAGACTGGCGACCCCCTCCGATTTACCACCACGACTCGGCGGTAAATCCGATCACCGATCCGCTGGTGGTATTGCCGAACACGCCTGTTGCGGACAGCGCATCGCCTGTCGTCGCTGCGTCGCGTGCTGCGGCATTCCAGTTGGCGCGGGTATAAAAGAAGCGCAACTCGGGGCGGGAGTAATAGCCGGGGTCGGCGCCTACCGCGAGTGCGGCGGTGAATTTCGTCAGGCGGCGGGTGGCGCCGCCGTCCGGGCTCACCCTGTCCTGCCCGATGTCTGCCAGGAACTTGATGTGGTTGGTGAGACCGTATGCCACGCGTCCGCCGAGGGTGGTCCAGACGCTGCTCAGTGCGGCGCTATTGGCGCTGTCCTTCTGGTAGACGGCAATCACTTGTCCGCCCAGCTTTCCGGTCAGTTGGGTATAAAGGCCTTCCACAATGCGCAGGCGGTGCACGTCGCCGCCATTGGCAGTATTGCCGGTACCGCCGTTTGCCACTCCTGCGCCGCTGCCATATTGGATCGCCAGTTTGTTTTCGCCCCGGGCGACTGCGTCGGCCTGACGGTGCTGAACGGTGAGCATCGAACCGCCATGCCTGTTGGCCTCGCTGCTGTCTGCCGAGATGACGGCAAGGCCGAATTCAAGGTTGCCGCCGGGATTGACGTTCAACCCGCGCAGCTGGAAATCATGGCGCGTTGCGGCATCGTTGGTGTTCTGCGTGCTTGCCGCCGTGTCGCTGCGCAGCAGGGCATAGCTGAATTTCATGCCATTGTCGCCCACCGGCAAGTCTTCCATGCCCGCGCCCAGGCCCGACGGATCCCAGTAGAAAAAGTCGGTGATGTGGATGTCCTCGCGCTTGTAGTAGCGCCGACCCATCCACACTGTGGCGCTACCCAGTTCGGGCAATTTGTCCGCGGCCAGATAGATCTGGGGCAAGCCGGTTTCGCCGCCGCCGTTGGCGGCATTGGCGTTGTTGTTGCCCAGCGTCGAATTGCTCGCATAGGTGTTGTTCACGCTGAACATGACATAAGCCTTGAAGACGGCGCCATCGTCCGTTTTGGCAACTTCCTGGCCGAGCATGAACTCGCCGTAGACGCCGCATTCGTTGCCGAGTCGATATTTCGATTGCGCACCGGCCAGGCCGAAGCAGACTTGCCCGCCATGGGCGGAATTCGATCCGGTGTTGGCGCGGAAGTAACCGTTGAAATCCGTTGCCGCGCCATTCTGGGTCGCTGCCAGCAGCACCGCAGCCAGTATGGCTCTTGCCATGTATCCAGCGTTCATGCGTCCTCCTCGCAGTATTGGCAACGCCCCCGTTCCCGTCAAAGAAAACAGAGCGCCTGGATCAGGCACTCCTGCGGGCATTGAAGCGTTCAGGAAGAAACCAAACTACAGCAGCGCCGAAGCAAAAGACATAGGTGCAAACACATAGGCAGTCGGGAGAGAGGAAGTACAAGCAAAAAATGACAGCCGAGTCGTTGCTTATCGCTCACTCTTTCCCGTAGGGGGAAGCTCTTTGGCCTTCGCCTGAATAAATAACTCCGGATCGACCATCACTCCGTTAAGTATCACGCTCCAGTGCAGATGCGGGCCGGAGGCGCGGCCGGTCATTCCGGAAAGCCCGACTTGCTGGCCTTTGTTCACCGTCTCGCCGGGTTGCACATCGATGCGATCGAGGTGGCAGTACAGGGTGATCAGCCCGTTGCCGTGGTCGACAAAGACCGTCTTGCCGTTGAAGAAATAATCGGCGACTTCCAGCACCACGCCCCGCGCGCTCGACCGGATCGGCATTCCCTGCTTTACCGCCACATCCAGTCCGGAATGCGGAGCGCGCGGCTCGCCGTTGAAAAAGCGGCGCACGCCGAAACGCCCACCCAGTGTTCCCTCGGCAGGAAGGATAAAAGCCGGATCGGTATCCTGCGCCGTGCGCCAGTGGCGCTTGAGTTCCTTGATGGCAGCGATCTCGCGTCCGGCCCGCGCAAGATCCTCGGGCGACAGGTCTACCTTGCTCTTGTCCATCAGCGTGATGCGCTGCACGGGGTAAACCTTGGTCTTGACCGTGAATTCCTGCAATCCGCTTTCGCGTCCGATCTGAACGCGCAGTTCATGCGCACCCGGCGTCATATCCAGCGACAGCCCCACCACCGCATACCATGCATCCTGATCGGCAGCGATCAGCACAGGCTGCTCGCCCAGCCACGCCTGCGGCGCATCGGCGCAAACCGAGAAGCTGCAAAGCGGAATAACAGCAACCCCGCCGGGCACACTGGAGGATTGCGGAAGGCTTGCATGCGCAAGCAGAGGCAGCGCAAGCAGGAAGAAGCGGAAGCAATGGCGGAATGTGATGGCAATATGCGTGTGCATGGTTATTTCTTGCGGGGATAGCGTTGGTTGAATACAGGACAGAGAGCGGCCATTTTAGTTCCTGTCAGCCAAACCCCGGACAATATTTCCAGCTTGCCCCTTATTCGCCATCCGGATATATCCGGCAAGCAACGCATCGAAGGTGTTACGCTCCACCAATCCGAGCCCCTGCGTGATTCTGGCATCGCCCCCACAAGCCCCGGCCAGCCCGGCCTGCAACGTAACGTACACAATCATGAGCAGCAGCGACAACGCACTCTGGCAGCAATGCTGGCGTGACCGGCAGACCGATTTTCACCAGAAAGAAGTCAACCGGCTCCTTACCCGCTTCTGGCACGGTCTTGATCTGGCACCGGGCAGCAGGGTATTCGTTCCGCTGTGCGGCAAAAGCCTGGACATGATCTGGCTGGCGCAGCAGGGGCATGATGTGGTCGGACTGGAACTGAGTTCCGTCGCCGTGCGCGCCTTCTTCCGCGAAAATCACCTGCAACCGGTCCAGCGTAAAGCCGGGCAATTCACCCTTTGGCAAAGCGGCAAGATCAGCATCCTCTGCGGCGACTACTTCTCCGCAAGCCGGGCCGATCTGGGAAGCATCGATGTCGTCTATGATCGGGCGGCGCTCACCGCGCTGCCGGAAGACATCCGTCGGCACTATGTCGCCCACCTCAAGGTGTTACTTCCGCCAGCCTGCAAGGTGTTCCTGCTAACCGTGGAAGATGCCGATGAAGGCGAAACACAGGAAGTAACACTGGGAGCCTCCGCAGAAATCACCGCGCTGTATTCGGAAGCTTTCGAGATAGAGTTGGCGCATGTCGAAAGTGTGCTGGAACCGGACGCAGATCATGTCGACGGAATCACAAAATGCTCCGAACACAAGGTTTACCGGCTCCTCCCCAGATAGGATTGCCGGGAACAACCGGATGCCGGCCATCTAAATGGTCCCTTGCATCCACTGCGTGCCATAATCCCAAAAAACTCTGTGGCTTGAATTAAGGATTTCTGGATAATGAATCGCAAGGGGCGCTGCGATAGTGCAGCACCTCCCGCAAACCTCACCTTATGGAGAAGGTCGATCAAATTCGACTACTGCCCGCATGATCGAAATCTCGCTTCAACTCAAACTCGATTCTTTCCTTGTTAACAGCATGGGGAAATCCGAGGACACATCAAGCCAGAATTCAGCCAGGGCGCTGAAATTCACCTGCGAGAAGATTCTCTCGGGACGGATGATGACTGAAAGCAAACCGAGTGCCGATTTTGAGTTTCTGGGCTCTGCGAACAATCGCACAAGCCAAACCGAATCCGACACGGAATTCGATGGCAAGCTCCTTGGATATTTGAAGTCGCACACAGCGATCCAAAACTCCAGAGTCAATATTGCCTCGGGATCTTCAGGCTATGTGGCAGCGCAAAAAGGAACAAGCAGCGGCGAGATGGGACGGCTGTATTTCACCGAGACAACAAACCAGAGCGTTTTGGCCCTTGAGCTGGTATTCAAACCGGAAGAGTTTGATGCTGCCTGGGAATTGATGACGCAACAAAAAATCCGCAGCGTCACCGCTACCCTGGTGTGCTTCAAATTAATGCCGGGTGCGTTTGTCGGGCACAGCGAAAACCTTTTTGCAGCGGGCATCCTGTCCTGTGTGCTGCATTTCACGCCGAACGATTAGTTCAGGGAAAAGGCGCAGGTGACTTGCCCATGACGCCTGCCTTGGGCCGTGCGATAGTGAGCCATTCATTTCAGCGGATCAATGGAATCTGAATCCGTTGACATCCAATTGCCCGGATTGCTACGACTTCGGTACGATTGACATTTTCCGCCCGGTTACCCTACAGTTCACCCCACTTGCAAATCCGCTGGACGCACATCGCGCTGCATGCATGACGCGAGGCTCACAGAGGTCTCCCCAGAACAGGATGGCTGGCGCAAGAAAAGACTCCCGCACGAGCGGGAAAGTCGGCAGCGTACTTGTTCAGCGAAGGGGACGTACTTGATTGCAAGCCTCACGAGACATTCTTTCCAGGCCAGATCGAGGTCTGCTCAAACGCCCTTGGCGTTGGCATTTTGCCAAACCACTCAAAGACTAATTAACCGAAGCTCTTCCCGGGAATCGAAATGAATTCCATAGATCTCGACCTGATAGCAAATAACGACTTGTTCAACGACATTGATTTTGAGAGTGTGAAGTACATGCTGGAACAAAGCATACTGCGCACTCTGAAAGCCGGCGAAAGACTGATTGAACCGGATGCGCAGAATCAGCATCTCCACCTGATACTCGAAGGCTCCGTGAATGTGTATCTGCTCGAAAAGGAATCGCAGCAGTACACGGTGCTGGCTGCCGGAGAGTGCGTGGGGGAGATTTCAATTGTTGACGGCAAGTATCCTTCTGCGCTGGTTATCGCTGCCGAACCGGCGCGCATCCTGTCCATTCCAGTTGACACGGTCTGGTCGTTGCTCAACAACTCGCACCAAGTGGCAGGCAATCTTCTCGGCATTCTTGTCAGCCGCATGCGCAACGGCAACAAGGCCATTATCACTTCGACCATCCGGGGAAAGTTTTTTGAACAGCAGGCTTACATCGACGCATTGACGGGCGTGTATAACCGGCACTGGATGCACAAGGCCTTCACGCGCACCATACAGCGTTGCATGCGCAATAAAAAGCCGTTCGGAGTCATGGTGCTCGATATCGATTACTTCAAGAAGATCAATGACGCCCACGGGCACTTGGTCGGGGACGTTGCACTGAAAAGCATCGCCAGATGCGTGCAAGACAACCTGCGTCCGCAGGATTTACTGGTTCGCTACGGCGGCGAGGAGTTTGCCGTGCTTTTGGCCGAGGCCAATCTGGCAGAAGCCACCATGGTTGCCGAACGGCTGCGCAGCAAGGTCGAGGAAAATGAAATTCGTTCGAACGAGATCGAAGTACGCGCCACCCTGTCGATCGGCATCACCATGACGCAAGATACCGACGACCTCGACCATCTCATTCACGAAGCAGATCAGGCGCTTTATCTGGCCAAACAAAGAGGTCGCAATCGCATCGAGATATTCCAATGAGCTGTCGCGGGAATAAAACAAGCGATTCAAAGTAAATACAGGATATTCCCCATCGTTTGTGCGAATGATTGCATGGCAAATTGCGTGCTGAGAAAGCGCACATAGCGTAGCAACCCGGCTCCTGCCGATTCATCTGCGGATCTTGAAAATCACGACCCCTATAAATCGTTGTATTTTCGACCCTTCCAATTCCTGATCAATTTAATTCCTTTTAACTCAATAGACTACTCATTAATCCATCTTGCAGGAAAGGTTAATTGGGGTAATATTTTGCATTCCGTGAATGTTTCATGACGGGCAAATGCGTGTGCCGGAACACGGCCGGCGCCAGTTGCTTGAAAGGAGATATGCATGAGGCAAACCAAACCTTCCGGCGAAACGGCAAGCGGCAGATCGGATTTGCCGGAGCTTGCAATAAAACGTCGCAGGCCGCTTGGCAACATGAGCTTTGCTGCGGAAAAACTTCTGTTGACCAAAATCCTGCAGGCCGTCGGCAATCCCCCATTACAGATACAGCTGTGGAATGGTCTGCAAATTCCGGAGCAAAGAGAAAACACGGTGGCGCAGGTATTGATACGCGATCTGGATGCCTTGCTGAAATTATTCTTCAACCACAGAGTGTATTTCGGCGAGTTGTACTCGGCCAAACGCATTGAAGTGCAGGGTGACCTTCTGGATTTCCTTGAGGCAGTGTTCCGCTGTCGGCCATTGCGCAACGTAAGCAAGCGTATCGACAAACTGCTATTGCCGTTCGACGAAATACGACGCAACACCCTTGCCGGTGCGCGCCGCAATATCCAGCACCACTACGACATCGGCAATGATTTCTACAAACTCTGGCTCGACGAACGCATGGTATACACATGCGCATATTTCCCTAAACCGGACGCAAGCCTGGAAGAGGCGCAACTGGCCAAGATGGATCACATCTGCCGTAAACTGAACCTGCAGCCGGGTGAAACAGTAGTCGAAGCGGGTTGCGGCTGGGGTGCTCTGGCCATGCACATGGCGAAGCATTACGGCGTAACGGTACAGGCCTACAACATTTCACGGGAACAGATAGCCCACGCACGTGAACGCGCGCGCGCCGAAGGGTTGGATGGAAAAGTTGAATTCATCGAAGACGACTACCGCCACATGAGCGGCAAGTTCGATGCCTTTGTTTCCGTCGGCATGCTTGAACATGTCGGAATAGAGCATTACCGAGAACTCGGGGAAGTAATCAATCGCGTCCTGAAAGATCACGGTCGCGGTCTGATCCACACCATAGGTTTCAATTTTCCCCGGCCAATGGACGACTGGGCAGAACGCCACATCTTCCCCGGCGCATCCCCTCCCAGCCTTTCACAAATGATGCAAATCTTCGAGCCTTTCGATTTTTCGGTTCAGGATGTGGAAAATTTGCGCATGCATTATGCCAAGACCCTGGAGCACTGGCTGCAGCGGTATGAGGACAATGTCGATCGCGTATCCCGCATGTTCGATGAAAAATTCGTGCTGGCCTGGCGCCTGTACCTTGCCGCTTCCATCACCACCTTCAAGATCGGGAAAATGCAACTGTTCCAGTTGACTTTCACCCGCGCAAACAACAACCGGATTCCGTGGACCAGGCAATACCTGTATGGGGCGGAAACCACAAATATGGGATCCCCTTAGCCGACGGGATATACGGCAGCTTCGAATTGTTTCTATGTGTTCTGCGGAGAGTCGTGTGCGGACAATGCCGTGGCGCGGTACCTTTGGTTCCTGCGGCGCGCCTTGGCGGGCGGGTGTGACCCATTCCTGAATTTCTGATCAGGCAACGGGTGCTGTTGAGTGTTCCGCTTCTGTGTTGGAAACCGATTTGACGCGGCGCGGAATAAAATCGTTGTCGAGCAGACGTTCGATCCGGAAGAACAGTTCCTCGCGCGAGAAGGGTTTTTTCATGAAGTCGTCGGCGCCGATTCGCAAACCGAAAAAC
>JBAQDF010000010.1:0-9457 GCA_049286265.1 Sideroxyarcus sp.
GGAGTATCCAGTTGATGGGGCAATAAGCACCTCATTTCCTTGGCTTAGGGGCGCCTCTAATAATTCAAAGTTCTAAGCAAGACAAGGCGCGAGAAAAAATTGCGACGCGGCATATGCGGTCATGACACGGTGCGGTGGAGCCGTCTGGTGCGGGAATGACCGCTGGCGCCATCTCCCGCAAACGGCTGCTTCGCAGTAACGTGTCGATGGCGCATATGTAAGGAGCATTTTTTGTGAGCAACGCAGTATTGCGACGAAATTTGGATTATTAGAGGTGCCCTTAAGGTTTGTTTAAGCCGGTAGTCGAATACTGCAGGGACTCGATACGGAAAGGTATTAAAGTGTTGCAGCAACCCAAGCTACTTACAGGCATGACAATCATCCCGATGGCGGGACTGGATTGTTCGGCGGGAGCATAGAGACATGACTTCGCTCGTTCTGCTATTCTGGATTGTGTCGGGAATCGCGTTGCAATTGGCGATCTATCTCGGTATTGGCTTCTGGCGCCATTGGCAGGGCTATCAATCTTTGCGTAACGAGGCGGAAGAGTTGAATTTGCCGGTGAGCCGGGATGCGCAGAGGGTCAACCCGACAGAGCCTGTTGTTGCTGCCTGGAAAGGTTTCAGGACATTCCATGTCGAGCGCAAGGTCGTCGAAGATGCCGCACAATCGGTTTGTTCTTTTTACCTCAAGCCGGAAGACGGGCAGGCTCTGCCTGAATTCCTGCCCGGACAGTTCCTGACTTTTCAACTTGAAATGCCGAATGCTGCAGGCGGCACTGAACAAATCCTCCGCTGCTATTCGCTGTCGGATGCGCCGCGCCATGATGGCTATCGCGTCTCAATCAAACGCGCGCTTGCACCCGCGGGCAGCGTCGTTGCGCCGGGACGATCCTCCAATTATTTTCACGATCAGGTCGCGATTGGCAGCCGCTTGCAGGTTCGCGCGCCGTCGGGTCATTTCTACATCGACAGCAGCGATGCACCGGTGGTGCTGATTGGTGGCGGCATCGGCATCACGCCGATGTTGAGCATGCTGAATTGGTGCCTGGCCGAACAACCGGGGCGGGAAGTCTGGTTGTTTTATGGCGTGCGTCATGGCCGCGAGCTGGTGATGAAGTCGCATCTCGAAACTCTCGCGGCGGCTCATCCGAATTTCCATCTGCGCTTCTGTTTCAGCGATCCGCTTCCCGATGATATTGTCGGGCGCGACTACCAGTACCGCGGCCGCATCGATGTGCAACTGCTGCGCGTGCAATTGCCGCTCAAGCCCTATCACTATTACATTTGCGGTCCCACCCCATTGATGGAAAGCCTCGTTCCAGCGCTCGAAGACTGGGGCGTGCCCGATGCGCATATCCATTACGAGGCTTTCGGTCCGGCATCGATCAAGCGCAAACAAGCTGCGGCACCAGCAGTTGCCGTTGCCGCAGAAAGTGACATCGTTGTGACCTTTGCTCGATCAGGCAAACAGTTGCAATGGCAGCCCGCAAGCGGCAACCTGCTTGAATTCGCCGAAGCGAACGGCATTGCCGTCGATTCCGGTTGCCGTGCAGGCGGCTGCGGCAGTTGCCAGGCGACGATACGAGCGGGTGAAGTGTCTTACCGTCAGGAGCCCGAGTTCGATCCGGAACCTGGCAACTGCCTGCTCTGCGTCAGCATTCCCAAGACCAGCATCACCCTGGAGATATAGAAATGGGAACCTCTAAAAATCCAAATTTCGTCGCAATACTGCGTTGCTCACAAAAAATTACTCCTTACATATTTCCATATATGCCGCGTCGCAATTTTTTGCTCGCGCCTTGTCTTGCTTAGAACTTTGAATTTTTAGAGGCTCCCATATGAACACCTCGCTCTGGCGCCAGCATATTCTGCCTTTCACCCTGCTGCTCGGTCTGCTGGCAGCTGCCACCCTGGCTGGCGACTATCTGCTGCATCGGTTGAACCTTGTATGGATAGGTCGCTATCTTGGCATTCCCGGTACGTTGCTGATCATCGCTTCGCTGCTCTATTCATTGCGCAAGCGCAAATCCATCACTTCGGGAAATCCGAAATCGTGGTTGAGGTTTCATGAGTTCAGCGCGTGGCTGGGCTCGCTGATGATATTGATTCATGCCGGCGTGCATTTCAATGCCATCCTGCCGTGGCTGGCGACTGCTGCGATGGCGGTGAATGTGGTCAGCGGTCTGGTCGGTAAATTCCTGCTGGATCAATCGCGTCGCCATGTACAGGGGCAGCGCGATCACTTCCAGTTGCGCGGTTTGTCGCGTCCGGAAGTGGAACAGGCGGTGTTCTGGGATGCGGTCAGCCTCGACAACATGACCAAATGGCGCAAGGTGCATATTCCGATCTTCATCGCTTTCGCGGTGCTGTCGCTCGGTCACATCATCGGCATCTTTTTGTTCTGGGGATGGATATGAGCCGAATCATCAAGGTCATTCTGGCAGCTAACCTGATCGCGCTGACGGTTCTGGTATTTGTGTACCCCAACCTGATGGTGGGACCCGGCAAGCTGATTCCCGGCCACAAGCATCTTGAGACGGATTGCTTTGCCTGTCACGCGCCGCTTACCGGCGCGGCTTCCGCACGTTGCGTTACCTGTCACAAACCCGGCGAGATCGGGCGTCTGACCTCGGCGGGTCTGCCTATCTCCAAACCGCTGACCTCGACCCCGTTCCACCAGAAACTGGTCAGCCAGGACTGCGTGGCTTGCCATAGCGATCATGCGGGCGTGAAGCGCTACCGGGTACAGGGCCGCTTCAATCATGCCATGCTGCAAAAGGCGACGCTCGATCAGTGCCAGGGTTGCCACAAAGCGCCAGCCGATTCGCTGCACAAGCAGATCAGCGGAAATTGCAGCCAGTGCCACACCCAGGAAAAGTGGACTCCGGCGACTTTCGATCACAACAAGTATTTCGTGCTGGATCGCGACCATGACACGCGCTGTGCGACCTGCCATGTGCGCAACGACTACAGCCGTTACACTTGTTATGGCTGTCACGAGCACTCGCTTTCCAACATACGCGGCGAGCATGTCGAAGAAGGCATACGCGATTTCGACAACTGCGTCGAGTGCCACCGCAGTGCCGATGAGCATGACATTCGTGGTCGTGGAGAAGGGCGCGGTGAGGGCGAAGGCAGGCGTGGCAGAAAGCATGATGACGACGATTGACTGCAATTCAATCCAAAAATAGCAGGAAATACAGAAATTTTCGCATGGCGCAATTGAAGTAGGGGCAAGCGCGGCAACGTACTTGCCCTTCCCAACTTCGCAGAAAACCAAGCGGCAAAACCAGCTACAATTACCAACTGATCCCACCGACCAAGTCGTTAGTAAGGAGAGTATTTTGGTAAACATTCGCACCTGCCTGGCAGTTGTCATTTTCTCGATTTGCGCACCGGCATTAGCCGAGAGCGCGAGCGATCCATTTCAGGATGTTGTTGCTCAATATCTGGCGGCAAAGCCCAAGCCGGTATTGTCCGAGGAAGCGTACAAATTCAAGGTACAGGCAGAATTCATGGTGCAGGAAAAACAACCTGCCCGGGCCATTGAGCTATACGGCAAGGCATTGAACATCGCTCCCTGGTGGCCGGAGGGGCACTTCCAGATGGGATTGTTGCTGGGCGAGGCAAAAAAATATCAGGATGCAACGCTGGAAATGAAGCGTTACCTGCAACTTGCACCGGAGGGGGCTGATGCGCGTGCGGCTCAGGACAAGATATACCAGTGGGAATTGGTGGCCGCGCCGGTCGTGGGTAAAGAGGTGAAAGACTGCCCGGAATGTCCCGATATGGTTGAACTCTCCGCAGGCAGTTTCGACATGGGTTCGGACAACGGCGTAGAAAATGAAAGGCCCATGCACCGCGTCACCATCAAGGCCTTTGCCATCGGCAAGACCGAAGTCACGCAAGCGCAATGGCAGGCGGTGATGGGAACCAATCCGAGCAATTTTGTTACTTGCGGCGACAACTGCCCGGTGGAGCAAGTCAGCTGGAATGACGTCAAGACCTACATCCAGAAGCTCAATGCCAAGACCGGCAAGAATTATCGCCTGCCAACCGAAGCCGAATGGGAATACGCCTGCCGTGCAGGCACGCAGCAGGAATTCTGCGGCAGCGACAATGCAGACAACGTGGCGTGGAACAGTTTCAACAGCGGCAGCTTCTTCTTCAATACTCCCCACCCGGTTGCAACCAAGAAGCCCAATGCCTTTGGTTTGTACGACATGAGCGGCAACGTGTGGGAATGGGTTGAGGACACCTACCACGAAAATTACGTGGGCGCTCCGGCGGACGGCAGTGCTTGGGAAGGTAGCTCGATGCGCGTGCTGCGCGGCGGTTCGTGGGGCAAAGATGCGAAGTACGGGCGTGCGGCAGTGCGCAACAAATTCGGCACCAATTACCGCGATTTCAGCTACGGGCTCCGTCTGGCAAGGTCGCTGCCGTAACGTTGGCATTGTTTAGAAGATTATCGAGCGGAGCTGCGCTGGGAGCCTCCTCCCTATGACCGCCCTGGTCTTGCTTCCCGGTCTCGATGGCACAGGTCTGCTGTTCGCAGATTTTGTCGCTTCGCTGGGAGAGGACACAGAGGCAATTGTCGTGTTCTACCCGGCGGACACTGCTCTCGGTTACTCCGAATTGGAATCTGTAGCCCGTTCGTTTCTTCCGCACGATCAGCCGTACTTTCTGCTGGCCGAGTCATTCTCCGGCCCAATCGCCATCTCCATTGCTGCCTCTTCTCCGCCAGGGTTGCTCGGGCTGATTCTGAGCTGCTCGTTCGCTCGCAATCCACAGCCGCTGCTCGGTATTTTCCGGCAAGCACTTGGGGTAGTACCTGTTGCGGCGCTACCCATGGCTTTGCTCAGCTATTTTGTGCTTGGGCGCTTCGCTACACCTTTGCTCCGTGGGAAACTGGCAACATCGCTCTCGCTGGTTTCCCCTGCAGTGCTTCGGGTGCGCGCCCGTGCGGCGCTGTCGGTGGACGTTTCGTCTTCTCTTTCGCGCATCAAGGTTCCGGTGCTCTACCTGCGTGCCTCTGAAGATCGCGTTGTTTCCCTGTCTTCGTCCGAACTCATCGTCTCACTTGTGCCGCAAACGAAAGTTATTGAGTTTCCGGCCCCGCATTTCTTGCTGCAAGTAATGCCGTCCCGAACGGCTTCCACTGTCGCCGAGTTCATGGAGACCCACCCTGCGAATTCCGTCATCCCTTCACCATAAACGTTGATCTGCTTGTGATTGTTCAATAGCGGAACTGCGATGGGGGAGTTTCTTGGTAGTTCTTGCGTCTGAAAATAGTTCCCGCTGTGTAACATTTGGCACAGATCAATAGCCGTATCCGCTTGCATCATTGTTACCAAAGCTTCGTCATTTGCGGTGAAGTTGCCGCCAACCAGAACGGCGCTGGAATAACAATTCTTGTTGCGGAGGACAGGATCATGTCGGTTTCTATTGAGGGTGTGAGTGAAGAGGATGTGCAACACAAGGGGAAGGGTCCCTTGCTGCTTTCAAAAAACATTTCTGCGGCGCGTATCTATTGGATCTCGGCACAGTACATGATCCTGATTGCCGGCATGCTTCTGGTTGCTGCGTTGTTGTTTCTGCCTGAGGTCGGGTTGCTCATCATGTGGAATGTGCTGATTCCCGTTGCGCCCGCGCTGATCGTCGTGGTACCTGGGCTGTGGCGCAACATTTGTCCGATGGCAACGCTCAGTTTGTTGCCGCGGCGTATGGGGATTTCCCGCCAAAAAATTCCGGCGCGTCGCACGGCGGCATTGTTAAGCGCGGCAGGTCTGATTGCGCTGCTGCTGATCGTCCCGCTTCGGCATGTTGCACTTAATACCGATGGCCCGATGACGGCCCTGATGTTGTTGCTGTCTGCCGGGGTGGCGATTTCGATGGGCTCGATGTTTGAGTGGCGCAGCGGCTGGTGCAATTCCCTGTGCCCGATACATCCGGTGGAAAAGCTGTATGGTTTCTCTCCGGCAATCGAGGTTCAAAACATGCGCTGTGATACGTGCAAAAAGTGCATGACGCCTTGTCCCGATTCAACCCGGGCGATGAATCCGTCCATCACCGGTTCGACGCTTGTGGAGAAGTTGGCAGGTCACTTCATGATTGGCGGTTTCGCCGGATTCATCTGGGGTTGGTATCGCATGCCCGATTATCACGGTGATGCCGGTTTGACCGGGATCGTTTCGGCCTACTTCTGGCCCTGGGCGGGGGCGCTGGTTTCGCTGGCCATTTACGTTGCGCTCAGGGCGTGGGCTTGCCGGTCCAGAGCAGATCGCATCATGCTTGTGAAAGTTTTCGCGGCAGCGGCAGTGAGTACCTATTACTGGTATCGCATTCCGGCACTGGCCGGTTTCGGGCCGCATCCAGGAACGGGGCAACTCTTCGATTTAACGGCTGTCCTGCCCGATCTTCCGCTGATGTCGCACATCCTGACATCCGCATTCTTTGTCTGGTTTCTGTTTATTCGGGGAAGTTCCGGTGCAAGCTGGATGATGCGGCCGCAGACCGGGCCGACATGAGGCGCGTTGATGATTCAGGGATAAAGACTGATTGCTATCAGAAACGACCGGATGCACCGCCAATCGGCGCATCCGGCCAAAGTGCTTGTTGCTTGATCAGTCCTTCTTTTTCATCAGCAGGAAGGCGACCACGGCAACCACGATGCCGACCAGCCACATCCAGTATTTTTCCAGGAAGCCGGGAGTTGCAGCTGCCGGAGCGAGAGGCGTGACCGTTACAGCCGGGGCAGGTTCTTGTGCTGCGGGTGCTTCTTGGGTCACAACCGGGGCCGGGGCGGCGACGGGTTCTACAGGAGCGGGTGCCGGCGCAGCCTCGGGTGCGGCTTCTACCGCAGCAGGCGCTGGTGCAGGTTCGACGACAGCGGCTTCTTGCGATTTGGTTGTGCAGGCCGAGATGGCGAGTGCAGAACAAAACAAGGCTACAGGAAGGGTAATACTGTGCATTCTTGACATGATGTTCTCCAGTGATGCGGTTGATTAGACGAGCTGCAGGGGGAATCCTCCCATAGTTATCCATGTCAGGCAAACAGCAGGTGTCGCTTTTAAGCTGCAATAGGGCTAATTTCCATTTCATTTCAAGCATGTCTGTTGCACATCCATACTTGATTAATTCGCTATGCAAATTACAATAAGGACGCTGTCGGGCGTGTCTGGTCTGTCACATGGTTGACCCAGGGGAAGGGGCCGGAAAATTGACTCGATTGTGATGCGTGTCAACTTATTTCATATAACCAGAATAAGAATCCTCAAATGACATTTCGATATCCTGAATGGTTGGCCTACACCAAGTTTGCTGCTGCGCTGGCAATGCTGGTTGCCTTGTATATCGGCACGAATCCGAAGTTTTGGGGATGGCTGTTATTTTTGCCGCTATTCCTCACTATTCTTTACGAAGGGCTGCGTACCCATAGCTACTCGCTGACGGTCGCGGATGATCGCATCGTGGTTGCCGGATTCAAGCCCGGTGAATACCGGATATCCGAAATTACGGCAGTTGATGTCTGGTTTGCCAAGGGCGGAAAAATGGCAGTGGTCACCTTTGCCGATCAAATGAAGCTCAGTTTTCCCAGCCAGCTGGTCGGTTTCGAAAAATTGGTTGAATTGCTGAGAATAAAAGCCAATTTGCCGGAAACAACACAATCATCCTGAATTTCAGGATTGACTGGGGTACCCGGCACGATAGGCTGGAAGCAAATGGAAAAGGCGGCTAACATTCATCCCGGCGATCCGCCATTGAAGCGCTAACCCGATCGCCGATAACCATGACACTGACTTTGCCCTTTCATTCTCCTCTCTTATCTCCATGCGCATCCTGATCAGTAACGACGACGGCTATTTCGCGCCGGGCTTGGCCTGTCTTGCCCAACACCTTTCCGCCATTGCCGAAGTGACGGTGGTCGCCCCCGAACGCGACCGCAGCGGCGCCAGCAATTCGCTCACGCTCAACCGTCCTCTCAATCTGCGCCAGGCGCCCAGCGGCTTTTATTATGTCGACGGCACGCCCACCGATTGCGTGCATCTGGCGGTAACCGGCATGCTGGACACGCAGCCGGACATCGTGGTGTCGGGCATCAACTCCGGCGCCAACATGGGAGACGACACCATCTACTCGGGCACCGTGGCGGCGGCGACGGAAGGTTTTCTGCTCGGCATTCCCGCCATCGCCATCTCCATGGCCAAGCACGGCCCGGTACATTACGAAACGGGGGCCAAAGTGGCGGTGGAACTGGTACAGCGCTTCATGACGCAGACGAATTCGCATCCCTGGCTGCTCAACGTGAACGTACCGGATGTGCCCTATGAACAACTGCAGGGCATGGAAGTCACGCGCCTGGGAAAGCGCCACAAGGCCGAGCCGGTGATCAAGAGCAGTAACCCGCACGGCGAGCCGGTGTACTGGGTCGGCGCGGCGGGCAAGGCACAGGATGCAGGCGAGGGCACGGATTTCTTTGTGACATCGCAACGCCGCGTTTCCATCACGCCGTTGCAGATCGACCTCACGCAATACAGCCAGTTGGATGCGGTGCGATCCTGGATGGGGGTGCAGAAGTGAACCTGCGTCATGCCGGTATCGGCATGACCTCGGCGCGTACACGCGGCCGTCTGATCGAACGGCTGCGCGCCGGGGGCATCAAGGACGAAACCGTGCTGGGGGCGATGAATGAAGTGCCGCGTCATATCTTCATCGACGAAGCGCTGGCGACGCGTGCTTACGACGACGTGTCGCTGCCAATCGGGCACGGGCAGACCATCTCGCAACCTTACATCGTGGCACGCATGACCGAAGTGCTGCGCAACGGCAAGCAGCTCAACCGTGTGCTGGAGATCGGCACTGGCTGCGGCTATCAGGCGGCAGTGCTGGCGAAAGTGGCGAAAGAAGTCTATTCCGTCGAGCGCATCCAGCCGCTGTACGAGCGCGCCAGGAAAACACTGCGCGAACTGAAAATATTCAACGTCACTCTGCGTTACACGGATGGCACTGCGGGCTTGCCGGATGTGGCCCCGTTCGACGGCATTATCATGACCTGTGCCGCGCCCGCGCTTTCCGCCGTGCTGCGGGAGCAACTGGCGGTCGGTGGTAGAATGGTTTTGCCGATGGGAACCCAGGAACAATACCTGTACCTGATCGAGCGCGATGAGAACGGTTTTAAAGAAACGCGTCTGGATGCCGTGAAATTTGTACCATTGGTGATGGGGAAAGCATGAGGGAGCCTCTAAAAATTCAAAGTTCTAAGCAAGACAAGGCGCGAGCAAAAAATTGCGACGCGGCATATGCGGTCATGACACGGTGCGGCGGAGCCGTCTGGTGCGGGAATGACCGCTGGCGCCATCTCCCGCAAACGGCTGCTTTGCAGTAACGTGTCGATGGCGCTATATGTAAGGAGTAATTTTTTGTGAGCAACGCAGTATTGCGACGAAATTTGGATT
>JBAQDF010000011.1:0-158999 GCA_049286265.1 Sideroxyarcus sp.
CCCCGAGTCGTTCGGGCTCAACGTTTCTACCCCCTCCCTGGCCCTCCCCCTGCATGGGGGAGGGGACGAGCAGGTTATGAAAATATTCGAGTTTATTCAGCACCACAAAAAACAAAGAGGAAAAGAAATGCGTTCACCGTTATCCCTGCTGTTTGCCGCACTGCTGGCTTTGTCTTGTGTTCCGGCGCAGGCAGTGAGTCTGAAGATCGCCACGTTTGCGCCGGATGGCACGATGTGGATGCAGGAGTTGCGCCGCGGCGGCGAAGAGATCGAGAAGCGCACCGAGGGCCGCGTCACCGTCAAGTATTATCCGGGCGGCAGCATGGGCAGCGACCGTGTGGTGTTGCGAAAGATACGCGCGGGCCAGTTGCACGGCGGTGCGCTCACCGGCGGCGCGTTGGCCGAGATTTACCCGGATGCACAAGTCTATAGCCTGCCGATGCTGTTCCGTTCCTACGACGAACTGGATTATGTGCGCGCACGCATGGACAAGAAAATCGCGCAGGGTCTGGAAGAACGCGGCTTTGTAACGTTCGGCATCACAGACGGCGGCTTTGCCTATCTGCTGTCGGGTTCGCCGTTGCAACGCGTCGATGATTTGAAGAACCAGAAAATCTGGGTGCCGGAAGGCGACGACATCAGCCGATCCATGTTCGAGACGCTGGGCGCGCCCTCGGTGCAGTTGCCACTCACCGATGTGCTCACCGGATTGCAGACCGGACTCATCACCACCATCGGCGCCACCGCCACCGGCGCCATCGCCTTGCAGTGGCATACCAAAGTGAAGTACCTGATGGACATGCCGAGCATGTCCATCTTCGGTGCGCTGGCTGTGGACAAAAAGGCGTTTACCGCCATGAGCCCGGCCGACCAGGCCGTGGTGCGCGAGGTAATGGAGCGCGTGTATGCGGCGATGAACAAGCAAACGCGCATCGACGATAACGGCGCGCGCGATGCGCTGCGCAAACAGGGCATCGCGTTTGTTTCGATGTCGCCGGAAGAGATCGTCAAGCTGCGCACCGCAGCCGACCAGACCATACAGCGTTTGAGCGACAAAGGCGCAATCTCGCCTGCCTTGCTCAAGGAACTGCGCAACCATCTCGACGCGTACCGCAAGAGCCATCCCGCCCGTTAACACATGCCGACCCGCAATCTGCCCCCTGCGCTTGCCCGTCTGATCAGGATTGTCACCTGGACGGAAAACGCGCTGCTCATCGGCATGCTGGCGCTGATGGTGGGGTTGGCCGCCGCGCAGATTTTTTTCCGCAACTTTTTCGACATCAGCATCTTCGGCGCCGACCAGATGCTGCGCCTGCTGGTGCTGTGGGTGGCGCTCCTGGGCGCCATCGCCGCCAGCCGCGAAGGCAAACACATCCATGTGGATGCGATTGCGCGCTGGTTGCCCGCCCGCGTCAAATCCGGCGTGGTGGCGCTGACTGATTTCTTCACGCTGGTGGTGTGTCTGCTGCTGACCTGGCAGGCGCTGCGTTTCATACAAAGCGCGCGCGAATCCGGCGAGATGGCTTTCGGCGCGCTGCCGGTCTGGGTTTCCGCACTTATCCTGCCACTGGGCTTTACGCTGATCGCGCTGCGTTACAGCCTGCGCTGCATGCACCATGTACAGCAGGCGCGTGGCCGCGAGGAATTGCCGAAATGACTGCGTCCGCAAGAAACCCTGTAGGTGCGAATTTATTCGCACGAATTGCGAAAATCGTGCGAATGAATTCGCACCTACAGCGGAGGTTGTTGGCATGATGCTGATCCTGATCGGCTTCTTCCTCATCGCCATGGTGCTGCTGGGTGCGCCGCTGTTCGCGGTGATCGCCGCGAGCGTAATGGTGAATTTTGCGGTGGACGGCGTGGACCTCACCGTCGTCATCATCGAAGTCTACCGACTGGCGGAAATGCCGGTGCTGCTCGCCATCCCGCTGTTCACCTTCGCCGGATATTTACTGGCCGAATCGAATGCACCCAAACGTCTGGTGCGCATCACCAATGTCTTCTTCGGCTGGATGCCCGGCGGTCTGGCCGCGGTGGCGCTGGTCATCTGCGCCATGTTCACCGCCTTCACCGGCGCTTCCGGCGTGACCATCGTGGCGTTGGGCGGCATGTTGTATCCGGCACTCAAACAGGCGGGTTATCCGGAACGCTACAGTTTGGGTTTGGTCACGACTTCGGGCAGCATCGGCCTGCTGTTCGCGCCTTCGCTGCCGCTCATCCTGTACGGCGTGGTGGCGCAGCAACTCAACATCGGCGTGCCGGTATCGATCAGCGACCTGTTCCTGGCTGGCATCCTGCCCGGCCTGCTGATCATCTTCATGCTGTCGGTTTACGGCTTGTTCCAGAAGCGCGGCCCGCAGGCGCAGCACGAACCGTTCAGCGGACGCGAAGCGCTGGCTGCCGTGCGCGAAGCAGGCTGGGAATTGCCGCTGCCCTTCATTGTGCTCGGCGGCATCTACAGCGGCTACTTCGCCGTATCCGAAGCGGCCGCAGTGACGGCCATCTACGTATTCATCGTCGAGGTACTCATCCACCGCGAGATCACCTGGACCAACCTGCCGAAGATCATGCGCGAATCCATGGTGCTGGTCGGCGCCATCCTCATCGTACTGAGCATGTCGCTGGCCTCCACCAACTACCTGCTCGACGCCGAGATACCCGCCAAACTGTTTGGCTTCATCCGCAGCCATGTGGACAACGCGTTCACCTTCCTGCTGCTGCTGAACATCTTCCTGCTCATGCTCGGCATGATGCTGGACATCTTCTCGGCGCTGGTGATCATGGTGCCGCTGATCCTGCCAATCGCCGTGGGCTACGGCATCCATCCGGTGCACCTCGGCATCATCTTCCTCGCCAACATGGAAATCGCCTACCTGATGCCGCCGATGGGCATGAACCTGTTCATCTCCATGTACCGCTTCGACCGGCCCATGCTGGAGATTTTCCGCGCCGTGCTGCCCTTCGTCGCCATCCTGCTGCTGGCTGTGCTGATCATCACCTACTGGCCGGCGCTGTCGCTGGCACTGATCAAGGGTTGAAACGGCGGACGGAATTGACGTCATGGACGACCGCAACATCCAACTCATCAATCAAACGAAACGTACGCGCAGAATAGCGTTCGCATTAATCCTGCTCGCGCTGTCAATACCGTCGCTGTTTGCCTGGAGCGACAACGTCGCGCTGGAAAGCGCAGGCCAGTTCACCTTCAAACTGGCCGCCGTAACACTCCTCGCGTTTATTGCACGGCTTTGGATCGCGCGCCATTACTCCCCGGGCGTACAGGTTCAAGTGCTGCTGGCATTCGCACTCGTGCTGCTTGGCTGGTCGGGCTATGTATCGCGGACTGCGCACGAAGAGCGCGTGGCCGCAGCGGTACACCCGGCCAGTTCGATGTCGCCACGGATTCCCAATTAAGGCTGAAACTGCTCTCCGAAGCCTGACGCGCAAAGCACTAAATTGCAGAGGTTCAGACGTGAACTGACTGACAATGCCTGAACACCTCTTTCAGATTTGGTACAGATAGTCACGAGTGGCCGCTTTGCGACGGGGAATATCCAAGAGTAGACTTCCGCAGTCGGCCAGTAGCGGACAAGCGAGCTGGGGGCAGGATTTTTTAGTTGGGGCTTTTCAACATGACTATTAGAGGGATGGAATGAAACAATTCGCATCAGTTGTTTTAATGATTGCCTTGTGTGCTTGCTCAGATGGAAATCAGTCCACGTCTGATTCTAAGCAAACTGTCATTAGCACTCTTCCGGTTGCTTCAAGTGTTATACCAGCTTCAAACGTGGAAATATCTTCAGCAGTAGAAGCTGCTTCAGGAACAGTGACGGCTTCAGAAGTGGATTCCACTCTGTCAGTATCAGCAGTATCGGCTGTGGCAATTGCTAAAGCTGAAGAAATGGCACCGAACAACAACACGATTATTAAATGGGCAGAGTTAGATGAGCATGCGAAGGTAGAAAAAACTCTACCTGTTCAGTTAGAAGATGGAGAAAGAGCTTTCGTTGCCATAATTGAACGATTCCAAGGTAGAAATGATATGTATGGAGCATATCTCGTTCGCCCGTCCCTCGAAGACGCCAATGAAATAAGCGGCTCAGTACAGGATATCGCATCCATTCCTAACATAAGCTCAGACTCGAATCGATTAATTGTCCTTCAAACCGGTGCATCCGGCGGTGGTGATGCGGGATTTGGCTTTTCACTTGTGTACTTCAAGGATGGGGAGCCAGTGGAACTGCACAAGGTGGATTATCTCGATTCCAGTGCATGCATTAATTATCCAGATCCAGGATCACTATGCACTCAGAATGAAGTTAATTGGGAGTACGAGGCCGATAAGAATGATCTCTTGTTACATGAAACAGTAGTTAGTGCCGAATGGAAAAAGCAACCTTCCAACTGTAAAGTTCCTGCAAATAAAGTAGTAACCACATACAGGATAAAGAATTTAAACCTGTCTATTGAATCTACCCAAAAGAGCACGGCAACACTTGATGTTCATTGTTATAACGTCAAAAAGAAAAAAGGTTCGTAAGAAAGAAAACGTCTCAAATGGCCTTGTTTTGAGGGGCACTGGCTGCCCACTTTCGGGAAATCATTCTGTCTCCTTTGGGTTAATTTCAGCCGGTTGCCCCAGTCCGCTTTTGTCGATTTACTCCTTGGGGAAACCCTGTTGCCGACACCTTTACTCAACCGCAAAACGGGATAAAGATTTTCAAGGGAGTAGAATCATTCAAGGCAATACCATCGGCATCAATGAAAGAGGTGACTATCATGTCAGCTGTTTCCAGCGTACCAACACCCGGTGCAGTCAGCGCAGCCTTGGCGCAATCCGCGGCCGCACAACTTGCCGTGATAAACACGTTGGCATCATTGGGTGGCAATTCATATTCGCCTTCGGCCTACAGCTTTGCCGATTTGCTCATCTCTTTTCAGCAAGCAACACCTGCCACACCGAACAATGCAGCCACCGGCGCGCAAACTGCCCAGAATGCATTTCTGAACGTTGAATATGCCATCACGCAAACCTTGAGTTCGTTGATGTACGGTTCGTCTCCCGATTCGTCCGGCACTGATATCTTCTCGCTGATCAATCCTGCCGGGACGTCCGCGTCGAATGGTTTGTTTGGATCGTCATCCGGCACATTCATGAATGGGTTGGTTGGTAGCACCAGTGCGCAGGCGTCGCAGTATGCTGTTCTCAATGCCCAATACGCTTTGACTCAGGTGCTGAGTTCGATGACGTCAAGTTCGTTGTCCACTAACGCGTAGCCTTTAACCCAAATAGTTCATTAGAGCGGAACCAGTTCCTTCCCCCTTGCAGGGGGAAGGTTAGGATGGGGGTAGAGTCGTGGAATGCTGCTGTTTCTACCCCCACCCTAGCCCTCCCCCTGCAAGGGGGAGGGGAGAAATTTGCTGCGACTTACTGAACTTAGCGCGTCTCCAGCAGCTGCTTCACCCACGCCTGCTGACACACGCGTTTTCGTTTCTGTTCCAGCAGTTTGCGGATGTGCGGTTTGGCCTGGTCGTAACCCAGCACGCCCGCTTCGGTGATCGCATCGCAGCGCAGCACGTGGAAGCCGAGTTCGGTTTCCAGCACGCCGCTCACTTCGCCTGATTTCAATTCGAATAGCGCCTGGTCCAGTTCGGGAAACAGTTTGCCGCGCGGCAGGTCGCCGAGTTTGCCGCCGTCGAGGGCGGTGGGGCATTCGGAATGCTTGAGTGCCTGTTCTTCGAAGCGCTGCGGTTCTTTTGCCAGCCGCGTGACGATTTCATCGATGCGCTGGCGTGCCGCGGCGCGGGTGTTCTCGACAATGTTGTCGTTGATGGTGATCAGGATGTGGCGCACCAGCCGCGTTTCGGGGCGGCGGAATTGCTCGGGGTGATATTGGTAGTACAGTTCCACATCCATGTCGCTGACGCTCTCGGCGCGTGTGGCGACTTTTTCCATGATGGCTTCGACTTTGAGTTCGCGCTCCAGCGCCGCGGCGAAGCTGGCCTCGTCCAGTCCGTTGCGCGCCAGGTCGCCCGCAAATTCTTCATCGCTCTGGTAGCGGCCGCGTATTTCTTGCATTGCAGCTTCTACCGTGGCGGATGGCACCATGATATCTCGCGCTTCGGTTGCTGCAAGAACGCGGGTTTCCAGCGTGTATTGTTGCTGCGCCATGCTTTGCACGCGCTCGAATTCGTCCGTCAGCAAGGCTGCAGTTGCTTTGCCGTAGAGTTTTTGCGCGGCCTTGAGCGCAAGGTAGGCTACGCCCGCTTCAATGAGCTGCGACATGTTTGGCCTCTTCATCGTTGTAGACGCGCGTTGCTTCCAGCGCAGTCTCGGGCACCTGCAGCACCTGGTCGTGAAAGATCACGTGGTACTGCACGCCGTTGCTTTCATCGCGAAACACTTTCAATATTTCGCCTTCCATGCCCGGCGTGACGCGCACTTCGCCGCGCACTGTCAGCGTGATTTTGCTGCGTACTTTTTCGCGGCTTTCGAATTTGCTGGGTATCCACGGTTCGGCGATGCCGATCAGCTCTTCTTCGCGGAAGCCGACGATCTTGTTCTGGTCGATGAAGTTGACGGTGTAGATCAGCTGGTCTTGCAGGAAGGTGCCGACGTTGGTGACGAAACCGGTGGAGCCGCGACGGATCAACAACTGCCCCGTGGGCACGCCGGGGTAGGTGCCGTCGTTGCGCACGTTGCGGATGATGCGGACTTCTTCGCCGAATTCGTATTTAGGCAACATGACTCACCCCCTGCCGTCATTCCCGCGCAGGCGGGAATCCAGCCGATTCTTACAAAAATCCGCGCAGCGAACAAAGCCGCTTTGTTGTGCCGCTACGCGGCGTATTTGATTATCTGGATTCCCGCCTGCGCGGGAATGACGGCGTAGAAAATTCATCACGCCCCCGCCTTATTCACCTTGATCGAACTAAGCGGCACAAACTTCACCTGCGGTTCGTGCATGTGGAACACCTTGAACACTTTTTCGGTGAGCGCGTCGGACTTTACGAAATCCTGGTAGGCCTGCGTCAGCAGGGTGGTGTAGACCACGCGGCGCGCAGATTCGTCCTCGGACAGGGTCGTCTTGCCGAGATAGTTATGAAAGCGCTGCAGGATATGCAGGCGGTTCACTTGCACCACGGCGGCTTCGTATTCGATGCCGAAATAGTCCAGAAAGTCTTCGGCGGAGACCAGGTCTTCCATGGCCTCGTCTAGTGTAAGTTCGTCCATCTTGTACTCCTTTCGGCATTGCCTTCATTGTTCATTGTTTGCTGCAGCACTTCCAGCAGCGCCTTGCCGCCGATGCGGTCGTGGCTGTCCAGTTCCACCAGCTTTTCCAGCATGGCCTGGCCGGTTTCGAAATAGCCGAGCCGCAGATTGATGTAGCCGGTCGCCTTGAGCACCATCAGGTAAAAGCGCACCAGTCCCATCGAACGCATTACGCCCGCGCCAAGATTGGCCTCGCGCACATGCATCCAGCTCTCCGGAAATTCCAGCCGCCGCCCAACCACAGCCAAGGTGCATTCGCCCACCAGCAGCGCATCTTCAAAACGATGCTGGTAGAAGTAATAGCGATACAGCGCGACCAGCACCATCAGGTGTTGCGGCGCCAGCAGGCTTGCGCGCAGTAGCAGGCTTTCGGCTTCTTCGCTGCCGTACTTGTCCGCCGCCGCCTCGAGCAGGCGCGCGACGTCCTGTGCCAGCGGTTCGTCGAAATACAGTTCGGCTTGGTCAAAGTCCAGAAGGTCCATGGGTCACCCCTTCCTGCTGACGCGCGCCACTTCCGTGCCGCACAGTTCATCCGCATCGCAACTGCGGCATTGCCCGTCCACCGGCTCGCCCTGCTTGCGCAACTGTCCCTCCAGCACTTCGATGCGTTCCATCAGGCAGGCGATGGCGCGGCCGACCGGGTCGGGGATCAGGTGGTGGTCGAGGTTGATGCCGTAGATGTTGTCGCTACCCGCCTCTTCGGTGCGCAGCACGACCTTGGCGGGGATGCCGACCACGGTGCGGTGCGAGGGAACGTCTTTCACCACGACAGAATTTGCGCCGACGCGCACCTGAGCGCCGAGCGTGATCGCGCCCAATATCTTGGCGCCCGCACCGACCACTACGCCGTCGCCCAGCGTGGGGTGGCGTTTGCCTTTGTTCCAGGTGGTGCCGCCCAGGGTGACGCCGTGATACAGCGTGACGTCGTCGCCGATCTCGGCCGTCTCGCCTATCACTACGCCCGCGCCGTGATCGATGAAGAAGCGCCTGCCAATGGTGGCGCCCGGGTGGATGTCGATGTTGGTGAGCAGGCGCGCGAACCAGGACAGCAGGCGTGCCAGATAACGCAGGCCGAATTTCCACAGGCGGTGTGCGATGCGTTGCAGCAGGATGGCATGCACGCCGGGATAGGTGGTGAGCACTTCGAAACGCGAACGTGCGGCGGGGTCGCGCTGGAATACGCAGGATACGTCTTCGCGCAGCAGGCAGAGCAAGCTCACTCTTTCGGCACGCTGAACACAACCCTCACCCGTCCCTTCGGGACACCCTCTCCCGCTTGCGGGAGAGGGGATAACTAGCCCCTCGCCCTGAAAGGGAGAGGGGTTGGGGAGAGGGTGAAGTTTCGTCAACATATCCATCTCCTAGTAAACCGCACTGGGCTGGCGCCCGATGTAGCGTTGGTAAAGGAACAGCAATTCCTGATCGGCGGGCGAGCGCTTGGCACGCTCGGCAAATGTGCGAATGTCCGGCAGCAGCGCGCGCGCTTCGGCCTGGCTCAGGTTGAGCCCCATGGTGGCGTAGGCGGCGATGACGCCATGCGCGCCGGAATGTTTGCCGACCACCAGCTTGTTGCGGCGGCCGACTTCCTCGGGGTCGAAGCCCTGATAGGTGTTCGGGTCCTTGAGCAGTCCGTCGACATGAATGCCCGCCTCGTGCGAGAACACGCCCTCGCCCACCAGACTCTTCTGCCACGGCACCACGCGTCCGGAGGCGTCGGCGACCAGTTTCGACAAGGCGGGGAAATGGTGAAGGTCGACGCCGGTTTCCATGCTGTAGAGTTTCTTCAGGCCGTGCGCGACTTCTTCCAGCGGCGCGTTTCCAGCGCGTTCGCCCAGACCGTTCACCGTGGTGTTGATATGCGTGGCGCCCGCTACGGCAGCAGCCAGGCTGTTGGCGGTGGCCAGACCGAGGTCGTCGTGCGCGTGCATTTCGATCTCGATATCCACCGCGTTGCGCAACGCGGAAATGATTTTGTGTACGCCGAACGGTTCCATTACACCCACCGTGTCGGCATAACGGATGCGGCGCGCACCGGCAGCTTGCACAGCCTCAGCCACGTGCAGCAGAAATTCCGGATCGGCGCGCGAAGCGTCTTCGCATCCGACGTTGACCTCCAGGCCGTGATCATTGGCATACGGCACCATTTCGTAAATCGTGTCGAGCACCCAGGCGCGGTCGCGCTTGAGCTTCCTGGCGAGGTGAATGTCAGACACCGGAACGGACAGGTTGATCGTCGACACATCGAGCTGTTCGCAGGCTTCGATGTCCGCCTTGCACATGCGGCCCCACACGATCAGCTTCGCTTTCAGGCCCTGCGCCGCGACGGCGTTGATGCTCTCGCGTTCTTCCACGCCCATCGCAGGTATGCCGATTTCCAGTTCCTGCACGCCGAGCGCATCGATCTGGCGCGCAATCTCCAGCTTCTCCGCCAGCGTAAATGCCACCCCGGCGGTCTGTTCGCCGTCGCGCAGGGTAGTGTCGTTGATGGTGATGTGGCGGGTCATGATATCTGCCTTATGCGTACGTCGGCGCGAACGCCTTTTCCGGTTCTGCCTTCGGTGCGTCGCCTTCCCAGTACGGCGACAGCTTGCGCAGTTGCGCGATGATCTCCGGCACCACGGCGATCACGCGATCCACTTCGGCTTCGGTGCTATAGCGCGACAGCGAGAAGCGCACCGTGCCGTGCGCGGCGGTGTAGGGGATGCCCATCGCGCGCATCACGTGCGACGGTTCCAGCGAGCCGGAGGTGCAGGCCGAACCCGAGCTGGCGGCGATGCCGAATTTGTTGAGCAGCAGCAATATCGCCTCGCCCTCGATGAATTCGAATGCAATGTTGCTGGTGTTGGGCAGACGGTCATCCGGGTTGCCGGTGACGAAAGAACGCGGCACCTTGGCGAGGATGCCCGCTTCCAGTTTGTCGCGCAGGCGTTTCACTTCGGTGTTTTCGAAAGCCATCGCTTCCAGCGCCATCTCGGCTGCTTTGCCCAGGCCGACAATCGAGGTGCTGTTCTCGGTACCCGCACGCCGACCGCGTTCCTGATGTCCGCCGCGCAGCAGCGGACGGAAGCGCGTACCGCGTTTCAGATACAGCACGCCGATGCCCTTGGGCGCATGCAGCTTGTGGCCGGACACGGAGAGCATGTCGATCTTGGTATCCTTCAGGTTCAGCGGCACCTTGCCCACGGCCTGCACCGCGTCGGTGTGAAACATGGCTCCGGCGGCATTCGCCAGTTCGGACATCTCGACCACCGGGAAGAAGGTGCCGGTCTCGTTGTTCGCCCACATCGCCGATACCACGGCGACCTGATCGGTAAGCAGTTTCTTGTATTCATCCAGGTCGAGGCGGCCTTTGCCGTCGACCTTGAGGTAATGCACCTTGTAGCCTTCCTTTTCCAGATAAGCGCACAGCGTGAGGATGGCCGGATGTTCGACGGTGGTGGTGATGATTTCCTTGCGCTCGGGTTGCGCCCTCAGGGCGGAGAGGATGGCAGTGGAATCCGACTCGGTACCGCAGGATGTGAAAATGATTTCGGAATCATGTTCCGCACCGAGCAACTCCTGCACCTGCATGCGCGCCTTCTTGATCGCAAGGCCAACCTTGTTGCCGAAACTGTGCATCGACGACGGGTTGCCGAACTGCTCGGTGAAATACGGCAGCATGGCTTCCACCACGGCTTCATCCACCCTGGTTGTCGCGTTGTTGTCGAAATAGATGCCTTCCATGTTCGATTCCTCTTTTCTGTAGGTCGGGTTAGGCGCAGCCGTAACCCGACGATGTTTCTTGCAGGTGTCGGGTTACGCTTCGCTAACCCGACCTACATTTATGGGTGGCAAGTCGCCCTGCTCAACGCCCCCGCCTTGGTCGGCACGATCTTGATGAACTCTTTCAACTCTTCCATCAGCTTCTGCTGTATGCCTTGCAGCGTGAGCGCTTCCATCTGGCAACCGGCGCAGGCGCCTTTCATGTTGACGTAGATGGTCTTGCCTTCGACGTCTACCAGTTCGATGTCGCCGCCGTCGCGCTTGAGTTGCGGACGGATTCCATCGAGTACAGCCTCGATCTTGCGGATGCGCTGCAGGTTGGTCATGCCCGCAGGTTTGGCTTCTTCCTTGGCGGGAGTGCCGGGCTTGAAGCTCTCGCCGCGCTCCATCATCACCTTTACCAGGATCTCTTCGATGCCTTCATGGCATGACGAACAGCCGCCGCCCGCCTTGGTGTAGTTGGTCACGTCCTGCACTGAGCTGAGGTTGTTGGCGCGGATGGTGTCTTCGATCAGCACGGCGTCGATGGCAAAACACTTGCACACCAGCGCGCCTTCTTCGTGGTCGTCACTCCATACTTCGCCGCGATAGTTGGCCACGGCGGCTTGCAACGCTTCGCGCCCCATCACCGAGCAGTGCATTTTTTCCGGGGGCAGGCCGTCGAGGTAATCGGCGATGTCCTGGTTGCTCACCTTGAGTGCTTCGTTTAGCGTCTTGCCCTTGATCATCTCGGTGAGCGCGGAAGAGGAGGCAATGGCCGAGCCGCAGCCGAAGGTCTGGAAATGCGCATCGAGAATGATGTCGGTCTCCGGCTCCACTTTGAGCATCAGTCGCAGCGCGTCGCCGCAACTGATCGAGCCGACATCACCCACGCCATTGGCATCTGCCAGCACACCGGCATTGCGCGGTTGAAAGAAATGTTCTTTGACTTTTTCCGAGTAGTCCCACATGACTATTCCCCTTATGCCGAGAAAGATGAACCGCACGCGCAGCTGGCGCTGGCGTTTGGATTTTCGAATTTGAAACCGCTGCCGGTGAGGCTGTCGACGAAGTCCACGGTCACGCCGTCCAGCAAGGGCGCAGACAAGGGATCGACCAGCACCGTGACCGCGCCGTATTCCAGAATGGTGTCGTCTTCGGCGCCAACTTCTTCCAGCGACAGCGCGTACTGGAAGCCGGAACAGCCGCCGCCGGCTATCGCGATACGCAGCCCGGCCACGGGAGTGGCCGAGCCTTTGATAAATTTCTCCACAGCGGAAATTGCTTCGGGTGTCAGGTTGATCATGGTTTGCTCCTATCAGGGTGTCTGTGACTGGGTAATCGCAAACTGCGTGCCAGCCCGGGGTATCTATATCAACCTGTTGTTTAATATAAGAATTGACTGGGAGGCATGCTCTACTATCGTGTGTGGAACAAGACGGGAAGGGGGGGTTGTAGGCTTTGTGACAAGAAATGGCTTTTTTGATACTCAGACGGAAAATGCAACATACCCCTTGCCTTCAAGCCCAATATCTACAACAATCTGCGCCGGTACTTTCACCATAACCAAGAGAGAGCGAACTCACATGAACCGTAAAGAACTGATCGACGCACTGGCAGACAAGACTGGGAGCAGCAAGGCCGACGCAGACCGCAGCATCGCTGCATTGATCGATATCGTTACCACCGCACTGAAAAAGGGCGACAACGTGGCTTTGGTTGGCTTTGGCACATTTGAAGTACGCAAACGCGCTGCACGCAATGGCCGTAACCCGGCTACCGGCGCAGCACTGAAGATCAAGGCTTCCAAGGCTCCCGCTTTCAAGGCAGGCGCTACGCTGAAGGCTGCAGTGAACGGCGGCAAGAAGTAATATCAGCAGCTGAATAGATAAAAAGGCCGGTTCATCACCGGCCTTTTTGTTGTCCCGAGAAAAGTTGATTCCGACTCCAATGAGCTCCGGGACGAATCTAAATCGCGTCTGAAACCACTACCCATTAAGTCGAATTAGGCCAAATCGGTTGAATTGACCCTACTGCGGAATTTGGTGCGCTCGGCGGGAGTCGAACCCACGACCCTTGGCTTCGGAAACCAATACTCTATCCAGCTGAGCTACGAGCGCTTTGACGGCGCGCAGTATAGCGTATTTCGCAAATCCCGCCCGCGCCGGATGCCGCAAAAAATGCTATCGTGTGCGACATGAAATTCGAAAATCCCGGTTCCCAGGATATCTGCAAACTGTTGAGCGAGGTGCACACCATCGCCGTGGTAGGGCTTTCTCCCAATGCCGCCCGACCCAGTTTTGGCGTGGCCAAGGCTTTGCAGAGTTTCGGCTACCGTATTTTCCCGGTGCGGCCGTTAATTACCGACGTGCTGGGCGAAAAGGCTTATCCCGACCTGGAAAGCTTGCCCGAAGTGCCGGACATCGTGGAGGTGTTCCGCGCACCTGAGCATGTGCCCGCCATCGTGGATAGCTGCATCAAGCTGGGCATCAGAAAACTGTGGCTGCAGGACGGCGTGGTGCATGAAGAAGCCGCTTTGCGCGCGCAGCAGGCCGGTATCACTGTCGTCATGGATCGCTGCATGTTTCGCGACTATACCCATTTATGCAAATGAACAATGTTCGCTGCACCTGGTGCGGCGACGCCCCCCTCTACCGGACCTACCACGACAATGAATGGGGCGTGCCCTTGCATGACGATGCGTCGCTGTTCGAATTTCTGATTCTGGAAGGCGCACAGGCCGGGTTGAGCTGGATCACGGTTTTGCGCAAACGCGAGAACTACCGCGCCGCTTTCGACGGCTTCGATGTGGCGCGCATTGCCCGCTACGATACGGGTAAAATAGCCGGGCTGTTGCAGAATCCCGGCATTATCCGTAACCGCTTGAAAGTCGAGGCCGCCGTGACCAATGCGCAGAAGTTTCTCGAGGTACAGAAAGAATTCGGCAGCTTTGACGCCTTCGTCTGGCAATTTGTCGACGGCAAGCCCAAACAGAATGCCTGGCGCAGCATCGCCGATGTTCCGGCGAGTACGCCCGAATCGGATGCGATGAGCAAGGAACTGAAACGGCGCGGCTTCAAATTCGTCGGCAGCACCATTTGTTACGCCCACATGCAGGCAACCGGCATGGTGAACGACCACACGACAGACTGTTTTCGATACAAAGAGCTTTTGCAATGACCCTGAAATTTACCAAAATGCATGGTGCAGGCAACGATTTCGTGGTGCTCGACGGCGTGCGCCAGTCGATCGCGTTATCCCCCGAGCAGATCCGCTTTATCGCCGACCGCCATTTCGGCATCGGCTGCGACCAGATTCTGCTGGTCGAGAAATCACCGCGCGACGATGTTGATTTCCGTTACCGCATTTTCAATGCCGACGGCGGCGAAGTTGAACAGTGCGGCAACGGCGCACGCTGCTTCGTGCGCTTTGTGCATGACCGCAAACTCACCAGCAAACGCGAGATTGTCGTGGAAACCAGAAGCGGCCTGATCTCCCCGCGTCTGGAGGACGACGGTCGTGTCACCGTGAACATGGGCGCACCGATTTTTGACCCGGCACAGATTCCGTTTGTAAGCGACAGCCAGGAGGTGATTCAGCCGCTGGAGGTCGGGAATAAGATCGTCCAGATTACCGCCGTGTCCATGGGCAACCCGCATGCGGTGCAAGTCGTCAAGAATGTCGAAACAGCCCCCGTTGCAACGCAAGGGCCGCTGATCGAGCATCATGTGCGTTTTCCCAAGCGCGTGAATGCAGGCTTCATGCAAATCGTCGACCGCGAACACATCAGGCTGCGCGTGTACGAACGCGGCGCGGGCGAAACCCTGTCCTGCGGCACCGGCGCCTGCGCCGCCGTGGTCGCCGGGATACGGCGCAAATTGCTGGATAACACGGTGCATGTCGCCACGCGCGGCGGCACGCTCACCATTACCTGGGCAGGTGAACGTTCGCCCGTGATGATGACCGGCCCGGCTATTTCGGTGTATGAAGGCGAGATCAACCTGTAATAAGGATAGCAATGAAGATGAAAGCAGAAGACGTTTCCCAATACTTGCTGGACAACCCGCTATTCTTTGAGGAACACGCGGAGATGCTGTCGCAGATCAACCTGCCGCATCCGCATGGCGGCCGCACGATTTCATTGAGCGAGCGCCAGTTGCTCACCCTGCGCGAGCGCGTAAAGGAGCTGGAGAAAAAACTGCACGAACTGCTTGAGTTCGCCAAGGAAAACGACGCCCTGCAACTCAAGGTGCATCAGTTCAACTGCGCACTGTTCGGCCCGCACGATCGCGCCACGCTGCAGAACCTTGTTATTCACAATCTGCGCGACGTGTTTGCCGTGCCGCATGTCGCCTTGCACCTGTGGAAGGACGAGCCGCCCAGCCCCGATGTGCTGGCCTTTGCCGACCAGCACCCGCAGCCGGTGTGCGCCCACCACGCATTGCACGACACCCTGCCCTGGTTTGGCGAGGCCGCCGAGCACCTGCGTTCGTTTGCCTACCTCCCTTTGCGCGCGCACGGCCAGACCATCGGCCTGCTCATCCTCGCCAGCGAAGACAAGGAACGTTTCTATCCCGAGATGGGCACGTTGTTCCTGCAACGCATCGCGGAGACATTGGGCAGCGCGTTCAACCTGCATGTGTGATGCCCGCCGCTGAACCAGTCCCCGCCACCCTGCAAGGCTACCTCGCCTACCTGAACAACGAGCGCGGCTACTCGCCGCTGACTGCCGAAAACTACGCGCGCGATATCCGGCGTTTGCTTGCGCTCGCCGGAACGACGCCGCTAGCCGACCTCAAGAGCCACCAAATACGCCGTTATATCGCGCAACTGCACAGCAGCGGCCTGGGCGGAAGATCTCTGGCGCGCGTGCTGTCGGCCTGGCGCGGTTTTTACAGCTATCTGATGCGCGACCACGGCTGCAAGAACAATCCCTGTGTCGGTCTGCGCGCGCCGAAAGCGCCCAAGACATTGCCGCACGCGCTCTCGCCCGACGAAGCGGTGCAACTGGTTGAGATGAAAGTGGAAACGCCGCTGGACGCGCGCGACAAGGCGATGTTTGAGTTGCTCTACTCTTCCGGCCTGCGTCTGGCGGAGCTGGTAAGCCTCGATCCCATCGACATGGATTATGCCGATGCCTCGGTGCGCGTGACCGGCAAGGGCAACAAGACTCGCATCGTGCCGCTGGGCAGCCACGCGATTGCTGCATTGAAGGCATGGCTGGTGGTGCGTGCGCAGATCGCCAAACCGGAGGAGACAGCACTGTTTGTCGGCAAGAACGGCGCGCGTATCTCGCCGCGTACCGTGCAATTGCAACTGCGCCAACGCGGCATCACCCAGGGTATCGCCAGTGGCGTGCATCCGCACCTGCTGCGCCACTCCTTTGCCACCCATGTGCTGCAATCTTCCGGCGACCTGCGCGCCGTGCAGGAAATGCTGGGTCACGCCAGCATTTCCACCACACAGGTCTATACTCACCTCGATTTCCAGTATCTCGCCAAAATCTACGACAGTGCACATCCGCGTGCCAAGAAAAAACCATGAGCAAAGACAAACCCAGATCACCCTCCACACCGCACCGTCAGTCACAGGGCGGCAAGGATTTCCGCAAGCGCGTGCAGCGCAGCACACAACAGACCGACAAACCAGTTCAGCAGCCTACATCCAAGCCGCGTAGCGGAAACGCTTCTGCCAAACCTGGCCTCATTCTCAAAGCGGGACGCGAAAAATCTTTGCAGCGGCGCCACCCCTGGATATTTTCCGGCGCGGTTGAATGCATTGATGGTGCGCCCGCCAGCGGCGATACCGTAGCAGTACGTGATTCTTCGGGGAGTTTTCTGGCCTGGGCCGCCTTTAACCCCGACTCGCAGATCACTGCGCGAGTATGGTCATGGCACGAAAAGGATGTCATTGATGAAGCGTTCTTCCGCAACCGCATCGCCAAGGCCGTATCCGCGCGCCGCACATTCGGTTTTCTCCCCTCCCCCACAAACGGGGGAGGGGCAGGGGGAGAGGGTGCTCGCCTCATACACGGAGAATCGGACGGCTTGCCCGGCTTGATCGTGGACAAGTATGGCGACGTACTGGTGATGCAGCTGGGCAGCGCGGGACCGGAACATTGGCGCGAAACATTCGCCGACATCCTGAAGGAACTGTGCGCGCCCGTATGCATCTATGAACGCTCGGATTCCGACGGACGCGATCTGGAAGGATTGCCCAAGCGCTGCGGCGTATTGCGCGGCGCTTTACCGGAGAATGTGGAAGTAACAGAAAACGGTTTGCGCTTCGCCGTGGATGTGGCCGCCGGACAGAAGACCGGCTTTTACCTCGACCAGCGCGACAACCGCGCTTTCACCGGCGCGCTGGCTGCCGACCGTGACGTACTCAACTGTTTCTGCTACACCGGCGGCTTCTCGCTGTATGCGCTGCGCGGCTGGGCGAAATCGGTGCTCTCCATTGACTCGTCGCAAGAGGCGTTGGAGCTCGCGCAGCGCAATGTGGAATTGAACGGACTCGATTCTTCAAAGGCGGAATGGCAATGCGCCGACGTTTTCGAAGCCCTGCGCAAACTGCGCGACCAGAACCGCAAGTTCGATTTGATTGTCCTGGACCCGCCCAAGTTCGCCCCCACCGCCGCCTTCGCCGAAAAAGCCTCGCGCGCCTACAAGGACATCAACCTGCTCGGGTTCAAGTTATTGCGTCCGGGCGGCCTGCTATTCACTTACTCCTGTTCCGGCGGCATCAGCGACGACCTGTTCCAGAAGATCATCGCGGGTGCAGCACTGGATGCGGGCGTAGATGCGCAGATCGTGAAGAAACTGCACGCGGCTGCGGATCATCCGGTGCTGCTGAGTTTCCCGGAAGGGGCTTATTTGAAGGGGTTGGTTTTGCGGGTGGCGGGCTGAACGCCCGCACCGTGTTTTACTGCTGCTTGATGACTTCCAGTCCGGCTTTTTCCCACTCCTGAATGCCGCCCTGCACATTGCTGACCTGGCTGAAGCCTGCTTCCTGCAAGATCGCAACGGCCTTGGCCGAACGGCGGCCTGAGCGACAGATCACCGCAACGGGTTTGTCCTTGTAGGCTTCGATTTCTTTCAAGCGCAGCCCCACTTCTCCCAAGGGAATCAGTTTCGCGTTCGGCGCATGGATGGCCGCATACTCGACCGGCTCGCGCACATCCAGCAACAGCGCGCCCTGGCTGCTCACCATGTTGTGCGCCAGCTTCACGTCCACACCCTGGCTGGCCGACAGTTGCTGCGACAGCAGCGCGAATCCCAGCAATGCAGCCAGTCCGATCAATATCTTTGATTTCATCAGAACCTCACGCCAAACGGTATGCAGGGAAACCGCTCTGCATCCAGCCCATCATCCCGCCGCGCAGGTTGTAGACGTTGGAGAAACCCTGCTGTTGCAGGAACATGCAGGCCTGTGCCGAACGCGCACCGCTGCGGCACACCATCACCAGCTTTTCATCCTTGGACAAGTCATGCATCTTCACAGGCAGGGTGTGCAGCGGCAGCGCTTCCGCTTTGGGCACGGTGCCCTGTGCGATCTCTTCCATCTGGCGCACGTCGATCACGCGCATCTTGTGGCCGTTGTCATCCACCCATTGCGCGAACTGGGTCGCGTCGATTTCTTTAACGTTCATTCCAAACATATTGGGGCTCCTTGGTCAGCAGTGTTTGCATATTAGCATATTCTAATATGATGGTAAATACCGGGGTAAGTGGGGGTGATATGGTTTGGGGGGGTAGGGTGGGCACGTTTTGTGTGCCCACGCGGATTCTCCAGAACCATAACCGTCGGGGGTAGCCCGACAGCTAGTCACTTTTTCTTGCTTCGCCAAAGAAAAAGTAACCAAAAAGAAGGCGACCCCGGTTTGCCGCCCCTTCGGGGTTCCCTCGATATTTCACCAACAAGCGGGGCTGCGCAACTCGCCCTGGCGGGGCACACAAACCGTGCCCCACTGCGGAGCTCAAACAGTGCTCGCCTAAACCTCCGCTTGTTGGCGAAATATCGAGGCGGCGCTCAGGGGGAGAAAGTCAAAACCTAAAACCGCCGCGTGGGCACTTCGTGCCCATGCCCATTTCAAGACTTGCAATTAATTAACCGATATGGTTAACTGTCGGCAGTTGTTGGTAAATCACAACTAGCTTGGGGGACCGAAAATGAAACTTACGGAGTTTGGAAAGGTAGTGAGGAAAGCGCGGTTAGATGCAAATGTAACTATGTCAGATATGGCTACATCGCTTCAGGTGTCTTCCGCATTTTTAAGTAGTCTTGAAACAGGAAGAAAGAAAGTACCCGAAGACTGGGCAAAAAAAATAAGCGCGTATTTCAAAAAACGCGGCGTCGCAGTGGAGGAGCTTCAAGCAGCAGCAGATGTATCAAATAAATCAGTAAGTCTTGAGGGATTAAGTACAACGCATCAGATGCTTATAGCAGGCTTTGCAAGAGCTTCTTTTGACGAAGCTCAAATCAAGAATCTCAAGGCATTACTTGCTGCTAGTAATAGTAAAAAAAGGGGAAGTTAATCATGTTAGGTAACGGTCCATTGCAAGGCTTCCGTGTTCATCCACGGTCAATTGTGAATATTCGGTCTACTGCGGATAACGTTAGACAGGTATTACAAATTGGCGGGAATATTACGCAACTTGAAATGGGCCGTTTTCTTGATGAGCTTAGCTGCAACTTCAGTATTATTTATGACGTATTAGAAACCCACGAAATGCCGCACCGCGGTGTTGAGGCGTGTTGCATTCCTGAAAATCTAGAAATCTGCATAAGAGAAGACGTATATGAACACGCATGCAGAAATGAGCCTAGGGCACGGTTTACAATTATCCACGAGTTCGGTCACCTAATTCTTGGCCACCGCAGAACGGTTAACCGTGAAGAGGGCGCAACGTTGCAAACATTTGAGGACTCTGAGTGGCAAGCAAATCAGTTTGCGGCAGAGTTTTTGATGCCCCTTGAGTTAATCAATAAACAAGGGCTCAGCAACTCGGGGGAGCTTGAACGTTTTTTTAACGTCTCTGGTATTGCTGCAGACAAGCGAGTACGGCAGCTAACCAAAAGAGGGGAAATGTAGTAAAGAAAACAATGGCCTTAACGTTGGAGCGCTAAGGCCATTGAGACAACTGGTTATCCAGTTGTTGTTGGTAGTTCGACCGCCAACAACGTATTGATAGCGGTGTTCTCCCGTTACAGCGAGCGGAATGTAACACCTAACTGTTAATGCGTCTATACACCAGAAGTGTCGATAACATCGATATGAAAGGGGTAGCCATGGGCCCGAAACTCGTCCGTGTTACTGCTTATCCGCGATACAGGTTTGGTAAATGGGAGAGTGTTTGCACCCATTTACGCAGCTTGCCGCGATAAGTAGCTGAAAAAAACAAACCGGGGGTTCTCCCCCGGTTTGTTTTTTTGGTTTTCGTCTTTCTCTCCCCTGTGCGCCACCGAGTAGCGCAGGCTGGTCAGGGGTAGTCCGACGAATATGTTTGAGCACGTGACCGCGCAGCGGGTCGTGCGAGTTTATGAGGAGGCCTGACCAGTCGAGCAACGCAGGGAACCCCGCAGGGGTGGCGCGCTGGGGTCGCCTTCTTTTTGGTTACTTTTTCTTTGGCGAAGCAAGAAAAAGTGACTAGCTGTCGGGCTACCCCCGACGGTGTTGATTTTAAGATAAGTGAGAATACAACGAGTGTCCCCTCACCCTAGCCCTCCCCCGGTGGGAGAGGGGACAAATCGCGAACAAGCTTAGTGTGAGCTACACAAACGCCAACAACACCAACCCCAGAAACGCCGGCCCACCTTGCACCAGAAGTATCCTTGCATTCACCGTCAACGCCCCGTAAAAACCGGCCGTCAGCACGCACCCGAGAAAGAACCGCTGCACCTGGATGTCGCCCGCGAACAGTCCCCAGAACAATCCCGCTGCAAGAAAGCCGTTATACAGACCCTGATTCGCCGCCAGCACCCGGGTGGCGGCGGCGAAGTCTTCGTCCATGTTGAACGTGTTCAGTCCGACAGGACGTTCCCACATGAACATCTCCAGCACGAGGATGTACACGTGGATGATGGCCACGAGGCCGACAACGATGTTGGCGGCAATATGCATCAGTGCAGGCTCACGAAGGGTTTGAAGCCGAGGGATGAGGCAAGGCGGCTTGCGGCATTGCGCGCTTCATTCGCGTTGGCGTAGGGGCCGAAATGCACACGGGTCAGGCCGTCTTTGCTGTACAGAGACAGCGTCCTGCTTGTATCAGCCAGCTCGGAGCGCATCTTGCCGAGAAAGCTTTCTGCGCCTTCCGGCGATTTGAAGGCGCCGAGTTGCAGGAAGACCTGGCCGGTGGGGGCTCCGGCGGTTTCGACCGGTATGGCAGGCGACAGCGGTGCGGTGGCTATCGGTTCGACCTGCACGGTGGGTGCTTCGATTGCGGTTGTGGCGGGCGCGCTGCCGTCTGCCGTAAGGCTTTCCACTTCCACTTCGGCGCTGCCGTTGTTGATGTAGCCGAGTTTGTTGGCGGCGACATAGGAGAGGTCAATGATGCGCCCGTGCAGGAACGGGCCTCGGTCGTTGACGCGCACGATGACGGATTTGCCGTTCGCCACGCTGGTGACGCGCGCATAGCTGGGGATGGGCAGCGTGGGGTGCGCGGCGGTCATGCCGTACATGTCGTAGATTTCACCGATGGAGGTGCGCTGGCCGTGGAATTTTTTGCCGTACCAGGAGGCGATGCCGCGTTCCTTGTAGCTGCCCGTTGCCTGCAGCGGTGTGTAGGTCTTGCCCAGCGCCGAGTAGGGCCGGTTGGCATAGCGATGCAGCGGTTCGGCTTTGGGTACGGCATCGGGAATGCCATCGAGATTCGGCGCATCGGCGCCGGGGCCGTCGCCTGCAAGGTAGCCGCCGCCCGACGTGGTGGTTGCAGTATCTCTCGTGATACGCCCCGTTTTGCCGCTCGGCCCTGCGACAGCATCCACCACGGGCGCCGCGCTTTGCTGTTTCTCTGCCGGAGTCTGCGGGGTGGAACAGGCTGTCACTGCAAGTGCAGCCAGTATTGCCAACAGCGATTGATTTTTCATTTTCAGCTCCCTCAGGTTTTAACGAGTTTCTTGTGCGTGTGGATGCTCATCAGCATGCCAAAACCGAGCATCAGCGTAAGCATGGATGTGCCGCCGTAGCTGATGAGCGGCAGCGGCACGCCCACCACGGGCAGGATGCCGCTGACCATGGCCATGTTGACGAACGCGTAGGTGAAGAAGGTGAGCGTGATGCTGCCCGCCATCAGGCGCGTGAAATAAGTGGAGGCGTTGGCGGTGATGATGAAGCCGCGCCCGATGACGAATACATACAGGCCCAGCAGCAGCAGGTTGCCGATCAGGCCGAATTCTTCCGACCAGACGGCGAAGATGAAGTCGGTGGTGCGTTCGGGCAGGAAGTCCAGATGCGTTTGCGTGCCGTTCATGTAGCCTTTGCCGAGGATGCCGCCGGAGCCCACCGCGATCATGCCCTGGATGGTGTGGTAACCCTTGCCCAGCGCGTCTTGCGTGGGATCGAGCAGCATCAGGATGCGGTGGCGCTGGTAGTCGTGCAGCATCGACCACAGGAACGGCGCACTGGCAACCGCCGCCAGCGTCAGGCCGATCATCACCCGCCAGGAAAGCCCCGCGAGGAACAGCACATAGAAGCCGCTCGCCCAAATGAGGATGGTGGTGCCCAGGTCGGGCTGGCGCACGATCAGGCCCAGGGGCAGCACCAGCAGGATCGTCGCAACGAAGTAGTTTCTCAGCTTCAGCGTTGCTTCGTTCTTTTCAAAATACCAGGCCATCATCAGCGGTACGGCGATCTTCATCAGCTCGGATGGCTGGATGGTCGCCACGCCGATGTTGAGCCAGCGTCGCGCTCCGTGGCTGATTTCGCCGAACAGCGCAACGCCGACCAGCATCAGCATGCCGAGCACATACATCGGCACCGCAATTCGCATCAGCCAATGCAGGGGCATGTTGGCAACAATCCACAGCGCAAGGAATCCCACCGCAAGGTTGCCGAACTGCGCCAGCACGCGCATCCAGCTGCCGTCGCTGGCGCTGTACAGGAGCACGAGGCTGATGAAGGCGAAGCCTCCAAGCCCGGACAGCAGCACGGGATCGAGATGCAACATGAAACGTTGTTGGAGTTGTCTCGCGTTCATTCTCAGTCGCTTTCCGCTCCGGCTTTTTCAGTCACCTTCTGCAGTGGCTGCGGTATTTTGCCGAGCAAATAATAATCCAGCACCTTGCGCGCGATCGGTGCCGCGGTGGAACCGCCGTGGCCGCCGTTCTCCGCCAGCACCGCCAGCGCGATACGCGGCTTGTCGGCCGGTGCGAAGGCGATGAACCAGGCATGGTCGCGGTTGTATTCCGAGACTTTCTTTTCGTCGTATTTCTCGCCCTGCTTCATGGCGATCACCTGTGCCGTACCGGTCTTGCCCGCCATGCGATAGGGCGCGCCATAGGCTGCCCACACCGCCGTACCGCCGGGTTTGGTAACCGCTTCCATCGCGCTCTTGACCAGTTTCATGTGCTCGGGCGGGATCTGCATGTCGAATAGCTGCTTGTGCTCGGTCAGCAGCGCATCCCCCTTGGCACGCCGGATCTCTTTCACCAGGTGCGGCTTGAAGGCCACGCCGTCGTTGGCCAGAATCGACGTGGCGAACGCCAACTGCAGCGGTGTGACCAGATTGTAGCCTTGGCCGATACCCGCCGAAACGGTGTCGCCGGGATACCAGATCTGGTTGTACCGCTTGGCTTTCCATTCCGACGAAGGCAGCAGACCGCTTGATTCCCCATCCATGTCCAGACCTGTCTTTTGCCCGAAACCGAAACGTGAAAGATAGCTGTGCATATTGTCGATGCCCATCTCGGTGGCCAGCCCGTAGTAATAGGTATCGCAGGAGACGACGATGGATTTGAACATGTCGACGGCGCCATGTCCGCCGGCCTTCCAGTCGCGGTACTGGTGACGGCTGCCGGGCAGCATGAAGTAGCCGGGATCGCTGATGGTGCGCGAGGGAGTACGGGTGTCGTAATGCAGCCCCGCCAGCGCCATGAACGGCTTGATGGTGGAGCCGGGCGGATATTGTCCACGCAGGGCGCGGTTGTTGAGCGGGGTGTCGAGAGAACCGTTCAACTCTTCCCAGGTCTCGGTGTCGATGCCGTCGATGAACAGTCCCGGGTCGTAACCGGGTTTGCTGATGAAGGCCAGCACTTCGCCGTTGGTGGGATCGATGGCCACCAGCGCGCCGCGATAATCGCCAAACGCCTGCTCCGCCACTTCCTGCAATTTCGCATCCAGCGTCAGCATCAGGTTGCTGCCGGACTGCGGCGCGGTGCGCGACAGCACGCGCACCGCGCGTCCGCCCGCATCCACCTCGACCTGCTCGAAACCGGTGGTGCCGTGCAGTTCTTTCTCATAACTCTGCTCGACGCCGGTCTTGCCGATGTAGTCTGAACCCAGGTAGTTGGACGCAACCTCGCCTTCCGTCAGTTGTTCGATGTCTTTCTGGTTGATGCGGCCGACGTAGCCGATCAGGTGCGAGGTCACATCGGTGTAAGGATATTCGCGGAACAGGCGCGCCTTGATCTCGACACCGGGGAAACGAAATTGCTGCGCCGAAATGCGCGCCACTTCATCGTCGTTCAACTGGCTGCGCAGCGGCATGGTTTCCAGCGTTTGGCGTTCGGTCAGCAGCTTCTTGAAACGCTTGATGTCCTTGGGCGTGACCTCGACCAGTTTGGACAGCTCGGCGATCAGCGCATCCATATCCGCCACTTTGCCCGGGGCAATTTCAAGCGTGTAGCCGGAATAGTTCTGCGCCATGACCACGCCGTTGCGGTCCATGATCAGGCCGCGGTTGGGCACAATGGGCACAACATAAATGCGATTGCTCTCGCCCATCGTGTGAAAATAGTCGTGGCGGATGACTTGCAGGTAGAAGAAACGCAGAAGCAGGATGAACAGCAACACCGCCACGAAGCCCAAGCACAACACCAGTCGCAGACGGAAATAGTAGATTTCGCGCTGATGGTTTTTCAGCTCGATGTAACTATTCATAGCTCGTTCGGGTCGCGGTGCGGGCGCCGCAGGGCTTGCAGCAACAGGGTCATGGGCGTCCACAGCAGCGCCGACACAACGCTGCCGAGGAAGTATTCCCACGCGATATAGCCGCGCACCTGCCAATGCACGGCGGCATAGGCGGCATAGGCCAGCAGCAACATCGGAAACACGTGCATGGATTGCTGGCGCAGGTCAAACATCTGCACGCGCCGGTGCAGCACGATGCCGCCGAAAGCCAGCACCGAATACGCCAGCGCATGCTGGCCGAACAGGCTGGCATCCGCCACATCGGCAAAGATGCCCACCAGCCAGGCAGTGCCGATGCCAACATGGTGCGGCTTGTGCGTGCACCAGTACAGCAATACCAGCGCCACAAAATCCGGCCTCAGCGCCAGCGCCCAGCCGTGCCAGGGCAACCAGTTGAGCATCACCGCCACAAACAGGCTGAATGCAATGAATCCCATGCTGGCGGGCAGCAGAAACTCCTGATCTTTAGGTCCGCTCGAGATCACGGCTTCCTCCGTCTGAATTTCCTCTTGTCGCGTTCAGGCTCGGCCGCGCTTGTTTCGGCTGCCGCTGGGCGCTCCGGTAATTTCGGCAAACCGGAGACAATCAACAATGCGCGATGCCGGTCGACGCCGGCCAGCGGGGCACAGGTGATGCGGGAAAACGGGTAGGCCGGGTCGCGCTCGATCTTGATGATTTTTGCGACCGGCAGGTTGGGCGGATAGGTGCCGTCGATGCCGGAAGTCACCAGTACGTCGCCCTCCACCAGGTCGGCACTCACCGGCATATAACGCAGCGACATCTCGCTGATATCGCCGGAACCGAACACCACGGCGCGCATGCCGTTGCGCAAGACTTGTATCGGCACGGCATGATCCTTGTCGGTGACCAGCGTGACTTCGGCTATCCAGGGATAGACGCGTGTGACCTGACCCACCACGCCGTTGTCGTCCACCACGATCTGCCCGGCCGATACATTGGCCTGGGAACCTTTATTCACGAACAGTTTGCGCTTGAAGATATCGCGCTCGACATAGACGATCTCAGCCATCTGCATCGGGTAATCGACCCGCTGCTCGATCTCATGCAAGGTGCGCAACTGCGTATTCTCGGCCTGGATCGCGGACATCTGCGCCAGTTGCGCCGCATCCAGATCATGTTGCAGGCGCAGTTGCGCATTCTCGTCCTGCAATGTGCTTTGCGTCTCGAAAAATACGGAAATGCTCCCCACCACCTCGCCGGGCAGGGCCGTCAAGCGCTGGAAGGGATAGATGACCACGGCAAGGACGTTGCGCGTGGACTCCAGGTATTTGTAACGCGCATCTACAAACAGGAGCAGCAGTGAGAGCGCGCAGAAGAAGACGAGACGAGCGACCGGACTGGGGCCGCGATTAAAAAACCGGAGGGTACGGGTATCGTCCAAAGTACAGCAGTCGTGCAGTTAATCGCTGGTGAAGATGTTGTTGAATTTATCCATGCGTTCGAGCGCCTTGCCGGAACCGCGCACCACGCAGGTCAGCGGATCGTCGGCGATCACCACCGGCAGGCCGGTCTCTTCCATGAGCAAGCGATCCAGATCGCGCAGCAGCGCGCCACCGCCGGTCAGCACCATGCCCTTGCTGGCGATGTCCGCGCCCAGCTCCGGCGGGGTCTGTTCCAGCGCGGTTTTCACTGCGCTCACGATATTGTTCAGCGGGTCGGTCAGTGCCTCAAGAATTTCGTTGCTGGAAATGGTGAAGCTGCGCGGCACGCCTTCGGCCAGGTTACGCCCGTTCACTTCCATCTCGCGCACTTCGCTGCCGGGGAAGGCGGAGCCGATTTCCTTCTTGATCGTCTCGGCCGTGCTTTCGCCGATGAGCATGCCGTAGTTGCGGCGGATGTAGTTGATGATGGCTTCGTCGAATTTGTCGCCGCCGACGCGCACGGAACCGGAATAGACCGCGCCGCCCAGCGAGATTACGCCCACTTCGGTGGTGCCGCCGCCGATGTCGACCACCATGGAACCGGTCGCATCCTCGATCGGCAGATCGGCACCGATCGCGGCAGCCATCGGTTCTTCGATCAGTTCCACGCGGCGCGCACCGGCGCCGTAAGCGGATTCGCGAATGGCACGGCGCTCAACCTGGGTCGAACCGCAGGGCACGCAAATGACGATGCGCGGGCTGGGGGTAAAGATGCTGGATTTGTGCACGCGGCGGATGAACTGCTTCAGCATTTGTTCGGTGACGGTGAAGTCGGCAATCACGCCGTCTTTCATCGGACGAATGGCAGTGATGTTGCCGGGTGTGCGGCCCAGCATCTGCTTTGCGGCGAGACCAACTTGCTGGATGACTTTCTTGCCGTTGGGTCCGCCTTCCTGGCGGATCGCAACCACTGACGGCTCGTTCAACACGATCCCCTGTCCGCGCAGCCAGATCAGTGTATTTGCCGTGCCCAAATCGATAGCGAGGTCGTTGGAAAAATAGCCGTTGAAATAACTAAACATGTCAGGTCCTGAAAGGTAGAAGGTGTACGTCCTAGAAGCCGTTTATGATACTCTATTGCGCCTGATTTGATAAAGTTTTAAGCCCCTTTATGTCCCTAAGTTTAGCCGATGTCGAAAAAGTCGCCCGCCTTGCCAGACTGGCGATGAACGACGAAGAACTCAAAGCCGCCCAGTCCCAACTGAACAATATTTTCGGCCTCATCGCCGAGATGCAGGCAGTCGACACCAAGGGCATCGCACCCATGTCTCACGCCCAGGATGTGGCGCAGCGCCTGCGCGAAGACATCGTCACCGAAACCGATCAGCGCAAGGCTTTCCAGGCCATCGCTCCGCAAGTTGAAATGGGACTGTATCTGGTCCCCCAAGTGATTGAATAATCAGCCATGTTGAACTCAAGCCTCACACAACTGGGCGCGGCCATGCGCGCCAAAAAGATCTCCAGCGTCGAGCTGACGCAGGGCTATCTGGATCGTATTTCCAGACTGAATCCGCAGCTCAATGCCTTTATTACCTTGAACCCGGAAGTCTCGCTGGCGCAGGCGCGCGCGGCCGATGCCCGCCTCGCGGCCGGTAACGCCAATGCGCTGACGGGTATCCCTGTCGCGCAAAAGGATATCTTCTGCGCCAAGGGCTGGCTGACCACCTGCGGCTCGAAAATGCTGCACAACTTCGTTTCACCCTACGACGCGCATGTCATTACGCAATTCAACAACGCGGGAGCGGTGAATCTCGGCAAGACCAATATGGACGAGTTCGCCATGGGCTCGTCGAACGAGACATCGCATTACGGCCCGGTGAAGAATCCGTGGGACACGGCACGCGTGCCAGGCGGTTCGTCCGGCGGCACCGCAGCAGCCGTTGCGGCGCGCTTGTGCGCGGCTGCAACCGGCACCGACACCGGCGGTTCCATCCGCCAGCCCGCTGCGCTGTGCGGCATCTCCGGTTTGAAGCCGACATACGGCGTGGTGTCGCGCTACGGCATGATCGCCTTCGCTTCAAGCCTCGACCAGGCCGGACCGATGGGGCGCAATGCCGAAGACCTGGCTTTGCTGCTCAACACCATGGCCGGATTTGACGAGCGCGATTCCACCAGCCTGCAGCGTGACAAAGAAGACTACACGCGAGACTTGAACAAACCGCTGAACGGCCTGCGCATCGGTCTGCCGAAAGAGTTCTTTGCCGAAGGCATGGGCAGCGACGTGGCTAAAGCGGTCGAAGCGGCCATCGCCGAATACAAGAAACTCGGCGCAGTAATCGTCGACATCAGCTTGCCGAATTCCAGACTTTCCGTGCCGGTGTATTACGTGCTGGCTCCGGCGGAAGCGTCGAGCAACCTGTCGCGCTTCGACGGCGTGCGCTACGGCTATCGCGCACCCGACTACACTGACCTCGCCGACATGTATGAAAAATCCCGCGCGCAGGGTTTCGGCGCGGAAGTGAAACGCCGCATCATGATCGGCACCTATGTGCTGAGCCACGGTTACTACGATGCTTATTACCTGCAGGCACAGAAAATCCGCCGCCTCATCGCGCAGGACTTCACCGAAGCGTACAAGCAGTGCGACGTCATCATGGGGCCGACTTCACCTTCCACCGCGTTCAAGCTGGGCGAGAAGGGCGACGATCCGGTGCAGATGTACCTTTCCGACATCTACACCATCGCGGTGAACCTGGCTGGCCTGCCTGGGATGTCCATACCGTGTGGCTTCGGCGCGAACGACATGCCGGTGGGTTTGCAGATCATTGGCAATTATTTCGACGAGGCGCGCATGTTGAATGTCGCGCACCAATATCAATTGGCGACGGATTGGCATTTACAGATTCCGGACCTTGCCAATGAAGAATCCATACTGAGAGCGGCAGCCGAAGAAGTAAATCCAAATCCCCCATCTTATGAAGGAAGGGGGTCGCTATGACTTGGGAAATCGTCATCGGACTGGAAGTACACACCCAGCTCTCGACCAACACAAAAATATTTTCCGGCGCCTCGACCGCGTTCGGCGCAGAACCGAACACGCAGGCGGATGCGGTGAGTATCGCGTTGCCCGGCGTGCTGCCGGTGTTGAACAAGGGCGCTGTGGAACGCGCGATCAAGTTCGGCCTCGCCACCGGCGCGCATATCGCGCAGCGCTCGGTGTTTGCGCGCAAGAATTATTTCTATCCCGACCTGCCCAAGGGCTACCAGATCAGCCAGTTCGATTTGCCTGTCGTGGGACAGGGCGCGCTGACCGTCCAAGTCGAGGCGCTCTCGGGAAATGCGAAACCTTATGAAAAGACCGTGCGCATCACGCGCGCCCACCTGGAAGAAGACGCGGGCAAATCGGTGCACGGTGATTCACAGGGCGTGACCGGCATCGACCTGAACCGTGCCGGAACGCCGCTGCTGGAGATCGTGTCCGAGCCGGATATGAGCTCTGCCGCCGAAGCTGTGGCTTATGCCAAGGCGCTGCACACGCTGGTGCGCTGGATCGGTATCAGCGACGGCAACATGCAAGAAGGTTCGTTCCGCTGTGACGTGAACGTCTCGGTGCGCAAACCCGGCCAGCCGCTGGGCACGCGCCGCGAGATCAAGAACCTCAACTCGTTCAAGTTCATGCAGCAGGCCATCGACTACGAAGTGCAATGGCAGATCGACACGATTGAAAACGGCGGCAAAATTCATCAAGCCACAATCTTGTTCAATCCGGATACCGGCGAAACGCGCGCCATGCGCAGCAAGGAAGACGCGCACGATTATCGTTACTTCCCCGACCCCGATCTGCTGCCGCTGGAGATTCCCTCGGAATGGATTGAGCAGGTGCGCGGCACGTTGCCGGAATTGCCGCAGGCCAAGCAATTACGTTATGTGAACGACCTCGGCCTGTCCGCTTACGATGCCAGCATCCTCACGTCCTCTCGCGAAATGGCAGATTATTTCGAAGATGCACTAAGCGCCGTTCCGACCCAAGCCAAGATTTGCGCAAATTGGATAATCGGCGAAGTCAGCGCACAGTTGAATCGCGATGGCCTGGATATGGCGCAATGCCCGATCTCCGCGCAACAACTCGGCGGCATGCTGCAACGTATTGCCGACGGCACCATCTCCAACTCTGGGGCAAAGGAAGTGTTCCGCACCATGTGGGCGGAAGGCGGCGAAGCGGATGCAATCATCGAAGCCAAGGGGCTGAAGCAAGTCTCGGATTCAGGCGCCATCGAAGCGCTGGTGGACGAGATCATCGCCGCCAATGCGGACAAGGTCGCGGAATACCGCAGCGGCAAGGACAAGCTATTCGGATTTTTTGTTGGTCTCGCCATGAAAGCCAGCAAGGGCAAGGCGAACCCGGCGCAGTTGAACGATATCCTGAAGAAGAAGCTGGAAGGTTAATGAGTACTGAGTACTGAGTACCGAGTACTGAGGACTCAGTACTCAGCACTCGGTACTCAGCCCCCGTCGAGGCGTCGGCGCTCCCGTCAAGCGACGCTACTTCTGGCCTTGTGCGGAGCCTTGGCAAACAACCGGTCATACAGCCAGCGCGGCAGCCGCTTTATCACCCACCCGATTACCCACATTTGCCACGGCACTACGGCAAACGCTGTGCCGCGTGCTATCACGCGCGCCATGCGTTTTGCCGCATCGTCGGCTTCCAGAATGAACGGCATGGGATATGTGTTGATATCGGTCATCGGCGTCTTGATGAAACCGGGACACAGCGTCACCACTTTTACCCCGCTGCCGTGCATTTCGACGCGCAGACTTTCCAGATAAGTGATCGCCGCCGCCTTGGACGATGAATACGCGCCCGAACCGGGCAAACCGCGAAAACCCGCCACGCTGGCGATGCCCACCAGCGTTCCCTGCTTCGCCGCGCGCATCGGGGCCAGGAAGGGCTGGAAGGTCTTCACCATGCCCAGCACGTTGATGTCCATCACGTTCTGGAATACTTCCTCGTCTTCGACATATTCGGTGAGCGTGCCGCGGCTCACACCGGCGTTGGCAATCACGATATCCGGCACGCCCACGCGCGCCATGAAGTCGCCGGCCGCGCGCTGAATGGCAGGTGCATCGCGCACGTCGAGCGTGTAGCAAAATACTTTTCCGGGAAATTCTGCTGCAAGAGTTTGCAACAGTTCGCCGCGGCGGGCGAAGGCAGCGACGATGGCGCCGCGCTCAAGATAATGGCGCGCGAGGGCCAGACCGATGCCGCCCGAAGCGCCTGTGATGACGATGGATTTGGGATTTTGGATTTGGGATTTAGTCAGACCTGCACCTCGGCTTACCCCTCGCGTCTCAATTCCCATCCCGCCACCCAAATCCTAAATCCCAGTTCCCAAATCCTGATCAACGCTTGCTGCGTTCCTTGCGGGCGATCTTGATCACTTCATCCAGAACACGGATGGCGTCTTCCGGAAGCAGGTTGGTAATGACATATTTGCCATCCACGATCATGGTAGGTGTGCCGCGAATACCGTAGCTCAGTACCCACTGATTGCTGCGCGCCACCTTGCTGGACACCGAGAATGAATTGTAGTCGGCGCTGAAACTGTTACGGTCCACACCGTACTTTGCCACGAACTCCGCGATCTTCTCTTCATCGCTCAGATCGACGCCTGTCACATTCCAGGCAACAAACAGTGGGTCGTGCAAACGCTTGATCTGGCCCATGGATTCCAGCGCGTAAAAAGTGTGCGCCATCGGCTCCTGGCTTGCGCCGAAAACAACTGGAACGTATTGCAGCTCGACATCTTTGGGCATTCTTTTTTCCCACTTTACGAGCAGGGGATGCAGGTGATAGCAGTGGGAACAACCGTAGGAGAAGAACTCCAGCACTTCGATTTTCTTGCCGCTTGCCACGGGTTGAGGCTGGCTCAGTATTTTGTAACCCGCCCCCCCTTCAGCCTGCGCATAACTCGCGCACAACATCAACGCCAACACCGCAACAAATTGTCTGAAGAACCCCATGCTCATCTCCTTGATTTATATATTTTCCATCACTGCGCTTGCACCTGGGTGGCGATGATGCCGTTCTGCTTCAACGCCACGATGGTTTTGCCCGCTTCGCCGTTATTATACGGACCGAGGCGCACCCGGTACCACACGCCTTTTTCCGGAATATTTGCCGTCTGGATGCTTGCCTCGAAGCCTGAGAACGCCAACTTGGCTTTTAGTTTCTCTGCATCGCCCACATTCTGGAACGATCCGGCCTGTACAAAATACATCTCCTTCGCTGCTGCCGGGGGAACGGGCTTCACCGCTACCGGATCTTTCGGCTTTGCAGTGCTTCGACGCGACGTATTGTCCTGCTTGTCGGTCAGCACCTTGTAGAACTCGAAATGCTGTCCGGTTTCTCCCACACCGGAAGCAGCGGGAGTTGCAGCAACAGGTGCGCTGGCCGCCAGCGGTGAGACTACCGGCGCCATCTTGCGTTCTTTATTGGTGAACGAGTTCTGTCTTTTTTCCATCACATACCACGCGACGGCGCCTGCCGCCACAATGCCCAGCACCATGCCGATAAAGACACCCGCGAGTACTTTTCCCTTGCCTGCTCCGCCATTACTCATGATTTTGTCCTTTGCACTACATCTTTTCCGGCGCGCTTACACCGAGCAGCGCCAATCCGTTCTTGATCACCTGCGCCACGGCGGCGATCAGTGCCAGCCGCGCCAGCTTGAGCTTCTCGTCCTCGACCAGGAAGCGCGAGGCATTATAGTAGCTGTGAAAATCGGCTGCCAATTCTTTGAGGTAGAAAGCAACCAGATGCGGAGCAAGGTCTTCCGCCGCGGTCTCGATCACCTGCGGATAGTCGATCATGCGCTGCAACAAAGCGGTTTCGTATTCGCTGTCGAGCACGCCGACATCGGCATTCAGCAACGCTGAACGCTCGCCGCCCCATTGCGCCAGCACCGTGCTGATGCGCGCGTGCGCGTACTGGATGTAATACACCGGATTGTCGTTGCTCTGCGACTTCGCCAGGTCGATGTCGAACACCAGTTGCGAATCGGGATGGCGCGCAGCGAGGAAATAGCGCGTCGCGTCGCAACCCACTTCGTCGATGAGGTCGCGCAAGGTCACGTAGCTGCCGGCGCGCTTGGAAATCTTCACCTCTTCGCCGTTCTTCAGCACCGTCACCATCTGGTGCAGCACATAGTCCGGCCAGCCCTTGGGGATGCCCGCATCCAGCGCCTGCAGACCCGCTCTTACCCTCGTAATCGTGGAGTGATGGTCGGAACCCTGCTCGTTGATGACGCGCACGAAACCGCGCTTCCATTTTTCCAGATGGTAGGCCACGTCCGGCACAAAGTAGGTGTAGCCGCCGTCGCTCTTGCGCATCACGCGGTCCTTGTCGTCGCCGAAATCGGTGGTGCGCAACCACAGCGCGCCTTCCTGTTCGTAGGTGTGACCGCTGGCGATGAGCTTCTTGACTGTCTCATCCACTTTACCTTCGGTGTACAGCGCCGACTCCAGCGAGAACACGTCAAATTCCACCTGGAAGGCGCGCAGATCCAGATCCTGCTCGCGGCGCAGATAGGCCACGGCGAAATGACGGATGGCTTCGGCATCATCCGCATCGCCCTTGCCCACCGTGTGCTGATCGTCCGCTTCGACGGGCTCTTTTGCCATGTAGGCCTTGGCCACGTCGAGGATGTAATCGCCGCGATAGCCCGACTCCGGCCAGGAAGGATCGTCCGGCGTGACACCCTTGCAGCGCAGCTGCACCGACAGCGTGAGGTTGTCGATCTGCACGCCCGCGTCGTTGTAATAGAACTCGCGCGTCACGTTCCAGCCCGCCGCGTGCAACACATTGCACAGGCAATCGCCCACCGCCGCGCCGCGCCCGTGGCCGACATGGAGAGGGCCAGTAGGATTGGCGGAAACGAACTCCACACCCACCTTGCGTCCGCCGCCCACATGCACATGGCCGTAACCCGCGCCCGCCTGCAATACGCCGTGCACTACATCCCGCTTGGCGGCGGTAGTGATGAATACATTGATGAAGCCCGCGCCCGCAATCTCCACCTTCTCGATGACTTCGGATTTCGGCATAGCCGCGATCAGCGCATTGGCAATATCGCGCGGCGATTTGCGCAATGGCTTGGCCAGTTGCATCGCCAGGTTGCAGGCGTAATCACCGTGCGAGGCTTGCTTGGGTCGTTCGATGAGGACGGCCACCCCTTCGTGTTCGGGGGCAACAGCGCGCAAAGCCTGCGCGAACAGATCGGTCAGATGGGATTTGAAATTCAGGACTGCGGACATTGCTTTTACGCCTTCAAAAGAGGCGCGGATTATAGCATTGGGTAGCAATCATATTGATACGTGGCAAGGCTACCACCACAGCCTGCCCGGCCGGCATCATCCTTTGCCATACTGGTAACGGCCAGTCTGTGGCCTGTGCTGAACCACAGATGGCGCATCGCGGATGTGATGGCTGGAATTATTTTCCAGCCTGGTAGTGGTGTTGCTGGCTTATGTTGCTGTGCGGAAGCACGGGGCGGATTGTTGAAGTTTTATTTCGCAGTATGAACTAATGTTGGTGCGGTTGCGGCGTGGGCACAGAAACGTGCCCACCCTACCGAGCTCTCTTAATGATTGATAGTCGGAAACTCAGCAACCCGACGCGGTTTCGCCGCACTTAATCATCATAAGATCTGTTGCCGAACAAGCAACACGATTAATACATACGCCTGACGAAGGGCTGGCACCGCCCCCGGTAGTTTCGAGCTTTACTGTTCCCGTTATTCCCGTTGCATCTGGAGTCAGGGTGACTGCAATATCAATACCCTTGGGATAATCGGCGAGTTCGATACCAGTAGTTGCATCGTAACAATCTATTATCTCGGTTACCGTTCCAGATCCATGGGCAATTACTATGGTGGTAAACCTTTCCGAACAAGACACTGCAGTAACAGGAGCCACGGGGGTGGGAACTGTATAACCTTTGAGATTCAGCGACCATGTGCCATCGTAAGCTTGTGTGGCATCCCCGTATGCACCGCCGCCGCCACACCCTAAAAAAGCCGTCAGCATCAACGCAATGGAAAACGGAAAAATCAGCCCCAAAATTGAAGCAATCTTAGATTTCATTTGCACACCCCTTGTCAGCTTTTGTAACAAAACTCTTAATGAATCACTTTAAGTATAGCAAGCATACCTCAGATTATCAATATTTGAAACATCGCGAATTGCGTTTTTCCTGCCTGTCAGGCATGGTCAGTTTTGCCCGCGTACGCGTTCTATTTTTCATTTTTCCCTCCCCCGTTTCGCCGCCATGTAGCACAAGCTGACCCGGGAGTTCTGATGAATTGCATTGCTATACGGTAAAACTTCCGCGTCGCTGGATTTTTGGACGGCAGAAGATGATGGAATTGATCGAAAAACGATTTTGTTTGCAATTTTTCGGGAAAAACCAGGTGCGGGCGAAATCTCGCTGATTCATAATCCGCGCACAAATAATTCGAACCGGGACGACTGTTTGTCTGAAGCCAGAACAGCCGCCCGGCCACAGGGGAAATGAGCGCTCCCAATCAACCTGCCGATGCAGTTGGTCCCCAATCGCCAGAAGTTCTTCTTGAACTTCTGAATCTTGTCGCGAACCCGCAACAGGCCTGTCTGGTCGCAGCCGAAGAAGTTTTCCGTTTGTGTTCTGCGCGCTTTGTTGTGCTTCTGCGGATATGTCCCGATGGGTCATCAGAATTCACCGCTTATCCTGAGAATAGCCGCCAACTGATCGAGCGACCCGGCACCACCGCCTTGTTCAATAAAGCGGCGGATCTGGACGGTCCGGTTGTATGGCAAACGGCGGATGCCCCCCACGACGTTGCCCAGATGCTTCGCGCTGAACAATGCGCAAATTGTCTCGTGATACCCATTTTGGCCGGCCAAACGCGTCATGGCGTGCTGATGGCTTTTGATATAAGCAGTCCCGAAAACCGCAATATTCTGGCCGACAGAATCGAACCTGTTTCGCGACTGCTCGCGCTCATTATTGGCAACGCCTCGCTCCACAATGAGTCCGCGCGCCGCATCGCGGAACAGCAACTGCGCATGTCCCTGCAGGCAGTGCAAAATACCATCGAGAGCATTTACCTGCTGGATATGGACGGAAACATTCTTTTTGTAAATCCGGCCGCAGAAAATGAGATTGGCTACTCAGCCACAGAACTCCGGCAAATGAAAGTCACCGATATTGATCCTAACGTACCGCCAAGCGCCTGGGGAGAAGACGGCGAATTTGCTGTCCGCCTGCGTGCGGCCGAGATGCGCAACTTCAGGACTCAACACCGCCACCGCGACGGCCACCTGATTCCGGTCGAGATCAATTCATCTCTTTTCTACTACGATGGCAAGTCGTACTCAATGGCCATCTGTACCGACATCAGCCAGCGACTGGCAGCAGAAGAAGCTTTGCGGGCATCCGAAGAGAAATTCTCCGCTATCTTCAGCATGACGCCCGACCCGATGGCTTTAACGCGCCTGCATAATGGCGTTTTGCTTGAAATCAGTCACAGTTATGCCGAGTTTTTTGGTTTCGAGCGCGCTGAAATGCTCGGTCGCTCAACACTGCCGAATGATCTTGGGCTCTGGCTCGATGCGGCGCACCGGGAACAATGGCGAAAACTGCTCGAGCGCGACGGCGAGGTGCTTGGTTTCGAAACACCGCTGCGCCGCAAATACGGCACGGTAGTCACAGTACTGATTTCCGGCAAAATCGTCGATATCGGCAACGAGCGCTGCGTAATTGTCGACCTGCGCGACATTACACAACGCAAGCAGATGGAAGAACTTCTGCGCCGGGAAAAAGCAGAACAGGCGATTCTGATCGGAAAACTTGAGGAAGCTCAAAGCCAGTTGTTGCAGTCGGAAAAACTAGCTGCAATCGGCCAACTGGCCGCCGGCGTAGCACACGAAATCAACAATCCGATGGGGTTTATCCGTTCCAACCTGTCCAGGCTCGGCGATTATTCCGGGAGTCTGTTGAATATCATCAATGCCTATGAAAGCGCCGATCCATTGCTGCAGGAACACCCGCAGATCAATGAACACATCGCGCAAACCAGACGTGACGCCGATCTCGCCTTCCTGAAAGAGGACATGCCCAACCTGATCGCCGAGTCCCTGGATGGGGCCGACCGGGTACGGCGCATCGTCCAGGATTTGCGCGACTTCTCCCGCATTGACGCAGCGGAGTGGCAGCATTTCGATATCCATGCCGGCCTGGAAAGCACCATCAACGTGGTCTGGAACGAAATCAAGTACAAGGCCGAGCTGGTGCGCGATTACGGCGAAGTGCCGCTGGTCGAATGCATTCCTTCACGCCTGAACCAGGTGTTCATGAACATGTTGGTCAATGCATCGCAAGCCATTGCCGACCGGGGAAAAATCATGATTTCTACCCGCCGCCAGAACAACGAAGTGGAGATTGCATTCACGGATACCGGACAAGGCATTTCGCCTGATGTCCTGCCGAAGATTTTCGATCCGTTCTTCACCACCAAGCCGGTTGGAAAAGGCACGGGGCTTGGGCTCTCGGTTTCTTACGGCATCATTCGTGACCATGGCGGGAATATTGAGGTGGTCAGCGAGCTCGGACTGGGGACTACGTTTACGATTCGGTTGCCGGTGAGCCGTGCATCGCACGATGAAGCTGGTACTTCGGACAAGAAAAAGTTGTGACGACCACCGCGTGGGCAGTACGCACAGGTAGCGGCACTGACGTTGGGGACCCGTCGGCCTTCTCCTTGCGTGGACGGATTTTCGCAGCCTAGCCCGGCGCGTCGATCGAATTGGTCCGAATCAGTTTCTTGTTGACGAACTGCTGGATACCCATGTCGCCGAGCTCGCGGCCATAGCCGGAATCCTTGACACCTCCGAAAGGAAGTTCCGCATCCGCCCAGTCGATGTTATTGATGAACATCATGCCGGTGTTCACACGACTGGCCACACGTTTACCGCGCGCAACATCCTTGGTGAAGACAGAACCGCCCAGACCGAAGTCAGAGTCGTTGGCCAGCGCAATGGCTTCGTCCTCATTCTTGACACGGAAGAACATGGCCACCGGGCCGAAGAATTCCTGCCTGAAAGCTGGATTGTCGGATTTGACATCGGTCAAAATTGTCGTCTCCATGAACGAACCGGGACGTTCGATTCGCCTGCCACCCATCAACACCTTGGCGCCATGTGCCACAGCGCCATCCACTTGTTTCAACAGATCGAGCAATGCGACTTCCTGCGACATCGGGCCCTTGGTGGTCTTTTCGTCCATCGGGTCACCCGGCTGCTGAAGCGCCAGTGCAGCCTTGAATTTGTCGAGAAACTTGTCGGCGATCGATTCGAGGACGATGAAGCGCTTGGATGCACAGCAGGTCTGACCCTGGTTGTACATGCGGCCCCACACGGCCCACGGAATGGTCTTCTCCAGATCGGCATCGTCGAGCACGATGAACGCATCGCTGCCACCCAGTTCCATTGACGAGGGTTTGAGAATGTGTCCTGCCCGGGCGGCAACGCTCCTGCCTGCTTCGACACTGCCGGTGAGTGCCACGCCCTTGACGCGGGGATCATCGATAACGAGATTGGACTGGTCATGCGAGATCAGCAGATTGGTATACAGGCCGACCGGTGCGCCCGCATCGACCCAAAGCTTTTCAAAAGCAATTGCGCACTGCGGAACGTTGCTGGAGTGCTTCACGACAATGACATTGCCGGCCATCAAATGCGGACCGGCGACACGCGCCAGTTGGTAGAACGGGAAGTTCCACGGCTCAACGCAGAAAACAATGCCAATCGGGCTGCTCTCCATATGTGCTTCGCCATGCGCAGGATTAAGTTTTTCCGGCGCCAGAAAGCCTTCTGCGTTCTTGGCATAGTAGTGAAGGATATTGCCGCTGAATTTAACCTCGCCACGCGCTTCGTCAATTCGCTTGCCCATTTCAAGCGTTGCCAGCCTGGCGAAATCATCGACGTTGGCCTGCATAAGAGCGCCAGCCTTCTCTATGACGACTGCTCGCTCGGCATAGGTCTTGTGTTTCCAGGTCTCAAAGCAGGTTGCGGCGGTTGCAAGTTTCTCTTCCAGCTGTTTATCGGTAAGTTGCTCGAAAGTCATCAGAGTCTTGCCGTTATAGGGATTAACACTTTGGTAGCTCATTGCATTGCCCTCTTCGGAATTGAAAATGTATCGCCATCTATTCCCGCCATCCCGATTCTGCTTCTCCCGGGATTCAGACATTGTCTCGTTTGATTGTGATGACGTTCAGTTCGTTTTCGCACATAGCATTGAATATGTAGCCTGTCGATGTAACAATAAACTCGTCACACGCCAAGCTCATCGCAGTGGGGCGGGAATCCGCCGGAATGGAATCAAGTCGTTGTTGGCGAAAATCGGTATCCCGAATTAGCTTACCGCGCGGGCACAAAATGGTGTCCACCCTGCCGGGCTATCCTATAGCCATGTTTCTCTTGGTGTTGACTGAGCGCGCGCGTCGGAATATAAGAATTACGAATGTCGGCATATGTATCGTAGATGGTGAAGTTGGGTTCATAAAAATGGCTTTTATCATTGTTGGATTGGACTTTCATTGGGGAGATATCATGAACAGACTGTCGCATTACCTCGTTTTCTTCGGCTCGTTATTTTTTGCCTTTCTGTCATTCAACGCAGCAGCGCAGGCTGCAGAAGAGAGCTATAAAAATACCGTGTCACCAATCATCCGTAACTACTGTTTGGCTTGCCATCAACCCGGAGGCCAGGGATTTGAGAAGAACGGTTTGGATATGCGTACTTATAAGAGCCTGATGAAGGGCACCAAATTCGGCCCTGTAATCAAACCGGGCGACGGCTTTACCAGCGTCTTCATCATGGCAATCGAAGGACGCGTTCATCCTTCCATCAAAATGCCTTATGGCGTGCAGGGCGGGCTTTCCAAGGACAAGATCGCCGTGCTGAAAAGGTGGGTTGAGCAGGGCGCCAAAAACAACTGATCTGCAGTTGCGTGAACGGCAGCCTCTACTGACTCACTGGGCTGACGTTCACAATTGAGCTGTCTTATTCTGTGGCAGGCAACCGAATGGTGTACTGCCCGGATTTCTCATCGCGCGCGAGTACGACCAGTTTGTGCCGCTCGGCATCTTCGATCAATTCCTTGAACGAGCGGTAACCGTAATAGGTTTCATTGAAACCGGGCTTGCGGCGTTGCATGGTGGGTTTGACCATCGAACCCCATATCTTTTCGTCGGAGCCTCGCTCCGAGATAAGCCCTTCGACCGTCTCCACCAGGAACTCCATCGCTTCCTGTTTCTTGTCTTCTTCGCTCCTGCCTTCGGCCGGTTTCGTTGTCTCGGCCTTCTTTTTGGCAGGTGCTTTTTTGGCCGCCTGTTTCTTCTTCGCTTCCTGCACGCGCACGAGGTCGTCGTAGAAGATGAATTCGTCGCAGTTGGCGCTGAGCAAGTCGGAAGTCGAGTCCTTCACACCGATGCCGATCACGTATTTGTTGTTCTCGCGCAGTTTTGAAACCAGCGGCGAGAAATCCGAATCGCCGCTGATGATGACGAAGGTGTCGACGTGGGCTTTGGTGTAGCAGAGGTCGAGCGCATCAACGACCATGCGGATGTCGGCAGAATTTTTGCCGGATTGGCGCACGTGCGGAATCTCGATCAGTTCAAAGGCGGCCTCGTGCATGGTCGCCTTGAATTCCTTGTAGCGATCCCAATCGCAGTAGGCTTTTTTGACCACGATGCTGCCTTTGAGCAGCAGGCGTTCCAGCACTTTCTTGATGTCGAACTGCGCGTACTTGGCATCGCGCACGCCCAGCGCCACGTTTTCGAAATCGCAGAACAGGGCCATGTTGGTGATTTCGGGTTGGTTCGCCATAGATGCTCCTTCTTTGATTACGAATCAGGACGGGCTGATGATTTGCACCTCATTCAGAAGCTGGTGCAGTTGAAAAACCCGCGTTGCCCCACACAGGTCGTGGTAGTGGGACGGCTGCGAATTTGCACGTCGTCGTGAGCGCGCATGCGCAGGATGCAGTCGCGCCACGGATCGGTGTCTTTGGCGAAGCCCAGTTTCACGCAGGCCGGGCCGTAAACATTGATCATATCGTCAACTTCCGTCTGTGCGGCAGCTATTCTCTCGGCTTGCGTCATGCAACCCGACAGTGCGGCAAGTATAAGAACCATCAAGACATTGCGTAACATGATGCCTCCTTATTGTCAGTCGTCAGGGGATATTACAACGCTGGCTAGAGGGAACCTCTAAAAATCCAAATTTCGTCGCAATACTGCGTTGCTCACAAAAAATTACTCCTTACATATCATACATATGCTGCGTCGCAATTTTTTGTTCGCGCCTTGTCTTGCTTAGAACTTTGAATTTTTAGAGGCTCCCTAGATGACTTTCCCCGGATTCATCAAACCATGCGGGTCCAGCGTTTGTTTGATGCTTCGCATCAGCTCCAGTTCCAACGCGCTCTTGTAGAGGGGGATCTCGTCGCGCTTGAATTGGCCCACTCCGTGTTCGGCGGCGATGCTGCCCCCGAACCTGGCCGTGATGTCGTGCACTATGCGCCGCACTTCCTGCTCGTGCTGCCTGATAAATATCTTGTTGAGCGCGGCATCCGGCATGGACGCGTTGTAGTGGATGTTGCCGTCGCCCATGTGGCCGAAAGCGACGATGCGGATACCAGGAAACGCCGCCCGCAGGGCCGCGTCCGCCTCCGCCATGAATTCCGCCACGCGACTGATGGGCACGGAGATGTCGTGCTTGATGCTGACCCCCTCGGCCTTTTGTGCGTCGGCAATGTTCTTGCGCAGTTTCCACCAGCGTTCGGCGTACGCCTTGTCGGCTGTTACCTCGAATTCGGCGATGCCTGCGCCGAACGATGCCAGCGCGGCACTCAAGGCGCCGTCCAGCGGCGCGGGCAGCACATCAGTGAGGCGCGTAACGATCAGCCATTCGTATTTCTGGCCGAAGGGCTCCTGCGTATCGGGGGTGTGCTTCAATACCAGATCGAGACTGGAGCGTGAAATGAATTCAAAAGCGTCGATAGTGTCGCCACAGCGTGCGCGCAGATGCGCCAGCAACGCCACAGCCACGGCCGGATCGCGCACCGCAACGCAGGCGGCCGCCATCGACTTTGGCAGCGGATAGAGCTTGAGTACTGCGGCAGTGATGATACCGAGCGTGCCTTCCGCACCGATGAACAACTGCTTGAGATCGTAGCCTGTGTTGTCCTTGCGCAGGCTGCGCAGTCCGTCCCAGATGCGACCGTCCGGCAGCACCACTTCCAGCCCCAGCACCAGGTTGCGTGCCGTGCCGTAGCGCAGCACGTTGATGCCGCCCGCATTGGTGGAAAGATTGCCGCCGATCTCGCAATGCGGTGCGACTGCGGTCAGTCCCAGCGGGAACAGACGGTCCGCCGCCTCCGGCGCGGCATACAGCGATTCCAGCTTGCAGCCCGCCTCGACGGTCATGGTGTAATTGGTAACATCCAGCGCGCGGACGCGGTTCATGCGCGAGAGGTTGATGACAATCTGCGGGATGTTTCCCGCCAGCGGCACCGAGCCGCCGCACAGGCTGGTGTTGCCGCCCTGCGGCACGACGCATATCTTGTTCGCTGCGCACAGCTTCACCACCTCGCTGACCTGCTGCGTGTTTAAAGGGAATACCACGGCCAGTGCTTCGTTCGCATAGCGACCGCGCCAGTCCTTGCCATAGGGTGCGGCGTCGGCACCGGTCAGCACACTGTCACTGCCGGTGATTGCTGCGAGTGCTTCAAGAAATTGAGTGTAGTTGGTAGACATGGGAATTCATAACGATTGGGTTGGCTACATTGTAACCCTCCCGATTGCGCCCAAGCAGGGTGAACACGCTTTTGTGCTAACGCGAAATATCCTTTGCCAGCCGTGGTGGCAGAGCGAAAAGCACCCTTCCTCGGCGCAATATTCAGTCGTGGCGTAATTCAGCGGACCCGGCTTTTACAGGCAAAGCAAAATGTATCGTCGTACCTTCGTTGATCTTGCTCTCTGCCCACACTCTTCCTCCGTGGCGGGTGACGACGCGCCTGACGATGGCAAGGCCTATCCCGGAGCCTTCGTACTGGCCGGTAGGGTGTACGCGCTCGAACACCCTGAAGAGTTTGTCGACATATTGCATGTCGAATCCCACGCCATAGTCTTTCACTGCATAGATAGTTTCATTTTCGTTTTCCTTGCCGCTCAGTTCAGCTACGGCTTCGGTTTCGGATGGGGAGAACTTGATGGCATTCGACAGCAGGCTGGTCAACACCTGCCGGATCATCTGCTGATCTCCCCATGCTTCCGGCAGCGCCCCCATGTCCAGCCGCATGCGGCGTGCGGGGTTGGCGGCTTGCAGTTCGGCGAACACCTCCTGTGCCAATCTGGCGATATCGATGGGGACGCATTTCATTGTCCGTTTCCCCATGTGGAAAAAGAGCAGGATGCCATCGATCTGACATCCCATATTCCGGGCGTTGTCACGCACCACTTTGAGCAGGCGCACACCTTCTTCATCGAGCTTGGCGCTGTGCTCGTCCAGCAGGATCTTCGAAAAGCCGTTGATCGCCCGCAAAGGCGTGCGCATGTCGTGGGAGATGGAATAGGAAAACTCTTCAAGCTCCTCGTTGGCGGCTTCAAGCAGGGCGGTGCGCTGCGCCACACGATGTTCAAGCTTATCGTTGAGGAGACGCACTTCTTCCTTCTCATGGGCCAATTCCTCGGTGACGTCGACTTGGCGTCTCCAGGCTGAATTCAGCAGCCACAAAAGAGCGAAGCTTCCCAGCACGAACAGCCCGGTAAGCCCCGCTATACGGAGAGAGTCTTTCCTCCACTCAGCCAGATAATCTTCTTCCGCCAAACCGACCGCCACATATAGCGGGTTGTCCCCTACCTGGTGAAAGGCAAAGATGCGTACCACGCCGTCTACCACTGAACTGCTGCGGTACGTTCCTTCTGTCTTCCCGGAATCTATCAAGGAACGTAGATTCGCAGAAAGTTTCGTCCCGTTTGGCGAAGGTGTTTGGCTTCCGGTTCCTGCATAACGGGCCAGCAAGCCGGTTTTGCTCCAGAGCCCGACGCTGCCTTTGGGCCCCAGATCGAGCACGGAAAACATGCGGACGAACTGGTCTATCCCGACCGCCGCATTTACTTCCCCAGCGAACGAACCCTTGGCATCGTTTATGCGGCGCGACAGGGTGATGAGCATCACATTGCTGGCGCGCCCCATGATGGGTTCGGAAAACACCAGCCCGGCATCCGGATCATCCCGTACGCGGATGAAATAGGGGCGGTCACCGATATTGGCGCCTTTCGTTTTGACGCCATTCACCGCGTAGTGGATGTTGCCCTGCACATCCATCACCCGCAATCCGCGCGCCTCGGGGATACGCGCATCGTGGCGCGCAAGGAAGGCATTCAGTTCTTTTTTCTTGATGCCGCCGCTTGCTTTCTGCCGGGCAACCTCATCGGCGGTCGTAAGCAGGGTAACGTCGATCTTGCGAATGAATCCGACGAGATTCCCCTCGAGCGTGTTGGTGTAGTTCCTGGCGATGGCCGTGGCATTATCGATGGCGCGCTGGTGGTTATGTTCCAGCACCATGGCGACCAGACTGATGACGAAAAGATTGACGAGCAGGATGCCTGTCCAGAGTATCCGGGCGAAGCGCGGCAACTTGTTTGCTGGTTCGGCAGTAACCATGGCAGTTTCCACTTCCGCTCCCTTCAAGAAACATGCGAGCAACTAAAGAACTGGGGATGCCTCTAAAAATTTTATCGGAACATCAGCAAATTATTGCAACTCACTAATACAGCTCCCCGTTCCTTCTTCCATGGCAAACACTTGACCCGCACCCTAACCGCCCACCTGATGTCCGTCAATATGCCATTCGGCCTATATCTTTTCAGAGAAATAATTTACCGCGTGGGCACATGAAACGTGCCCACCCTACCCGGCTACGTCGCCAGCACGAACTTTTCAGGCTTGGCACCGCAAACCGGACAGGATTTTTCCGGCTTGCCCATTTCAATATATCCACAGAAGGGGCAGAGATAGAAATCGGCCACCAAATCTTTCCCCTGCATAACAGCTTCCAGCGCCATCTTATAAAGCTTGGCGTGAACTTCCTCGGCAGCGACAGCAAACTCGAACATCTTTTTCGACTTGTGCCCTTCCGCGATCGCCTGCTTCAGCATGGGCGGGTACATCTCGCGGAATTCATGCGTCTCGCCACTGATCGCGGCTTGAAGATTGTCTGCAGTAGAACCCACACCATCCAGCGCTTTCAAGTGTCCTTCCGCATGAATGCGCTCAGCTTCTGCCGTGAGACGGAATAGCTTGGCAATCGATGCGAAGCCATCCTGCTCTGCCATTTTGGCAAAAGCGCGGTACTTCTGATTGGCCTGGCTCTCACCGGCAAAGGCCTCTTCAAGATTTTCATGTGTCGTGGGCATAGTGGTACTCCTTTCGCAGTCTGAGGTTGGGATATAAATTTTGGAATTTGATATTACTCTTTTCGTTGGGTAACACGGGGCCAAGTCTGGGAACGAAGAGCTATGAGTCTAGACCTGACCCTCGATTTTGCGCTGTGAAACATAAAGCGGATTACCGCGTGGGCACATGAAACGTGCCCACCCTACTCGGCTGCATCCATGCATGCATCTTTAAGTTCATTTGAAACTTCGTTGGATATTATTTTCAGGTCGCCTTCACCCAAAATTAGTCCGTCGCCAATCGGTTCTCCGGGCTCTAATTCCTCTACGATTTTCCAGCGAAGGACCTTGCCAATGCGACTAGCTTTGCCTCGAACCAGAGCACCATTTCTCCCGCTTCTAACTAAGAGGACCGCTGTATCACCTTCCACATTACCTCTAACGGAACCCGGCTCTCCCTCATTCATCCTTCCTGCACCTGCCGTATAGAACGTATGATCTCCACAGATGCGTGTTCCATATTGAAGAAGCGAGAAGTACGCAGAGCCGCATGGTTTGTCTTTACCGTCATAGCAGAGTGCGATTTGCCACACTCCTGAGAAATCAGGAACTGCTAAACATGGTGAAGATGCCAACGCAAGCAATACAACAAGTGATCGCCTCATGCTTGGCTCCAAATGCTAAGTAGACAGAATAAAGCTGTATTTTCTGGTACAGAATGCTGCATATGCTGTTTCATGATTTGCACCCCTTTGTTGGTTAAACGTGACAAAACACGGTACGGTATTCCATCGAGTCAAGCAGCCTAACACTAAACAATTCCCAGCTTCAAAACTCCATCGGATCCACATCCAGCACCCAGCGCAACTTGCTCGCAGGCAGCGCATCCAGTTCCGGCTTCCACGCCCGCAAAAATTCCCCCAGCGCTTTTCGCTTGTCGCTCTGCACCAGCAGCTGCGCACGGTAGTGGTTGGCGCGCTTGGGCATGGCGGCGGGGACGACGCCGTACACTTCGACGGGCATGTGCAACTCCTGCGCTGCACTGCGCGCCTGCTTGAGGAAATTGTAGGCGTCGCTTTCCTGTTTGCCTTCCGCGCTCAGCAGCGCCTGATACACAAAAGGAGGAAAGCCCGCCATCTGGCGCTCGGCCAGCAGGGTCTGCGCCCAGATTTCGTAGTCGTGCGCGCGCAGTGCCTGGAACAGCGGATGATTGGGGAAGGCGGTTTGCACGATGACTTCGCCTGCCTTGTCGGCGCGCCCGGCGCGGCCACCGACTTGCGTGAGCTGGGCGAAGAGTTTTTCCGAGGCGCGGAAGTCGGCGCTGTAGAGCGCGCCGTCGGGGCTGATGACGCCGACCAGGGTGAGGTTGGGGAAGTCGTGGCCTTTGGCCAGCATCTGCGTGCCGATCAATATATCGGCTTCGCCGTCGTGGATCTGTTTGCGCATGGCGCTCCACGCGCCCTTGTTGCGCGTACTGTCGCGGTCGACGCGCAGGATGCGTGCTTCCGGGAAACGGGTTTGCAATGTTTCTTCCAGACGCTGCGTGCCGATGCCCACCGGTTTGAGATCGGCATCGCCGCAGGTGGGGCAGGCGTGCGGCACGCGCTGCTGTGCCCCGCAGTGGTGGCAGCGCAGGCTGCGGTCTTTCTGGTGCAGCACCAGCTTTCCCGCGCAGTGCTTGCATTCGGACAGCCAGCCGCAGGAGGTACACATCAACACGGGCGCATAGCCACGGCGGTTGATAAAGATGAGACTTTGTTCCTTGCGTTGCAGGCGCGCGTCGATGGCTGTGAGCAGGGGCTCGCTCAGGCCTTCGTGCAGCGGCAGTTTGGTGATGTCCATGCAGCGCACGGTGGGCAGGGTGGCGGGTTGCACTGCGCGCTGTGTGAGCTTCAACAGCTTGTAGCGCCCGCTCTGCGCGTTGTACCAGCTCTCCAGCGATGGCGTGGCGGAGCCGAGGACGATGGGCACGCCGCGCTGGTTGGCGCGGAAGATGGCGACGTCGCGCGCCGAGTAGCGCAGGCCGTCCTGTTGCTTGAATGAGGAGTCGTGTTCTTCGTCGACCAATATCAGGCTCAGCTTGGGCAGTGGCGTGAACACGGAAAGGCGCGTGCCGAGCACGATGCGCGCTTCGCCGGATTGCGCCTTGAGCCAGTTTTGCGCGCGCTCGCCATCGGCGAGGCCGCTGTGCAGGCTGACCAGTTCGACATCGGGAAAGCGGGTACGGAAATAGTTTTCCAGTTGCGGCGTGAGGTTGATCTCGGGCACCAGCAGCAGCACCTGCCCGCCGCGCTGCAACATTTCGTGCATGAGGTGCACATAGATTTCGGTCTTGCCACTGCCGGTGATGCCGTGCAGCAGGAAGCAGCCGTAGCCGGTTTGTTGCGTGACGGCGTCCACGGCCTGCTGTTGCTCGGAAGTGAGTGCATGCGCGTTGTTGAAGGAATGTGTGGTGCGCTGCACGGGGGCGCAGGTTTCAACCCAGCCCGCTTCGAGCATCACCTTCAATGCGGCGGGCGCAGAAGGCGACAGGCTGCGCAGTTGCGCGCCGCTTAAAGGGGCCGCGCGTAGCGCCTGCAGAATGCGCTGCTGCACGACGCGGCGTTTGGGTAGCGTTGCGATATCCAGCGCCCTGCCCGCCTCGCTCAGGGTGTAGTCCAGCGATTGTTTCAGCGTGACCGGTTCGAGGGCGCGCAAACGCGTCGGCAGGGCAGACAGCACAGTCATGCCCAGGGGATGGTGGTAATAGTCGCTGCAAAACTGTAACAGGGTGAGTAACTCTTGCGGCAGTGGCGGCACGTCGTCCAGTATTTGTGTCACCGGCTTGATGCGCGCGGCAGACAAATCGGACTGCTCCACGCATTCCATTGCCACGCCCAACACCTGTTTGCGACCGAACGGAACGAGCACGCGCTGACCGGGAATTACCTCGGTATTTTCCTCGACTACATAGTCGAAGAGTGTTGACAAAGGCACGTCCAGCGCGACGCGAATGATAGGCATGTTAAGAAAAATCTCTCCGGTTGTTTCTGCGAAGTTTAGCTAATTAGCTTGAGCCGTATAGGTATTTCCCCTTATACACATATCCTGTGGATAACTGTGTGGGCAACTGCCCGATAAGCATCCTAACTCCTAATCGTATATACGGTTTTTTTCTGTTGCCCAAATTCTGTTCAGGCGCATAGTGCATTTAGAAACAATATGTTACGCAATAAACGAAAAAGGCCACGGGAAGAATGATCCGTGGCCTGCCGCATAAAAACCTGCTGTTTATAAGATTTTGGACTGGGCTTGATTCTTAATGATATTTCTTGCTCAGCTCATGCACCGCCGCCACCAGCGCGGCAGCGCTGTCCGGGTTGGTGAACTGCGAAATTCCATGGCCAAGGTTGAACACATGGCCGCTGCCGTAACCGTAGCTGGTCAGGATCTTTTCCACTTCGGTATGGATGACTTCCGGAGTCGCAAACAGCACGTTCGGGTCGAGGTTGCCCTGCAGCGCGACCTTGTGACCGACCTTTTGCCGCGCCACGCCGATGTCCATGGTCCAATCCAGGCCCACTGCATCGCAGCCGATATCGGCAATGCTCTCAATCCACAGTCCGCCGCCCTTGGTGAACACGATGCTGGGAATCTTCACGCCGTCTTTTTCCTTGGTCAGCCCCTGCACGATGCGCTGCATATAGGGCAGCGAGAATTCATGGTACGCAGCGTGCGACAAGGCGCCGCCCCACGAGTCGAAAATCATCACGGCTTGCGCGCCTGCTTCGATCTGCGCATTCAGGTATTGCGTGACCGCATCCGCCGTTACGCTGAGAATGTGGTGCATCAGCTTCGGCTCTTTGTACATCAGGGTCTTCACCTTGGCGTAATCGCTGCTGCTGCCGCCCTCGACCATGTAGCACGACAGCGTCCACGGGCTGCCGGAGAAACCGATCAGCGGCACGCGACCGTCCAGTGCCTTGCGAATCTGCGACACGGCGTCGGTCACGTATTTCAGGTCCTTGCCGATGTCGGGCACGTGCAGCGCCTTGATTGCGGCCTCGGTGGTCAGCGGGCGTTCGAACTTGGGGCCTTCGCCTTCGGAAAAATACAGTCCCAGACCCATCGCATCGGGCACGGTCAGGATGTCGGAGAACAGGATGGCGGCATCCAGGGGGAAACGGTCCAGCGGCTGCAACGTCACCTCCGTCGCCATGTCCGGGCTCTTGCACAGGTTGAGGAAGCTGCCCGCGCGTTTGCGCGTGGCGCAGTACTCGGGCAAATAGCGACCTGCCTGGCGCATCATCCACAGCGGTGTGTAGTCGGTCGGCTCACGCAGCAGGGCGCGCAGGAAGGTGTCGTTTTTGACTTTGAAGTTCATGCTGTTCTCTTTTTAATTTTATTTTTCTGAAACTGCCGAGGCACCCGATTTTTGTAATCGGCCCCTGCCCGGCGTTTTCTATGAAACGGAACAGCGGATTATACAATAGGCCTGCCGCCCGTCATACCCATTACCCCGCAGGGGATGGGATAGACCAAGGGAGTCATGGCACTCGATTAAGCCTGAAGCGCACGAAGAAGCAAGGAAGCCGTTCCTTCCCCTTCAAGGGTAACCAGCGACTTGCCCGCTTGCGGGCTTAGTCGATTGGCTATAACCAACCACTTAGCAACCGTCTTTTGGTTGCTTAGTGGGATGGCTAGTTGTTTCACCAGTAATTCCACCAGAAGGCCAGGATGGGGATGGGTTTTGCCTGGCGATGAACCCATCCCCACCCCTCCTCCCCTTGAAGGGGTGGGAGTTACCTTCGTTATGTTCTTAACCATGTGCCATGAGATCATGGGAGTACTCGTTTTGGTCCCTCACACCCTTATTACAATCCTTGCAGGGTCGAATTCTGTATGGTGAGACTCTTGCAGTTGGTACCGACAGCAGAGCCTGCGTCTTTGGTGGACCCTGTTGCTGCGATGGTCCAATGGCCTCCGGTATTGCCGGTCATTTCGGTATCGATGATGGAAAGCGTTCCCTGCCAGTTGTTACTGGTAAAGAACAGACCGCCCCCAAATGCGCCGGCACCAGCGCTGTTGTTCACAATCCTGTCGCCGCAGAGCAATACATTGACCGAGTTTCCATCACTGTAAATTGCTCCGCCATTGCCTCCTGAGCCGATTTCATTCTGATTGTTGTTGATGAATGAACACTGGCTTGGATCATTGTTGTTCGCCCCGTTGCCAACGGCAGTGTTCTGGCTGAACTGGCTGTTATAAATGCGCAAATCCGCGAACAGCCCGCCCACTGCTCCGGCATTGCTGGCGGAGTTGTTGCTGAAAGTACTTCCTGCAATCACGACACCATGTTTGCTGCCCACCACATAGATTGCGCCTCCGCCCGTGTCAGGCCCCAGGGGAGCACCCTGATTGCCGGTGAAGGTTGAATCTATAACGCTCAGGTTACCGTCCCGCATATAGAGTGCGCCGCCTTCTCCGTCATTCCAGCCCTGTGAACATAGGGTTGGGGGAGGCACAACTGGAATCGCTTCTGTCGGTGTTGTTTTGCCATTGATCAGGGCGATGTGTTGCAGGGTCAGTCTGTGCTCGTTCCATTGAAAGTTGGAGTTGTTAAAGCTCATGATGCGAACCAGGTTCTGGCCGTCGAGTGTCACCTTCTGTCCGCCATCGATGACGGTGTCGCGGTCGGTCGGAATATGCAAAGTCGCTGTTACCGGTATGGTCACCGGGCTGGCGCCGCAATTGAATGTGATGATCCCGCCTGTCGCAATCGCGCTGTTGAGTTGTGCGTAGGTACAGCTCGCCGGTGTGCCGGTTCCCACCACGGTGGTCGGTGTCGATGTGTTGACCGGCTGACCAACCGTGGGTATGTCGCAAATGCCAGAAGTGCCTGGTGCATCCGAACCACCGCCTCCGCAACTCAGCAATAGCGCCGCAACTGCAATCAGCACGGCGCTTTTCGGAATGTTTGTCCTGCTGAAGCCTGACGCCGCTCTCAACAGGAGAATCTTCGTTGCCGGCAGCCCATCAATGATTTTTCTGGTCATTCATTTCGCTCCTGCATTGCAGTCACCATGGCTATTTCCGGGTGAACCACCGGAATCCATTGTGACGTGAGGAAAATGATGCAGCACATACTGTTCGGGTGCAACTGTATGGAACGTATGACAAGGATGAAAGGATAATCACCCGACCAAAGGGCATAACTGCCAGTCAGATGGTTATCCCAACAGGGAAAGGATTGCTTGAAACAGTTTGCTTAGCGTGGCAGTACTGAACTGTCCATCAGGAACTCGTCCACGGCACGCGCCGCCTGCCGGCCTTCGCGGATGGCCCACACCACCAGCGATTGACCGCGGCGCATGTCGCCCGCCGCAAAGACTTTCTTAACGCTGGTCTGGTAGCACCCGGCGCCTTCGGTGGTTGCCTTGGCATTGCCGCGAGCATCCTTTTCCACGCCGAATGCATCCAGCACTTGTGCCAGCGGATTGGTGAAGCCCATCGCCAGAAACACGAAGTCGGCCTTGAGTTCGAACTCACTGCCTGGCACTTCGTTCATCTTGCCGTCCTTGAACTCGACGCGCACAGCCTTGATCGCCTTGAGTACGCCGTTCTCGCCGATGAATTCCTTGGTGGAGATGGCCCAGTCGCGTTCACAGCCTTCTTCGTGCGAGCTGGAGGTGCGCAGCTTGAGCGGCCAGTTGGGCCAGGTCAGAGGGCCGTTTTCCTGATCGGGCGCGCGCGGCATCACTTCGATCTGTGTGATGGAAGCCGCACCGTGACGATTCGACGTGCCCACGCAATCGGAGCCGGTATCGCCGCCGCCGATGACGACGACGTGCTTGCCTGCAACGTTGATCGGGTTCTTGCCTTCGCCCGCAACTTCCTTGTTCTGCGGAATGAGGAACTCGAGCGCGTAGTGCACGCCCTGCAACTGGCGTCCCGGCACCGGCAGGTCGCGCGGTTGTTCGGAACCGCCTGCGAGAATTACGGCGTCGAATTCCTTTTGCAATTCTTTCGGGCTGACGACCTTTTTCGCGTCGTTGGCAACGCCCTTGCCGGGCGCATCCTTGCCCACGAATGTATTGGTCTGAAACTTCACGCCTTCGGCAACAAGCTGCGCCATGCGCCAGTCGATCAGGCGCTTGTCGAGCTTGAAGTCGGGAATGCCATAACGCAGCAGGCCGCCGATACGGCTGTTCTTTTCAAACACGGTAACGCTGTGTCCGACGCGCGCCAGTTGCTGTGCAGCAGCCAAGCCTGCGGGGCCGGAGCCGACTACGGCGACTTTCTTGCCGGTCTTGTTCTTCGCGGGTTGCGGAACGACCCAGCCGTTCTCGCCGCCCTTGTCGATGATGGCGTGCTCGATGGATTTGATGCCGACAGGCTCGTTGTTGATGTTGAGCGTACAGGCCGCCTCGCACGGAGCGGGACAGATGCGTCCGGTCACTTCGGGGAAGTTGTTGGTGGAATGCAGCACTTCCAGCGCCTGTTTCCATTCGCCGCGATACACCAGGTCGTTCCAGTCGGGGATGATGTTGTTGACCGGGCAGCCGTTGTTGCAAAACGGGATGCCGCAATCCATGCAGCGTGCGCCCTGCTGCTTGGCGCCGGCATCGGTGAGGTGCGTAATGAACTCTTGATAGTTTTTGACTCGTTGTTCCACGGGTGCGTAACTTTCGTGGACGCGCTGGAACTCCATGAATCCTGTTGGCTTGCCCATTATGCGGTCTCCTTCTTTTGCTGCGCCGCAATCTCTAGCAATGCACGACGATATTCGGTTGGCATGACTTTCACGAACTTGGGCAGATAAGTTGCCCAGTTATCCAGAATCAGCCTGGCGCGTGCACTGCCGGTGTAGCGCAGGTGCTTCTCGATCTTGCCGCGCAGTGCGGCTTCGTCCGCCTTGTTCAGGTGGTTGAAGTGCACCCGGCCATGCGCTTCGGCTTCGCCGTCCTCGCTGGCGTCGACTTCTTCGGGGATGGGTTCCAGTTCCACCATGGCGAGGTTGCAGCGTTCCTCGAATGTGCCGTCCTCATCCAGCACATAAGCCACGCCGCCGGACATGCCCGCCGCGAAGTTGCGTCCGGTCTTGCCCAGCACCACCACCATGCCGCCGGTCATGTATTCGCAGCCATGGTCGCCCACGCCTTCGACGACCGCGATCGCGCCAGAGTTGCGCACCGCGAAACGCTCGCCGGCCACGCCGCGGAAGAAGCACTCGCCCGCCGTCGCGCCGTACAACACTGTGTTGCCGACGATGATGTTGTCTTCCGCCACCAGCTTGCTTTCGTCGTTGGGCTTGACGATGATGCGGCCGCCGCACAATCCCTTGCCGACGTAGTCGTTGCCTTCGCCTTCCAGTTGCATGGTGATGCCGTGCGCGAGGAATGCGCCAAAGCTCTGGCCAGCGGTACCGATCAGTTTTACGCGGATGGTGTCGTCCGGCAGGCCCGCATTGCCGTGGCGTTTCGCCACTTCGTGCGACAGCATGGTGCCGACACTGCGGTTGGTGTTGTGTATCGTGGTCTCTATGGTGACCACGCGCATCGCGTCCAGTGCTTCCTTGGCTTCGGCGATGAGGTCGTTGTCCAGCGCATGCTCCAGCCCGTGGTCCTGTTCCTCGGCATGGCGTCGCGCCACGCTGGAGTCCACCTTGGGCTGATAGAAGATCTTGCTGAAATCCAGCCCCTTGGCCTTCCAGTGCGTGATGCCACGGCGCATGTCGAGCAGATCGCTACGTCCGATCAAATCTTCGAACTTGCGGATACCCAGCTGCGCCATCAGTTCGCGCACTTCTTCGGCGACGAAGAAGAAATAGTTCACCACATGTTCCGGCTGGCCGGTAAATTTCTTGCGCAGTGCCGGGTCCTGTGTGGCCACGCCGACCGGGCAGGTGTTGAGGTGGCACTTGCGCATCATGATGCAGCCTTCGACCACCAGCGGTGCGGTGGCGAAACCGAATTCGTCCGCGCCCAGCAATGCGCCGATCAGCACGTCGCGGCCGGTCTTCAACTGCCCGTCCACTTGCAGGCCGATACGGCCGCGCAACTGGTTCAGCACCAGCGTCTGCTGCGCTTCAGCCAGGCCCAGTTCCCACGGCGTACCCGCGTGCTTCACGGAAGACAGTGGGCTAGCGCCGGTGCCGCCGTCGAAGCCGGAGATCACGATGTGGTCGGCCTTGGCTTTGGACACGCCCGCAGCCACCGTTCCCACGCCAACTTCCGATACCAGCTTCACTGAAATGGAAGCGGCCGGATTGGAGTTCTTCAGGTCGTGGATGAGCTGTGCGAGGTCTTCAATGGAATAGATGTCGTGGTGCGGCGGCGGCGAAATCAGGCCGACGCCGGGCACCGAGTGACGCAGCTTGCCGATGTATTCCGACACCTTGGTGCCGGGCAACTGGCCGCCTTCGCCGGGCTTCGCGCCTTGCGCCATCTTGATCTGGATCTGGTCGGCATTGGCAAGGTATTCCGCCGTGACACCGAAACGGCCCGACGCAACCTGCTTGATGCGCGAGCGCAGCGAGTCACCTGTCTTCATGGTGTGGTCGGCTTCGATGCGGTGCTTGCCGATGATATCGGACAACTTCTCGCCGCCGTGCAGGACCTTGAAACGGTTCGGATCTTCGCCGCCTTCGCCGGTGTTGGACTTGCCGCCGATGCGGTTCATCGCGATGGCCAGCGTGGTGTGCGCTTCGGTTGAAATGGAGCCCAGCGACATGGCGCCGGTGGCGAAACGCTTGACGATTTCTTTTGCCGATTCGACCTCATCCAGCGGCACGGATTTGCCCTGCGGCTTGATCTCGAACAGCCCGCGCAACGTCATCTGGCGCTGGGTCTGGTCGTTGATAAGCTTGGCGTATTCCTTGTAGGTCGCGTAATTGTTGGATCGCGTCGAGTGCTGCAGCTTGGCGATGGATTCCGGAGTCCAGGTGTGTTCTTCACCGCGCGCGCGCCAGGCGTATTCGCCGCCTGCTTCCAGCATCCCGGCCAGCAACGGGTCGGAACCGAATGCGGCCTGATGCATGCGCACTGCTTCTTCCGCTGTTTCTTCCAGCCCGATGCCGCCGATCTGGGATGAAGTCCCCGGAAAGTATTGTTCGATGAACTCGGCGCTGAGGCCAATGGCTTCGAAAATCTGCGAGCCGCAATACGACTGGTAGGTGGAGATGCCCATCTTGGACATGACCTTGAGCAGTCCCTTGTTGACCGCCTTGATAAATCGCTTCTGCGCTTCGGCCACGCTCAGGTCGGATGGCAGATCCATCGCGGCGATGCTGTCATAGACCAGCCAGGGGTAGATCGCTTCCGCACCAAAACCCGCGAGCAAGGCGACATGGTGCACCTCGCGCGCCGACCCGGTTTCCACCACCAGTCCCGCGCTGGTGCGCAAGCCCAGTTTCACCAGATGATGGTGCACCGTAGACGTAGCCAGCAACGCGGGGATGGCGACCGTTTTTGCGGATACGGCGCGGTCGGACAGGATGAGTACATTGTTGCCGCCCTGCACTGCCTTCACCGCTGCGGCACAGAGTTTTTCCAGCGCCTTGCGGCAACCCGCAGCACCGGCTTGGGCCGGATAGGTCATGTCCAGCACGATGGACTTGTATTTGCCGCCTGTGAGTTTGCCGATGACATGCAGCTTCGCCGCATCTTCATGGGTCAGCACCGGCTGTTTCACCTCAAGTCGCGAAGCAGGACGGGTCTCGTCCACGCCCAGCAGATTGGGCCTGGCGCCGAGGAAAGTGGTGAGCGACATCACGATCTCTTCGCGAATCGGATCAATCGGCGGATTGGTCACCTGCGCGAACAGCTGTTTGAAATAGTTGTAGAACACCTTGCTGCGCGCGGACAGCACCGGCAGCGCGGCGTCGTTGCCCATGGAACCGATGGCTTCCTTGCCCGAGACCGCCATGGGCTGGACCACAAATTTGATGTCTTCCTGGGTGTAACCGAACGCCTGTTGCAGATCGAGCAGGCCGGTCAGGGGCGGCTTGATCTCGGCAGCGTCAGGCAGTTCATCCAGCATGTAGCGGGATTGTTTGAGCCATTCGGCATAAGGGCGGGCGGTGGAGATGCGGTGTTTCAGGTCGATCACGTCCACCTGACGTCCTGCCACCATGTCGATCAGCAGCATTTTGCCCGGCTGCAAACGCCATTTCTTGACGATATGTTTCTCCGCGATGGGCAATACGCCCATCTCGGACGCCATCAGCACCACGTCATCGTCGGTGATGAGCCAACGCGCCGGGCGCAGTCCGTTGCGGTCCAGTGTCGCGCCTATCATGCGGCCGTCGGTAAAGGCCACGGCGGCGGGGCCATCCCACGGTTCCATCAGGGCAGCGTGATATTCGTAGAACGCGCGGCGTTCTTCGTCCATCAGCGGGTTGCCGGCCCAGGCTTCGGGGATCAGCAGCATCATGGCGTGCGGCAGCGAGTAACCACCTGCCACCAGCAACTCCAGCGCATTGTCGAAACAGGCGGAATCGGACTGGCCTTCGACGATCAGCGGCCACAGCTTGTCCAGGTCTTTACCCAGGAATTTTGAGGACATCGCGGCCTGGCGCGCCGCCATCCAGTTGACGTTGCCGCGCAGCGTGTTGATCTCGCCGTTGTGCGCGATCATGCGGAACGGGTGAGCCAGATCCCAGGTGGGGAAGGTATTGGTGGAGAAACGCTGGTGCACGAGCGCAAACGCGCTGACCAGATCCTTGTCCTGCAAATCGAGGAAGTAAGTGCCGACCTGGTTGGCCAGCAGCATGCCTTTGTATACGAGGGTGCGCGAAGACATCGAGGGAACATAAAAACCTTTGCCTTGCCCCTTGGGCAGCGCATGCACGGCATGCTCGGCGGTCTTGCGGATAACGAACAGCTTGCGCTCGAACGCGTCCTGATCGGCGGTCTTTTTACCGCGTGCAATGAACACCTGACGCACCACGGGTTCGGCGGCTTTCACGCATTCGCCGAGGCCGTTGTTGTTCACCGGCACATCGCGCCAGCCCAGCAGGGTCTGGCCTTCGGCCTTGATCTTGTCAGCGATGATCTTTTCGCAAGCGGCGCGGGCTTTTGCGTCCTGCGGCAGGAACAGCATGCCGACACCGTAGTCGCCAACGGGCGGCAGTGTGAATTTTTCTTTGGGCAGCGCTTTGCGCAGGAAGGCATCGGGAACCTGGATCAGGATACCGGCACCATCGCCCGCCAGCGGGTCGGCCCCGACTGCACCGCGGTGCGTCAGGTTTACGAGTATCTGCAGTCCCTGGCTGACTCGGTCATGACTTGCCTGACCTTTGATATGTGCTACGAATCCAACGCCGCATGCATCATGTTCATGGCGTGGATCATAAAGACCCTGCTGTTGCGGCAATGAAGAATTGCTCACCTTGTTTCTCACCTCGATCATCCAACATTACGGCGGAAATTTATGCCGCCAACCGACTATTTTTTCAAAAGGGCGGGAATGCTACCCTAATACGGGGGTGGAGGGCAACACACTCTTTAACAGACTGCTAGATATCTTCGATGGCGAAGATGCGGCGATGTTCCCTTATGGCGTAACGATCTGTCATGCCGGCGATGTAATCCGCCACGGCACGGACTCGTTCCGATTCCTGCGACGGGCAGAATTGCGGGGGCAGCAGGCGCGGATCGCCCGTGAAAGCATGGAACAAGTCGCTGATAATGCGCTGCGACTTTGCGCTCATGCGCATGACGCGGAAATGCCGGTATAGCTGAGTGCGCAGGAAGGATTTAAGTTCGCGGTTGAGTTCGCGCATGCCCTCGCTGAACGCCACCAGCGGCGGTGCGGCACGGACATCATCCAAGCTTTGTGGTGCATGGGTGCGGATGTTCAGTTCGGTCTGCGCGATGAGGTCGGTAACCAGCGTACCGATCATGCGGCGCACGGTCTCATGTACCACACGACGCTCGGTCAGGTTCGGATAGGAGGCGCGCACTTCGTCCAAGTGCTCCGAAAACAGGCGCACCGAGGCCAATTGTTCCAGCGTAACCAGGCCGGAGCGCAGGCCGTCATCCACATCGTGGTTGTTGTAGGCGATCTCGTCGGCGAGATTGGCGAGCTGGGCTTCCAGCGAGGGGCGGCGGTTATTCAGGAAGCGTTCGCCCACTTCGCCCAATTGTCTGGCATTTTCCGGGGAGCAATGCTTGAGAATGCCTTCGCGCGTTTCGAAACACAGGTTCAGGCCGTCAAATTCCGCATAGCGCTCTTCCAGTACGTCCACCACGCGCAGGGATTGCAGATTATGTTCAAAGCCGCCGTGATTCTTCATGCAGGCATTCAATTCTTCCTGTCCGGCATGGCCGAACGGGGTATGTCCCAGGTCGTGCGCCAACGATATCGCTTCCACCAGGTCTTCGTTCAATGCCAGACGGCGCGCGATGGAACGACCGATCTGGGCGACTTCGATGCTGTGGGTGAGGCGGGTGCGGAACAGGTCGCCTTCATGGTTCACGAAAACCTGCGTTTTGTATTCGAGGCGACGGAACGCGCCGGAATGGATGATGCGGTCGCGGTCGCGCTGAAACTCACTGCGCGCGGCCGGTGCAGGTTCGGCGACTTTTCTGCCGCGCGCACTGACGCTGACCGCATAGGGCGCCAGTTGCAGCTCAGGCACAACAGGCCTCCAGCGTCTGCTCCAGCAGCGCCTGCGGCACCTCGCCGGTCATCACCGCGTGGCCCAGCGATTTCAGCAACACAAAGCGTATCTTGCCGCCCGCCACTTTTTTATCCAGCCCCATCATCTGCATATATTTATCCACGCCCAGCCTGGGCGAAATGACGGGCAGCCCGGCGTGCTCGAAGAACTTGCGCACGCGCACCACATCCTGCTCGCTCAACCAGCCCAGCCGCTGCGACAGGTCGGCTGCCATGACCGTTCCTGCTGCTACACCCTCACCGTGCAGCCAGACGCCATAGCCCATGCCATTTTCAATGGCATGGCCGAAGGTGTGGCCCAGATTCAGCAGCGCGCGTTCACCGCTTTCGCGCTCGTCGATGCCGACCACCTCGGCCTTGTTCTGGCAACTGCGGGCAATGGCGTATTGCAGGGCGGCAGTATCGCGCGCCAGCAATTTGTCGACGTTGGCTTCCAGCCATTCGAGGAAAGGCAGGTCGCGGATCAACCCGTATTTGACGACTTCGGCGATACCGGCGCGCAATTCCTTGTCCGGCAAGGTATCGAGCGTAGTGGTATCCGCCAGCACCACGCGCGGCTGGTAGAACGCGCCGATCATGTTCTTGCCCAGCGGATGATTGATGCCGGTCTTGCCGCCGACCGATGAATCGACCTGCGACAGCAGAGTCGTCGGGATCTGGATGAACGGGACACCGCGCAGGTAGGTCGCAGCCGCATAGCCGGTAATGTCGCCGATGACGCCGCCGCCCAACGCAATGAGCGGGGTGCCGCGTTCGCTGCGCGCCGAGAGTAGCGCGTCGTAGATCGTGTTCAGCGATTCGCCACTTTTGTATTGCTCGCCGTCGGGCAGGATAATGGACTGCACTTTCACACCGCCGGAGCGCAAACCTTCCGTCAATTGCTCAAGGTACAGCGGCGCAACCGTGGTATTGCTCACGATGACCGTGCGTTTTTGCGGAATGTGCGGCAGCAGCAATTCGATGCGGCTCAGCAAACCGCTTCCGATATGAATGGGGTAGCTGCGTTCTGCCAACCCCACGTTCAATGTCTGCATTGTATTTTCGTTTCCTGTCATGTGCTCCAACTCTTCCAGTTTGTGCTGCAGTCGTTCCAGCAGGATCTGCACACTTTGTTTGCCGGTGTGAATGACCACATCCGCGGCCTCCATGTATAGCGGATCGCGCTGGTCGTGCAGCTCCTGCAGTTTGGCGCGCGGATTTTCCGTTTGCAGCAGCGGTCGATTATGATCGTGGCGTGTGCGCTGCCACAGGTCATGCACGCTGCTCTTCAGATACACCACCAGACCGCTCTGTTTCATCATTGTGCGGTTTTGGGCGCTGATTATCGCACCCCCACCGGTCGCCAGAACGATATTGTCCTGCTTGAGCAATTCCTGGATCACGCCGCTCTCGCGCGCACGGAATCCCGCTTCGCCCTCGACATCGAAGATGTGCGGAATGGTCACGCCGGTACGCCGCTGGATCTCTTCGTCACTATCGATAAAAGTCTTGCCCAGCTGTTTGGCAAGCAGCTTCCCCACTGTGGTTTTGCCCGCGCCCATCATCCCGACCAGGATGATAATGCCCGATGCCCGCTTGTCTTGTGTTGTGTTGCCCATGCTCGTGATTGTAGCGGAAACTTGGTATTCACCTTTTGCCAAAAGAAAAAGCCCGGCTAAGCCGGGCTTCTTGTGACGCTGCCTGTTCCTAGTTATTCCCCATTGTGTCTTTCAGTATTTTGGGGGTAATGAATACCAATAACTCTTTCTTGGCCTTCGTCACCGTGTCGGTCTTGAACAGCCAGCCGAGGATCGGAATATCACCAAGCAGCGGTATCTGCACTTTGTCGTCCGAAAAGTCTTGCGTGTAGACGCCGCCAATCACCACTGTGCCGCCATTCTCAACCAATACCTGCGTTTCAACTTTCTTGGTATTGATGCTGGGGATTGTGAAAAAGACCTGACCCACCGTATCCTGGCTCACTTTCACATTCATGCCTATGTGGTCGTCAGGCGTGATCTGCGGAGTAACAACAAGGCCCAACACTGCTTTCTTGAACGCGACGTTGGTGGCACCGCTGCTGCTTGCCTGCAAATACGGGATTTCGACTCCCTGTTCGATGATCGCTTCCGTCTTGTCGCCCGTTACTACGCGCGGGCTGGCAATATTCTTGGTTGCGCCATCGACTTCCGAGGCATTCAGTTCCAGGGTAAGCGTCTTGGTTGCTAATGCATTGAACAAGCTCAGTGTCAGGCCACCTGTCGTTGAGCCTGCGGCCGGCAAATTAACGTTGGTCGATAGAGCCCCGTTGACCCCCCCTGCGATTTTGAATCCGCCGCGCGCAATACTCGACTCCGGCCCGGAGTAATTCAAGCGGCCGCCCAATACCTGGGTAAATTTATCGCCCGCTTCGACAAAGCGCGCCTCAATCAGCACTTGGCGCACGGGAATATCCAGTTGTTTGATTAGAACGCGAACCTCTTCCAACCGAGTCGGGGTGTCCTGCACAAACAGCGTATTGGTGCGCAAATCCGAAACGGCCGAGCCGCGTTTGGAGAGCAAACCTGAATCCTTATTCTTCAACAGAGTAACGATGTCCGCAGCTTTGGCGAAGCTGAGCTGGAAACTTTCCGTGTGAACCACCTCGAGCTCGCCGATTTCCTGGCGCGCCGTTAATTCGATCTTCTCTTTTGTCGCTATTTCTTCGCGTGGCGCAACCTGGATTACGTTTCCGTTCTTGCGTTGGTCCAAGCCTCTGCTCTGGAGGATGATATCCAGCGCCTGATCCCAAGGCACATCCTTCAAGCGCAGGGTTAAATTGCCGGAGACGGTGTCGCTGATCACCATGTTTAAACCGGTGAAGTCGGCTATTACGCTCAGCGCCTCGCGTGTCGAGATATTCTGGAAATTCAAGGTGAGCTTCTCACCCGCATAGCCCAAATGGTTGCCTTTCACCAGCTTGTTGGGGTCTTCTACGGCCGCCTTGATTTCAATGATGAACTTGTTGTCGGTCTGATAGGCCGAATATTCCCACAAGCCCTTGGGCTCAATCGTCACGCGCACGTTGTCCCCTTGGGTGAACGCATCAACCAATTGAACCGGTGTGCCAAAGTCGGTCACGTCCAGCTTGCGTTGCAGGTTGCGTGGCAGGCTCGTATGCTGGAAATCCACCAGCAACAAGCGGCCTTGTTGCTTGATGTCGATGCCGATATCCGTATCGGAAAGGTCGATCTGAACGCGGCCTTCGCCATTTTTGCCGCGTCGAAAATCAAAATCTCTCAGGCTGTGTTTTTGCTTGGATCCAGCCTTCACTTCCGCAAAGTGCGCAGGAGAGTCGCTGCTTCCCGCCTCTTTTCGTTGCAGGATGATCAGCAGATTGTTTCCCTCGACTCGCGATTCGTAGCTCAACATCTGGGTGAGATTAACGACCAGACGGGTGCGGTTACCTGCCTGAACGATATTGGCGCTGCGCAAATCGCCTTCGCCGAACTCCTGGGTAGATTTTCCCAATCCGTTTTCCGTATTCGGGAAATCGAATGCAATGCGAGGCGGGGTGTTGATAGCGAACGTAGTGGGCTGTCCGCTCGGCGCGTTCTTCATCGCCACCGTGATCACCACCTTGCCACCCAACTCGTTGTTCGCACTGATGGACTGGATGCTGTTTAACGCATCGGTATTCGCCGATTCCTCGGCTTGTGCGACAAACGCGCCCAAGGAAAGAATCACCACAAGCAGCCTGGTTGCGCTACGAATCGTGTTGTTGAACTGTCTCATAGTTTTCACTCCTAATCATTCCGCCAGCAGCAGGCTGCTCTCACGTTCGGTCCAGTCGCCTACACTGTCTTGTACCATCTCTTTAATTTTTATTTCTGTCTCAGTCACCGATGTGACTTGCCCGAAATTCAGACCGACATAATTCCCAGCTTTGATTCGATATACCTTGCCCTCGGATGAGCGAACCACCGCCTGGTTAACACCTCTTTGTGACAGGAAGCCCACCATCTTCAGTGTTTCCAGCGGGAAGTCTTCCAGTTCTTCCTTGGGGCGGTTCAAGTTGGGTTGATTCAACCCTGAACGGTTTGAACTTCTTGCATCCGGCTTACGCGGCTTGAACGGATCCGGCAGGCTTGTGTCGTTTTCATAGGTAAACGGCTCGTACGGTTTAACATCGGGAGGCGGCTCAATCTTGCCGCGCATATCTGCACCGGCATTCTTGACGAAATCGCGCAAGTCCTGAAATTCTTCGCCACCGCAACCGGCCAGTAGCAGCAATGCCAGAAATATAGAATGCCTTATTCTCATTTTTTGGCTCCAGCAGCTGCTTTGGCGGCGCGCTTCTGCGCAGCCAGCTCATCTTCATCCAGATAACGGTAGGTCTTTGCAACCGCATCCATATTCAACACGCCGCCCGCACCCGGGGCCACGCTGATATTGTTCAGGGTAACAATACGCGGCAACTGCGAGATATCACTGGAAAATTTCCCCAGATCATCATAGTTGCCCGTCACCTTGATCGTAATCGGTTGCTCGGTGAAAACACCAGTCGCCACTTCCGGGCCCGGTTTGAATAAATCAAACTGCAATCCGCGCCCCAAACCCGCCTGATTGATATCCGTCAGCAATGCATCCATCTCGGATTTGCTCGGCAATTGCTTTAACAAAGCTCCAAAAGACTGCTGGGTATCAATCAGTTGCTTCTTGATGATATCCAGATTGATCGCCTCGCGCTTCTTTGCCAAAAAGGTCTCGCGTAACTTTTCCTCTTCTTTACGCACAGCCTGCAGGTTTTCCCACTCGCCCTGCCAGTCAAACACCGCGCCCGCAGCAACGACCACCAGAAACAACGATACAAAGGCCGTAATCTTGACCAGCCATGGCCAGCTTCCCGGGACTTTGGGATCAACGTTCTTGAGTTCATCAAAAAAATTCATTTTCCCCTCAACCCTTCTTGTCTGGCGTTGCCGGAGCAGGCGCGGCTTGTTTAGTCAGGTTAAAATTGAGCGAGAACTCGCTCAGGCGTTTTTTGTCCACTGTCGTCGCTTGCACTTGAATCAAGACCGGTGTATCCAGCCATGGCGAATCTTCAATTGATCGCATCAGTGTTGAAACGCGGGCACTGGATTGCGCATAGCCAACCAAGTTGATCCTGTATCCGCTCTGTTTAAGGCTTTTCAGATACACACCGTCAGGCAATATGCGCAGCATCTGATCCAGCAGATGAACCACATCTGAACGGGTGCTTTGCAGGTTTTCGACCACCGTCTTGCGCGACAACAAAGCTTGCGTCTGCTCGCGCAGTTTTCTTATTTCATCGATCTGTTTATCGAGTTCGGAGATTTCCTGTTTCAAGTAGGCATTTCGCCGCTCTTGGTAGGAAATCTGCGTGCTGATAGCGGCGTGAACGAATCCGACTATGAACACTCCCAGCGCCAGCGAGAGGGCGCTCAGTACCATGAATTGCACCTGGCGGGCTTTTCGTTTTTCCGCGCGGTGCGGCAGCAGGTTTACACGTATCATGATGGATCGAACCTCCGCATTGCCAGGCCGCAGGCTATCATCAGTGCGGGTGCGTCCATCTGCAATTGGCGCGGTTTGATGCGACTGGACAACTCCATCAACTCAAACGGATTCGCCACCAGCGTACTCACCTGTGTGCGCGTCGCTACCGCCTCATCCAGGCCGGGTAGTGCGGCACACCCGCCAGCCATCACGACATAGTTCACTTCGTTGTATTGGGTCGAGGTAAAAAAGAACTGCAATGCCCGCGATACTTCCATCGCGATATTTTCGCGGAACGGAGATAGCACATCGCTTTCATAATTTTCCGGCAAACCGCCGTTGCGTTTGGCCGATTCCGCTTCTTCTGACGACAGACCGAAGACACTCTGGATCTGTTGAGTGAGTTGTGCGCCGCCCGCTTGCTGGTCGCGCATATAAACCGACTGTCCATTGCGCAGTACGTTCACGTTCATCACATTGGCCCCGATATCCACCAGCGCGATACATTGGTCTGCAGCACCGCCGGGAAGCTGGGCCCGAATCATCTCGAAAGCGGCTTCGGCCGCATAGGGTTCCACATCCACCACAATCGCTTTCAGACCCGCAGCCTGCGCGGCCGCCACGCGGTCTTCAACATTGGCCTTGCGCGACGCCGCCAACAGCACTTCCACTTCATCGGGATTGTTCGGCGCCGTACCGATCACCTGGAAATCCAGGTTAACCTCTTCCAGCGCAAACGGTATGTATTGATTGGCTTCGCTTTCGACCTGGTATTCCAGGTCATCTTCTCGCAGGTTGGCGGGTAACAAGATTTTCTTGCTGATCACCGCTGCAGCCGGCAACGCCAGACTGACATTTCTGATACGCGAACCCAGTCGCTTCCATGCACGCTTGACCGTATCCGACACCGCATCCAGATTGTTTATGTTGCCGTCGCTCACCGCGTCGGACGGAAGCGTCTCGATAGCGTAACGCTCAACCACATAGCCGTTCTTTTTCGGGTTCTGGCTTAGCTCTACCATTTTGACGGAAGACGAACTGATATCCACCCCGATCAAGGGTGGAGTAGAGGTACTCAGGAAGTCTAACGAGATATCAAAATTTCCTTTGATCATAGGGCAGTTAGCGATTTTCCGTACAAAGTGGTTTAAATCCTAGCAATAACTCTCGCAGGTGTAAAGTTTTTTCTACAGACTCGATTTCCGTCTTCAAGACGATATAATCGAAAAGTACTCAATATTTGAACGCTCGTTATGACTTCTCGCTGGTGGTTCTACCCTGCTCTTGGCGTTCTCGCCTTGCCTCTGTTGCCGATCCTGTTGCTCGTTCTCGCAGCAATACTTACTTACCCGACTCTGCCCACTCTGGAGACACTGACAGATTATCGTCCCAAGATGCCGCTACGGGTGTTCAGCGCCGAAGGTACGCTCATCGGCGAATTCGGCGAGGAGCGGCGCGAACTGGTCAAGATCGAGGAAGTGCCCGAGTTGATGAAGAAGGCCATTCTTGCGGCGGAAGATGATCGTTTCTACGAACACGGCGGCGTGGACTACATCGGCGTGCTGCGCGCAGCCTACTCCAACTTTACCTCGGGCGGCGTCCGGCAGGGCGCCAGCACGATCACCATGCAAGTCGCCAGAAACTTCTTCCTGTCCAAGGAAAAAACGCTGTCGCGCAAGTTCAATGAAATGCTTCTCTCCTTCAAGATCGAGCACAACCTGACCAAGGACGAAATCCTTCAGCTTTACGTCAATCACATTTATCTCGGACAGCGTTCCTACGGCTTCGCCTCCGCCGCACAGGTTTATTACGCCAAGTCGCTCAACCAGCTCACGCTGGCGGAAATGGCCATGCTGGCCGGCCTGCCCAAGGCGCCCGCCACGTTCAATCCCGTGGTAAACCCGGAACGCGCGAAGGTGCGCCAGATCTACATCCTGCGCCGCATGCACGACCTGGGTTACATCCCTGCAGAGGAACTCGATCTGGCGCTGAACGAACCCATCGCAACGCGGCAATCAAACCACCGTCAGGCCTTCGCCGTCAACGCCAGCTACGTGGCAGAAATGGCGCGACAGGAAATGTATGACCGCTTCCAGGAGGATGCCTATACCCAGGGTTATAGCGTCTACACCACCATTCGCGTGCAAGATCAGGCAGCCGCGTATGCGGCCATGCGCAAGGGCGTGGTGGAATATGACCATCGTCACGGCTATCGCGGACCCGAGGGTTTCGTGGACTTGAAGAAGAACAACACGGATGAACTGCTGGATGATGCACTCGAGGATGTCCCGGACAGCGACGAACTCATCCCTGCTGTGGTGCAATCCGTTAATCCCAAGGGCATCAGCGCCCACTGCAAGGGCGGGGAGGTTATTGAAATTCGCGGCGAAGGGCTGCGTTTCGCGCAGCAAACACTGGGCAATAAACTGGCATTGAATCACCGTATCCGCGTCGGTTCCCTGATACGCGTTTACAAGAACGAAACCGGTTATTGGGAAATCACGCAACTGCCGCAGATCGAATCCGCTTTCGTTTCCGCAAACCCGCGCGACGGCGCGATCTACGCGCTGGTCGGCGGTTTCGATTTCTACAACAACCAGTTCAACCACGTCATGCAGGCGTGGCGGCAGCCCGGCTCCAGCTTCAAGCCCTTCATCTATTCTGCCGCACTGGAAAAAGGTTTTACCCCGGCTTCCGTCATCAATGATGCGCCTCTGGTCATCGACCTCTCGCAAACCGGCGAAGAACTGTGGCAACCGAAGAATTTCGAGGGCGGTTTCGATGGCCCGATGCGCATGCGCCAGGGCCTCGTCCGATCCAAGAACCTGGTTTCGATCCGCATCCTGCAAGCCATCGGCCTGGATTACGCGCAGGATTACATCACCAAATTCGGCTTTGACAAGACAAAGATCAAGCCGTTTCTCACCATGGCACTGGGCGCCGGTGAAGTAACGCCCATACAACTGATGACCGGATATTCCGTCTTCGCCAATGGCGGCTTCCGCATCATGCCCTATTTCATCCAGCGCATCGAAGACGGACAGGGCAAACTGATTGCACAGTCAGCACCCATCGTTGCCGGCGGAGGCGCGGAACAAGTCATCGACGTGCGCAACGCCTTCACCATGGTCAACATGATGCAGGACGTGGTGAAACACGGTACCGCGATCAAAGCCATGGAACTGGGTCGGCAGGATCTCGCCGGCAAGACCGGCACCACCAGCGACTCAATGGACGCATGGTTCGCCGGCTTCCATCCCACGCTCGTTGCGGTCACCTGGATCGGCTACGACAACCCGCAAAGTCTGGGCGAGAAGGAAACCGGCGGCGGCGCGGCATTGCCCATCTGGATGAGCTATATGGGCAAGATGCTGCAAGGCGTGCCCGAAGTCGAATACACCATGCCGGAACATGTCGTCACCGCACGCATCAACGACAACGGTCTGCGCGACCCCAGCGGCACGCGCATCGATTATTTTTACGAAGAAAATCTCCCTCCCGAACAGGGAGAAGTTGTTCCGGAAGAAAACAAGCCAGCCACGATGAACGACCAACTTTTCTAAGCAAGAAGATGAGCAAGCCACACCCGCAACGCCGCGACCTGATGCGCGAACAACTCGCACAGCAAGCCGCCAAACTCATGGCCGAAGACGGCATCGTCGACCACGCCCTCGCCAAGCGCAAAGCCGCGCGCCAACTCGGCGCAGCAGATACCCAGCACCTTCCCAGCAACCAGGAAGTGGATGAAGCGCTGCACAGCTATCGACTTCTGTATCAGCAAGACAGCCATCCCGGCATCCTGTATCAACTGCGCGAAGAAGCGCTCGATGCCATGCGCATGTTCGCCTCGTTCCATCCTTACCTCACCGGCTCGGTGTTAAGCGGCACGGCAGGCGAACAATCCGACATCAACCTCATGCTGTTCAGCGACGACGTAAAAGCCGTGCTGCTGTTCCTGCTCAAACACAACATCGAATTCGAAGACAACGAATGGATTACCCGCATAGGCGGGCATGAAGAAAGCGTGCCCAGCTACACCATGACCAGCGAAACCGGCACCCCGATACACATCGTTGTCCTGCCCGAGAATGCGCTGCACAGCGGCAGCCGCCATCCGGAGACGCATGCGGATATTGGGGCGGTGGAAGCGTTGCTGGGTGATTGAACTGGTTAAGTATAGTGCTGCAATAGCGAAGGGCTTGCTTACGAACCGAGGGGCAGGTTTGAGCCTCCTCAGGCGTAACTGTTCACTCCCTGTGTTTCCTTGACTCCCCCTTGATAGCTAAACGAGAAAGAACGGAATTGGAGCCCACCCGCAAGACTAAGGCCAACCTTGGACTATTACCCAATGTCCCCTTGGCCGATTGGCAAGACTGGAAATGGCAACAAAGGAACCGGCTGGACTGGCGAACTGCCGATACGGCCAGATATTTCCCTAATCTAAGCCCGCAAGAACTGCAGAACTTGCGTAGCTATAGTGAGCGCTACAAGCTCGCTATCACCCCTTATGTTCTCGGCCTGATCGAACGGGATGTGCAAGGCAATCCGATTTCCGCGGACCCCATATGGAATCAATTTCGCTACCTGGCCCCGGAGGAGTACGAGGGGATAGTGAGCACCCCAGAGGAGCGCGAGAATTGGGAGAAACCCTCTGAACTTCCAACAAAGATCCTGCACCACAAGTATCCGGATCGCGCCATTCTCAGGGTAGTAAATCACTGCTTTGGCCACTGCAATTACTGCTATCTGACCGCACGGGTAATTGACAGAACCCACTCCGATCATAAGGCCGGTTCTCAGAATGATTGGGAGCGTTCGCTCGAATATTTGCACCAACACACAGAAATTCGCGATGTCCTGCTAAGTGGCGGTGATCCGCTCATTTTGGATAACGCGCGACTTGATCGGATGCTTTCTCAACTGCGGTCCATTCCATCCATCAAAACGATTCGACTGAATACCCGCGTTCTGACGTTTAATCCGTTCCGCATTGATCGTGATTTAGTGAATCTGCTTGCCGAACATAAACTCACCGCGCTCGAAATCCACATGGCCCACCCTCGTGAGCTCACGCGTGAAGTTGACGAACGGCTCGCATTGTTCGATGCGGCAGGTCATCGTCCGGTTTTCCTTTGGCGATCCCCCCTGCTTGCGGGCATCAACGACAGCGAGGCGGTACTCGAGGAATTGCTGGTAAAACTTTATGAGCGTCGTATTACTCCCTATTATCTTTTTCATTTTGCACCGAATACGTTGGGAAGAACTCAACGAGGGGTGAAGATAAGAGACGGAGCCGCGCTTCTTTCATCCCTGCGTAGAAAAATTCCGGGGCCTGCTTTCCCGCGCTACGCATTGTTTCACCTGGATGGGAAACATGACATTCCCCTCGAGCAGGGCGGCTCATCGGAGTTCCTCTACGAAAACGATGCCGCCGGGAACCCGGTTGTACGGTTCAAAAACTGGAAACACCAGTGGGTAACTTATCCCGACATCTGAAGAAAATGATTACTGTGCCGACGGTCCGCTGGAGAATGTTCCGAAAAATTTTGATCGGTATTCGTTACTTTGCGCGGGGGTGGTATTTCCACTTCACCAACCCTGAAACCAGGATGTCAGCAATTCCTGTCGGTTGGCACATGAATGGTGAATTTCAAACGGTAATCAGGCATAGGCCCGAACTTGGGGAACAGAATCAAAATCGCATCGCCAACATGAGAGCGGCCTGCCAGGCAATTTGCGGGATGCTACTGGAACCAGGCCAGGTCTTTTCCTTGGGTCGCGTCATTGGCGATCCTTCGGCAGATAGAGGGTATCTGCCGGGTCCAGTTATATTGAATGGGAAACTCAGGTCATCCACCGGGGGCGGCCTGTGTCAGATATCCACGACGCTGTTTAATGCGGCCTTGCTCGCCAATCTGGACATTCTTGAAAAGCACAACCACTCTGCCGACATATGGGGGGAACAACGCATGGTCGATCTTGGAAAAGATGCTACCTATGCGTATTTGCGCAAGGATCTGATTTTCAGGAATTCATCCAAGAGCACGGTGAAAATTCAGATTGAAGTCCTTGATGAGTGCTCCGCCCTGAGGTGCCGCATCTGGTCTCCCGCCGCCAATCCCGACACCATAAGCATTCAACACCGTGTCCTGAGCGAACATCCCCGCTTCGTTGTTCAGACCGAACGTGTTGTAAAGAGTGCGCAAGACGAGCGAGTCAACTTCAAAAGGATCGATTCATATGAAAAAAACAGTTCACTCCATCGGAATAGTGCTCGAACAGCTTGAGGATGCGAAGGCAGTAGGTCGCCCACTTCAGGAGCTCTATCACTGGCGAGAGCCCGAGGAGATTGAGGCTGTCACCCGGGCGCTTTCATCGCTTGGCTATCAAGTCACTTTGCTCGGGACACCGGCCAGCCTGTGCAGGAATACCGAACAGGCTCTGGCTGGAATCGATTTCATTTTTAATATTTCCGTGGGATTCATTACCCGGTTCCGCATGTCGCAGGGGCCGGCGTTATACGAGCTTCTTGGAATGCCCTATAGCGGCGCTGATCCTTATTCAAAAATGGTCAGCCAGAACAAACAGCTCACGAAAGGACTGCTGGATGGACTCGGAATTCCGACGCCACCCTGGGTCTTCCTCCAGTCCCTCGATGATCTACCTGCGGCTGATGCATTGGTTTTCCCCATGATTGTCAAGCCAGCCTGGGAGGGAGCCTCGATAGGCATGGATCAAGATGCGGTTGTGCATAACAAGATTGACTTGCGCGAGCGAGTTGGCCGGATACTTAAAAACATGAGGATGCCGGTTATTGTCGAGCAGTTTATTGCTGGACGTGAACTCAAGGTCGGAATGATCGGCCATGATTCAATTTCATTCAGCGGCATTATCGAAGACACCACGGGCGATGGGGCTCCTCTGGGCGACCAATTCCTCTATTTCGACGCCAAGAAAAAGGGCAGTTTTTCAAAGCGCGCCTTGAATATCGCCGATCCGGCACACGCCCAACTCATGGCGGACTGCCATCGTCTTTATCACACTTTCGCTCCCCTCGATTATGCGACCTTCGATGTCCGAATGGACGCCGAAGGCCACCATTACTTCCTGGAATTCAATGCAGACGCCACACTTCATCCGCATCGAACGCTGGCTGAGTGTTGTCGGCTCAACGGGCTGCCCTACGATTCACTTATCAAGGGAATCTTGGATTCCGCCTTCCGCCGCTTCAATCTGGTGGGCACCCCAGCTTTTCTTTGAAGGTAATTCCAAGTCTTTCTCAGCAGATACCTAAGACCGTTTATTTTTGAAAGCTTGAATCGCAGCAGCAGGTAAAGCGCAATCCCGGACCATCGTTTGGGTGACCATGAACGTTGGGCAAGCCATCGGATGGCTACTCCGCCCAGCATCGGCTCGGCAAGACAGCGCTCGATATACTCCAAGTGTGTTTTGATATCGGCGGTCCAGGGATAGTGATTCTCTTCAGCAATAGAGATGCATCGCTCGACGACTGATTTCCACTTGCCGACCTCTGGCCTCAGATGGGCATAGGCGAACATGTTCTCGCGCATATGCCGCATCCCGTGAATGGCATTGATGACAATAGGCAGCTTCAACTCAACTGCCAGCGTTACGGCATCCGGCAATGCACTAACGTTCGAGTGCATCAGGCAATAATTCAAATGCAGCTTCCAGTCTTTGCCTTCCGCTTGTTTACGTTTGAAAATCGCAGCGGCCTCGTGGAGGTTCTTGTAAAACACATCCCAGCGCCCGCCCTTGCGAATGCGCTCATAGGTTGCACCCGTCCCCTCAAGCGAAAATTTGAGGTGGAAAGACTGCAATTCATCCACAGCGCTCAGGTATTTGGAGAGAGAAGTTTGGCCGTGCGTGTTCAAAAAAATCCGGGGCTGTTTATCCTGGCGCCCGATTTCCCTGAGCTGTAGATGGCAGTCGCGGTTGATCGAGAACTCGCCATTCATGAGCCGCAGTGTTTTTGCCTGATCCAGCCAGGGAGCTAGCCTCGCAAGGCCCGCTTCATCCAGTCCCGGACTGTTTCTGGAGCCGCCGCAATGGGTACAGCGCAGGTTGCACTTCCAATCGATGGCATAGCCGAGGACCTGCGGGGTTTCATACTGCGGTATCGCCCCCTCATTCTTGATGCGTCCAAGGCCTTCGGGAATTGATGGGGGTGTATCAAGATGTCCGTAAAATCTCTGCCAGCGATAGACTCGGCAAAAAGGCTCGCAGCCAGCCTTTTCGTAGTCGCCAGATGCCATGGCAGCGCGCACGGATGCCAGCTTGGGTCCTTGCCAAATGGACTCGGGGGATTGTCTGTAGAGGTTTCCGAGTGAGCCGTGGTTGGAATAACAGCAGTGAGTAACGTCACCGTTACCCCAGACAAAAAGCGTGGTCCACGGGTTCGAACAAAACCAGGCCATAGATCAATAGGGCCGTGCTTGTTCGAGTGCCTTCACTTTGTCCTTGAATCCGGCAAGCCTCGGGTCGTCTGGATTTTTTTCCAGAGCCTTGATTAGCGTGAGTCTCAGCGCCATATTCGGCACGTCACCCGCATAACTAGCTTCACTCAGCGCCAGCATCAATAGTCTTTCATATTCCTCATTCGTGAATGAGTTTTCATTCAGTCCCTGTTCATAATACCAAGTGGTTTCACCATATTTCTGGAAAAACCAGGTAAGATCTCTGGGGTCGCGGGTTGGTGTTGGCACTTGGAAATTTAAAGCGTCGCGATCAACGACCCAACCTTCTTTATCATTTTTTTTCACTTTGTAGCAATTGAGGGTTTTGCCCGCATAGGGATCCTCGTACTCGTCTGACTCTTCCTGCGGGTTTTTACTCTTTGGTTTATTCGGCAGCGGTACCGTCAGGCATTTTTCGCGCTTTTCAAGCACCTCAACCAACATGCCGCTGGAAATCAGCCCAACAGATTCCGGGTTGTTTTCTGCTGGATTTTTGGTGATACCAAAGTCATAACGAGCGATGGCATGTTTTTCGTCTGTAGTAAAAATAGTTTTCGGCAGTGGCCCCAAAGCGGCATCCAGATTTATTCGGGGGATGGGAGTTGGTGCGCTTGAATCCACAACTGGCTGGGAAGCAATCTGCACACTTTGAGTCACGGGTGCGGGAACTACGGTTTGTACATGTGGCACTTCAGGGGGGGGTGTTTCAGTAAAGTAACCAGTCGCATATCCAAATCCAAGAATGGCCGCAACAAGAATGATCGCCAATATGAATCCTTTGTTCATGATGCTCCTTCGGGACAAGAATTGTTTATTGAATCGGATAAAAGCCTACAGGCTACCTGGATATTCCGCAAGTCAGAATCACTCGGAACTCTCGGAACGGTGCGCATCAACTGCTTCGCGAGTTCCCTTGCGGAAGCATGATTGCCAGCGGCCTCATAGATTTGGGCAAGACGCGCCATGGAGGTCAGGTGTTGAGGGTATGCCGCGAGAAGACTTGAGTAGAGCGGAAATGCCTTCTGATAATCCTTGCTGAAAAAATACATATGCGCTGACTTTTTGTATGTATCCATGTCGCGCATATAGAACACTGCCTTATTCAAAGCGGGCTCCATGGCAGCCGCATCGCGATCCAGGAACTCAACCTCTCCAAGGGTCAGCCACGCCTCTGCATTTTCGGGGTTGGCTTTCAGCGCCACTTTCATTTCGGCGCGCGCCGAATTCCGCTCACCCAGAACCATGAATTTTATTCCGCGGCTGAGATGCATGTCGGACACAATCCATGCTCCAGTCAGAAAAATGATGAGCAACGCTGTCACTACTTGCCCGGCGCCAATCGCAACGGGCATAGTGGCTCGCCTTATCCACCGGCGCGGCATTGCTGCCGCCAGGAATATGGCAAGCAGAATTGCGCCCGTTCCTGAGCTAACGACAACGGTATAGAGACTCTTGATCAAGAGGAAAGCCAGTCCAGCTCTTAAAGGGTGGTGCAAGGGACGGCATAACCGGAACCCGTGCCATAAAAATAGCCCTCCCAATACAAACCCGCCTATTCCGAGTTCCAGGCCGAGAGAGAGCAGAAGATTATGTACATCTCGCGCCGATGCGGTGTGGGCCCCGAACCAGGTGACGGCCATCGGGAAATGCGAAAAAATGTTCTGCACGGCCTCAATATAGTGGTTGGATAACTGCCCTGCACCAACTCCAAACAGCGGGTGCGCAATGAATACCGAAAAACCCGTAATGGACAGAAATATCCGGCCGAGTATTGCACTGGGGAAATAGGCCGCGACGCCAATACAAGCAACACCCAGCAGAAGCCAGGGCCACAAGCGGCGGCCATACGTTAGCCACAACAGGTATGCTGCGATCAGAAAGAGAGCGCCCTTGTTTCTGGTTAACACCAGCCCGACCAGAAGTACAACAATTCCGGCAAGCAATACAGCCTTCTGCCGCTTTACTCGGGTCAAACGCATGAAGAATAGGCTGCAAAACACCCCGCAGCCGAGGAGTGTAGCGAGAAACTCGGAATTGCCAAGAGTGCCAGTCCAGCGCCCCTCGGGGTCATGCGCACTGTAATGCCAAGGCAAAGCTTTGATGAGTGTCAGGAACTGAATGAATCCAGCCGCAATAACTCCGCCCAATAGCAGTCTGGTGGTTTGCCGTTGAATATTGTGCAGGAAAAGAAAAAGAATGACTGCGGAAAAAGTGACGCCAGTATTCAGATACGATAGCCAGGGACTGACAGAAAATGCACCCGAGACAACTGACAGGGCAAACCAGGCAACGATGCCGAACAACACCCCCCGTTGCGGCAGCCACACCCACGCTCGCAAGAAGAGAATGATGGACATGGCAGCCGACAGCAAGGCTAATGCTCCGATTTTTGGCAAAAAATGCCCTTGAACCAGCGCATTGCTATGCACAAAAAAGGGCACGAGCACCAAGAGAATGGCCCAGCGCAAGTTTAAAACCCGGTTACCGGCTACCGGGACAGAAAAGTGAGTGGATTGATACAACACTTGGAAAGATCGTCTGAGTTCTTGCTGTTGGTACTCGCATGGCCATGGTCGGAATAGTCTTTCCTGACCTCGAGATGAAGGTGATTCTGTTTAAACTTGCTCTTCTTGAACTCTGTGGTTGAAAACAGGCGCGCCAAGACCGTGTCCTGGGTCACCAACTCCCCGGCACGTACTTTGGGATCTCGAACGTGAATGTACTTCGACAAGATCGACTTGCCTGATGCCTGCCGGTGGCGAACAAGCACCGTCCCCTCGAAATCCCAATATGAAACAAATTCAACGATCCCTGCACCGATTGGATAAACGGGCTCGGAGGGGGTGCCCGCATAATCCGTTCCCGTATGCAGATGGCGCACGCGATACGAAGTGCGCCCGGCCCCAAAAGGGCTCACTACTCGAGAAGCGAGTGTCGGATATTTTGAAAGCCCACCTTGAAAAGGGGACTGCCAGGTAGCGACGACTGGAGGTTCGAGAGCACGAATCTGCGTAATTTCAATTGAGATTGAGCTCGGAGTCTCGATTATGAGACTCTCCCCATTCGCCCTGACGCGCACTAGGGTGTCAGAGAAAAAAATCGGACGATCAGAAATGGATGCCCGATACGCGCCAACTCCCAATCCGCTAGCCAGATTTGTGCTCTGCTCAGATACGAACTTGTAATCTGGTTTTGCAGTACTCCTCAAAATGACCTCGTGGCCGTTAACCTGCAGACTCGCAACGTGCTCTTTGATCACTTTCTCGTGATCCTTGATCACTATTCGATAGATTGCTCCATTAGCATCAAGCGACGCAGACTCGTTCGCAAGCACCTCTGTGCTCGACACGAATAAAGAAATCCATATGAAGACAAAGAGGGTAGTCATCGAACTCATGTTAACTAGCGTCGTGCATACCTGAACAAGTCATGTGAGGAATTCTCACCATTTCAACATGGGCGTCCTCTTTGCAGAATCACGACCACCTCCCAGTGCGCCGGATTTATCTCACCCTGCGCCCCATTGGCATTACACCGTGTTCAACCGATCCAGCAAATCCCGTATCTTCATCGGATCATCGGCCCGCATGATCTTCTGCACGAACGGGGCGATCTCCGACAGGCTGGTGGTGAGCACGCGCTGTTTGGTACCGAGCAGCTGGGCGGGGTGCATGGAGAATTGGCGCAGGCCCAGGCCAAGCAGCAGGCGGGTGTAGGCGAGTTCGCCCGCCATTTCGCCGCACACCGAGACGGGGACGCCCGCCTTGTTCGCGCCGGCAATCACTTGTGATATCAGTTGCAGCACGGCGGGGTGCAAGGGGTCGTAGAGATGCGCCACTTCTTCATCGGTGCGGTCGATTGCCAGCGTGTACTGGATCAAGTCGTTGGTGCCGATGGATAAAAAATCCAGTTTCTTGATGAAGGCGTTGAGCGCCAGCGCGGCGGCGGGAATCTCGATCATGCCGCCGATCTTCACGTTGGGATCGTAAGAGATTCCCTCGTTGGCAAGAGCCAGTTTGACACCATCGATAAAATGCAGCGTCTGGTTGATTTCGGTGACACCGGACAGCATCGGCACGAGTATTTTCAGATTTCCGTAAGCCGAGGCGCGCAGAAGCGCGCGCAGTTGGGTACGGAACAGTTGCGGGTCCGCCAGACACAGGCGAATGGCGCGCAAACCCAGCGCCGGATTGCTGGCGACGCGCGTGACACCCTTCAGTTGCTTGTCCGCCCCAAGGTCGAATGTGCGGATGGTGACGGGCAGGCCGTCCATGCCTTCTATCACTTCGCGATAGGCCCTGAACTGCTCCTCCTCATCCGGCAGGTTGTCGCGGTTGAGGAACAGGAACTCGCTGCGGAACAGGCCGATGCCGGTGGCGCCGTTTTCCTTGACGTCAGCCAGGTCGTTCGGCATTTCGATGTTGGCGTGCAGTTCGATGTGCGTGCCGTCCAGTGTGTCAGCATGTGCGGTTTTCAGGCGTTTGAGCTTTTGCCGCTCCAGTTCCCACTGGCTCTTGCGCAGTTTGTATTCGTCCAGCAGATGCTTGTCGGGACCGACGATGACCACGCCCTGCGCGCCGTCGACGATGAGCATGTCGCGATCCTTGATCAGCTCGCGGGCATGATGCAGACCAACCACGCACGGCGTGTTCAGGCTGCGCGCGACGATGGAGGTGTGCGAAGTCGCGCCGCCCAGATCGGTGAGAATGCCGGTGAACTGGTGCGGTTTGAGCTGGATCAGGTCGGCCGGGCTGACATCGTGCGCGACCAGAATCATTTCCACATCGTGTTTGGTGCTGGGCGGCACGTGGCCGGATTGTCCGTTCAGCGCCTTGAGCACGCGCTCCACCACCTGCATCACATCGGTCTTGCGCTCGCGCAGATAGGTGTCTTCGAACGCCTCGAACTGCGTGACCAACTCATCCATCTGCGTCTTCAATGCCCATTCCGCATTGCAATGTTCGCGCAACACCATCTCGCGCGCGGCACGGCTGATGTGTTCGTCGCCGAGAATCATCAGGTGCAGGTCGAGGAAAGCATCGAACTCCGCAGCCGCCTGTTGTGGACGTTGCTGCCGCAAAGCGGACAATTCCTTGCGAGTGGTTTCCAGGGCATCATCCAGGCGCGACACTTCCTCGTTCACCAGAGTTTTGGGCAGCACGTAATGCGCCACCTCCAGTGAGGTGTTCGACACCAGATGCGCGTGTCCGATGGCGATGCCGCCAGACACTGGAAGACCATGCAGGGTAAAACTCACTCGCCTTCTCCAAAATAGTTGTTGATGAGCGCCTGTAACGCAATCATCGCTTCCTGCTCTTTTTCACCATCGGTTTCGATGTTGATGGTCGTGCCCTTCGCGGCCGCCAGCATCATCACGCCCATGATGCTTTTTGCATTCACGCGGCGTCCGTTGCGTGACAGCCACACTTCGCACGGATACTGCGAAGCAAGCTGGGTAAATTTGGCGGAAGCGCGGGCATGCAGCCCGAGCTTGTTAATGATTAGCGCATCCTGTTGCAGCATCACAGCCTTCCGAATTGATAGTTACGATACATTCCCTGCCGCCGTCCAGTGCGCGCTGCACCAGTTCATCCAGCGGTTTGTTGCAATAACATGCCACGCGCAGCAGCATCGGCAGGTTGACCCCGGCCACGCCTTCGATGCGTCCCGGCTCGCGCAGCCGCAGCGCGATGTTGCAGGGCGTGGCACCAAACACATCGGACAACAGCAGCACGCCCTGTCCATTATCCAGCTGTGCGATAAGCGTGCGGGCTTCTTGTTCCTTGAACGCGGGATCGTCCTTCGCCAATACCGAAAGCGCCCTGACATGCGCCGGGGCGACACCCAATACGTGCCTGACACAATCGATCAGGCTGTCGCCCAGACCGTTGTGCGTGATAAGCAGGATACCAACCAATCAATACACTCCCATTAAACGCGCCAGCACCACGGCGACAACCAGCAGCACGATCCAGCCGTAACGCAACAACCACCTCAAAGCTTGCGCTTTGGCCACATCGTCGCGGTTCGACTCTTCCACGAGAGCACCGATCTTCCTGAGCGCATGCAAACCCGCTGTGCGGCGGATATTCTTTTGCATGGGATCATCGTGATTCACGGCGCAACCTCCCGGCGTGTGGCTTCATCGGTGAATTTTAGCCGTTTCTGCATGGCAGCGGTGAGATGCACCATGCCTTGTCCGTCGATCAGCAGGGCTTCTTCGATCTGCAACTTGTGTGCTGCCTTCAGCCAGCCCTGGGCGCCGGAAATGAACAGGGGCTTCGAATTCGAGTCCGATCTCAACCCCGCATGCTCGCCGCGGACAAGGATGGTGACTGCCTGCACATCCTGCACGGGGTAGCCGCTACGCGGATCGATCAGGTGGCAATAGCGCTTGCCGTCCAGTTCGAAATATCGCTGGTAATCGCCCGAGGTGCCGATGGCTTCGCCGTCATGCAGCTCCAGAATGGCCAGCGGTGCCGGTTTGCGCGGATGCTGGATGCCGACCATCCACGGGCGTTCGCCGTGCGTGCCCAGCGCCATTACGTTGCCGCCGATGTTGATGAGCGCGTTGTGGATGCCCTGCTGCTTGAGGATAGTTGCTGCGCGATCAAGCGCGTAGCCTTTGGCGTAGCCGCCGAGGTCGAGTTTGACGGCGCGGTTGCGACTCTTGACCGATTCCCCTCTCCCGTGCGCGGGAGAGGGGTTAGGGGAGAGGATCGATGCACCATCACCCCTCTCCCCCGCCCCCTCTCCCCTGAGGGGCGAGGGGAGAAAAACCAGATCCCCCATCTGCGGATTTGCCTTCACCTGCGCGGCGACCTTTTTTGCATCCGGCAGCACGGCCTTGAAATCCTCGGCTTGGAATCCCCATGCCTGGATCAACCCCCCGATGGCCGGATTGAACAGCCCTTCCGATTGCGCCGAGACCTGCGCCACATCTTTCAGCATTGTTGCAAGTTCAGGCGAGACCTGCATGGTTCTGCCCTGCGCAATCGCCGCATTCAGGTCGCTCAATTCGCTTGGTTTCCAGGCATGCAGTTCGTCATGCAAACGCTGGAATTCGTGCATCACCAGCACGACAGCCTGCCGTGCCTTCGCCTCGTCCTCGCCGTAGATGCTCACATCGACCTGCGTGCCGAATACATAGGCCTGTTCCTGGTAGAACGGGTCTTTGCCGCCGCAGGCGGAAAGGGAAAACGCAAGCGCGAGCAATATGACGCGGGTGAATTTGATCATTGCTGCATTGCTTCCAGTTCCAGCGATGCCGCCAGCATCGCCAATCTCCCCACCACGCCGTAGGCATAAAAACGGTTGGGCGTGTCGTCCGGAGCGCAGTCGGGATTGGGGAAGGCGCAGCAGGATTCAAACGCCAGCGGCTCGAAGCGCATGCCGGGCGCGTTGAGGTTTTCGTCCACACCGCGCTCGGTGTGCACGCGGTAGAAACCGCCGACCACGTAGCGGTCGATCATGTACACCACCGGCTCGGCCACCGCCTCGTTCAGGTCCTCGAAGGAATAGACGCCTTCCTGCACCAGCACATCCGAGACTTGCAGCCCTTCCTTGACCACAGCCATCTTGTTGCGCTGCTTGCGGTTGAGGTCGCGCACTTCGCTCGCGTCTTTCACCGACATGATGCCCATGCCGTAGGTCCCCGCGTCGGCTTTGACGATCACGAACGGATCGTGCTTCACGCCGTATTCGGCGTATTTGGCGCGCATCTGTGTCAACACAAAATCCACCTGCGCTGCGAGGCATTCTTCGCCGACTTTTTCCTGGAAGTTGACCTGGTTACACACGGCGAAATACGGGTCGATCAGCCACGGGTCGATGCCGACAAGTTCGGCAAATTGCTTGCTCACCTGATGGTAAGCCGCGAAATGCCCGGATTTGCGCCGGTTGTACCACCCTGCCACCAGGGGCGGCAGCACGGTCTGTTCAAGGTTCTTGAGAATGTCCGGCGCACCGGCAGAGAGGTCGTTGTTGAGCAACACGATGCAGGGATCAAAATCCGCCACGCCGAGACGGTTGCCCTTGCGCACCAGCGGTTCAAGCGTGAGCGAGCCGCCGTTCGTCAACTCAATCGTGGTTGCTTGTGTGATCTCCGGCAACAGCGACCCGATGCGCACATTCAACCCGGCCTGGCGCAGGATTCGCGCGAGCTGTTCCAGGTTTTGCAGATAGAACTGGTTGCGCGTGTGATTTTCCGGAATCAACAATAAGCCGCGCGCTTCCGGGCATATTTTGTCCACCGCACTTTGCACCGCATGCACGCACAGCGGAATGAAGTCCGGGTTGAGATTGTTAAAACCGCCGGGAAACAAATTGGTATCCACGGGCGCCAGTTTGAACCCGCTGTTGCGCAGGTCGACCGAGGTATAGAACGGCGGCGTGTGCTCCTGCCATTGCGTGCGGAACCAGTGCTCGATAGTTGGCTGCGCGGTGAGGATGCGCTGCTCGAGATCCAGAAGTGGGCCTTTGAGTGCGGTAGTAAGACGGGGGACCATGATGTTCCTGCGAAAAACGAATGCGGCATTCTAGCCGATTTGGTGCGGACTAAACGAAACTGCCCGCACGACTAATCGGGCAACCTGTCGCGCAACACGTCTCGATCGAACCACCATTTACCATTTACGATCGCGTCCACTACCTGGGACAAGCGCGGCAGAAACACTTGCGGATCGCGCAACTCCAGCCTGTCCAGCCAGCGACTCATCGCATCCTGATCCTGCACATTGCTATGACGCTTGGCCACCATCGAAATAAGGTTATCGACGAGGAAGCACAGATTCTCATGCTGTTCATCGGTAGCACGCAGGTCCACCACATAGCGCGCCGCGATCGCCGCCAGCGCGCCGGCGTCCGAAGCATCGGGCGTCTCGTCCGCCAGATGGATCAGCATCGCTACCGTCACTTCCGTGTCGACCGGAAAGGTGACGGCCAGCCAGATACCCATGCCCAGCACCGCCATCGAATCTTCCTGCCCGGACTGAAACAACACATCGCACGCCTCCACCGCATCCTGCCAGGATTCTTGCTGCATGGAAATCCGGAACGCCTCGCGTGCGATGTCCCACGCTTCCTTCTTGCGTTCCAGTGCATTCAGCAGTTCGGCGATATCCATTTGCAGTCGGGCGCGCTGCAAGGAGGACGCGTCCGCCAGTGTGCTCAGCTCCTGGAGCTTTTCTGCGAGATGCCGCTTCATACCGGCAAGCTCCTCCGCTGACATGCCTTCATCAGCATGTTTAATTAAAGGCGTAATGCCGGTGATTTTTTGATTCATGGGATTGCTGGAAATGGATTTCAGGAAGGTCGAAGTTTAAACCAGGGAACATTTCGAGCGCTGCCCCTTTTGGTTTCCCGGCAACTTTTAGCAATGGATTCTGAAATAGTCCAGACACTCGTTTTCGCCGAGTGCCGGGCTGTGAAAATGGCCCTGGAAGCAGTCGCAGCCAAGCTCGCCCAAAAGGTCTCTTTGGGCTTGGGTTTCGACAAACTCGGCAATCACATCGATGTCTTGGGCTCGTCCCAGCGCGGCGATGGTGCGGATGATGTCGGCACTGGCCGTATTGCTCAGGATATCGCGGGTTAGCGAGCCGTCGATCTTGATGGCATGGACGCGGAAGCGTCTGAGATGAAGCAGCGAGGAATAGCCCATGCCGAAATCGTCCATCGCCAGCCGTATCCCCAATTCGGACAAGTCGCGCAGGGCGGCGTCTACGACGAGGGTGTCGGGTATGTGCCGCGATTCGGTGATTTCGAGTTCTATTTCATCGGGCCTCAGTCCGTGTTTTTTCAGAATGCCCGCCAAGCGCGGAACAAATGCATGATCGGTCAATTGCAGCGGCGAAACATTGACGGCCATGCTGATCTGATCGAAACCTTGCCTGTTCCAGCGTGCCTTGCAAGCGCAGGCTTGCTCAAGCATCCAGTACCCCAGCGCATGAATGTCGCCGCTGTCTTCCGCCAGCGAAATGGCCACGGCTGGCGATAGTTCGCCATAGCGGCGGTGACGCCAGCGGAGCAAGGCTTCGACGCCGACAACCCGTCCATCCAGTGCATGCTTGGGTTGATAAGCCAGTTCCAGGACGTTGCCGGCCAGATCTGCCCGCAAGTCCGACAGCAGGCCGCGCGCCATCAGGCCAATCTGGTCGTTTCGCTTCACGACAGCAAGTCTTGCCCGTCCCTCGAACAAGATGGCATCGGTCGTCTCGGCGAGTTTCCGGGATTGCTCGCGCATACGCCCGGCCTCGACTTTTCTGACGAACGGCAGATAGAGGGCGGTGCTCAGACCTATCTCGATTACTTGAAAGGCCGCGCCACGCCAGGAATCGGTCAGCATCCATCCCGAAATAATGGGGGGTGTGGTCCAGGGAATGATCACCGCCTGAATTTCCATGAAGCCGAGATTGACGCAGGCCAGGGCCAACAGGTTCAACAGCAACGGTACCGCAATGAATGGCAACAGATAGATCGAATTCAGCACAACGGGCAGACCGTAGAGAATCGTCTCGTTGATGTTGAAAATGCCGGGCAGGATGGACAACTGCGCCACCTTGCGCGCAGGTCCTTCCCTGGCGGCAATAGCGATGGCCAGCAACAGGCCGATGGTGGCGCCGGAGCCGCCGATCAGAACGAAGGTGTTAAACATCGCGCGCGAAGCAAGGGCGCTGTCATATGCCGTGCCCCACGGCGAGAATAGTGAAGTTGCGTAAGTGTCGAGAAAGTGGCTGCCATGGCTACCGATAAACCAGACTACCTGATTGATCAGCACCGCAATGCTGCTCAGCCACCAAGCGCCGCCGCCCTGGCTTTGCGCCATTTCAATCAGGTAACGCCATGGACTTGCCTCGATTGTCGGCAACAGCCTGTACCCAAAGGCTGCCGCCGCGACAGCCAGCCCGATCACAATGAAAGGCGTGGTCAGCCTGATGGCGTGATAAAAAACAGCATCGGTGTCATAGGGCATGCGCAGCGGGTTCAGCCAACGGGTCTCTGCCGCCCAACGCAATGCTTCTGCGGAAAATATGCCAACACCGATGGCGGTGAGAATGGAGTCGTGGCCCAGGTTGTGCGGAGTCAGCGGCCCCTGTGCGACGGTCAGGATCATGAAATTGGTCAGGCCGGAGATGCCCATCAGGAGGTGCGGGAGTTCTTCACTGCCGGGGCGCTTCAGGAGGTTGGCGAGATGGATGGAAAGCAGCACGCACAGCGTCACGCCAAACAGCCCGTGCGTTGCATCGATGATCAGTTGCAGTTGTCCCTGCCAGACCGGCCCCCAGTACCCGGTCATCATCGACTGGTAAACAGGCAGAGGAAAATCCTTGACGAGAATCGCGACAACGCCCAAAAAGGTGACAGGAAGCAAGGTGATGAAACTATCCCTGATTGCGATCATCCACAAATGCACGCGCTTGAGTAACCCCACACAATCTCCTAATTCGCTTCATGCCGCCGTTGCCCGGCGGGGCGTGGACTCTCCGGCTCCGGCTGGCGGCATGCGCAGGCGTCCTTGGACGCTGGCATGGCGCAGAGAATACTCTTTGTATTCCCTGGCCTCAATCAAAGGTCATGCTGGTAATGCGAAGGAGCTTACGGCTGCTACTTGTGTTGAAAACCCCAAAAAGTCAGAAACGCGCCCCCAGTCCGATATTGAATCCATAGCCGCTCAATTTCAGACTGCCCTCTATATCGCCTGTATTCTCGCCGGAAGGTAATGAGATGGAAGGAGCAATCAGGTAGCGATACTCAGCAAACAAGCTGGTACGTCCCATTTGATAACTGAAACCACATAAGATTTGCGCGGCAAGCCCACTTGCGTTGTTGTTTACGATGCTTTTCAGATCGGCTGACGCTACGCCCAGCCCTCCAAGCAGGTATGGCCTGACCGAATCGGGTTCACCAAAATATTTTTTTATTTCTGCAAATACAAAATTGGTTTTCATGTTTATTGCAGTCGAGCTTAGAGAGGGAATATATAAAGAATTGCTCATGTGCAAAATCTCCCCTCCATAACTGAAACCATGATTGGTGCGCCGTTCGTAGGCAATACCGACAACTTCTTTTGAAGAGGTGCCAATCTCAACAGGGAGTTGCGTAAGCGTGTGGCTAGGTGAAGCGCCAAGAAGACCACAAAAAATCGGGTCGCATGTTACCGGGCCCAGAATCTGCAGATTCTGATTTTTCTGCCTGATCGTAAAGGTACCGGTCTTGATGATGATTGAATTTTTGAATTCCGGGACAAGCTGAGGTGCAGGGGATACATCGGGTTCCGGCTCGGCTGCAGCCTCGATCACTACGCCGAACACGCCAATGAACAACAACAAAACCGCAGGGCCGAATTTCATATAGTTCACTTGAATAACGATTGGACGTGAACCTTAACCAGCTTTACACGCTGTGTAAATATGCCAGTAACACGATATTTGATCCTGTCTCTTTAGTACGACAGAATCAATACAGCTGATTTGATATGCCCCGCCCTCTTCGTGGAATAAGGGACAACGCATTGCCAAAAGACAGGTCGACAGCAAGCGTGATGGCCTATATTTTCTCGTAGGGTTCGGCTTTACGTTCTATTGAGCACGTAGTTGCCGTAGGATGGGTTGACGAAGGAAACCCATCATAAAGAACGATGGGTATCGCGTTGCTCAACCCATCCTACTGCGCTGCTGTTGCCTTGAAGTGCATGCTGTAACGATGCACTTTGCGCGGTTTTATTTGGCCATGAAACACCTCCAATTGGTTAGATGGAGGTGACAATTATTTTGGGGGAAGGTTAAGGTCCGCTCGAGCGAAGGGTTAGGCCGCACTATCACTGGCGCCGCCCGCTGAACCGTAGGAACATGAGCCGTAGCAGCAGCGACAGGGCGGTTCCGAACGTTGACTGCGCAATTCGGCCCCGTCTTAGCGACCGCTCGCCGTGGAAGGCGACTGCAAGTTCCCAGTGCACGGGCTGGGTGTTTGATGTCTTGGTAATTCTTGCAAGCCGAAGCCCCGCGTCACGGGCGAGGGGGTCGACTGGCTTTCCCTGTGCGTACACCACTGCGGGAGTGAAGTACACCTTCTGACCCAACAGGTCGACCTGGACGGAGCCTGGAAGACTGGCGCCGTTCTTAAGGCCGTAGGTGGCGGCGACGATGTAGCTACCAAACGTTCCGAGTGCTAGTGACTCGGTGCTTGGAGAAACGTAAGACTCGTCAACGTCCGCGACGCCTTCGGCTTCCATTCGGAACTGCCAGATCGGATGCGACTGAAGATCGGCTGGACAGAGCTTGTTAGCGGAGATCGAATCGGTGCTCGCCATGTGCGGTCCGCTCAGCTCAAACGTTAGGCCGCACTTTGGTACAGCGCGCGTTGTGTGACCAGCGATTGGGCCAGTTCGAGCAGACGCTCAAGGCGCTCTTGCTCAGCGTAGAGAGATATCCACTCGAAGCCATTGGTGCGAGACAGGAGGCAGCAGACCGACTGTGCGTCTGATGCGACCTTGCGCGCGAGTCTGATTGCGCTTGGAGAGTGCGGGACGGTCGAGTTGCCCACAATGAAGGCCTTCTGGCAGTGCTGGAAGATTTCCGCTCCGGGGAAGGTGGCAAGGGGGAGCACAAGGGCGATTGACCCACGCTGGCCGCCGGAGGCGTTCCAGAGAAGCTCGAAGCCCCGAATTGGCTCACCACTCAGGTTGACTCGGTACTTGCCGCGCGCGCGTTCAATGATGGGTTCCGCGATGCGATGGACCTCTGAGCCCGCTTTCAGTTCGTAGACCCAAGCCTCTTGCGCAGCCCGCAGTAGCGGACGAAGGACCGTCTCGTGCCAAGACAACGCCTGGTGCTGATTGTGCCGAATGGCCAGCCAATCAGCGCTTGGCACCACGCGGACCGTGAAAGCACCGGTTCGGACGAGCGCTTCTCTGGCTTCGGGAGGTAGGGGCACTGTGCGGCCTAACGAGGTTGTAGAAAAAATCTATTCATACCCGCATCGTGCCGTGAACCAAACCCAATATCAAGGTCGAAGTTAGCGTGACATTTGGAAGCAAACATTACGGCATTACGGCTCGCATTACGAGGTCAGGTCTTGCAATACAACATTCTCTTTTTTGCGATGCGTCAATGCAAGACCTGACCCCGTTACTTGTACTTGCTGGATTACATTCGTCAAGTTACATCTGGTACATCAAACTGAATCCCACCGCAGGCGAATCGGTGTTGTACTTTTGCGGCTTGTACAACTCAAAAGCATTCGGCTCGACGAAAATGCAGGGCATACCGGCACATACCCCACTTTCCACGTTGAGCTTAACAACCCGATTACCCTCCCTGTATTCAGCACTGTAACGACCTGTTCGTTGAAATTCAAACCCGCGATCACTACGCACGCCTTGTTTGTTTAGCCAAACATGTCATTGTTTTCCAAATTTTGAACGATCAACTACACTCACAGTGGACCAGCTAATGCTTGACGAGTACGTTCACAAACATACCCTTTCTCAAGGGGGTAGTGCCTATCTCGGTTCTCCCATGTTTTTACGTCGTTTGGTAAACCGTGCGTACTGATAAACCCGGTAACATCAAGTCGTGCGTGAAATATAACGACCAGTGGGCAATTCGTCCCTGCTGGCCTATCAACACGCTCAACATGATTACCACGACTAATCTCGTAATCATATATAGGCTGGAGAGCTTCACTTAAACCAATAACTTTACTCATGGCTTCTTCAAATTTGCAGATGTAATAGGCTCCAAATACTTTTCAGGATTTTGCATGAAATACTGCGTACCTGCACCGGGGCCAAAAGCTGCACCGCATTACGGGGGCATGTCTTGCAATACAACATTCTCTTTTTTGCGATGCGTCAATGCAAGACCTGACCCCGTTACTGTGCGCAAAGCAATTACTGCTCCCGACAATCGGGAAGTTCAGTTAAACCATCAACCTGTTCTTTTTGGCCATCTGGCATTTTTCGCACAATGCTGAGGACACAGCCGCTACGGGAGGTATCTACATCAACCGAATAAGTTGCCGCCACCTTCGGTACAAACGTGAGCGCAGGTGGCTCACAGGTTGTAACTGGCGCCTTGGCATTGGCAGCCGTCGCGGCATAAAAATAAATGCCGCGGATTGCCACAGCTTTGCCAACGGGCGTTTTGATTTTGATGGTCGACGGATTAAACCTTAACCAGTTGTTCGATGTCGTCCCCACAAGATCAAAATCCGCACATTTGTTGGATGCAGCATCTTTGGTGTTAATCGAAAATAACCTGGCGGGGCTGCTGATCGCACTTTCGCCAAAACGATCTCCAAAGATAAATACCGGATCGTTGCTGGCTTGCGATTGATAGTTGTATTTGGGGAGTGCCGTGCAACCGGTTAGCAGGATGAGTAACAGGGGTAGAAGCGTCTTCATAGTAGAGGGGTGATGGGCATTGTGGGTGCGAGACTTATTGCGATGCTGTCCCTTTATACTTTTTCACTTGGTTGATGACAAAGTTCATATAGACGATGTCTTAAGGCATCTAGCTCATCATTTTCCACGATTAGTGGTTGCCCCATTTTATATAAAACAATATCGTTAAGTGATCCCATTCCCCCATACATAGTAAGTATTTTTGTGGTGGCAGCAATCGGGTCTGTCTTTATTTCACCACGTATTGTTTTGAGCGCATTTGCCCAATCATTTCGTGCCCCCAAACGAAGGAGCTCCTCCATTTGGGTTAGTATAATTTCAATATTTTGAATATTTATCATTTGAGCGGAGTTGAACAAATTGTTTGTACACCGATAATCGTCCAGCAAAAGACTGCTATTTGTTTTTAAACATTTGTTGGTACCAACTCTGCGATTTCCAATCTTCAAGAGCAGATACAAATTCAGCTTCAACAGCATGGAATGGCATGTCAGGCGCATAAAATGGCGCATCTTTACCAAGAGCATTTCCAAATTCGTAATATTTTGGCGGAACAATTTTTCCGGCTTCAATCTCTTGAAATAGTGGTGTTAACAATTTCAGCAATAACATGGCATCTGCATTCCTTGCTTCATGTTGCTTAAGCAAGTCCCTAAACGCTGCTGCGCGTTCTTGTAAGAGTTTCACTTTATCCATATCAATTCCATTGTCGAAGTGAAATGGGTGAACCGGCATATATTTATTCCATACAGCACATTACGGGGTCAGGTCTTGCAATACAACATTCACTTTTTGCGATGCGACAATGCAAAACCTGACCCCGTTATTAATTCTTTATGACCCCGTTACTTTAAGTGATCAGAACTTGTACACGACGCCCGCGGAGACTACGGTGTAAGTACCATCAGTACCCCACGAATTTGCCTGGCCCACCGAATACCAATCAACACCGGCGCGAATACCCCAGGCGTTGTTAACGCTGTATTGGCCGCCAAGCCCATAAGTGATTGCGGTTTTAATGACTGTCTCATTAACAACCGGGTTGCTTATTTCTAAACTGGTGTTGGAAACCCCCAATTTGCCAAACACGGAGAACATCTCGTTAATCGGCAGAATCCCGACTGCGGTGAACGCCATACCAGAAGTCTTGGCCGATGCGCTACCTTCAGCAAGCTTGCCAAAATTCACATATTGCACTTCCGCAGCCAGGTTCCTGTTGAATTGATATCCGCCCAGAATGCCCATGTAGGTATCGGAACGTGACGCGGTCATTCCTTCAACAAGATTGCCGGAAGCTTTCGCCTGGCCCAGATTAGCGCCAACGTAAAAACCCTTTTCTGCAGCAATAACGGGTGAAGCAAAAACAGTGGACAGCAGTGCAACAGCAAAAACTTTTTTCATGTTATTTCCTTTAGGTAAGTAAAAAAACGAGCACGCAAAACAACTGGAACGCCAATCCGATTATTGAAACCTTCCTTCCGAATCAAGAATCGCTGCGGGGCCTTCCGGCCCCGTGGATTTCTTGCTATCTGTAACTATTAGAGCGTACGCACCTACGGCGTGTAGGGAGCCGCTTGCAAAGTTCCCAAATTCCTGTTCGCATCCTGCACTTGAATTTGCCAGGTGTACGCTGTCCCGGTAGTAAGGGCCGTACCGGCTGCAAGACCGTCTGCGTTGTAGAGTACAGAGGTCGTGGTGCTTGGCAAGCCGCTATTTTGCGGGTACCACCAATATGCATCTATCCCCTGAACCCACACGTTATAGACATAGGGGGCAGCGGGTGCGGTTGCCGGGGCTGTCCAGGAAAAAGTCGGAGTATTTGCGCTTGGCGTTGCATTCACCGCCAGATTTCCGGGCAAATTGCCGGAAGTAAGTACGCCGGTCACACTTGCAGTAACATTCTGGGAAGTGCCGTCATCGTAGGTAAACTTGAACTTGTATTGGTCCCCGACCGTGGGTACAAATCCCGAGCCAAGAGCGATGTAGTCCAAATTTCCGGTACTGGTTGTAGGCACGAGATCCGCAGGTACACTCACATTCGGACCGGAGAATAACGTTACCGCAGTTATTTGTTTGGTGCCGTCATTCAGTGCAATGTTTAGCCCGTAGCTGCTGGATGTTCCATCGGTCCAGTAATTCGTATAAATATCCGCCGACCCGTACGCGGCACTCAGTTCAAAATTATGGGTTGTTGTTCCGGAGACTGCTATCGTCGACAGGGTGGCGCCAGCGTTGGTAACATCGCCCGCATCGACTAATCCATCGTTGTTCACGTCAAGCAGGGCGAAGTTCTTGTAGCTGCCGCTCGGTACACCGCTGATCGCGAATGAATACGAGGTCTGGTTGGCGGTCGCTGTTGTTTTGGTGAAATAGATCCCGCTGTTTCCGAATAAACCAACAATCAGCGGCGTTCCGGCTGTAGCAGCGGGGAATGTGACCGTGCCGGACACGGTGTTCGCGCCCGTTGTGTCGCCGATGGTTATTGGACCAACCACAGTTGATTCCGCACTTGGCGTAGTACCTACGAGTGCCTGCAATTTGAAATACAACACTTGGCCATCCGTGAAACCGGACTTCTCGTAGAAGCCGAGGCTATTACCAACCGCTTTGAAATTCGAGCTGCCGCCGTTCGATGCTGCGGTGTCGGTACCCCAGGAGAGCTTGTAAGAGGACGCGATCTCCAGTCCATTTGCATCCACAGGGCCGGTGTAGCTAATGAATGCCGAGGATGGTCCCGGGAATACGCCGTCCAAAGAAGGTGTCTCTGGTGTTGGTGGTGTCGGGTCGGTGGCATTGATGTTAATTCCGGTCACGTTTGCCGAGGCGACGTTAACTGTTCCCGTCATCCCTATCGGATTATTAGCATTGGCAACGTTCGTTCCTTGCATATCCGCCTCTGCCACAACAACATAGTTACCGGCAGGAACGCCTCTGATTGTATATGCTGTATTTGCGCCAGTTGGCATGACAACCGTTCCAGAGCTGACGCCACAACTGATACATCCGTTGGGGTAAGCACGGATGGCAATTCCGCCGCAAGTTGGCGAGCCGGAGCATGTTTGCGCGGTGGTCACTCCTACCGTACCCGAAATGCTATAGGCAGTCACGGCCGACGACGCTGTGAAATTCTGCGTCGTGTTTGCGTTTACCGGAACCGACGACGTCGAGGGTGAATATGTGTACCCCGTAAGCGAGGGGGTGACCGTGTAAGTGCCCGCGGGCAGATTGGCGAAGCTGTAATTGCCGCTCGCATTGGTGGTCGTGGTTGCGTTCGCGTCACCTCCCAATGTAACTGTCACACCATCAACCCATGCCCCGGTTATCGACCCGGACAGGCTATAGGTGGGCGCAACATAAACCGAAGAAACGTAGTTTTTGCCGGTTATGTTTGCACCATTCATGGTGACGGAACTGCTGTTAGGATTAAATGTATATCCAGCCAGGGACGGTGTTACGGTGTAGGTTCCATCATATACGCCAGCAAAACTGTAACTTCCGTCCGCCGCTGTAGTGGTGGTTGGAGTTGTTCCGCCACCCGTCAGCGTCATTGTTACGCCCGCCGAGATTGTGCCGCTAACCGTGCCCGAAATGCTGTGCGGAACCGGAATTGCCGTAGCCGTGAAATTATTTCCTGAAGAATTGGCTGCCAGCGATGTTACGTTAATGCTGGCCGGGCTGAACGTAAATCCGGTCAGCGACGGGGTCACTGTGTAGTTTCCCGCCACAAGGCCGGAGATGGTGTATGTGCCGCCCGCGCCCGTTACTACCGAGCCGGCTACACCCACAGAGATGGTCACGCCGCTGCTTGCGGCACCGCCGACGGTACCGGAAATACTGTAGGTTGCGGCAGATGGGGGCGATGAAACAAAATCCATGCCTGTAACATTTGCACCACTCACGGTGACACCGGTGCTGACGGGAAGGAAATTTGCAGCTGCTGTCGGGGTGACAGTGTAGCTACCATTTGCGAGACCGGAAAAACTATAAGTACCGTTGGCGCCGGTAGTGGTTGTCATCGAAGCTGCACCACTCAATGTAATCGACACACCGCTTACCACTGCGCCGGTAATGGTTCCCGAAATAGTATAGGTGACTGGCGGTGGTACGTCGGGAGTGCTTCCGCCCCCCCCTCCGCAGCCTGCCAGCAAAGTCACAAAAAGTAATGACAGCAAACTTGAATAACGCATCGGTCCAACCCCTTCTTAATTGTTGATCGTTTTTTTACACTATGTTCCGTCATAAAACAGGTGATGCGGCAGTCGCTGCCTTTCCCGATTGGTGGAGAGAAGTTTCTACACGCCGACTCGGGAGTTCGCCCTGTGAATTCTTATCATGGCGTCTTCGAAGTCTTTGCAGACTCTTGTCCTTGGCCGAGATGGTAAAACTGTCCGCAAGGCATGATTGCGATTCCCAGTCTTCAAGTGCGGACACAAACTCAGCTTCAGCAGCATGAAATTTCATGCTGCCCCATGGGTGCAAGAAATCCTCAAGATTTGGTACAAATTATTGTATTTGCCTCCCAGGCAAATCAGCACCTTGTGCTGCTGCTCGACCTTCAATGAACGACGTACCCGGCTTAATTTGCCACTGCGTAAAGTTAGTCATCTGAATTACACAAATTCCGGTCTAGGCACATCCGGCATATCGTCATAGGCGCGCAACACCGTTTGCAGCGGTGTCAAGGCAGGCTCATGAAATTCATAGACGATTTTTAACCAAGTGGCTGCACGAATATCCTGCCCATATCCCAGCCATGTATCTTGAAGTTTGGCGTGGAGTATTTTGCGGCCCGCGGTTAACAGTTCTGCACGTTCAAACTGGCCACGAGCCTTGTGCAAACACAAGGCGTAGCCCAACTCTTTTGGGGTACGTATTTTTTTGAGAGAGAACGCTTTGTCGCCGTGATATTGCTCGTACTCGGCAATGCCTATCTCATATTGTTCGGCCTGATAACAAAAGGCCATATAATCATCCAGACGAGAGGTTGGAATGTGGCCCTTTGCCCAAACTGTGCCAACTTTGTCATAGACACCAGGCATAAGGCCCATAACTGGCCATGAATCGAGCAATGCTGCTGCGTTAAACTGCCTTGCCTGCTCCCACGCATCCGTGGCATTCACGCCATCGCGTAGCCACAGACCCAATGCTTTCGCCCAGTACAGATTCATGCGGTGAAAGTTTGGGCACTCATCAAACCACGACGCCTCATCTTCAGCAATCGCTTTATCCAGCCATTCGATGGATCGCGGAATTGCAGGAGCGATTTCCCTACTCATGCCGACAAGCCACAAATGCACAACGTCAGACAAATCACTTTTCGCAAAATTGCCCAATGGGTCGCCATTTTTAAAGTCAGCGCGCAAAACACGTGCAATACTACCCGGAGCTACCTCTCTTGATCTAATTGGATTAAATAACATCATCACCTCAACATGGTTTACCGTTGCAGTACCGAACTTGATAAGAGTTTTTGGCTCCACCTGAGCCAACGGTGTTAGTTGTGTAGTCGCCCTTTTCCAAATTTTGAAGTGCAGTATCTTTCACTGCTTGTGGTAGATTAGAACCACTAATTGTGCGCTGTGCCTCACTAACCGCTGCGGCCCTCGTTTCTCGCTTCACATACGTCGGCGATTGCTCAATTGTTGTTGACCCACTGCGATACTTGCTGTCCCACAGAGTAACGCCACCTGTCTTCGGATCAACTGAGATAATGTCGTTGCCTTGAGCGCCAATCTTATCGCCCCATTTCACGACAGCTTCCCCCTGCCCTGCGACTTCGTTTGCCAATTTGGCTTCCGCCTGCAAACCAGTCCAGTGCGAGTAAAGTTGGTTTTCTGTTTTTGCTCCACTCACCATATCTGGTGAGTAATCATAGCCAGCCGAGGGCGATGGCAAATCGGGATGAAGCTCGACGCCATTGAATACCTTTGGCGCTGCATCCACATTATCCGCATACTTGAAGACTTTCGCGGCATCGCCCGCCATCTCAGTAGTAGCTTTTGCAACTTTCACCGTGGCTTTACCCGCCGCATTCGCAATTGTCCCACCAAACGCGGCACCACCAATCATGGCAGTGGCAGGTACCAGCGAAAACGCCCCTGCCAGCAGATGTGCATCCGATCTGCCGTAGATCGAATCAAGCATGTTTTGCGTACTATCGTCGGCGAGCAATGCAACACCGCCACCCAAAGAGTTACCTGCACCGAGAAGCCCGTCCCAGGCTCCCGTCACCATCGACCAGCCTGTATCAATCGGGTGTGAGGCCATACCAACTACCATGGTGGTTAAACCTTCATACACAGCACCGGGCAATGCCGCACCGTGCACTTGCGCCAGCTCATTCAAGCCGGTACCGATGCTGTTGGTCATGCCGGGTTGTACGTATTGCTTGTAAAAGGCTTTGCTGTTGGGATCGGAGGCTACATCGGCGGCATACATCAAACCGTTCATGTAATCGCCGGGCTTGTTGGTAAAGAGGGCTTGTTTTTCTCCGCTTTCGTTGATGAAGCTGCCTTGTGCTGTGTCCAGATAGGCTTGTGCTTTTGTGTCCGGAGTCGCGCCCAAATAAGTGGCTGCCGTAGCGTCGGCATTGCGGGCCGCTTGTTGACCTAGCTGCAGCTTGGCTTCTTCAAGGGTGAGGTCATTTTCGTCGGCATATTTTTGGGCGTTTTCATCAATCCACTTGATTTCCTTCGGCGTCATCAACCGGTTATTCGCCACCGCATTCGAAGCCGTATTCATCGCCGCATTCACATCCAGCCCCGCCACCATCGCTACGCCGCCTGCGATGAGTTTGGAGAGGTTGATGATCTTGTCTTTCTGGGCGCTGGTCATGCCTTTGCTGCCATCGGGGGCGAAGAATTCGCCGGCCAGTTCGCCTGCTACACCGCCTACGGCCCCGGAGAGGCAGTCTTTCTTTTGCGCGGCTTCCATGCCGCAGCCGAGCAGTGCATGACCGAGTTTGTTGTTGATGTTGGCGGTCAGGCTTTTGTCGTCGGTGTGCAGGGTGTTGGCGATCTTTTCTCCGGCGGTGTTGATGAGGGCCATGAGCAGGGCGTTGCCGAGCTGGTCCTGGAGGCTACCGCCGTTAATGGCGGTGTTAATGGTGGCGGTAAGGGCTCCGTTGATGGTGTTGTTGACGAGGGTGACGGGCAGGTTGGTGGCGTTGCTGACGTTGCTGACCAGTTGGGTGCCGCCCACGCCTTTGAGTACGCCTGCGGTGACCATGGCGGTGAGCAGGCCGCGGATGTTTTCTCGTTTGCCCAGGTCGTTGAGGGTTTTGCCGAGGTCGCCGCCGTTGTTGGCGAAGCTTAGGGCGGCGGTGGTGGCGAGGCTGGTGACGGCGGCGCCTGCTGCTGCTCCAACTGCCGCACTGCCGGTGGTGGTGGTTACCGCGCCTGCTGCGCTGCTGGCCGTGCCTGCGGTGAAGACGGTGACGACGACAACCAGGATGATTGCTCCGGCTTCGGTGAGGTTCTGGTTTTTGTAATCCCAGCTGTCATGCGCGGCGGCGACTTTTTTCCAATCAACGTCGTCGCGTTTGAGCATTTGGCCCATCCATTCCATGCCCGGTTGTTTGGCCAGGGCTGCCGTGCTGGCGCTGAAGGTGGGGTGCGGGGTGATGTTGGGGTCGGTGGTGACGGCTGGCGTGGCGGGAATGACTTGGCCATTTTCGTCCGTGGTTTCTTCAGCAACCGGGACTGCCGGGACTTCGTCGACTTCGACGACTACGCCTTTGGCGGCATCAACATTGAGTGTGCCGCCGGTTTTGATCTTGGTGTAGACGAGGGTTTCGTCCTGGCGGCCTTTGCCTTTGTGGACTTCGTATACAAGATCTTCGTCATCGACGGTCTGGCTGACGATGTTGATGTTCTTTTGCGTGAGGAAGCGTACCTGGCCTTCTTCTGCGGTGAGGTTGGTGTCTGCGCCGCTGCTGAGGTTGGCGGCGGTGAAGTCGATGTTGTTGCCGGCCCGAATGTTGAGGTTGTCGCCTGCGTCGAGCGAACTGCCGACGAAGGTGTAGTTTTGTGTCTGGTCGGCGGTTTTGTCTTTGCTCTTCATCGAGCTCATGCGCGTGGCGGTGCTATTTTCCGTAGCGGTCTGGTCGTATTGACCGGTAATGACGATGTCGCCTCCCGCGTTCAGATTCATATCTTTGCCTGCCTTGAGCTTGCTTGCAATGATCATCATGCTGTTGCCGGACAGGAGGTTGACGCTGCCTTCGCTGCCGATCTGGCTGCCCACCTGGGTGGAGGTGGTGTTGCCGTCTTCGGTGATTTTGCCGTTGGTGCCCACGGAGATGTCGTGCAGGCGGCCGTCCATCATGGCGACGTTCATGCCAATCTTGGATTCGGTGGTTTCCTGGTTGTGGCGGATAGTGTTGGCCACCGATTCGATGTAGAGGTTGCTGCCCGCATACAGGGTGGTGTTTTCCTTGCTCTTGACGTTGGAAGCACTGATGCGGGTGTCGTTGCCGCTTTGGGTCACGACGGTATTGCCCGTGATGTTGCTGGATACCTGGGTGGTGCTGCCGTCGGTGACGGTATTGGTGTTTTTCTTGCCGTATTCGAGGCCGCTGCTGCCCACCGTAAATCCGTCGCGGGTTTTCACTTCCGAGGTACTGGAACTGGCGCTGTCTTCGGCGCTGAGGATTTGCAGGTCGCGGCCGGCGTCTATGCTTACCGTTTCTGTGGCGGCAATGTTGCTGCCCTTGATGGTGATGTCGCCTGTCTTGGTTGTTTGATCGCCTGCTTGCAGAACCACGTTGGTACCGGTCAGGTTGCTGCCTTTGGCAGAAGTACTACTGCTTTCTTGCGTGCTGGTGGTTGTGGTGGATGAAATAAGTCCTTGCGATTCGGTAACTATCTGCCGGAAAAATTCGTGTTTTTCGTCGACAGTGGTGATCTCCACATTGCCATCGGCAACAACGGCCAGTGTTCCCTTGCTATTGATGGTTGCGTTTTCCAACTTGATATTGCCCTTGCCGTCAGCACGCCCCGTAGTTGTGCCAGGTGCAGCAGTATCGCCCGCACTCGCGTTATCGCCGCCTGCACCGGTTGTGCGATCGGCATTAGCATTTGTTGCAGCCAGCGTCACGTTGCCACCTGCGTTGAGCGTGGTGCCGATAACGGTTTCGTCGTATTTGCTTTCCTGGGCGACGCCGGAATCGTAGCCGAAGGCGGTGCTGTCTTTGGCTGCCTTCAGGTCGATGTTGCCGCCGGCCTGCAGGGTGAGGTCTTTGCCTGCGTTGACCTTGGCTGCGGTCATTTGCAGGTTGTTACCCGCCTTCATGTCAAGATTGCCGCCGATGTCGATCTGGCTGGTCTGGTTTGTGACGGTGTTAATGTAGGAGTTATAGGCGCCGGTGTTTTTTTGCTGAGCGGCGATGGTGCCGACGGTGATGTTTTCTGTGGCATTCAGGCTGGCGTTGCCTCCGGCCTTGAGGTTTGCGGCGACGATGGAGATGTCGCGTCCGGCGGTGATGTTCAAGCCGTCCGCGGCGGTTATGCCGGTCTCCAGGCCCAGTTCCGTATTGCTGCTGTTGCCCGCAACGGGAGACTGGATGGTATCGAACAGTCCATTCCTCCTTGAGGTTGTCGCAACGACGGTAGTGGTCGTTTCTTTTGCGGTGCGTTCGTTAATGACGTCGCGTCCGGCGGAGAGGTTGACGTTGTTTCCGGCAATCTTGCCGGAACGGTTGACGATGTCGTTGACCGCTTGCAGGTTGATCGTGCCGCTGCTGCCGATGGTCCCGCCCAGGTTCATTATGTCTTGCGCGGCGATGTTGGTTGCACTCGTGCTTCTGATCGTGCCGGAGTTCATCAGCGTGCCGGCGGCGGTATTGATGTCGATCGCTTCGGCGGCGAGCAATGCGCCGCTGGGCTTCAAGTCGCCCGCATGGAGTTGGCTCAAATAGACTTGGGGGGCCAGCACTTTGGTCGTGCCGCCGCTCGGCAATGCCACGGTTTGTTCGACCATCCAGACGATGTCTGTAGTCAGTGCGGCCATTTGTTCTTTGGTGAGTCCAACTCCAAGTATCAGTTTGAACTCTTTGGCAACCGCAACGCCGGAAAGCATCAACTCCTTGAATTGTTCTTCTGCGCTGGCGGATTGCCCCAGATAGCGGCGGCCGGTGAGTTGGGTCACCTGGTCAGTGACCAGTTTTTGTTCGTAGAACCCGTCGCCCAGGCGCTTTTGAATCATGCCGGGATCGAGCGCCAAACGGCTGAGCATGTAGTCGCTGGAAACGAAGTTCTGGTAGTTGGCGAAGCGCGGGTCGGTTACGACCAGATACGGTTGTCCGGGCTGGTTGTGTATCGTGTATAGACCGCTGGCGGGCACCGTCAGTGTGGTGCCGCTGCCGTCGGGTACGCCGGCTTTATTGAGGGGGGTTTGGCTGTCGCCCCGCATGCCGATGACCAGGGTGGGAACCACCGCTTTCGTGTATTGGGTTGGATTTGTTGCGGGGGTGTAGACCGACGCGGCTTGTGTCCAAGCAACGGGGTAATGGATCCAGCCATATTCCGGGACTCTGGTCGGCCAGCAGCCTTTCCAATTGCATTTCACCCCCCAATGCCAGCCGGTCTCTACATAGCTCCAAAGCTCTCGCGTTCCATTGGTCACGGTCATGCGCTGCTTGAAGGGATCGCCAATATTGTTTACTACCGGGCTGTTAATTTTCAGGGTCTGGCCTGCAATGATGTCGCTGTAGTTGTTGGTGACGGTCGCAGCATTCAGCCGCACGTTCGCGCCGGCGAGAAGTTGTCCCGCATCGGTGGTGCCCTGCATAAATTTCTCATCGGCATAGTTTGCCGTATAGCTGGGCGCACCCGGTGCGCCGGGTGAACCTAGCGTGCCGGTGACAACCGATTGGGAGGTGATCGACCCCCACTCCACGCCAACGAAAGTGCGCTCGTTGATGAGTTGGTCGGCGCTGATGCGCAGGTTGCCGCCCGCCTCGATGGTGGACGAGGTGTTGGTGACGCTGCCGGTGTTGCCGATGAGGAATCCGTCCGCATCCTGCGTCAGGTCGGCGCCGATGTTGATGTCGCCCAGGTAGCTGTAGATGGTTGCGCCGCCCTGGTTCAGGAGCGAGTTCTTGACAGCAAGGTTGACGCTCTGCGTGCCGACGATGATTGCGCTTGCACCGCTGTTGGTTATCGTGCTGGCATTCAGCGTGAGGTTGTCGCCAATAACCGTGCCGGTATTGGCGAAGCTGTCGCTGGTGGCGGTAAGTGTATTGCCTTCGATCCTGCCGGCGTTGGTGATGCTTCCGGTGCCAATATTGAGGGTGGTATCCCCGGCGTTGATGATGGCCGATGTCTGGTTGTCCAGATTGCTCGCATTCAGGGTCAGTTTGTTAAGGGATTCCAGCGTCGCCAGGTTGGTGAAGGCGCCTGTGGTGGTGAAGGTCAGGTCGCGGTTGGCTTTGATGACGTTGCCGAGCGCGTTGGTGTAGTCGCCTTTGATGCTGATGGTGGCGTCGCGCCCCGCGATGATTTTACCGGTTCCCGTGACGGTGTTCGTTGTCACGGTCGTGTCGAGTGCGCTGGCAATCGTGCCGCCGGTGTTGTCGATAACGCCGCCTGCCGCGTTCAATGTGAGCGATCCCAGCGACTGGAATGTGCCGCCGGTGTTGATGATGTCACCGGCAGTTGCAGTTAATGTGGCTCCGCCGCCGCCCACCATGGCTTGGCTGTTCGCCAGGTTAATTGTGGTGCCGGCCATGCTGAGACCGGTGCCCGCAATGTTTTGTCCGGTGGCATCGATTTGGTTCGTCGCGATGAGCTTCATGACGCCTTGCCGCGTATCCGTTCCGTTAGTCAGCACCACTGTCCCATCTTTCACGATCCCCGCACCCAATGTTCCGCTTGAGCTGATGCTCGCACCATCCAGGGTGAGATTGCCCCGCGCGGACAGGATGCCGCTGTTGGTGATTGCCCCATGATCAGTGATCAGTACGTTTTGTTCGCTGTACAGGGTTCCGCTGTTGCTTGTCCCCGCTACACCGGTGATGGTGAGGTTGCCGCTGGCACTGGTGGCACCAGCCAAGGTGATTTGTCCCTGGTTGTCGAGTGTGAAGTCGCCCGCTTGCGCTGCCAACGTGCCCTGGCTGTTGACGCCGACTCCGGTCTCGGTGCCGATGAGCTTGATCTTGTTGGCATACATGCCGCCCAGTTGGGCGACGTCGATGCCGACTGTGGGTTTGTTGGCATCGCCGGTGATGACTTGTACGCCGAGGTTGGCGTAGTTGACCTGGTTAGTGCCGGTAATGACATTGAGGTTGTTGTTGGCCCACAGGGTGTCGTTCACTTTGACGCTACGGGCGATAAGGTCGAGCTGGTCGGTGCTGCTGTCGATCAGTCCGCCGCTGCCAACTGTGATTTGTCCGCCGGTGACACGGAAGGAGTCCAGGCTTCCGAAGCTGCCGAATACGGGTGTACCGGTGGTCAAGACGCCGCGACTGGCATTGATGAAGCCGCAGCCGTTGCAGGTGATGCCATTGGGGTTGGCGATGATGACCTCGGCCCGCGTTCCGGCGACTTCGGTGTAGCCATTCAGTTGGCTCTGGCTGGTGCTCGTGACTTCATTGAGGATGATGCGGGCGGTTCCGCCCGCCATGTTCGGATTGGCTGAAACATATCCAGCCTGCTGCGTCTGCACCGCTGCATTGCTGTTGTTCAATATCAATCCGCTGGGGTCGACGTTGTATTGGGTAAACTTGTTATGCGAGATGCCCGCAGCATTGGGGGAAACGATTTGCACTAGCGGGATGCCATTGGCGGTATTGTCGATGACGGGCCGGTTCTGTGCCGCAGCATTCTGGGCAGCAATAACCTGCGCTGTTGCTGCCATCGGCTGGCCGATATAGGCAATCAGGGTAAGCCATGCAACGGCCTGACGGGCGCGCGACGGCGATTGGTCTGTGGTCAGTTCTGTGTGTTGGCGATTTTGCATGGCGATCCCCAAAAGGACGAAGTTAAAGTTGATAGACTAAATTGAATCCGGCGGTAGGCTCGTCGGTAGGCATGTGCTGCGGTTTGTAAAGCGCGTATCCGGCAAAAATGTCATAGCTCATTCCCTTGATCAGCCCGCCCCGCATCCCCAGGGCAACACCCGCCAGCTTGTTGCCGACGAGGTTGTTCTCGTTGGGGCCGAATACTTTGCCGAAGTCGAAGCCAACATAGGCCGACTGGGCCGTACCGGTAATGGGAATGCCTACTTCGTTGCGCAGGAAGAAGCCTCTCTCGGCACCCAGGCTGCTTTCGCCATCAAATCCGCGCACTGTCCAGCGGTTGCCGATGGCGAACCATTCCGACGCATACAGGCTGGAATTTGAGTTTTGCGCCCGAAATGTGGCGGTGTAGCTCAGTTGCCTGTTCCAGGCGTCGACGGGTGTATACAGGGATACATCGATCGTTTCGAGTTTGTACCGGTATCTGGGATTGTTTGCGGGCAAGTCAGCCGGATCGCTTTGTGCGCCAAACCAGGGCGTGCCCCAACGATATGCGCCTGTTACATCGAGCTGGGCCCTGCCGAAATAGTGTTTGTGCACCCATGCCAATTCGGCAAAGGTGGTGTTGCGTGCCTGCACTGCGATTTCGGTGTCATCGACGTAGCTGTGGCTCCAGCGCCGGCCGGTGCGGAATTGCAGGGTGTTTTTTTGGGTTTGATCGCGCTGGAAAAGATAGCCAATCCTGCTTTCCAGATTTTTGGATTTGCCGCTCGACACAAAGGTTTGGAAAGTCCCGATAACGCGCTGGTGGTATTCGGATTCGCTCGCCGATACCGTCAATGTCCAGTAGCCGAATGGGAGCGAGTAGCTGCCGTTGTAACCTTTTGTGCCTTTGGCTGGACTATTGCGGTCGGCATCCGAGGTGATACCCATGTTGAACAAGTCGCTCGCACCAAGCACGTTGTCCCAGCCCAGAATCAATCCAGCTTGCAATTTGCCGGTGCCTTTTGCGCCGGCATCATCCAGGGTCGCTATCGCTTTCCAGGGTTTGATTCGCCTGACAGTGATAACGATATCACTCTCGCCCAGATCGCCGGCGGGGATGATCTGCATGTCGACTTCCTGACTCGTTACGCGCTTCATCTGTTCCAGGCCCTGCTCCAGATCGCGCAGGTTGAGCAGTTTTCCGGCAGACGTCGGAAAAGCGTTTTTCCATGTTCCGGCAGTGGTGGCATCGGCAAAACGCAGCTCATGGATGATTCCGGGTATCAGGGTCAGCTTCAGTGTTCCGCTCAGCATGTCCTGTTCCGGGATGCCCACACGCGTCGTGGAATAACCGCGGTCCAGAATCTTCGCGGTAACGCCCCTCATGATGAAGTTGATGCCTTCGCGCCCTATGCATTGTCCGGTGAATTGCTCCAGGTAGTCCAGCGCAAAACGGAAATTGTCCCATCTCGATGTGCTTGTGCCGTAACGTTGCGCCGCCGGAGAGAGTTTGGCAGGCACTTCCAGTACAAAGTGCTGGATGGCAAAACAGGGAGTTTCAGAAACGGGCAGTTGGGCCGGAGGTGCTTTCGGAACTTCGCCTTGCAGGTTGACGTTGGGCGCTTGCTGCTGGCGCTCGCGATCCAGCGCTTCTTGTCTGGTCCGGTTGCGTAGCTCTTCGGAGTCTGTTGTCTCTGTGGCTGCGTGGCTGTTACCCGCGAGGGTAGTCATAGCCACAATGAAAGCGAAGGTGATCGTTGGAAAATATTTGTTGGGTGAAGCCGTTCTGTACATTATTCCTTACCAAACTGCGTGTTACCTGATTACCAATAATTCAACACCTGGCGGCGCGTAACTATCCCCATAAAAAGAGAGCGGGAATATAACCGCATACGGGGAAATTAACCATATGCCATTTGGCCTATATCTTTTTTCAGGTACAAAACATAAAAAATTATTACCGTTTATTAACAATATGATACATACACGCACTCGCATGTGAGGTATTTTGTCGCCACTAAAGTTGCTTGATTTCAGACCAGCGGACATTCTTTTCGTCCCGGCCACGAGGTTTGTTGACCACAGAGGAAGTGTGGAGTAGCGTGCGCGACCAATCGTAATTTCGCCCGCATACACACAGAGGTATAACGTGCCATTTGCCACCAAAAAGCATCAATATGCAGCATTATTCACAATAAGTTTGCTAACCTCGCTTTTGTCCGGTTGCGATGGTGGAAATAACTCTTCGTCTGCAAGCAATGCGCCAGCCGGTAGCACAATTTCTCCTGCTTCCGCCCCCCTCGCTGAAGCGGCCCTGGTCAATATCAGCATTACTCCCGACTCCGCGACTGTCTCTGCGGAAAGTCTCACCGCTTTCGCGGCCAACGGCATTTATGCGGATGGCACCACCGCCAATATCACCAACAGTGTCACCTGGAACTCCGATCACACCGCCGTGGCCACCATCAACAAACGCGGCATTGCGACCGGCATCAATGCGGGTAGCAGCACGATCACCGCCAGGCTGAACGACATCGTTTCAAATCCCGTCACATTGACGGTTGCCTACTCTGTCGGCGGCAGCCTGAACGGTCTGGCTGGCGGCAAGCGCATCATCCTGAGCAACAACGGAACCGACAAGATCGCCCTCACGGCCAATGGCCCGTTTTCATTTCCCGGACGGCTGGGAAAGGGCAGCACTTACAAACTGGCGATTGCCGCCCTGCCCACCAGGCAGCCCTGTACTCATACCTACGGTGCAGGCAAAATCCAGACAGCTCACATGCCCGGCATGAGCGTGATTTGCGGTTTTCCGGCGCGTGGCGAAATGGTCAAGACGACCAGCCTTAACGCGGCGCGGCGCGACCACACCACCACCCTGTTGCCCAATGGCAAGATACTGGCTACGGGCGGCGTCGGTCTGACCGGCAATCTCGCCAGTGCCGAGTTGTTCGACCCGGTTGCAGAAAACTGGGCTGCAACCGGCGCTCTCGCCGCAGCACGCCGCAACCACACGGCCACGTTATTGCCAAACGGCAAGGTGCTCGCCGTGGGCGGATTGGATAACACGTTTGCGCGCCTCGCGAGTGCCGAACTATACGATCCGCTCACAGGAAAATGGGCTGCGGCAGGCGTGCTCGCGGCGGCACGTTCGCTGCACACCGCCACGCTGCTGGCCGACGGCAAGGTGCTGGTGACAGGGGGCGTCGGCGCAGTGGGAATCGGCACGCTCGCCAGCGCCGAGTTGTACGATCCGGCCAGTGGACGCTGGACTGAAACCGGCAATCTCTCGACAGCGCGTTCGCTGCACACTGCCATGTTGTTGCCCAACGGCAAGGTGTTGATAACGGGCGGCGTCGGTGCCGCAAGCGCAGGCACGCTGGCCAGTGCAGAACTCTACGATCCGGCCACCGGCCGCTGGTCTGCGACTGGCAATCTCACCACCGCGCGTTCGCAACACACCACCACCTTGCTGCCAAACGGCCAGGTACTCGTCGCAGGCGGCATCGGCGCGGTCGACAATCTCGCCAGTGCCGAACTCTACAATCCATCCAGCGGACGCTGGGCGGCAACCGGAAGCCTCGCCTCGATGCGCTATCTGCATACCGCCATTTTGTTGCCCACCGGCAAGGTACTGGTGACGGGGGGAATGGGCGCGGCAAGCGCAGAAACACTCGCCAGCGCCGAACTGTATGACCCCGCCAGCGGGCGCTGGTCAGCGACGGGCTATCTCGCCACCGCGCGTTCGCAACACACTGCGACGTTGCTCTCCAGCGGCAAGCTGCTGGTGACTGGGGGCAATGGAACAAGTGTTCTTGCTGATGCAGAGCTGTATTGGTAGGAAGATTGGCTGTTTTGAAATCAAGTCGACCATTCGCACAAACAATACTGAGAGCTTATTAAGGGCACCTCTAATAATCCAAATTTCGTCGCAATACTGCGTTGCTCACAAAAAATTACTCCTTACATATTACACATATGCCGCGTCGCAATTTTTTGCTCGCGCCTTGTCTTGCTTAGAACTTTGAATTATTAGAGGCGCCCTTAATTCAGTGAGGTAAACCCCGGGCTGTGGCGGAGGATTAAGTGTAATTTCGCCAGCAAGCTGGCTCCTGCAAGTTGTGTTATTTCATTTTTCAACAGCCTGGTTTGGCAATTCTACTTTCTGCGCCTTCGCGATGAGTCTCTTACATCGAGCCGATCAGGTTGATGAACACCCCCCGGCTGCTATAGCTCAAGTCGGTGAGATCGTCCGAGAAGTTGGTGAAGTTGTAGCCGACACCCAGTTTCACGTTGTCGCCCAGGTGGCGGTAGATCGCCAGCAGTGCGCCGCTGCGGCGGTCCTGTGCGTCGGGCAGGTTGAGCATGCGGCCTTCGATCAAGGCATCCCAGCGATGGATGAAGTGCCAGTCGGCGCGGACGATGGTGAGTTGTGCGCGGCTGTCGTAGAACACCGGGTTGGTGCGGTCCATGCTGAGCTGGCCCATGCGGTAGGCGTATTTGCCGCCGATGCTCCATTGCGGGGTCAGGTCGTAGGTGGCGTCGGCGGAGACGATGTGGCTCTTCTGGATGTATTCCGCGGCGGTGTTGGCCAGGGTCATTTGATCCGTTGTGGGCAGGTTGTAGAAGTAGGTGTACTTGAACAACGCGTTTAGGTCATCGCTCTCCACCGGCCGGTAGGCGTAGCCGATCACCGCTTCGGTGAAGTTGCCGTTGTAGAACTCGCCGAGGGTGCTCTTGCTGTCGGAGTAGTTGAATTTGCCGATCAGTCGCCAGTCCGGATTGAGCTGGTATTTCAGGCTGTTCTTGGTCAGCCAGGTGGTGCGTTCGGAGCTGACCGCGCTGCTGTTCTGGGTCTTGTCGACGCGGTATTCGAAGGCGCTGGCCACGGTCAGTTCCTCGAAGTGGTAGCCAGCCTTGATACCGGCCGCAGTGCGTTTGGTCGTGGCGCCGGTGCGGTAGTCGGTGAGTGTGCCGAGGTCGATGTTGCCGCCGTAGTTCCAGCGGTCATCCGGCGCGACGTCGACCCCGGCGGTGTGGGTCAGGCCGGTGGGCACGTCGCCGTGGGTGTAGCGCTCTTCGACGTAAACGCTGGCAGTGTCGGAGTAATGGCTGCGCACGCCGCTGGTGAGGTTGCCCTTTTTGGCTCGCAGGCCGTTGTCGCTGGTCTCGTTTTCCATGGCGTAGTTGGTGTAGAGGCTGGTGCGGTCCGAATACAGGTATTCGCTGCCGAGCTTGCCGCCCGCACCCAGGTCGCCGCCCGAGACCTCGCCGTTGATCTTGAAGCGCTCGCTGACACGGTAGTCGCCGCCCGCACCGGCCCGGCCGTTCTTCTCGCGGTTGCCGCTGCGGTTCACCGTTGTCTGGGCGAAGGTGTAGGTACTCCAGTCGGTCTTCGAATCGTAGCCCGCCTGCATGCGCAGGTCGGTGCGTTTGCCCTCTTTTTGCGTCAGCGGCACGATCAAGGAATCGTCCCGGCGATCATCCTGACGCACGCCGCCGCTGAGAGTCCATTGATCGGTCAGCAGGTAGTCCACGTCGACTTCGTGCGCGCTGGTGCTCAGGCTCTGCTTGCGTTTGCTGGTGTCGGACTTGGCGCGCAGATTGAATTGCGAGTCGAGCGGCAGGCTGAGGCTGCCGCCGTACTGGTTGGTGTCGTATTCGGTGAGCAGGCCCGGCGCTGAGAAACCGGCATCCAGCTTCTGGCTGTACAGGGTCACTTTGCCCTTCGAGCCGTCGATCAGCTCGGGCAGTGCGATGCTGGTGTCGATGCGCCGTGCGCCCGCCTTGCTGTCGCGGGTGATCAACGTGCCATTCTGGTCGAAGGTATAACCGCCGTCGGCGGAGCTGAGCGTGCTGATGCCCTGCCCGTCGCTCTTCGAGCTTTCCAGTTTCAGCCAGGTGGCGGCGCTCTTGCGCAGGGTGACGTCGATGCCGTTGAGTTTGCTCCTGGCCCCGGCTTCGTTGCTGCTGTTATTGGTCAGGCCGATCTTCACGCTGTCGCCAAACCAGTAGTGGACGCGGCCGCCGCTGGCCAGCGTATCGATACTGTCAAAACCCGGCGTGTATTCGTAACGCACCACCAGGTAGGCCAGGTCGCCGCTGCTGCCCCCGGCAGAAACCAGCATGCTGTTGCTGACCGTGGCGGAGAGCGGCTCGCTGAGCAGGATGCGGCCTTGCAAATAGTCGATGTCGTAGTCGAGCCCGACGGTGAGCGCTTTGGCGCCGACCACCAGGCCGGAGTCCTTGTCGCGGACTTCGACGAAGATGCGCTCGGAACCGGTGAGGATGTCCTGGTGGCGCAGGTAGTAGAGCGAACCGCCGGTGCCGCGCATTTCCTCGCGGCTGGCGACGGTGCCCGGCTCGGCGGCGAAACCGTCAGCATAGAGGCGTTGTTCGCCGAAGCTGGTGGTGTCGGCAGACTGCCCGTGCAGGTTCAGACCGTAGAGGCTGCGGTCCACACGCGCCAGCGAGCTGCCGTTGTAGCCGATCTTGAAGTTGCCCCACAGGGCATGGTTTTCGCGTTTCTTCAGTTTGACGTAAAGCTTGCCCAGGGTCGGCGCGTCATCCTCCACGGTGCTGTCGTCGCCGTAGGTCGGGTAGTAATAGTCGGGATCGATGCGGCGGAACACGGCGTCGGGCGCCTTGTTCATGAAGTTGCTGAAGATATCTCCGAGCGGCCCTTCGCGCGTGTCGGCGCTGGCGGTCAGGTGCCAGTCGTCGCCGAACTTGCCCTTGGTGTAGAAGGCCAGACGTCCGTCGACGCTGAGGTTGTTGTCATAGTGGGCCTGGTCCTGCGTCACCAGTGCCGCCGGGCCGTTGGTGCTGTCCTTGGCGGCAGTGATGTCGGCGATGCCGACGCGGAACCAGTCGTTCTGTTTCAGTTCCAGATCGCGCAGGAACAGTTCGCCGTTGCCCTGCTGGTCGAGCACCGCCACCTCGATGCTGTGCATGCCCGCAGGCAGCAGTTGTTCGGCGACGAACTTGCCATCCTCGCCCACGGGCACCGGACGACCCGCCAGCCACACCCGGCGCCCCGCCGGGATGTTGCTGCCGATGGCGCTGACCGCGCCGCCGTTGAGCGAAATGTTGTGCAGCGCCAGGCGATTCTCGCCGTAGCCGACCAGCAGTTCCTTGCCCGCGTCGGCGTTCAGGGATTCTTCGCTCACCTTGTCCACCAGCCACAGGTTCTGTTCGGCGGTTTCGTCGAAATGTCCTTCCTTGTCGTAGACGCGCAGCACGTATTTGAGCGTGCGTCCCGGCGCGCGGTATTCGTCGAACTCGGCGCGCCACTCGGCATCGCCGTCGGCGTTCACCGGCGCAACCGCCAGCGGCGTGTCGCGCAGCGATTGCGTCTCGTCGAAGAGGCGGATCTCGGCGCGTTCGAAGAAGGCAGCATAGTTGCTGTAGAGCCTGAAGCTGACGCGGTTCTCCAGCGCGGCGGTGTTGAAGTCGTCCTGGTAACGCACACTGAGCGGCCAGGCGCTGACGTTGAGGCGCGGCTTGAATTCGAGGTTGTCGAACTTGAAGCGGATATCCGCCTTGTCCAGCGCCACGTCGGTGCAGCGCTGCAGGTCGGGCACACTCTTGCCCGGATCGTCGATCGGAGCGCCGTCCACCGTGATGCGCATCAGGTTGAGCGCGTAGGGATCCTGCGTTTGCACCTCGCGCGTGATGCGCGTGATGTCGAGCCCTTCGCTGTCATCGAGCTGTGCCAGATCGTCGTAGATGACCTGTACGTCGACGCGCGAGCGCTCCGCCCCGGCGAATCCGGCGTTGACCACATCGCTGCTTTGCACATAGCCGTGGCCCTCGTGCTCCATCTGCTCCGGCTTCAGCTTGATCTCTTCGCCGACCAGCTCCATCACCCGGCGCGCGCGCGCGGTGGAGAGGCCGACGTCGTCGCCGTAAACGTCCGCAGTGCGGCGGCTGAGGCGTTCGTTGCTGGTGTAGCCGACAAAGCGCAGGCGCACGTTGGCCTTGTCCTTCAACTCCTCCATCAGACGCAACAGGCGCTGGGCGTAACCGGGCGGCATGATCGGCTGCGTCTCGTCGTAATAGATCGGATCGATGGCGCCGGAGGGCGGATCGTAAGTGCGGCTCACCGTCTCTGCGGCGGCGGACTCGGGACATATCTGCGGTTCGTCGGGCAGTTCCTGCAACGGGTCGTCGTACCAGAACTCCACCTCGACGCGGCGGTTGAGGCTGCGGCCCTTGGGCGTGTCGTTGGCGGCGAGCGAATACTTGTCGCCCTTGCCGTCGCTGTCCACGGTAGCGCTCGGCAGGTGCAGCGCATCCTGCACCGCCAGCGCCACGCGCCGTGCGCGCGCCTTGGACAGGCTGAGATGGGTGCCGTAGATGCGCAGGTCGCGCCCTTCCAGCGGCATGTTGTCGGTGTGGCCGATGAACTTGACCACCACGCCGCTTCTGTCGCGCAGGTTTTGCTGCGCGCGCTGCAACTGTTGCAGGAATTCATCGGGGATCTGCATGTTCTCCTCGTCGTAGCGCAGCGGCTCGACCAGGTTTTTGATGCGCGCGCGGTGGGCCATGCCCTCCTTGTAGCGCAGCTTGCACACGGTCTCCACGCGGCACACCTTGATGCGGTTGACCGGGTTGACGACCACGATCTCTTTTTCCACCATCTTGTCGCTGATTTCGTCGTACCAGACTTCCACCTCGACGCGGCGGTTCAGCGCCTTGCCGGCTTCGGTGGCATTGCTGGCGACCGGGTTGGCCTCGCCCAGCCCTTCGTAGGAGATCGACTCCGGCGGCAGGCCGAGCGCGTTCTGGAAAAATTCGGCGGTGGCGCCCGCGCGTTCGCGCGACAGGCCGGCGTTGTCATCGTATTGTTGCGCCAACTGGATGCTCAGTTGCACGTTGTCGCTGTAGCCGACGAAGTGCAGGCGCACGTTGGCCCGGTCCTTCATCCTGGTAAGGATGTTGCGCAGCAGGCCGACATATTCGGGCGGGATCTCCGCCTTGCCGGAACCGAAGCGGATGGGCGGCACCACGTTTTGCAGCTTGACCGTCTTCGCCACCTTCTCCATTACCTGCTGCTTCTCCAGCGTGTCCCCCGCTTTTTCCTGCGGCTCGCTTTTTATCATGGGTGTAAACACGCCGTCTTCGACCGGATACTGCTCGGTAGAGGCGCCGACGGCGCCGTTATCGCGCACGCGCTCATCGCCGAACAGGTCGGCGGCAAGCGCCGCATCCGGTACGGTGAGGACAAGCAACAGTGGCAATAACTTCTTCAGCATATGTTCTCCGTCAGTCGAGCAAGCCCGGGCGGTCCGCGGGTCCGCCGCGACGCCAGTGGATCTCGCTCTCGATGGTCAGGGGATAACCTTCCCATTTTTCCTTGATCAGCGCCTTGAGCGCGGCCAACCGCGCGTCCACCAGATCCTCATCATCGGCGTCGCCCAGGTAGGTGATGCGCAGCAGCGACGGCGCTTTCTTCAATTCGCCCATCAGCAGATCGACACGCGGCTTCCACTGCTCGCGCATTTCCGTGCTGCCTGGTTTGAACACCCCATCGGCCACGTCGAGACGCACCACGTGGTGGATCGCCGCGCCGAAATTGAACTTCATCATCTTGCCGCGCGTCAGCCGCTGTACGCGCGGGTTTTCGGTCGTCACACGGTAGCCGCTGGGCAGGCTGTGTTCGTCGAGCTTGAGGATGTAGTTGGCGCCGCGCGACTCGTTGGGCGTCGCGGCGCAGGTGATGTGGAAGCGGCCGTGTTCGTCGGTCTTCATGATCAGGCCACGCGCACTGACCACGCGTGCGCCGGGCAGGCCGGGCTCGCCCTTGTCCTGGTAGCCGTTGAGGTTCTTGTCGTCGAACACCTTGCCGATCACGTCGCTGCAATCGAAGGTCGGATCGGGCACCACGCGCACGGTGGCAGTCGCCTCGCCGGAGGAAACGCCGCCGAAGAGATTGTTGAGGATCTGCGCGCGGTTGACATAGTCGCCCGTGGAGACACCCGAGCCGACGATGAACAGCAGCTTCAGCACGTGCCGTGTGTCGGAGGCAAGATCGACGTTGTTCCAGCGCAACTGCGTGCCGTTGGCAACCGGCTCCAGCGGCATGCCGTCGTAGCGGGCGGAACCGGCCACGTACTTGAAGCCCGGCGGGAAGGTGTCGAGGATGCTCTGGTTGTTCAGCGCCAGCAAATATTGGTTGTTGATGGTGATGGTGTAGGGAACCATCTCGCCGCGGGAAACTGTGACGCGCGCCGCAGTCTTGCTGATCGCCACTGTGTCGCTCAGATCGGGATCGAGCGGAATGTGGTTGTTGAACAATTGGCTCTGACCCGGCACCAGGGTGTTGTTGAGCAGCAAGTGCAGGTGGTAGCGGGTGCCGGGGGTGCCCGCAGCGATGCTCATGGGCGGCGCAGTCTCCAAGGCGACCACCTCGCAGTGATTCGGCGTGCCGGGCACCGCGTCGTTGGCGCTGCCCAGACAGGCGGGCACGGAGAAGGCGGCGGTGGCATTGCTGCTCTGCGGCGGGATGAGCACCGAGGTGTTGGACGCGAAGCCGCTGGCCGGGCGCACGACATTGAGCAGGTAGGTGCCCCCCGCCGGGCAGGCGCCGTTGCTGAAGTTGATGTCGAAGCGATAGTAACCGGCGGCAAGCGTCACCTGTCCCTGCTGCGCCGGATCGTCGAAGCAACTGGCCGGCAGCGCGGTCTGGCTGGCAGCGTCGAGCAGGGTCAGCCTCGCGCCGGTGACGGGCAGGCGCTGCATCGAGTTGTACACCGTGCCGTTGGGTGCGATGGGCAGGTTGAGATTTTGCGTGATGCTGCCGGAACCGACCAGGATGGCGCTGATGGTTTGCAGGCCGTCGGTAAACGGCGAATCGGCGTAACCCAGCAGCGCCGTAGTGGCGTTGTGGCCCGGCGCGCGGAAGCGCAGTTCGTATTGATCGGTGGTGGTGGTGTTGGGCGCCAGACCGCTGATCTGGTAGAGACCGTTGGCATCGGTGAGCACCGTGCCGATCAGGCTGCCGTTGCGGTAAGTCTCCACGCTCCAGCCCGCCAGCGGCAGTTCGGCGCCGCCCGCTGCGAGATCGAAGTTGGCGTCGTGCCACGCGCGGCCGCGCAGGCTGGCCACACCCGGAATACCACCGACATCAATCGAGGCGCTGGCGGAAGCGGACTGGCTGCCCGCGTTCCAGGTCACGTTGGCGATGTTGGTGATGGTGGTGCCGATGGGCAGCGCCGGGTTGATGGTGGCACGGAAGCGCAACGTGGCGCTCGCGCCCGGCGCGAGGTTGCCAAAGGCGCCGCCGTAGTTGGCGGTGACAATGGGCGCGGCGTAGGTGACGCCGGCTGTGCCGCCGTCAAGGGTGCCGGAACCGGCAACGTAGGTCAGCTGCCCGGCCACCGGCAAATCGAGATTGTCGGTAATGCGCACATTGGCGGCGGGCAGGCTGCCGATGTTGGTCACCACGATCACGTATTCGAGATCGGCCCCGGCCAGCGCCGCACCGCCGCCGACCACGGTGACGCTCTTGCTGATCGCGAGCTGCTGCGTGCTGCCGACCACGACTTGGGTCGGTTGGTCGCCGTTGGCGTCGTTGCCGTCGGCATCGGTCGGCTCGGCAGACTGTTCGGTGCTGCCCACGCTGCCCTGGTTGCTGATCACGGTGCCTGCCGGGGTGCCGCCGTTCACGGTCACGTCGAAGATGATCGTCGCGTTTTGTCCGGCTGTGAGCGTGCCCGCGCCGGGTGCGGGCAGCGGCGGGGTGAGATTGGAAGAACTGATGGCGATGCCGCCGATCAGCGGCGACACGCCGACGCCCGCATCGGCCACCGCGAGGCCGTTGAGGGTGGTGCTGTTGGCGACATAAGTGGTGTTGGCCGGGACCGCGTCGGCGAAGCTGGCGGCGGTGGCGGGAACCGCGCCGAAGTTGCTGACGGTGATGGTATAGCGCAGGGTGTCGCCCGGATCGACGATGCCTACACTGCCGCCGTCCACCGCAATGGCCACGGTCTTGGTCGCATCCACCAGCGGCAGCGAGCCGACCACGTCGCGCGTCGGATCGTTGATCACCGGGGTGGCGGGATCGTCGGAAGGTTCCTCGGGGAAAGCGCCGCTGGTCGCGCCGTTGCCGTTGACGAAGCCCTGGTTGGAAATCACCGTGCCGTTGACCACGCTGGTGCTGACGACCACATCGAAGGTGATGGTGGCGACGTTGCCGGTCACCGCCACATGGGCGTCGGCACGCATTGCGCCCGGTGTGGGATCTTCCGGCGCGTGGATCAGCATGCCCGTCTCCAGCGGCGAGATGCCAACACCCGCATCGGCCACCGCCGCACCGTTGAGGGTGGTGCTGTTGGCGACGTAGGTGGTGTTGGCCGGGATCAGGTCGCGCAACGTGGCGTTGATTGCGTTTTCGGTGCCGGTGTTCTTCACCGTGATGGTGTAACGCAGGGTGTCGCCGGGTGCGAGCACCGCCGGATCACCGGTGCGGTCGGCGGAGGTCTTCCACACCTCGAACGCGGGAGCCGAGGTAATCACGATTTGGGTCGGGTCCTCGGGGTTGGGGAGTGCCGGGTCGTCGCTGAGGCCGATGGTGACGCCGTTATCCACCAACTGCGTCTGGGTCCGCACGATGGTGCCGTTGTCGAGCACCGCCGCCAGACGCGCTTCGAACACCAGCGTCAGGCTGTTTCCCGCAGCAAGGTTGAGGGCGCGCACGTCGAGCAGGCCGCTGCCGTAGGCGCCGCCCGCCGCATTGGTGTTGGCGACATTGGCACCCGGGGGAACAGTGACCAGCGTCAGGGTGCCCGGCTGGAAGCGCAACGCACCGTTCAGCGCATCGAGTTCGCTGACCAGGTTGAAGTCGGTGATCGGCAGGCCGCCAAGGTTCTGCAGGGTGATGGTGTAGCGCAGCAGGTCGCCGGGTGTGGCAGTGGCCGCAGGGTTGGTAGCGGTGGTCACGTTCATCACCGTTTCGCTGAAGGAAAGGGACGGTGTTTCACTGCTCAGGGTCCAGGCATCCTGGTGGTCGAGCGTGCCAACGGTGCCGTCGGTAATGGTACGGGTATAGGTCCGTTGTCCTGCGGTGGGCCCCGCGCCCGCCGTGTCGGCGCTGAACCATTGAGTGGCACCGGCGATGTTGGTCAGCGACGTGGCGTAGGCAGTGTCGGAGTCAAGCTGGGCGGTGTAAGTAACTATCAGTCGCTGATCGGCGCCGATGGCTGCTGCGGCCGACTGCGTGGTGATGGTGAGGGTACAGCTCGGCGCTGCGGCGAAGGTGGCGACATAGTCCACCCCGGCAACGAGCGGCGCGGAGACCGGGGTGCTGCCGTCAGCCAGGAAGATGCGCGCCGAAGTGATGATGGGTGCTGCGGCGCACATGCCGCCCGCAGCGACGTCGGGCAATTGGTCGACGATGGTCAGGTCCCAGGCGCTGCCGCTGCCGGTGTTGTGCACGTTAAGGGTGAAAACTCCGGGGGTCGACGCCGCCAGCGTGGCCGGGCCGCTCTTCTCCAGCGTGACCGAGTCGGGGCCGACGATGGTCATCGGCGGCGTGGTGGCGCCCGCCCCCGCCAGTTGGCTGGCGGGAGTGCTATTGAAAGTGTTGTAGGTGTAGCTCGCGGTGTTGGTGAAGGTCAGGCCGCTCACGTTGGTCGGCGTATCCAGCACCCGTACCGTGACGTCGATCACCACCTGCTCGCCCGCCGGGATGTCGATACCGTTGGTGATGTCCTGGATCACCAGATTGGTGGCGGTGCCGGTGTTGACCGGGGTCCAGGGCTGCGAGCCGGATACGCGGGTCACGCTGACGAAGCTCAAATCCGCCGCCGAGGCGCCGAGGTCGTCAAGGATGCGCACGTCATACAGGGCGTTGGCCGCCGGTATCGCCGGGACAGTGATGCGGTAGCTGAAGGTCTCGCCCACTGCGACGGTAGTGGTGGCCGGATTGGCCTTGGTCAACGCGCCCGGTGCGGCGGTGGTCAGCGTAACCGAGGCTGGTGCAGTCGGGCCGTAGATCTCGCGCGCCCCGGTGGTAATGCCGAGGGTGGGCACGGCATTGTTATCGAAGGAGTAGTAGAGGGAGACCAGAGCCTGGTTGGTCATGGTCAGGCTCGCGCCCAATCCCGCATCGGCCTGCACCCGGTAAACCACGCGCAGGGTGTCCCCCGCCGGGATGGTGTATTGGTTCGCCGTACCGGTGTCGAAGTTCCAGGTGGCAACGCCGGTGGCTGGAACATAGACTGGCGCCAGATTGGGCAGCACGGTGCCCGCAACGACCAGGCTGGTGCTGACCACGGTGATCCCGCTGTTGCGCAATCCCGCCGGGATGGTGTCGACCAGCACCGCGTCGTAGGCGGGAGCTGCGCCGGTGTTGGCGATGTTGACGGTGTAGGTGACCAGCTCGTTGGGCACCAGCACCGTGTCGCCGCCGCCGGTGACCGCGCTCTTGGCAACGGTCAGCACCGGCTGTTGCAGGGTGACGCCCAGGTTGCCGGTCTGGCTGCCGGGCACGGTGGCGGTGCCGTAGCTCAGGGTGGCGCTGTTGGTGAGGGTCGTGCTGGCGACCTGCGGCAGCGCCAGGTTACGCACCACAGCACGGTAAACGATCACGAAGTCGTCGTTGGCCAAATTGTTGTCGCCCGCGTTGACCAGATCGCCCACGGTCCAGGTGACGGTGCTCGGGCCGATGAGCGGGTTGCCGGTCACGGTCGGTGCGGCGATGGCGGCGTGAGTGAACGGGGCCACTGCCGCGTAGGGTGCGGTCATGTCGCCGTTGACGCTGACTACTTCGGTGAAGGCCAGTCCTTCGGGCAGGACATCGCTGATCACGGCGCTTGGGCTTCTGCCTTCACGGATGTGCAGGCGCAGTTCGTACTCGACGATGTCGCCGATGCGCACGTCGCCCGCCGCGTAAGTGTCGGTGAGGCGGGTCTTGGTGACGGTGTTGGCGTCGGGCACGGTCTGGGTGGTGACGGCCGGTGCGGTGAAATAATCGTTGAGAGCCGGGGTGCCGCTGCCGGTGCGCTCGTTGGCGTTTGCGCCCGTCAGGCCGGTCCAGCGGACCACGGCGGAGTTGCTCAGTGCCTGGTTGGCCTGCACGCCGTCAAGCACCAGCACGTCGTAGCCGACGGTGACGACGCTTCCTTCCGGCGCGTTGATCGCGGCGTTGCCCTGTGCGGCGCTCCAGCTCAAGGTCTGTGGCACGGTCACGCCGTCACCTGCCGTGACCGGTGCGGCGATGGTGTTGGCGCCGCTCACCGTGAGGTTGCCGTTGTAGAGCAGGCCGAGACTCAGGGCATCGCTCACCGCCAGGTCGTACGCATTGGAGAAGTTGTCCCCCGCTGCGCCGCCCTGCGAGGTGAAGGTCAGGGTGTAGTGCAGCACGTCACCGGCATCGGGCGGCAGGCCCGGCCGGGTGACGTTGTTCACCGTCTTGCCCAGCGTGCCCAGCGGTTCGACGATGCGAACCGGCGTGCCGGTGCTGCTGCTGCCCATGTTGACGAGCGGGCCGCTCGGGGTGAGCGGATAGCCGTAACTGGCGGTATTGTCGAAAGTCGTTCCCGCGTTGGCGGAAGCGTTGTTTGCGACGCGTGCGCGCAATTCAATCACTGCTTGCCCGCCTGCCGGTATGTCGGGGATGGTAATGCTCACATTGCCCGGCAGGGTGGTGTTGTCGACGATGGGCAGGCCGTTGATCTCGGTGGCGCTGACGTAGACCAGCGCCGGATTCAGGTTGTCGGTGACGACGACGTCGAACAGCGCGGCGGAAGATGAGGTCACGCCGGGGACTGCGATGCGGTAGACGATCTCATCGCCTATGGTGGCTTCGCGAGAGGGTGGTGAAATCAGGGTCTTGACCGGCGGGTCCTGCGGCAGAGTGTAGGCCAGGCCGTAGGCGACCGGACCGAGTCCCGGATAGCGCTGGCCGGAAACCGGGTACAGCGACCAGTATTCGTTGAGTCTGGCGCTGTTGTACCAGATATCGTTGAGCGCGACGCTGCTCTGGAAGCCGATGCCATAGTCGATGTTGACGCACTCGCCGGGATTCACCGGCGTGATCAGGCGGAACACCATGTCGCCGCCGGGTCCCGCAGGTGGCGTGTAGGTGTAACCGATGCCCGCCGTTTGCAGCACGCCGCCGATACGGACTTGGGGTTGCCCCACCCCGCCCGGACCGGTGATGCCGGCCTCGTTGAATTGCGTCGCCAGCGTGTCGGTGAACAACACGCTGTAGGCCGGGGCCTGGCCCGTGGTGTTGCAACTGCTGAGACGGAAATCAATGCGGTCGATGGCGACGTTGACCGGCTTGATGCTGGGCCAGCCCGCGAGGTCGACCTTGCTCAAGCCGAACATCACCGGCTGGCGCACGGTGAGCGCCGCGCTGCTCACCAGCCGCCCCGGCGCGATCACCGAAACGCCGTTGACGTCGACATAGCCGAGCGTGGCGGTGTTGGTCAGCGTCAGCGTCGGCGTGTGCGCCAGTCCCAGATCTTCCACCACGCGCGCGCGGTAAACGATGACGAGCGTGTCGGTGGTGGGGTCGCCCTGTGGATTGTTGTTGATGTCGCCGATGGTCCAGTTCAGCGTGCCGCTCTGCCCCGCCGTCGGCACGATGGTGATCGGCGCGTAAGAGAAGTTGGAGCCCGCGCCGCTGCCCGGAGGAGTGTAACTGGCGCTGGTGTCGCCGTTGATGCTGACCACGTCGACGAATTGCATTCCGCCGGGCAGCACGTCCTGCACCGTGACCTGACGCGTCACGCCTTCCTGGATGTTGAGCGCGAGCCGGTAAGTGACGGTGTCGCCGACGCGCACGATGGCGTCGCTGGCGGTGCTGAGCGGGGCGACATCGTAGGTGTCGGAGGTAATGCTCTTCACCAGCGTGGTGGTATCGGCGATGACCACGGTGCTGCTGGCCGGTCCGGCGCAGTAATCGTTGGGCGCGGTGATCGTCGGGCAACCGGCACCGGTGCGCTCGTAGCCGCTGGCGCCATTCAGCGAGGTCCAGTCGATCCATACCTCGTTGGTCAGGCTGGCGCCGGGCTGGGCGGTCAATACCTGCACGCGGTAGGTAAGCACCAGCGTGCCGCTCGCCGGGATGTCGAGGCTGTTGTCGCCGTTGCTGCTGCCCCAGTGCAGCGGGCCGCCCGGCGCCCCCAGCGGGGCGGCGACGAAGCCAACCACCGGAGTGCCGTTGATGGTCGCGGTCGGAGTGAAGGCGCTGTAGTAGCTCACCTCGGCAGGCAGTGTGTCTACCAGGTTGCTGTCCCAGGCGGTAGCGTTGCCGGTGTTCACCACAGTGACGGTGTACTGAAGAATGTCGCCGCCGGTGATCGGCGCCGGAGTGATCAATGTGTACGCTTTGCTGATGGTCAGGTTCGGTTCGGTCACCGTGATCAGCGGGGTGTTGGCAGTGGCTGCCGCAGTGCCGCCGGTCTCGCCGTTGGTGTAATTGACGGTGACGCCGTTGCGCAGGGTGTCGCCGCTGTCGGTCACCAGATCGTTGTTGATACGCGCGTAGTAGTCGATGGTGATGGTCGGCGTGATCGCGTGGGTGCCGGTGGTGTCGTCCTCGCTCAGGGTGACCACGTCGCCGATGTCCCACACGATGGTGCCCGAGGCGTTGTTCGCGGGCTCCGCGTTGAAAGCTGGTACGGCCGGGGTAGGTGCCGCGCCGTTGATGGTGGCGATGCCGCTGAAGGTGTAGCTGACGTCGAAGTTGGCGTCGCGCGCCAGCAGGTAGCTAAGGCCGGTGGTCATCAGGTTGTCGTTCACCACCACACCGTAGCTCTCGCCTTCCGGCAAGGTCAGCACCAAACGGAAATGTCTGTGTGCGCCAATCTCGGGGGCTTGCGGGTTGACGTCGGTCTTGGTGACGGCGATAGCAGGAACGGTGGCCGATGCCGTGGCCTGGGATTCGTAGTCGTTGAGCGGATCGGCCGCGTTGGGGATCGCGCCGTTGCGCATGCCGTCGGCGGCGCCGTTGAGGCCAATGTGGCCCGTAGCGTTAAGGGAAGTGGAACTGCTTGGCAGCGAGGTCCAGTCGGCCTGGATGGTGTTGTTCAACACCTCCAGCGGCTGCACCGGTGTATCGACCCGGATCTCGAAGGTGAAGCTGCGGGTAGCGCCGGGTGCAATCGAGTGGCTACTGTTCCAGATGAATAGCGGGCGGTTGGCGCCAAAGGTGGTGGTGTCGACAGTGTCCGGCGGGTCGGTGCCGCCGACGTTGCCGAGGTAGGTCAGGTGCGTCACTGCCGCCAGGTCGTCGAACACGCGCAGGTTGTAGGCGGTGGCCGTGCCGGTGTTGCGGGCGGTAACGGTGACGGTGAGGATGTCGGTGGCGTCGGCGTTGGCGACTTCCATGGTCTTGGTCAGCGCGATCACCGGCTCGCGCACGATGAGATTGTTCTGCCCGAAGTTGAGGGTCACCGTGTTGCCTCCAGCATCAACATAGCTGGTAGTGGCGACGGTGGCCGGGTTACCGTTGCTGATCAGTCCGGCGTTGTTGTTGGCGGCGATGTTGTTGACGCGCGCGATGAAGGTGACCGGGAATTCGAACAGTTGGCCGGGGTTGGAATTGATGGTCAGTTCCTGGTTGCCGAAGTTCCATGTAACACCGGTGGCGGTGCAGGTGGGGGTGAAGGTTCCGCCGGGCGAGAAACCCGCCGCGTTATACGGCGCTGCGTTGAGGTTGATCGCCGGGGCCTCGATGCAGCTGATACCGGGCGGCAGATTGTCCTGGATAACGAAGTTGCGCAGGTTGGCTACCGGCAGGTAGGCGCGCAGTTGGTAGCGCACTTCTTCCCCTATCGACACCGGCTGCGGCTGGCTGCTGAGCGGTGTATTGGACGCGGCGATGACATCCTTGGGCTGGGTGGCCAGCGGTTTGATCTGCATCGTGGCGCTGGCAGCGGCCGAGGTGTAGAGGCGCGCGCCGCCCGGATCGCCGCTGGCGCTCAGCACCACGGTCTGGTTGCCGGATTGGTTCAGGCCGCCTTCCAGACTGTCGTAGCTGGCGGTGACATTGTTGACCAGGGTCTGCAACGGCGCCATGCGCTGGTCAGGGTCGACGCGGTAATAGAAGGTGATGCTGCTGCCGGGATTGAGGCGCAGCATGGCGCTGCTGTGGGTCCAGGAGTTGTCGATTCGCGCCGGGATGGCGTTGTTGACGATGTTGTCGGTGATGCTGCCCTCGCCGTTGGTGTCGGCGGCGTCGATGAGGCCGTCGCCGTCGTTGTCGAGTCCGTCGGTGGCGAAGGGCACGACGTAGACCAGGTCGTTGGCGTCGAGGATGTCGGTGGTGCTGATGTCGTAGGCCGGTGCCCGTGCCACGCCGCCGCTGGTCGCCTGGTTGGTGAGGCGGACGCGGTAGACGTAGCTGTCGAAGGTGTCGCCGTTGTTGGCCAGCGCGACGAAGTTGCTGCAGCCGGTACCGACGCCGTACAGGGTTTCGTTACAGACGCGCTTCTGCACCGTGATGTTCGGCTCGGTGACCGTGAGGTCGACGTGGCGCACCGAGGCTTGCGGATAACCGACGGTGCCCGGCCCCAGGTCGAACACCTGCTCCACCCCGCTGTTGTCGAACACCGCCTGGAAGTAGGAGTTGAGCGTGTTGGTGCTGAGCGCGGCATGCACGTTGGGCGCGGCACGGACGTTTTGCGGATTGTTCATCAGCCGCGTGGTGACATCGGCCTGGAACCACTGGTCCAGGACTGTGATGCGCTCGGTCAACACATTCATGTTGAAGGTCCAGTTGAACCAGCCCTGGTCCAGGGGCGCCGGGGGCGGGTTGAGATTGATGCTGAGGATGCCCGAGCTGCTGGTCAACGCCGGATCGGTGGAGGAGATGTAACCCTGACCACCGGGAGGGGAGACAGGCAGTTCGTCCACTACCTGCACGCGTTGCACCGCGATGTAGGTGAAACCCGGAGTCTGGAATCCGAACCAGCCGCCGGAGCGGATACGGAAGCTGCATTGCTCGCCGATCTGGATCAGGTTGTCCGGGCTGCCCGGCGGCGGGTTGTTCTCGGTACAGTTTCCCAATTGCGTCTTGGTCAGGTTGAAGCCGACCACGCGGGCGCGGATGGCGTCGAGGGAGTAGTTGTTGGAGGTGTTGTTGATCACCGCCGTATTCGGCGTCGGGAACCACAGCGGCGTGCCGTTGCTGAGGGTGATCTGCCCCACCAGGTCGGCGCGGAAAGTGAGGTCGTCGGCGGCCACTCGCGCCGGATCGGTGGACTTGTTTACACCGAAATCGAGGGTGCGCGTGGCGCCGGGGGCGATAGCGGTGCCGGTACAGGCATAGACGGTGGCGGGGTAGCCCGGGGGCGTGATGCCGTCCGGGATCGGCGCCGGTGTCCGCCACACCGCCAGCGGCGGCGGGTTGGTGGTGACGACACACCCGGCGGGAGAATTCACCACGTTCATGGTGGCGCCGAAGCTGACATAGGTGACGTAGTCGGCGGCGGTGTGGCCGCCATGATTGCTCACCGTGACCTGCAACGGCAGGATCTGGGCCGGGTTGTTGGTGAGGATGAAGACCAGGTTGGTGCCGGTAATGTCCACATCCAGGTCTTCGGGATTGGAAGCAAAGTTGTCGTTGTAGGGATAGCTGGCCGGATGCTGGATTACGCCCGGCGCACAGAACTGCTCGAAGTCGACGAAGAGCTGGTTACTCAGGGTGACAGCGTTTGCAGGGTCGGTGCCGTCGCCGGTGTTCTCGGTGCGCACATCGAGGTCCGCCACCAAATCGAAGTAGGCCGGCTGGATCATCACCACGCGGAACTGGACCACCGCCACGTCGCCCGCGCGCAGCATGTTGAACTGGTCCGCGTAAATGGGATGGTCGGTGCTGCTGGTGAGGGTGAACTCCGGCGCGGTGTTGCCCAGCGGATCGGCCGGGTTGGTACTGGTCAACGGGAAAGTGCCAGCTACCGGGTTGATCCAGTTGATGCGGTCTATCATCCCCAGATAATTGCCGTACGCGGGGTTTACGGTCAGCGTGGGTGTGAAGGTGGGATCGACAACATATTGCGCGGGCAATACGTCGCGCAGTCTGATGTTCTTCACCGTACCACCGCTGTTGTTGGTGATGGTGATGGTCATGGTGCCCTTGCTGCCGACCGGCTGGGCCAGATTGGTGCCGGTCAGGGCGCGGGCGATGGTCAGGCCGTTGTTCGTCACCCGCGAGCTGAGGGTGGTGACAGCGGTACCCGGCATGGCGCCGGTGGAGGTGGCGATGATGCCACCGTCCGGCGCATCCGCTTCGCAGCCCCATTCAACGCCGGAGGCGGTGTTGGTGGTGTTGGCGTTGCAGGAGTTGGCAATCTTGCCCACCAGGAAGATGTCGGCATTGCCGCCATTGACCGCGTCGACGAAGGCAACCGGCTGGTCGTTGCCGGGATTGCCGAAGGGATCGTCTACCGGAAAATTGTTGATGGTGTTGGTGGCGGGGACGCAGCCGGTGCCGCCCGGATTAACGCCATTGTTGTTGGCCACGGCGGTGGCGGCAGCCTCCGTGGGACAGGCGTAGTTGATGGTGAAGTTGCCTGCGGTCATCAGGTCGTTGAACTTGAGGTCCTGCAGTGCGGCATTGCCGGTATTGCTGATACGAACGCGCCAGATTACATCGTCGTTGATGTTGCCAAAGACGGTGGCGCTGTAGTTGCCTGCATCCTGGAGGGCATCGACGTTGCGCCCCAGTTTGCCGAGCACCGGGTTGGGTTCGCGCAGCGGCAGGGTGCCGACGCCGGTAGTATCACTATAGGGGCCGGGGCCAGGGAAGGGGGGGTTGGGACAACTGTTGAGGGTGTAAACGACGTCAGCGCTGATCTGGCGGCTGGCACTGATCAGCCCCTCTTCGTTGATCGCGGGCAGTGCGGTGTTGCGCCGGACCTGGAAACGGATCTCGATGGTTTCCAGGTCAGGAGCAGGAGGTGAGTTGTCATCGACCGAGGCGGCAAAGGCGGCCAGTGCCGGAATCTGCGCGGAAGTCCAGGTCAACACCTCGCCGTTGGTGCCGCTGACCACTGGGTCACCGGTAGGGTTGAATGTGCCGCCGTTAACCGAATAGGTGGTGGTGCCGGCGACGCGGGTCAGGCCGGTGGCATTGAGGTCTTCGGTGACGGTGAGATTTTCGAGAACGACGTTGGAAGGGTTGGTGAGCAGGATGCTCACCTGGCCGGTGCCGCACAACTCGCAATAGCTGATCGCGAGGTTATGGCTGATGACGTTGGTGAACGGCGCGTTATTGCAACTGGTGGTCACCGGCGCTGCAGCGACAGTCGCCGGGAAAATCAGGGCCATAAGAGCCAACAGTGCGATGAAAATAAATCGCACTGCACCTCCTGCAACACCCGACACCATCTTGAACACAATCATAAATTTGTTAACAACCAAAAGTCCGGACCAGTGCGCACCAGTTACGATCAAACACCCTGCTCGGGGACATATGAATACTGTGTACAAAAACACAAAAATCATGGGTGACGAAAACCCTGCGGTTCATACCTTGACAGGTAGAGAGTCCGTTTTTCTTCCTCTCACCCAAGTTGATAAAACTTGTTCGGTGCTTCCCCGTATATCCTTCAAGTCTCCCCCCTTTCAATCCATATTTACCATCAGGAAATCCCGATTTAAATGTCAGAGAACTCTGATGAGTGAGGGAAGGGCGCAACAACAAAGAAACCTTCATTTCGGGAAACGCCGTTCAAGTCCTCGCGTTGAAGGTGAAGTGCGAGGATAGCCACACCACATCGGGGCACCCCCTTTACGATCAAACTTTGAGCTCAAGGACGCATACAACACAGGGATCAGAACCCCTGCAGGCCTTAGCTTGACATATAACACCCTTTTCCACATGGTTACAGACCGATTGTCGGTAAAGTACTGACCGTTCATAACCTTACGCCTCCAGACTCCCGCCTTTATTCCCTTCATGAAGCTGCCATCAGTTGGCGGGCAGGAAGTCGATCGGATACAGGATGGTCGTGGTCGGCACACCCGCTTTGGCGCCGAAATTAAAGCGCTCTATGCGGGCAAGGACCTCTTTTACCAGTGCCGGCGAATCCATATCGGTCGATTCCAGCTTGCACAGGGAGACCGAGCCGTCCGGTTTGATGCTGATGCGCAGCATCATCTTGCCCTTGAGCAGCGGGTTCGTGCGCAGCTCGCGGTTGTATATCCTGTACAGCGTCGCCTTGTAGCGGTCGAAAACGATCTGGATTTCTTCGTCGGTGCGCGACGGGCCGGGGCCGTCGCTCAGCGGCCTGCCGTCCCCGCCGCCACCTCCGCCTCCGCCGCCGATGTTGCTGGTCACGCGCGAGAAACCGACTCCGCCCAGCCCGTTACCGCTGCCACTGCCACTGCCGCTACCGCTGCCAGTGCCGACCTGACGGCTGAGTCCGGAGGTGTTGATGCCACTGCTGCCGCTGCCCGCCTGGGCAATGACCAGGTTGCGGCCGGAGTTGCCCGATGCCTTGCCGCCCTGGGTGCTGATACGCGCCGCACTGCCCAGTTTCGCACCGGAATCGCCGCCCAGCAGGTCGCTGAAACTCTCTTTAAAGGCCAGCACGCCACTGCCCTCCGCCTTTTTGCGCGCCTCGGCGGTCCCCGGCGATTTCGGCCCGCTGCCGGAGGCTTTGCCTTCCGTCTCTCGCGGTTGTTCTTCGGGACGCTTTTCCGGCGGTAACGGTTGCGGCGTTTCCTTTTTCACCAGCCTGACCAGATTTTCCGGGAGATCCTCAACCTTGGTTTCTTCCGGTGCGGGCAGCGTCCAGTAGTTGATCAATGTGCCGAAGCAGAGCACCACGAGAAAGACCAGGCCGAGGGTTTTGCGGAAGCGGCTGTCGTCCTCGCCTTGGCGCGACCATGGCATGACCATGGGCCGGTAGGGCAACTGGCGCGCCTTGCGGGTGATCGGATAGTCGTGCTTTGCCGATTCCTCTTTTTCCCGCAGCTCCTCAAGGTCCTCATAGAGGTCGCCGATAATGCCTTCCTGCTTGCGGTACTCGTGATAGAGCGGCTCCTTTTGTTTCTCGATCTCGGCGAGCTGTTGCCGGAAGCCGCCGATCGCGCCTTGAACCTGTTGCAGTTGCTGGCTGCGCGCCATTTTGTCCGCCAGCATGCCCCAGAACAGATTGCCGCCGCCCAGTTCTTCCAGTTCCGTGAGCGCCTGGCTGATGTTTTCCAGCAACTGGAATTGTTGGCGCTTGTCCGCCAGGTTGAGGTACTGCTGGTCGACGGCATCCAGCTTGTCCTGCAGCGCCTGCAACGACTTCTTCCCTGCTGCGATATCGTCCAGCAGGGCTTGTTGCTCCGGTGAGATGTAACTTTTGGCTGGATTCACTAGTTTTGGGACGCTTTCTGGTTAACCGCAAGCGATATGTTTGAATAACCGGCGCTGGTACAGGAGGACATCAAAGTCTTCAGGACCTTGAACGGCACTGTGCGGTGCGCCATGATGGTGATCTCGTTGCCCTTGGCGATCGACTCGGCGCTCAGGCCGATGACGTTTCCCCTCAGTTTTTGCAGGGACACGCGTATCGGTTCGACTATGCCGCCCTCGTTTTTTTGCACCTCGTCGTAACTGACGACCGGCACGCCCTGGATCAGTACTTGCTTGTCACTGACCATCATCACCACCGTCTGCCTCGGCATGACATCCACCACCGAGTCGGGCAGCTTGATCTCCTTGGGCGGCTCGACCACCTCACTCACAGACTGATTGACCAGCAGGAAAAACACCAGGATGGTGAACACGTCCATCAGCGAGGTGAGGTTCAACCCCCCCACACTGTTGCGCTTGGCCCTTGCCATGCGGTTGAGGCGGCGGGTGTTCTTCAAGGTGCATCCCCCACGGAGATCTGCGGGAACAGCACCACGCGATCGAAGCCCACTCCATCCGACTTCTTCACTTCCACAACCTTGACCGCATCCATGATGTGGATCAGGGTCTCGTAGTCGATATCGGGTTCGACCAGCAGGGTCGCTTCCTTGACATCCGGGTTCTTGTTCTTGAGGTCCTGCAACTGTTGGGAAAGCTCCTTGATGTTGTAATCGTCGGTCACGTTCCTGATGGTGGCGGTGATCTTGTCGCCATCGCTGAGCTGGATCAGGCCTTTGCGCACGATCACTTCAATGGAGATTTGCGGCCTTTCCAGTTTGGCGCCGCCGGCCGCTTCGGTGGGCAGGTTCAATTCCTGGATGCTGATACGGGAGAACACAGCACTGACCAGCAGGAACGGAATCAGCACCACCATCAGGTTGAGGAAGGTGGTGATGTCCAGTTCGCCGGCCTGATCCTCCCGGCGATAGTGGTGTCGTGATTTTCTGGCCATGAATCTGTCCGCCTGTTAAGACTGTTCACCTTTTCTTGCGCTGGCGGAGATGATGTTGAGGGTCTTCACCGAGATCATCTCCAGGCTATCGACGATGCTGCCCGCCTTGGAGTTGAGGTAGGAGTGGATGATCAGCAGCGGAATCGCGGAGATCAGGCCGAAGGCCGTGGTGTTCATCGCCACCGAGATACTGGCGGAAAGCAGTTCGGACTTTTCGGCCGGGCTGGCGTGGGCCACTGCGGCGAACGCGACGATCAGGCCGACGATGGTGCCGAGCAGTCCGAGCAGGGTGGAGAGGTTGGCGTAAAGCGCGATGTAGCTGATGCGCTTTTCCAGTTGCGGGATGATTTCCATCATCCCCTCTTCCATCGCAATCTCGATGTCGTCGCGGCGGCGTACCGTGCCCTGTCGCTCCAGCCCTGTTTCGAGCAGGCGGCTGACCGACGACTTGTTGTTGGCGACCAACTCCCGCGCGGTGTCGAAGTCGCCCGCCACCATCACCGGATGCAGTTGGTCCCATATCTTGCGATTGGCGCGTTCTTCCCTGCTGAGCTTGATGTAGCGCTCGATGCCGATGGCCAGACCCACGGAACCGGCCAGCAGGATCGGATACATCCAGAAACCGCCGTCAATAAAAAACTTCACAATACCGTCGATGATTCCCATTATTTAGTCCTCGTCACTAGATGCATTAAACACATGGCCTACTTCCCGCTTCTGATCTCGTAAAAATCAAGCTCGCGCATGAACACTTCCTTGTCGACCGGCTTCATCGCGTCGTCCATCAGGCCCGAATGCAGGCCGGAGTCGGAACCGATCTCGGAGCTCTTCCACGGAACGATGACCAGCGATTTGGGGGCCTCATTATTTCCGACAATGGAAATTCCGGAAAGGGTCTTTGCCGCAGGCGGCTTGCCGGACGCATCTGCGGCGACCGCCTGCAACGAGAACAGGGCCAGTAGCGGCAGCGAAATTCCCGCCACGGCGAAAATTATCCGCCCGATTTTTGTCTCAAGCCTGTTATCCATAACTTGACCTCTTCATCATTCGGAAGTGCTCTATTGTAGGCTTCGTATTGATCAAGCGCGCAGCGCAGATCGTTGAGATAGAGTTCGCAAAGAACCCCGAGATTCTTGCGCGCTGGCAAAAAGGACGGGTATCTGACCAGCAAACTTTCATAAAGTTTCCTTGCCTCGGCAAAACGCCCGGTACGCCTGTAGAGCAGCGCATATTCGTTCATCGTGGCAGGGTGATCGGGATTGATCGTCAGCGCGCGTTTCAGGTTGTCTTCCGCCAGCCCCATTTCACCCGTCATTTCGTAGGCTAACGCAATATTGATGTAGGGTGCCGAGTTCTGTGTTTTTTGTGTGACTTTCTGCAACAACTTGATTGCTTCCGCAAACTTTTGCTTGCGCAAAAGAACAAGCGCCGCCTCGAAATCTTCGCGTACCGCCCGGTCGATGCTGCGATTTTCATAAAAAGAAATGACTTCGCTTGCGCTTTCAGCGTGGCGCACTTTGTCGCCGCCATCGCTACGCTGCACTTCGTTGGCGGCGTTGGCGGCGCCACTTTGACGTACTTCGCCGGAACCGGCGCATCCTGTCAGCAGTGCAAAAAGACACAGCAATACGGCACGACCGGGCAGCGCGCGGGGAATAATATTTGTTTCCGGATTCTTCGTTTTCATCTCAGTGCGCTCCCGCTGGTTCGCCGGTCTGAGCGGCGCCATCGACCGCCAATGTTTTATCAACAGGCTGCCCCGCGACGTAGCGATAGCCGTCGATGGAGTCGATGAATCCGGTGCTCTGCTCCCTGCGCGCATAGGCTGCGGGAAGGAGCGTTGCCAGCTTTCCGAGACTCTTGTCGATCCAGGTGCTGAACACACCCAGTTGCATCAGCTCAAGATTCTTTTTGTGGGTGGCGATGGCTTTCTCCTCGAAAGGAAATATCTGTTCTTCCAGCGCCAGTTCGTATTGCTCCAGCTCTTCGGCGTTGAGATTGGTCGGGCGCTCAGACTGGGCCAGCGCACGGCTGAAATCGTAATAGATTTCGGCAATGTAGTAAGTCGCCGCCGCGGTCACATCGCCCACCTGGAAATCGACCAGCCGGGTGTAGGATTTGATCGCCTCCTGCATGTACTGTTTCTTCTTTTTCAGGTTTTCCTTGAATGGCTTGCTCAGTTTCACCGCCACGACCTTGTCGTAAGCGTCCCCGGTGAACACCAGCGAAGCCTGCGCCGCCAGGTAGCGGGTGCGCTCGTTGCGCGCGCGACCGGCGGAAGTGTCCATGGCGATGAGCTGTTTCAGGACACCCCGGTACAGCGGCTCGTTGCCCGCTCTCTTGTATACCGCAGCCATGCGATAGTGGATGTCCATCACCTGATCCAGCGGTTTGGGGAACAGCTTCACGTAACGTTTGTAGAGCGACAGTTCCTTTTCCGACGACCCGCTCTGGCGATAGAGTTCGGCTGCGATATCGAGCGCGCCGCGGCGGACCTCTTCTTCCTTCGCTTCGCGTTCGATGCGTTCGTATTCGGCGGCGGCCATGTCCAGACGGCCATCGGAACGGTAAACGAAAGCGATCTTTTTGGTCACGTCGAACTGCAACTTGTTGCCGGGAAAGTTCTTGCGGAAATTTTCCAGCACGGTCGCGGCTCGCTGCCAGTCTTCCAGCTTGATCAGGGCGGCGGAAGCATCGTACTCCGCAGTTACATGGATCGATGAGTTGGGCGCCTGCTCGCCGACGCGCAGGAAGTGCTGTGCCGCCATCTTGTAATCGCCGGCCTGGTTGGCCTGCTCGCCCTGTTTGTAGATCGCCGCCGCCAGGTTCTCCAACACTTTGGCATGCAGCTTGTCGCCGGGAGCGCTCAGTGCCAGCACGTGGGTATAGCCATTCTCCGCTTCGGCGTACTGCATCTGGTCCAGCGCCGCATGACCGACCACCAGCCAGGCGGAGCGGATCAGTTCTTTTTCCGCCTTGGGGAAGTTGTCGATCAGCTTGTGCGCGATTTTGCTGGCCAGGTCGTAGTTGCGCACTTCATAGAGTTCGTCGGCGGTGGTGCCGAGTACCGCGGGCACTTTCTCGTGCTGCGGGAAGGTGTCGGCGAATTTGAGCGAACTCTGGATCGAACGCTGTCTGACTTCGCCGCGCTTGCCTTCCAGCGTCGTCCTGAGCAATTCGCGCCAAGAGTAAACCGCGGCATAGGCGGCGGCGGACGACTTCTCGTGGGCCGGGTAGTCGTAGGCGGTATGCTCGTACTCTGCCGCCGCATCGCCAAAGTCCTTGTTCTCCAGCATCAGGTCGGCCATCTGGTAGTTGAGCGCGGGCGACTCGGGCTCCCTGGGGAAGGAAGCGAGGTAGTTGCGATACCAGAGCTGCGCTTCGCGGTAAATGTCGCGTTTCTCATCGGCAACCCGGGATTTCTGGTAACCGGCATGGTAGTAGTTCGCCAGGTCCTTGAGGTTCTCCTTGAGGATGGCGACCACGTCGGGGCGCTTCTTGATATCGAAGTAGCGCCAATATTCGGCATTCAGCGCGTAGGTCTTGGCGAACTCCTTCTTCTGCTCCACCACCAACTGGCCGAAAGCGCCCTTCTGGTAGATTTCGATCATGCGCATATGGAAGTGCGGCGACATTTCGTGGAAGGGGTAGAGGCCGACGAAGGTCTTGTAGGAATTCGCGGCATCGCTGTAGCGGCGCTTGTCCAGATAGAAATCGGCCAGATGGCTGTAGACCTTTTCCTCGTAGCTGCGCTTTCCATAGCGGCCGAAAAACTCGACTATCGAACTGGCTCCGCCCAGGTTGGAGAAACTGAGACTGATGACGCGGAAGGTGTCGTCGATGCGCTGGCTTTCGGCCTGGCTCAACTGCTGTTTGAAGTCGTAGCCGACAGAGACCTTGTAATCGAGCAGGTCGACGAACTTTTCCACGCCTTCGTCATAAAGCTCCTGCTTGTAAAGCGACCAGCCCAGTTTGTACAGCGCCAGTTCGTAATAGGACGATCCCTTGCCCATGGCGACGACGGCCTTGTAGGCACCCTCGGCGTCGAGGAATTTTTTGCGCGTGAAATAGTATTCGCCACGGCGGAACTGCACCTCATCCATATAACGCGAGTTGGGGTAAGTTTTGACGAAGCGGTTCATCACGTCCATCGCGTTTTCCACCTCGCCCAATTCCTGGTAGGCGCGCGACAACTGGTAGAGCACCTGGTCGTTGCGTTCGTAAAGCGGATATTTGGCCAGCAGTTTCTGGTACAGCTCGACTGCTTCGCGCGCATTGGCATTTTCCAGATCGGCAGCCGCCTCTGCGGTCGGTGCGGCAATCTCGGTCACCTTCTTTGGCGGCAGTTTCTCGCCCTTGGCGGCACGTTTCTCGAAACTCTTTTCCGATTCCTTGCTCTTCTTGCCGGGAGCGGCGATGAGTCCTGTTTCTGCGGCGCTCTTGTCCGCAGTACTTGCAGCGGGTAGCGTGACGGTTTGCGGTTTGTCCAGTGCCGCTCGAGTCTCGGTCGTTGCGGGCGCGGTGGCCGGTACCGTTTTTGCCCCCTCCTGCACGTAGCCGTATTCCTGTTCGATTTTGAGGTCGGCGAGACGGCGCAACGCTTCCGGCGTCATCGCCGACTCCGGCGTCTTTTCGAGAAAGCGGCGATAGCTCTGCATCGCCTGCTCCAGGCCGTCCTCTATGGTCTCGTCCTTGAGTTCCGGTTCCACGTTGCGCAGATCGGCCAGCGTGCCACGGCTGCCAACCACAGCGCAGGAGGCGAGGAAGGGGGGCAAACACATGGCCAGGAGAAGACGTTTCATCCTAAAAACCGTAGTTGAGGGATTTGTAGGTGCGAATTGATTCGCACGCTCAATGAACTATGTGCGAATAAATTCGCACCTACACAGATGGCGCAAGGTTTTGGGTATTCATCTTCAATTTCGTTTTTCAGGATCATTTTGTCTCCTGCGCTTTGGCCGGGGCTTGTTGCGCCGCCGGTGGTTCTGTTGGCGGCACTTTCGCGGCTGAATCCTTCTGCTGCGCATCGAGCCGGGACGTTTCTTCCTGCGACTTGGCCTTGGAGGCGCGGTCGTAATTCTCCGCCAGGGCGAAGCGGGCCTGCATCTGGTATTCCTCGAGTTTTTGTCTGCGCCGCACCAGTTCGTTGACCGCCATCACTTCCAGCAGATGGCCCTGCCGTGCCATCAGCGTGTTCACTGTGGCGAGGGCGTTATCGGTCTTGAGACCAAGGCGGCGGATAGGCTCGTCGTAGCCCTGGTAACTCTGAGTGGCCGCCTGGCGGGTGCGGACGAAGGCGGCGTATGTTTCCTGCAAGACGGCGATGTCCTTGTCCAGCGCCGCCAGGTGTTCGAAAGCTTCGGTAAGGCGCGCCTGGTAGTTGGTCGTGATGTTCCACAGGATGGCGCCCTTGAGCCGCGCGATACGGTGCAGGGTGCCGGCGTCGACGCGCTTGCCCTTGATGCTTTGCTCCATCGCGGTTATCCGCTCTTTGGCCATCCGCTCCTGCGCGGTCGCCAGGAATTCAGGCTGCGGTGCGATCAGCATCTTCTTCAGTTTTTTGTCCAGCCGTTCGCGCTGTTCCATGCGCAGGCGGATCACCGAGTCGAGCTTGCGAAACTGCGCGTCGATGGAAGGCAGCAGCGGTTCGTAGTAGCGGCGGCGCAGTTCGATGATGTCGTTATAGGCGGTGTAGTCGGTGCTCCAGGAAGCGAGGCGCAAGCGCAAATCATCCAGGTCGAGATAGTTCTGCAGCATCGTCTGAAAATCGTTGGAGGCCATCAGCTCCATCAGGTAGAAGGTCTCCGGGGCCTGCGGCAGTTCGCGCAGGCGGATCACCCATTCCTTGTCCTCGCGCCCCTCCTGGCGCCCCAGCGCCTGCAGGAAACGGCCCTGCCTGATACTGTCAATGGAGGCGTCCAGCCGATCCAGTTCGCCGCCTATCTTCTCCAGCGCGCTGCCATAGAGCAGCGCCGATTTTCCATAGAGGCCGAGTTGCGCATAGGCATATGGCACGCCGAGCAACGCTTGCTGCACCGAGGGGTCGGTAGCATTGCGCTTGAACAGCAGGCTCCACGGCACCAGTGCGTGTTTGTAGTCCTCGCGTTTGATGTCGGCCCAGCCCGCACCCAGCAGGGCACGGTTGGAGAAAGGCCCGTCGAGGCGTACCCGTTCAAGATATTTGCCGGCCAGTTGCGCCTCGCCCTTCTCCAGCAGGCGGCTGCCGAGCACCAGGTTGGCCTTGTCGCGGATCGCCTCTGTCTCACGCTCGTTGCCGGAAACGCTCCCGGCCCGGTCCATCGCCTCTGCACCTTTCGCATACTGCTCTTGGGCAAACAGGGAGATGGCGCGATTGTAGGCGGCAAACCCCTGGTAACCGCTCTTGCCCTCCAGCGCGGCGAAGATATCTTCGGCATCGCTGAAGCGGCCGTTGGCCAGGTAGATCTGCCCCTTGAGGAAGGCGATGGTGTTTTCCATTCCCGGCGGCAATTCGCCTTTGATCCGTTCTATCGTGTGCAGTGCGTTGACGTAGTCCTGGGTCTGGAAGAGAAGCCGCGACAGGCGGTAGATCGCCTCGTTGCGCACCGCCGCAGGGACGTTGCCCTCGATCACCGCGCTGATCGCCCTGCCCGCGCGCTGATGCATGCGGTAACCCAGCTCGAAATCGCCGACGGAGAACTCTGCCTGATTGATGTGAAAGTTGAGCGAATTGAGCTTGGGTTCATCGACGCCGTGATACTGCGCGAGTTCGGCATCGAGGCGCGAGATGGCGTCGAAGTGGCGCTGCTGATAGGCGTAGTAGAGCGCCTCCCCGAAATAGGGATCTTTCAGTTCGACGGATGGAGCGGCGCTTGCCAGCGTTGAGCCGGAAACCAGCAACAGCGTAACCAGACGGAGGGTTTTACTGTGCATGTTTACCAGTCTTTGAATCCGATCCCGTTGCTGCCAGATCCGGCAAGATTGATCTCGACCAGGCCCGGGCCTATCCCTTTCTTGAAACGGTACTCGGCGGTCTGGCGCTGTTCCTTGCCGTCGGCGCCCTTGCCGATGGAGCCCACCTTGAGCAGATGTTCACCGGTCTGCACATTGCCGGTATAGATACGCTGCATGCCACCGGACTGCAACGCTTCCAGTTCCTTGAAGGAATAGATGTGGGTGGCGACGGCCTTGCCGTCGAGCATGACCTCCACCGAATCTAGGCGGAATTTTTCCTTGCCGGAGAGGGAGACGAACAGGGAGACCTGGGTGTTGGAGGGATAGAGCAGTTTCTCTTCGAGCAGCTTCAGTTCGCTGGAGATCGAAAGCACATCCTTCTTGATCTCCTGCACCTGTTCGTCGATGCCCTTGATCTGCTCGCGTGATACTTCCTCGGCGTTTGCAGAAACGGCAAATTGAAGCGCAATCCAAAACAAACCGTATATTGCTCGTGACATAGTAAAGGCCTTGTGGTTTCTGAGAGTCGGCTTCATCAGACGATATTCCTCAGGTTGTGACTTTCGATATCGACATTTTTCCAGTGCACTCTGCACCTCATACTGGTTATTTCAAAGCCACTAGCGGTGTATTTTACGGGTCGCAGATGCGAAGCGGCAAACTCGCTCCGTGGTTTAGAGAACTTGCGACAGCCGCGATACGACCCGCACTGCGGCATTCAGTTCCCTTGTAGCGTACAGGGGATTGGAGTGCGGGTCATCTTTTTCGAGGGAATTTTGTCTGAAACTGTTTTCCCGACGTGCGGTAGTCAAATCGGATTGCTTGTGGCAGGGAGGCGTCGAAGGCGTGTTTCAACGACCGAGTAAACTTAAGAATAGCGTCAGCCTGTAGTGAAAAATACATCTGTTCCTATTTTGCATACCTTATACCTTAAATAGCAACATATGCGCGGCTTGCTCGTTCCTTTCTGCGCAATTCGATAGCCGCCTTTGCTTCCTTCATGAAAGCAATGGGATCCCATTCACCCTTGCCTCTGGCTGGAAGATCAACGTGATTTCGCAGTTTTTCCGCCAAATCCGAGGCTGCAATTCCAAGCATGGCGTACTGATATTGACGTTCATCGAATCCCTCTGCGAAATCTGGCGGTGAATCGAATTCGAATGCTGCCGACACAAGCTGACTGGCTAACTCAGCCCTATATGGAAAATCCAGTACCTCGTACATAAGTTTCCCGGGTAAAGCTTTCCATTCGACCTTCAATGAATCTGTTTCAAAGATCGGAGGTTGGACTTGGGTCCGGTAGTAGCCACGCTCGTCTGTTTGACCTTCACAGAGTCCGTCGTCAGCTACAACTGCCGCACAGCCAGCGACATACTGCTCAAGGGCACAAGATATTTGGATGGCTAAGTACTCGGCATCCTTCTTGTCCTTCCTGCTTTGGAACCACCATTCACGCGCAACGGTCAATGCTGATCCGAGCGCGACGCCTATAAGTCCAAAGATCGCCGACTCCATGCGTTACCCCCTTTGTACTGAATCTACCAAGCTCCGGTTACTGAAAGCGGCGTCAAGCGAACTTGAACTACCTCGTGTAGGTCGTTCATGATCGACAGTGATTCTCTAATTGATTTTGGTGGGCGAGCAAACCACTGCAAACAGATGTTAGCGAAATCACCGACGGCGTGTGACTGTAGCGATTTTTCTAGTGATCGCAGAGTGAGTTCGACATTGGGCTGGACAAAGTAATCGCCTTCTCGTCGCAGGTGATGATGCGATTCAGCCATGTCAGATTTCTTCCGTTGGAACATTTTTCTCGGAAGCTGCTGACTTTTGCCGATTTTTTCCAAGTACTCTCGATACGTCGGCGCTGTAAAGTCGATGATATGGCTTTCTGTCTCAACCCAGCAATGAAATGCATCTTCACTACTAGAACACGAGCCATCATCGCTTATGGCCGCGAAGGAAAGCACTGTGGCCGTCGGATCATCGACTCGGAAGAATGCAGCTCCCATTACGGGGCGCGCCCGCACCTTGAGCGCTTTTTCGAGCAACAGCGCACCAATGGTGTTGTAGAACAAACAGGATGCTCCCGGCCTGTCATCGAAGCCGCGGGATACAGAGTGGAGTACTCGAAATATGCGCTCATATTCCGGCAGCGTGATAGGAGACTTTTTCTTCATTGACCTGGGATCGGGTTCGCGGTGTTTTGTCAAAGTGCCTTGAAGGCTTATTTGGCACCACTTTAAACCGTTTCAATCACCCGACAATTTTCATAAAGTCGGGCAGGAGAAAGCTCCAGCCCATTTGGCCAGCACAGCGCTCCCGCGTCGATGAAAAACCGATGGAAGTAGTTTTCATCGCGCAGCGGTTCAAGTAACGAGCCACGTTTTTGCAGCAAAACATTCCCGTCGAATGCACCTTCCTTGCCATCCGAAAAAACAACTGCGATCTGGAATTTCCCCAGGTATCGCGCTTCAATCACTTTAATCATCTTGATCTGCTCCAGGAATACGCTCCATTGGCTCGAAGTGCTGCCCTCTTTCCCAATTTGCGAGCAACTCCTGTTGGTGGCGCAAGCACCATTCTTTTACAATAGAAGCTGCTTTCTTCGGTAGTCGCCCTTCGCTGACTTCGCCTGTCTGCACATTAACCAGTGCCTCGAAACCTTGATACTCGACATGGATATGAGGCGGGGGATGATCGTCGTGCCACATGCGAACGATGATGCCGAAAAACACAGACAGGATAGGCACAGTCGCTTCCTTTTGGCTTTATCTTGCGGGAATTATGTTCCATAGGGAATGCAAGCGCAATGACGCGTAAATCGGCAGTTTGAGGTAGTTCATCGCAGCTAGTGCAACCGTACGTACCTGCTTTGAAGCCAAAGGTCAGCTCTCACCCCGTCAGTGGTAGAATGCGCGCCTTCGAAAATAAGGCAGTCTCATGTTATCCACAGCAAATATCACCATGCAGTTCGGCGCCAAGCCGTTGTTTGAAAACGTCTCCGTCAAATTCGGCGACGGCAACCGTTATGGCCTGATCGGGGCCAACGGTTGCGGCAAGTCCACGTTCATGAAAATTCTCGGCGGCGACCTGGAGCAAAGCTCGGGCGAAGTCATGCTGGACAAGACCGAGCGCCTCGGCAAATTGCGCCAGGACCAGTTCGCCTACGAAGACGTGCGCGTGCTGGATGTAGTGATGATGGGCCACGATGCGATGTGGGAGGCGATGGCCGAACGCGATGCGATCTACGCCAATCCGGATGCTTCGGAAGAAGATTACATGCGCGCCGCCGATCTGGAGGCGACCTTTGCCGAATACGACGGCTACACCGCCGAGGCGCGCGCGGGCGAATTGCTGTTGGGTCTGGGCATCGCCATCGAGCTGCACCACGGCAACATGAGCGCGGTGGCGCCGGGATTCAAGCTGCGCGTGCTGCTGGCGCAGGCGCTGTTCTCCAATCCGGACATCCTGCTGCTGGACGAGCCGACCAACAACCTGGACATCAACACCATTCGCTGGCTGGAAGACATCCTCAACGCGCGCAATTCGACGATGGTAATCATCTCCCACGACCGCCACTTTTTGAACAGCGTGTGCACACACATGGCCGACCTGGATTACGGCAAGATCACCGTATATCCGGGCAACTACAACGATTACATGCTGGCTTCGACGCAGGCACGCGAGCAGCAATCTTCCGACAATGCCAAGGCCAAGGAAAAAGTTGCCGAGCTGAAGGCCTTCGTGGCGCGCTTCTCGGCCAACGCTTCCAAGGCCAAGCAGGCCACTTCGCGCGCGCGCCAGATCGACAAGATCAAGATCGAGGACATCAAGCCTTCCAGCCGCCAGTACCCGTTCATCCGCTTCGAATACGACGAGCGCGACAAGCTGCACCGCGTTGCGGTGGAAGTGGAGAAGATGGCTAAGGGCTATGACCGCATGTTGTTTTCCAATGTGAATTTCCGCATTGATGCGGGCGAAAAAGTCGCCATCATCGGCCCCAACGGTATCGGTAAAACCACGCTGCTGCGCTGCCTCGCAGGCGATCTCGCGGCAGACACCGGCACGATCAAGTGGGCAGAAAAAGCCAAGCTCGGTTACTACGCGCAGGATCACGCGGCCGACTTTGCCGAAGACAAAGAAATGATGGAGTGGATGATCGACTGGCGCGGTCCGCACGACGACGATCAGGTGGTACGCGGCACTCTGGGCCGCTTGTTGTTCTCCGGCGACGACGTGAAGAAGAAAGTAAAAGTGCTGTCCGGCGGCGAAAAAGGCCGCATGCTGTTTGGCAAGCTGATGCTGGCTAAGCCCAACGTGCTGCTGATGGACGAACCAACCAACCACATGGATATGGAAGCCATCGAGTCGCTCAACACCGCGCTCGATCTGTTCAAGGGCACGCTGATCTTCGTGAGCCATGACCGCGAGTTCGTGAGTTCGCTGGCGACACGCATTATCGAGATCTCGGCCAAGGGCGTGAACGATTACCATGGCACGTATGAAGAGTTTTTGCGCGACCAGATGGCGGAATAAACTCTGTCATTCCCGCGCAGGCGGGAATCCAGTAATGAAATATTTTTGCATAGCAGACAAAACCAACAGTCGTCCCGCTTCGCGGGGCTTTTAGATGATCTGGATTCCCGCCTGCGCGGGAATGACGGGAATTTGGGTGTGACTACTTCTACTGGCGCAATTGGCGTTTTCGATTCAGGCGTGGGCGGCTTGTCCGTGCTGCAGCACATTCGCCAGACGCTTCCCGACGATCGCCTGATCTACGTTGCCGATTCTGCCCATGTTCCCTATGGCGACAAATCCCCCGCTTATATCGAAACGCGTTCGCTCGCCATCACGCGCTTTCTGATCAGCCAGGGCGCCGAGGCTATCGTCATCGCCTGCAATACCGCCACTGCAGCAGCCGCGCATACCCTGCGTGTCAAATTCAACAAAATGCCCATCCTGGCCATGGAACCCGCCGTCAAGCCCGCCATTACGGTGACACAGAGCCGGGTGGTCGGTGTGCTGGCGACCGTCGGCACGCTGCAAAGCGCCCGCTTCGCGGCGCTGCTGGAAAAATACGGCGGCTGGCGCGTCAAGATCGTGACTCAGGGCTGCCCCGGATTGGTCGAGCAAGTTGAGCGCGGCGAACTGCACAGCGCACGCACGCGCGAATTGATCGTACGTTATACGGCGCCGCTGCTCCAGAAAGGTGCGGATACCCTGATCCTGGGCTGCACCCACTACGCGTTTCTCGCCCCGTTGATACGCGAAGTGGTGGGTGAAAACATCGCGCTGATTGAAACAGGCGCCGCCGTCGCGCGCCATTTGATGCATCGGGTAAAGACCGAATTGCCGCATCGGGTCGTCGGCACCGGATCGGAAGAATTCTTTACCAGCGGCGATGCCGAGCAGGCTTCGCGCATCATGTCGATGCTGTGGAGCAAAGAGGTCGTTGCGCAGCAGTTGCCGCAAGAATTCCTGTAGCCATGAACTCCCTGCTCGTTATCCGTTAGAATCTACCAGATCAATATTAGGGTATATCCGCATGACCACGCACCACTACACCCTCACCATTTCCTGCCCCGACCGCGCTGGCATCATCGCCGCGGTGAGCGGCTTTATCGCGCAGCATGGCGGCTTCATTGTTGAGGCGAGCTACCACACCGAGCAGGAGGCGCAGCGCTTTTTCATGCGCCAGGAGATACGCGCCGATTCCCTGCCGTTCGATGCGGATGAGTTCCGCCGCCGCTTTGCGGCACTGGCGGACGATTTCAACATGACCTGGCAACTTTCCGATTCCGCCATCAAGAAGCGTCTCGTGGTGCTGGTGAGCAAGCAGGACCACTGCCTGGACGACTTGCTGCACCGCTGGCGCAGTGGCGAATTGCAGGTGGACATTCCCTGTGTGATCTCCAACCACGAAGACTTGCGCAGTTTTGTCGAGTGGCACGGCATTCCGTTCATCTACGTGGACATGACGAACAAGGCTGCCGCTTTCGACAAAATCGCGACACTTTTCGAGCAATATCGCGGCGACAGCATGGTGCTGGCGCGCTTCATGCAAATCCTGCCGCCCATGTTGTGCCAGCGTTTTCCGGGGCGCATCATCAACATTCACCACAGTTTCCTGCCCTCCTTTGTCGGGGCCAAGCCTTACCACCAGGCCTACCTGCGCGGGGTGAAACTTATCGGCGCAACTTGTCATTACGTGACGGAAGAACTGGATGCGGGGCCCATCATCGAGCAGGACACGGTGCGCATCGACCATGGCGATACGGTGGACGATCTGGTACGTTACGGGCGTGACATCGAGAAGACGGTTTTGTCGCGCGGCTTGCGCTACCATGTGGAAGACCGCGTGCTGGTCTGCGGCAACAAGACCATCGTGTTCCGTTGATTCATATTCAATTATTTCAGCACTACCGAGAGGAGAGGCAACATGAAGCGAATTTTGGGAATTGTATTTGGCGCATTATTTGCGTTCAGCGCGACGGCGTTTGAACTGACCAGCCCGGATCCGGAGGTTAAAACAGGCAAGCCAATGACCAAGGTGCAGGAATTCAAAGGTTTCGGCTGTAATGGCGACAATCTTTCCCCGGCTTTGGAATGGAAGAATGTTCCTCCCGGCACGCTCAGTTTTGCAGTCACTGTTTTTGATTACGATGCGCCCACCGGCAGCGGCTGGTGGCACTGGGTGGTATATGACATTCCCGCATCAACGACCAGTTTGCCTGCCGGCGCCGCAGTCCTTGCCGCTTTGCCCGGCGGAGCAAAACAGGGGCGCAACGATTTCGGCAGTCGCAATTTTGGCGGCGCTTGCCCGCCTGTCGGCGACAGGCCGCACCATTACATTTTCACGGTGCATGCGCTTAAGGTCGAAAAACTCGATGTACCCGAGGACGCCAGCCCCGCACTGATCGGTTTCATGCTGCATTCCAACAGATTGGGCCTGGCCAAGTTGACGACGACGTATTCCCGGTAGATTGATTTACCGCAACCCCAAGACCGGGATGCCTCACGCATCCCGAGCAGGCGGATTGTGGTCAAACCTTCGAGGTTCAATGCCGTAGCGGCAAGGGGACAAGCATGAATGATGCAGATCGTGCGCTAACCGAGCAAAGCAGCTTGTTTGAAGGGATGGACTTTACCGATGTCGAGTACATGCTGGAACGCTGTACGCTGCGGAATCTGGCCGCCGGTGAGAAGTTGCTGCAACCGGAAGTGGCAAACCGGTTTCTGTATTTGATCCTGGAAGGAGAGTTGCGCGTCCAGTTGATCGGCCAGGCGACACTGGAACATGTCTCGCTGCTTCCCGGAGAGTGCGTCGGCGAGATCTCGCTGGTGGACGGCAAGAATCCCTCCGCGCTTGTTGTGGCGTCCGAGCCAACGCGCTTGCTGGTCGTGCCTCACGACACTGTGTGGTCCATGGTCGATCATTCGCACGATGTCGCACGCAATCTGCTGTCCATCATCGCCGGGCGTATGCGCAACGACAATTCAGCGCTCATCCATTCGCACAACAAGCGTAAACAGTATGAACACCAGGCCACGGTGGACGCACTGACCGGCGTGCATAACCGCCGCTGGATGAACGAGGCATTTCCCAGGGTGTTGCAGCGTTGCGCGGTGGACCATGTGAGGTGCGCGGTTATCGTGATCGACATCGACCATTTCAAGCATGTTAACGACAGTTACGGCCATCTGGTCGGCGATATTGCGCTGAAGTCTCTGGCGGGAATCATGTCGGTCAATCTGCGTCCGCACGATCTGCTGGTGCGCTATGGTGGCGAGGAATTTGCCATTTTGTTGCCTGAAACAGAACTCGTGGATGCAAAAAACATCGCCGAACGCTTGCGTACCCTGGTCGCCGCCAACGAGATAATCAGCGGCGATCTGGTGTTCAAGATCACCATTTCCATCGGCATCGCTTTGGCGAAACAGGAAGACAAATTGGAAGACATCTTTGCCGAAGCCGACCGTGCGCTTTACCGGGCAAAAGAAACAGGACGCAACCGTGTCGAGATAGCGTGATGCCCGGTTTCATGCTGTCTGTTGCCATGGCTGACAACCGTAAATTCCCAATCACATCAACGGCAAGTTGACGTCGGGGCCGCCCCTGATGCCCTGTTGTGATTGTGGGCATGAAACTATTTCCGCACTGATTCAGTCTACCTTCCAAGTGCCTCTCATTTTCAAGCTTTCACTGAATATCCAAATGACCAGTTCACCGCCAAAGCGCATTGGTAAATACTCGATTGTCCGCCAGTTGGGCGACGGCGCCACGTCGAGGGTCTATCTTGGAATGCGCGATGGCTCGCTGTCCATCGTCGCCCTCAAGAAGTTCAAAAAAGTATTCCAGTCCGATGTGCACAAGAAAATGTTCCTGACTGAGGTCGAGCTGGGAAAAAAGATGCAGCACAAGAACATCGTGCATGTGATGGAAGCTCATTTGACCGAGCGGACGGGCGCGTACCTGGTGATGGAATTTGCCAAGGGCGTTTCCCTGGATCAGCACGACGACGAAAATAAATTGCTACCGATCAAACTGGTGCTGTCCGTCGTCGAACAGATCGCCAATGCCCTGCGCTACGCGGCCGGGTTGGGCATCGTGCATCGCGACGTGAAACCGGCCAACATCATCCTGATGCCGAATGGGACCGCCAAGCTTACCGATTTCGGTTGCGCGGTACCGAGCGAGGAACTGGGTTCGACTGTCGCGGGCAGTTTTGCGTACATGTCCCCCGAACAACTCGAAGGCCAGCCGCTCGATCAGCGTTCCGACATCTATGCGCTGGGGGCGGTGATGTACCGCTTGTTTACCGGCAAAAACACGTTTGATGCGGACAATCCTTTCGATGCAAGAATTGCCGTGCTGAATTTCCCGATCACGCCTATAGAAACCTACCGCAAGGACTTTCCGCCCGCGCTCAAAGCCGTCATCGAACGTGCCATGAAAAAATCGCCCGCCGAGCGTTATGCCGATTGGGACGAATTCCTGCGCGACTTCGGCGAGGCGGCGCACGCAATCCGCATGTCGGATGACGATACCGACCTGTCGCGCGGCTTCAGCATGTCCACCCAGTCGGCACTCGCGCAAATCTCCGAGGCTGATCAGGAATATTCCAGAAGCGTATTTTCGCGCAGCGTTCTTTCCAGCTAGTGTAGTGTTGCACGCTGTCCGGGACTTATGTCTACAGGCAAAATTACACTGTAGGTCGGGTTAGCGTAGCGTAACCCGACATCATGGGATAGCAGCAGCGGACACGTCGGGTTACGCTGTCGCTAACCCGACCTACGGAATCTGATTCGCGCAGGAACAAGGGCGCCTTGCGGCGCCCCTGAATTGGTGCAATTGCCAATAACTTCAACGCAAGGTCGTCATGTATTTCGATTCTTCCGTCGCGGGAATGTGATCGACAATGCGTTCGGTGTGCAGGAATTTCGGATGCACCTGCTCCACCCGGTCGGCCAGCTTGTGCAGTTCGTCGGAATCGACAGCCCGCGCCAGCTTGATGACCTCCCTGGCATAAACGGGATCGGCACACATCCACTCGACGTCGATGATGCGGTTGAGCTCGCGCCGCAGCAGGACATGTATCCGGCCTGCCACAGAAAACAGTACTTCTATTTCTCCGGACATTTTTTCCTCCTGACAATGAGTCTTCTAATGAAAAGGGCATCCGAAGATGCCCCTTTCTCAGCCTGCCTGTGATGGATTACAGGTTGTAGGCCTTCTCGCCGTGAGACGTTGTATCCAGACCTTCGCGTTCTGCATCTTCAGCTACACGCAGACCGATGGTCAGGTCGACTATCTTGTAGCAGACGAATGCGACTACACCGGACCACACCAGAGTGGTCAGCACAGCTTGCGCCTGGATCCAGGTTTGTGCGCCGATCTCTGTGGTGACGATGGTGTTGTTCACGTAGTCGATGATGCCGGTGCCGCCCATGGCGAAACCGTTGAACACGCCGGTCAGCAGCGCACCCAGGATACCGCCGATGCCGTGGATACCGAACACGTCAAGCGCATCGTCCGCACCCAGCATCTTCTTCAGACCGGTCACGCCCCAGAAGCAGACCACACCAGCCAAAGCACCGATGATCAGACCGCCGCCGATGCCGACCCAGCCGCAGGCCGGCGTGATGGCAACCAGACCGGCAACCGCACCGGATGCAGCACCCAGCAGGCTGGGCTTGCCCTTCAGCAGCCATTCCGCACTGACCCAAGTCAACACAGCAGCAGCCGTAGCGATCAGGGTGTTGGCGAAAGCCAGCGTAGCCGTGCCGCCCGCTTCCAGCGCGGAACCCGCGTTGAAACCGAACCAACCCACCCACAGCAGGGAAGCGCCGATCATGGTCATCACCAGATTGTGCGGAGCCATTGCTTCTTTGCCGTAACCCACGCGCTTGCCAATCAGGAAGGCGCCGACCAGACCCGCGATAGCGGCGTTGATGTGCACCACGGTGCCGCCTGCGAAGTCGAGCGCACCCTTCTGGAACAGCCAGCCGGCGGTTGCTGTTGCAGCAGCGGCAGCATCAGCGTCGGTGTAGGCATCGGGACCCGCCCAGAACCAGACCATGTGAGCGATCGGCAGGTAAGCGAAGGTGAACCACAGAGCCGAGAACAGCATCACAGCGCCGAACTTCATACGCTCTGCGAACGCACCGACAACCAGTGCCACGGTGATTGCAGCGAACGTGGCTTGAAACGCGATGAAAGCGAACTCGGGGATATACACGCCCTTGCTGAAGGTGGCGGCATTGGCAACAGCGCCGGATACCGGATCAAAGACACCTTTCAGGAACAGACGGTCGAAGCCGCCGATGAACGCGTTGCCCGTGGTGAACGCCAGCGAGTAACCGTAGATCGCCCACAGCACGGTGATCAGCGCGAAAATGCTGAACACTTGCATGAGCATCGACAGCATGTTCTTGCTGCGCACCAGGCCGCCGTAGAACAGAGCCAGGCCGGGGATGGACATCATGATCACCAGCACGGTGACGATCAGCATGAAGCTGGTGTCGCCCTTGTTGGGGACCGGTGCCGGAGCGGCTGCAGGGGCAGCGGGGGCTTCGGCAGCAGCGGTAGCCGTTGCCGCAGCAGCCGGAGCCGCTTCTTCAGCATAGGCTGCGCCTGTCAGGCCGCACAGCATGGCCAGCAAGGCGAAAAGCACAAATAGTTTCTTCATCTCATCGCTCCTTATAAGGCTTCCGGGCCGGTCTCGCCGGTGCGGATGCGGATTACTTGTTCGAGGTCCTGCACGAAGATCTTGCCGTCGCCGATTTTGCCGGTCTGTGCCGATTTTTCGATGGCTTCGATCACGCTGTCCAGCTGGTCGGCCTTGATCGCCGCTTCCAGCTTGATCTTGGGCAGGAAGTCCACGACATATTCCGCGCCGCGGTACAACTCAGTGTGGCCCTTTTGACGTCCAAAGCCTTTGACTTCGGTAACGGTGATGCCTTGCACGCCGATGGCGGAAAGCGCTTCACGCACTTCGTCGAGCTTGAACGGCTTGATGATTGCTGTGACGATTTTCATTTCACATCTCCTTGAAAACGGGGCGGACGCGCCGCCCCGAAATATTTACATCGCGCGTGTCAGAGACAGAACGACAGTGCTCTTGCCCAGTTCCTTGGCTTGCGGTGTGAGGCTGGTGTAGAAAGCGCTGGCATTGGTATCGCTGTAAGCGAGTCCGAGTACGTAACCGCTGAAGTCTTTGGTAACGCTCAGCTTGTAGTCGGTGTAGGTTGGGTCACCGGAAACAATGGCGGCCTGGTACTTGGCCGACGAACCTTTGAAAGATTGTTTGCCGTAGTGCGCACCAACGGTGATGCCTGTATCAGGTATGGCATAGCTGGCATTGACTTCCAGATAGCTGGTGCCTTTTGCATCAGGAACGCCGAATGTGTCACCCAGGCTGTAAGAGTACTTGGCCGTTACGATGGAGTAGGTCACTGCGCCGTAGACTTCATCGGTATCGGCCTTGACCATGCCGTCATAATAAGAACCAGGATAGTTGTAACGCAGGTAACCGACGTCATAGGCAACATCACCGACAGCACCCTTGTAACCGGCATAAGTATCCAGTTCCACGCCTGCGCTGTTGGCCGAACCTGCATCGCTCACCCAGCTGATGCTGGAACCCCAGACGCCGATATAAGCACCGCTCGCATGAGCGAGGTCGAAACCGCCTTGCAGAGCCGGTTTTGCGCCAGACTGGGAGATGCCGCGATACAGGTAGTTGCTCACCAGACTCACGTTGGAAGAAGGAGTGAAATCGGCAGCCAACACCGGCAGCGCGAAAGTAGAGGCCAGAGCAGCAACCAGCAGTTTGTTCTTAAGCATGGTGTTTCCTTTCTTTAAGTGTTTGAGTGTTTAAGTGGGATGAAAGCATCCACGCCTACCTATCAGCAGAAACTATGCCAGCCACCGAAACCCGCGTGGATAATGGGTTTGCGGAATATCATGAAAATACGGCCGAGAAACAACGCACCAAGTACATGCACAAAAACAGTGCAGCGCACACAAGCGGTGCAACCCTACTCTTTGCTACACTACTGGTATATCAGTACATTTACTTAGAGGGACCACTCACCATGCTGAATACAAAGTTTTTTGAAGAGATGTCGTCGAAGCTGAACGAGGCCGTCGCCAGCGGACCGGCCAAGGACTTCGAGAAGAATGCGCGTGCGCTATTGGCGCAGGGTTTTTCCAAACTCGATCTGGTCACGCGCGAGGAATACGAAGTGCTGGCACAGCGCCTGGACAAAATGGAAGCCCGCATCGCCGCCATGGAAAAACAACGTGCGGCTTCTTAATGCAAGATGAACTACTTTAATTGCGTCATTCCCGCGCAGGCGGGAATCCAGCGTGTTAAAGGAAGCTCGCGCAGCGAACAACGCCTTGATGTTGTCGTGCTTCGCACGAACTTGCTGATTGACTGGATTCCCGCCTGCGCGGGAATGACGAACTGATGGGGCTGGCTGTTTTATACAGTCGCGGGTTGGCGGGCATGGATGCCGCGCTGGTCACCGTCGAGGTGCACCTCGCCAATGGCCTTCCGCAATTCACCATTGTCGGGCTCCCGGAAGCGGAAGTGAAAGAAAGCAAGGATCGCGTGCGCGCCGCTTTGCAGAACTGCCAGTTCGAGTTTCCCTATAAACGCATCACCGTCAATCTCGCCCCTGCTGATTTGCCGAAGGAGAGCGGGCGTTTCGATCTGCCCATCGCGCTCGGCATTCTTGCCGCCTCCGGGCAGATACCTTCCGATCGCCTGAACGATTACGAGTTTGCCGGAGAGCTGGCGCTGACCGGCGAACTGCGCGCAATCCGCGGCGCACTGGCAATGACCTATCGCGCTGTCGACAGCGGACGCGCTTTTATCCTGCCCGCTGTGAATGCGCCGGAAGCCGCCCTCGTGGAAGATGCCGAGGTCTATCCCGCGCAATCGCTGTTGCAGGTTGCGGCGCATCTGGCCGGACGCGATGCGCTGACGCGTCATATCCCCGATACACAATCCATCGCGCCGCACTACCCCGACTTGCGCGAGGTGAAAGGCCAGTCGCAAACCAAACGTGCGCTGGAGATCGCCGCTGCCGGCAGTCACAGCATATTGATGAGCGGGCCGCCGGGTACCGGCAAAAGCATGCTGGCCGCGCGCTTCCCCGGCATCCTGCCGCAGATGACTCAACTGGAAGCCCTGGAAAGCGCCGCCATGCAGTCGCTGGGCGGCATGTTCGAGGTGGAAAACTGGAAGCGCCGACCCTATCGCGCACCACACCACACCGCTTCTGCGGTGGCACTGGTTGGCGGCGGCAGCAATCCGCGTCCCGGTGAAATTTCCGTTGCCATGCACGGTGTATTGTTCCTGGATGAATTGCCCGAGTTCGATCGCGGGGTGCTGGAAGTGCTGCGCGAACCTTTGGAGAGCGGGCGCATCACCATCTCGCGTGCCGCGCGCCGCGCCGATTTCAAGGCGCAGTTCCAGCTCGTCGCCGCAATGAACCCCTGCCCTTGCGGCTATCTCGGCCACTACAACGGCAAGTGCCGCTGCACGCCGGATCAGGTGTCGCGTTACCGGGGCAAGATTTCCGGCCCGTTGCTGGATCGTATCGATATCCAGATCGAAGTGCCTGCCGTGCCGCAGGAAGATTTGCTGAAACAACCGAATGGCGAAAGCAGCGCGGCTATACAAGTCCGGGTTGAAGCCGCGCGACAGCGGCAGCTGGCCCGACAGAGCAAACCCAACGCGCTGCTTTCCGTCACCGAAATCGATACCTGGTGCGCACCCGATGCACAGGGCGAAGCATTGCTGCGCCAGGCGATCACGCGCCTGAATCTTTCCGCCCGCGCCTACCATCGCGTGCTCAAAGTGGCGCGCACCATTGCCGACCTGGCTGGCAGCGAGTACATTTTGACGAATCACATTGCTGAAGCAGTGCAGTACCGGAGATTAGACAGGCAAACATAAAACACTTTTATTGATGTGGCGTTTTTTCGGGAGGAGAAATCGTGGATTCATTTATCTGGGACGATCATTTCGTCACTGGTTTGACGGAAGTCGATAAACAACACCACTATCTGGTTGATGTCATCAACCAGTTCGGCGACCTGCTGACGCAACCGGAGAACATTCCTTTCGACAAAGTCGAAACAGTATTCGGCGAATTGGCGGCCTACGCGCAATATCATTTTGCCGAAGAAGAGATGCTGATGGATACGCTGAAGGTTGATGATCGCCACATCGACCATCACAAGCACGAACACGTCAATTTCCTGCAGGAAGTCACCCAGTTGCATGCGGCCATCTCGCCCCAGAAACCAGAGAAAGCGAAATCCCTGCTGAACTTCCTCATCTACTGGCTGGCCTACCATATCCTCGGTTCCGACCAGTGCATGGCCAAGCAGATCGCCGCGATCCGGTCCGGCCAGTCCGCGGCCGAAGCCTATCTGGCAGAAGAACGCATGAAGGAAGGCGCTGTCGAACCCCTGCTGCACGCGCTCAACGGGCTGTTCCGGCAGGTATCGGAACGCAACCGCGAATTGCTGCTGTTGAACCAGACGCTGGAAGCCAGAGTCGTAGAGCGTACCGAAGAACTGGCCAATGCCAACAAGCAACTGGAAGAAATCGCCCTCACCGATGTGCTCACCGGCTTGCCCAACCGCCGCCATGCCATGCGGCAGCTCGAGCTGGCATGGCGGGAATCAGTAAGCGAAAACACACCGTTGGCTTGCATGATGATCGACGCCGACGGGTTCAAGCAGGTCAATGACAATTATGGACACGACGCCGGAGACGAGGTGCTGCGGCAGCTATCGAGGAACCTGAAGTATGCCGTGCGCACCGATGACATCGTGTGCCGCCTGGGAGGCGATGAGTTTTTTGCCATCTGCCCGCATACGCAGTTGGAAGGAGCCGCGCAGCTGGCCGAAAAAATCCGGCTGGCCATCGCCGCGCTGCACGTACCCACAGGGAGCGGCGAATGGCGTGGCAGCATCAGCATTGGGGTTGCGGTACGCAATCCCGGCATGACGCATTTCGAAGCGCTGATCAAAGCTGCGGATGAAGGCGTGTATAGCGCCAAGAAAAACGGGCGCAACTGCGTGGCTGTTACACCCTGATTGACTGTAGGGTGGGCACGTTTTTGGTGCCCACCCTACCAAACCAAATCAACCCACCTTCGGCAGATTCGCCAGCGAGGCACGCAGCAATTCTTCCGGATAGCTGTGATCGTCCAACTGACCGGCAAAATACTTGTCGTAAGAGGCCATGTCGAAATGCCCGTGACCTGACAAGTTGAAGAATAACGTTTTCTTCTCGCCCGTCTTTTTGCAATTCAGCGCTTCGTCGATACAGGCCCGAATCGCGTGGTTGGATTCCGGCGCCGGAATGATGCCCTCGGCTCGCGCGAACGTCACACCGGCCTCGAACGTCGCCAGTTGGTGTACCGATACGGCTTCGATCAGACCTTCATGGTAGAGCTGCGACACCAGCGGTGAATCGCCGTGGTAGCGCAACCCGCCCGCATGAATGCTCGGCGGCATGAAATTACTGCCCAGCGTATACATCTTCATCATCGGCGTAAGTCCGGCCGTATCGCCGAAGTCGTAAGCGTAAGTGCCTTTGGTCAGCGTCGGGCACGAGGCTGGCTCGACGGCAACCAGGCGCACATTCTTGCCCGCAGCCTTGTCGGCAAAGAACGGGAAGGCCACACCGCCGAAGTTGGAACCGCCGCCGCAAGGTGCAAAAACCATATCCGGGTAGTCGCCCGCTTTCTCGAATTGCTTCTTGGCTTCCAGGCCGATGATGGTCTGGTGCAGCAACACGTGGTTGAGTACTGAACCCAAAGCGTAGTTTGTATCCTCGCGCGAAGCGGCTTCTTCCACGGCCTCCGAGATGGCCATGCCCAGGGAACCGGGGTTGTTCGGGTCTTTTGCCAATACATCGCGCCCGGTTTGCGTTTCCATGCTCGGGCTGGCGAACACTTTCCCGCCCCAGGTCTGCATCATGGAGCGGCGGAACGGTTTCTGGTCGTAGCTCACGCGCACCATGAACACGCGCACTTCCAGCCCGAACATGTTTCCGGCAAAAGAGATGGCCGAACCCCATTGTCCCGCACCGGTCTCGGTGGAGAGGCGCTTGATGCCGGCTTGCTGGTTGTAATACGCCTGCGGAATGGCGGTGTTGACCTTGTGCGAACCGGCAGGAGAAACACCTTCGTATTTGTAGTAGATCTTGGCCGGAGTGCCCAGCATGGCTTCCAGCCGATGCGCGCGCATCAGCGGTGAGGGACGGTACAAGCGCAAGGCTTCGCGCACCGGTTCGGGAATGGGAATCCAGCGTTCTGCTGAAACTTCCTGCTCGATCAGGGCCATCGGGAAAATTGGTGTCAGCGCCTCCGGGCCAATGGGCTTGCCGTCCGGACCCAGCGGCGGGGTTGGCGGATTGGGCATGTCGGCGACGACGTTGTACCAGTGCTTGGGAATATCGGACTCGTCCAGCAGAAACTTGGTTTGTGGCATGTTTTCTCCTCACTAAGTTTTGTTTTATAAAATCACTTCCCCGGTTGGAAGTGTACTGCACACTGGCTTGAATTGCAGTCACAGCAGGCCTTGACTGAGCCTCATGCTAAAATCCGCGTCCATTTATCGAGTTTCGCACCATGAGCAAGCTACCGCACCCTATCGAAAAACTCCTGCAACAGCGCATCCTTATTCTGGACGGCGCCATGGGTACCATGGTCCAGCGCTACAAGCTGACCGAGGCGGACTATCGCGGCGAGCGCTTCAAGGACTGGCACCGCGACCTCAAGGGCAATAACGACCTGCTGGTGATCACCAGGCCGCAAGTCATCAAGGCCATCCATTGCGAATACCTGGCGGCAGGCGCGGATATCATCGAGACCGATACCTTCGGCGCCAATGCGACCACGCTGAAAGCGTACGGCATGGAGTCACTGAATTACGAACTGAACAAGGCCGGTGCCGCGCTGGCGCGCGAAGCCTGCAATGAATTCGCCACTGCCGACAAACCGCGCTTCGTCGCGGGCGTGCTGGGCCCGACCGACAAGACCGCCACCATCTCGCCAGACGTGAACGACCCGGCGGCACGCAACATCACCTTCGACCAACTGGTGGCCGACTACGCCGACGCCACGCGCGGCCTGATGGACGGCGGTGCCGACCTGATCCTGATCGAGACCATCTTCGACACGCTGAATGCCAAGGCGGCGATCTTTGCGGTGAAGTCGGTGTTCGCCGAGCGCGGATCGTCCTTGCCCATCATGATCTCCGGCACGATTACAGATGCTTCAGGCAGAACGCTTACAGGCCAGGTCACCGAAGCCTTCTACAACTCGTTGGCGCATGCCAATCCAATTTCCATCGGCCTCAACTGCGCACTGGGTGCGGAAGAGTTGCGCCAGTACGTGGAAGAAATGTCACGCGTCGCCAACTGCTATGTGAGCGCACACCCCAACGCGGGCCTGCCCAATCCACTGGCCGAATCCGGCTATGACGACACACCGGAGAACATGGCCGGGCAGATCAAGGAATGGGCGCAGAGCGGCTTCCTCAACATCATCGGCGGCTGCTGCGGCACCTCGCCCGCTTTCATCAAGGCGATTGCGGAAACCGTTAAGGATATCCCGCCGCGCAAGATACCGAGCAACCCGGTCGAGTGCCGCCTGTCCGGTCTGGAGCCGTTCAACATCGGCGACAGCTCGCTGTTCGTCAACGTCGGCGAGCGTTGCAATGTGGCCGGTTCCGCCAAGTTCAAGCGCCTCGTCATGGAAGGCCAGTACGAGGAAGCGCTGGAGATCTGCAAGCAGCAGGTCGAAGCGGGCGCGCAGGTCATCGACATCAACATGGACGACGCCATGCTCGACGGCAAAGCCGCCATGGTGAAGTTCCTGCACCTCATCGCCTCCGAGCCGGACATCAGCAAGGTGCCGGTGATGATCGACTCATCCAAATGGGAGATCATCGAGGCGGGGCTGAAGTGCGTGCAGGGCAAGTCCATCGTCAACTCCATCTCGCTCAAGGAAGGCGAGGAGAATTTCGTCAAGCACGCCGAGCTGGTGCGCAAATACGGCGCCGCCGCCGTGGTGATGGCCTTCGACGAAGCCGGACAGGCCGACACTTATAAACGCAAGACCGATATCTGCAAGCGCAGCTACGACATTCTGGTGCACAAGGTCGGTTTCCCGCCCGAGGACATCATCTTCGACCCGAACATTTTTGCCATCGCGACGGGCATCGAGGAACACGACAACTATGCCGTGGACTTCATCGAGGCTTGCGCGTGGATCCGTAAAAATTTGCCTTACGCCAAGATCAGCGGCGGCGTGTCCAACGTCTCGTTCTCCTTCCGTGGCAATGAGCCGGTGCGCGAAGCGATCCATACCGTGTTCCTGTACCACGCCGTCAAGGCCGGCATGAACATGGGCATTGTCAACGCCGGACAGCTCGGCGTGTACGAAGAGCTGCCAAAGAACCTGCGCGAAGCGGTTGAGAACGTGGTCCTGAACCGCAGCCCCGACGCGGGCGAGAAGCTGGTCGCACTGGCCGAAAACTTCAAGGGCGGCGGCAAGGCACAGGTAGAAGACCTGGAATGGCGCAAGGGCACGGTGCAGGAACGCCTGACCCACGCGCTGGTGCGCGGCATCACCACCTTCATCGTCGAGGACACCGAAGAGGCAAGGCTGCAAGCAACTCAGCCGGTGGATGTGATCGAAGGTCCGCTGATGACCGGCATGAACGTGGTCGGCGACCTGTTCGGCGCGGGCAAGATGTTCCTGCCACAGGTGGTGAAATCGGCGCGCGTGATGAAACAGGCCGTGGCGCACCTCGTGCCCTACATCGAGGCGGAAAAACTGCGCTCCGGCAACACCAAGCCCAAGGGCAAGATCCTGATGGCGACCGTGAAGGGCGACGTGCATGACATCGGCAAGAACATCGTCACCGTGGTGTTGCAATGCAACAACTTCGAAGTCATCAACATGGGCGTGATGGTGCCCGCGCAGCAGATACTCGACACCGCACGCGAGCATAACGTCGACATAATCGGCCTCTCCGGCCTCATCACCCCCTCGTTGGAAGAGATGGCGCATGTGGCGAAGGAGATGGAGCGCCAGGGCTTCAAAATTCCGCTGCTCATCGGCGGCGCGACTACTTCGCGCGTGCACACCGCCGTGAAGATCGAACCCAACTACCCAAGCGGCACCGTGGTGTACGTCACCGATGCTTCAAGGGCGGTGGGCGTGTGCAGCAACCTGCTTAGCGAAACATTGCGCGACAACTATGTCGCCGAACTCAAGGCCGACTATCAGGCGGCGCGCGAGCAGCATGAAGGCAAGAAGGGCAAGGCGAACTACGTTTCACTGGCGGAAGCGCGCGAGCATGGCCTGAAGACCGACTGGAAGAAAGTCACACCGCCAAAGCCGAAACTGCTCGGCGTGCAGAAGCTGGAGAATTACCCGCTCGACATCCTGGTGGACTTCATCGATTGGTCGCCGTTCTTCCAGGCCTGGGAACTCGCCGGGCGCTATCCCAAGATACTCGACGACAAAGTGGTGGGCGAGGAAGCGCGCAAGCTGTTCGCCGATGCCCAAACCATGCTGAAGAAGATCGTCAAGGAAAAATGGCTCACCGCTAACGCCGTGTTCGGCCTGTTCCCGGCCAACACAGTGAACAGCGACGACATCGAGATCTACACCGACGACATGCGCAAGCAAGTCGCGATGACCTGGCACAACCTGCGCCAGCAGACGAAGAAGCCTGTCGACATTCCCAACTACTGTCTGGCCGACTACATCGCGCCCAAAGAAACAGGTGTAAAGGACTACATCGGCGGCTTCGCCGTCACCACCGGCATCGGCATCGATACACGCGTGGCGGAGTTCGAGAAGCAGAACGACGACTACAGCGCCATCATGCTCAAGGCACTGGCGGATCGTCTGGCCGAAGCCTTCGCCGAGCACCTGCACCTGCGCGTGCGCCGCGAATTCTGGGGCTACGCATCAGATGAAGCCTTGAGCAACGAAGACCTCATCGCCGAAAAATATCGCGGCATCCGCCCCGCCCCCGGCTATCCCGCCTGCCCCGAGCACAGCGAGAAAGGCCCGCTGTTCGAATTACTGCAAGCACCTAGGAACGCAGGCATCACCCTGACCGAAAACTTCGCCATGCTGCCCACTGCAGCCGTGAGCGGCTTCTACTTCTCGCACCCGCAGGCGCAGTATTTCGCCACGGGCAAGGTGGACAAGGATCAGGTCGCGGATTATGCCAAGCGCAAGGGGTGGACGGTGGAAGAGGCGGAGCGGTGGTTGGCGCCAGTGTTGAACTATTAAATTTTAGGGAATCAAAAATGCCATCATCAAAAGATCGTCCTATTGTCGAAGCTATTCTTGAGGGTGGCGAGGTGGTTGCGGACATTCTGATGCGAGGTGAACTTCTTGCAGAAATTCCGCTTATTGGCACAGCAATAAAAGTGTGTAAAGCCGCAGACTCTATTCGTGATCGTGCCTTTGCTATCAAACTCTCCAACTTCGTACTTAACCTTGAGGGCATTTCTGAGGAACAGAAGGATAAGCTCAAAGAAAAGATGGGAGCAGGAACAGAAGAGGCACAAAAGGTTGGCGAAACATTGTTTTTTATCCTAGATCGAGTGACTGACCTTGATAAACCTATCCTGCTATCTCAGATTTTCTTGGCATATATCGATGGTGTTGTGTCTAGCGAATACCTACGTCGCCTTTGTCAGGCAGTGGATACGGCTTTTCCAGACGATCTTCAAGAATTTCTTATTGCTGAAGTGACTTTACAAAAATCGGATGACCGTTGGATGCGATACCTTGTGCCATCTGGGTTAACTCGACTAGTTGGAACGCAAACTATAGATGAAATAGGTGCCAAGAATTATTATGAAATAACATCATTAGGACAAGCTTTGAGGCAAGCCTACATCCACGCTAAGCAAGATAAGGCGCAATAACCAACGGGCATTGCGCCGTATTTGAAAAATCAAAAACTGGTGCAATGCGCTACGCTTATTGCACCCTACAACAACCAACCATTAAGGAAATAGCAACATGACCACCCTCATCAAAACCGACACCAAACTTGGCGAAGGCGCCGAAGCCCAAGCCGGACAGACCGTCATCGTGCATTACACCGGCTGGCTCTTCGACGAGAGCGCACCCGAGAACAAGGGCAAGAAGTTCGACAGCTCGCTCGACCGCAACGAACCGTTCGACTTTCCGCTCGGCGGCGGGCGCGTCATCAAGGGCTGGGATCAGGGCGTGCAGGGGATGAAAGAAGGTGGCAGCCGCACGCTGGTGATACCGCCGGAGATGGGCTATGGCCCGCGCGGCGCGGGCGGCGTGATCCCGCCGAACGCGACGCTGGTGTTCGACGTGAAGCTGCTCAAGGTGATCAAGACCGACATGGTGGATACCAAGGTCGGCGAAGGCGCAGAAGCCAAGGCCGGGCAGACCGTGACTGTGCATTACACCGGCTGGCTGTTCGACAAGAACGCGCCGGAGAACAAGGGTACCAAATTTGACAGCTCGCGCGACCGCGACGAGCCGTTCGACTTCCCGCTGGGCATGGGCCATGTGATCACGGGTTGGGACGAAGGTGTGCAGGGCATGAAGGTGGGCGGTCAGCGCACGCTGACTATTCCGCCGGAAATGGGTTACGGCAAGCGCGGCGCGGGTGGCGATATCCCGCCGAATGCGACGCTGGTGTTTGAAGTGGAACTGCTGGGAATCAATTAATTCAGGTAGGGTGGGCACGTTTTTCGTCCCCGCAAGGGGGAGGCCGACGGGTCCCAACGGCTATGCCGTTACCCGTGCGCTCTGCCCACGCGGAAACACTCTACCCGTACAGCGTGGGCACAAAGAACGTGCCCACCCTACAAAACCACGGAGGAATCGATGAAACGCATCGCATTATTGTCACTGGCCTTTTTGTTTTCGTTCAGCATTGTTTCAACCACGTCGGGTGCGGAGCAGGGTGGTCAGGTAACCGAGCTCATCAAGACTGACGTCAAGGTGGGCAAGGGTGCCGAAGCCAAGGCAGGCCAGTACGTGTCCGTGCATTACACAGGCTGGCTGTATGACGAAGCCGCGCCCGGCCACAAGGGCAGCAAATTCGACAGCTCGCGCGACCGCGGCTCGCCGTTTGTTTTCCCGCTCGGCGCAGGCCGTGTCATCCAGGGCTGGGATCAGGGCGTACAGGGCATGAAGGTGGGCGGGCAGCGCACACTGGTCATTCCCGCGAATCTTGGCTATGGCCCGCGCGGCGCGGGCGGCGTGATTCCGCCTAACGCGACGCTGGTGTTTGATGTGGAACTGCTGGGAATCAACTAAGACCCTTCTCGCGCAATGAACCTGATCTCCAACCCGTTGCTGGTCACCGCGCTGATGCTGGCGGTGTCCAACCTGTTCATGACCTTCGCGTGGTACGGGCACCTGAAGAATTTTTCTTCGTCGCCCTGGTATATCGCGGCGTTGGCGAGTTGGGGCATCGCGTTGTTTGAGTACCTGATCCAGGTGCCGGCAAATCGAATTGGTTATACACAGCTCAGCCTCGGCCAGTTGAAGATCATGCAGGAAGTCATCACTTTGACGATCTTCGTGCCGTTCGCGGTGATGTACATGAACCAGCCGTTGAAACTGGATTACCTGTGGGCAGGGCTGTGCCTGATGGGCGCGGTGTATTTTATTTTCAGGACATAATACATCCCCTCACCCGCCCTGTCGGGCACCCTCTCCCGCTTGCGGGAGAGGGGAAGGGGAGAGGGTGAAATTGGAACAACAATGAGCAAACCAAAACACATCCACATCCTCGGCATCTGCGGCACTTTCATGGGTGGCATCGCGGCCATCGCCAAACAATCGGGCTATCGCGTCACCGGCTGCGACGCCAACGTCTATCCGCCGATGAGCACGCAACTCGAAGCGCAGGGCATCGAGCTCATCGAAGGTTTTGGTGTGGAGCAACTCGACCTCAAGCCGGATGTGTTCGTCATCGGCAACGTGGTTTCGCGCGGTAATCCGCTCATGGAAGAGATCCTCAATCGCAACCTGCCCTACGCTTCCGGCCCGCAATGGCTGGCGGATACGCTGTTACGCGACAAGTGGGTGCTGGGTGTGGCGGGTACGCATGGCAAGACCACGACTTCGTCTATGCTGGCGTGGATTCTGGAATATGCAGGGTTGAATCCGGGCTTCCTGATCGGCGGTGTGCCGCAGAACTTCGGTGTTTCGGCACGCATTACCGATTCGCCGTTCTTCGTCATCGAGGCGGACGAATACGACACCGCCTTCTTCGACAAGCGCTCCAAGTTTGTGCATTACCACCCGCGCACGGCTGTGCTGAACAACCTCGAATTCGACCACGCCGATATTTTCCCCGACCTCGCCGCTATCGAAATCCAGTTTCACCATCTGGTGCGCACCGTCCCCGGCAACGGGTTGGTGGTAAGCAACGGGCGCGAGGAATCGCTGCAGCGCGTGATCAAGCGCGGTTGCTGGACGCCGGTGGAGAAATTCGGCAGCGATGACGGTTGGAACATTGATGCAAATGACCGAGTGAGCCTGAACGGCGTTGCCCAAGGTACGCTGCAATGGGATCTGATGGGCGAGCACAACCGCATGAACGCACTGGCCGCATTGGCGGCCGCGCGCCATGCTGGCGTGCCCATCGCGCAGGGTCTGGCGGCGCTCGCTGAATTCAAGAACGTGAAGCGCCGCATGGAAGTGCGCGGCACGGTCAACGGTATCACCGTGTACGACGACTTCGCGCACCACCCCACCGCCATCGACACGACGGTCGCAGGTTTGCGGCGCAAAGTCGGCAAGGCACGCATCCTCGCCGTGCTGGAACCGCGCTCCAACACCATGAAACTGGGCGTGATGAAAGACGCGCTGCCGGGTAGCCTGAAAGATGCCGACCTGACGTTCTGCTATGCCGGAAATCTGGGCTGGGATGCGCGCGGTGCACTGGCTCCGCTGGGCGACAAGGCGGTGGTAAAGGACGACCTGAATGAATTGATTGAAGCTATCGCCGCCGTCGCCAAGTCAGGCGACCAGATTCTGGTGATGAGCAACGGCGGGTTTGGCGGGATACACGAGAAACTTCTGAAACGGCTTCAGGGGGCCTCTAAAAATTCAAAGTTCTAAGCAAGACAAGGCGTGAGCAAAAAATTGCGACGCAGCATATGTGTGATATGTAAGGAGTAATTTTTTGTGAGCAACGCAGTATTGC